>CAWCPG010000016.1:0-142708 GCA_963797325.1 uncultured Actinomycetota bacterium
GCTCCGGGCCGTGGTGGCCCGGGCTTCGGTGGCGGTCCCGGTGGCGGTCGCGGCCGTCCCGGGCAGCGTGGACAGACCCAGGGTGCCTTCGGGCGTCCGGGCGGTCCGTCGCGTCGCGGCCGGAAGTCCAAGCGCGCCCGTCGCCAGGAGTTCGAGCAGATGGAGGCGCCGACGATCGGTGGCGTGCGCGTCCGCAAGGGCAACGGCGAGACCGTGCGTCTCGCCCGCGGCGCCTCGCTGACCGACTTCGCCGAGAAGATCAACGTCGACGCGGCCGCCCTGGTGCAGATGCTGTTCTCGCTCGGCGAGATGGTCACCGCGACCGAGTCGGTCAACGACGAGACCCTCGAGCTCCTCGGCGAGGAGCTCAACTACATCGTCCAGGTCGTCTCGCCCGAGGACGAGGACCGCGAGCTCCTCGAGAGCTTCGACCTCGAGTTCGGCGAGGACGAGGGCGACGAGAGCGACCTCGTCGTACGGCCGCCGGTCGTGACCGTCATGGGTCACGTCGACCACGGCAAGACCAAGCTCCTCGACGCCCTCCGCTCGGCCAACGTGGTCGACAAGGAGGCCGGTGGCATCACCCAGCACATCGGTGCCTACCAGGTCGAGACCGAGGTCGACGGACAGACCCGTCCGATCACCTTCCTCGACACCCCGGGTCACGAGGCGTTCACCGCCATGCGTGCCCGTGGCTCGCAGTCGTCCGACATCGCGGTGCTCGTGGTGGCGGCCGACGACGGCGTGATGCCCCAGACCGTGGAGGCGCTCAACCACGCCAAGGCGGCGGGGGTGCCGATCGTGGTCGCGGTGAACAAGATCGACAAGCCCGACGCCGACCCCACGAAGGTGCGTGGCCAGCTCAGCGAGTACGGCCTGGTGCCCGAGGAGTACGGCGGCGACTCGATGTTCGTCGACGTGTCGGCCAAGTCCGAGCTCAACCTCGACAAGCTGCTCGAGGCGATCGTGCTGACCGCCGACGCGGCTCTGGACCTGCGGGCCAACCCCGAGCAGGACGCTCAGGGCCTGATCGTCGAGGCACACCTGGACCGCGGTCGCGGCCCGGTGGCCACGGTGCTGGTCCAGCGCGGCACGCTGCGGGTCGGCGACTCGATCGTGGCCGGTCCGGCCCACGGCCGGGTCCGGGCGCTGCTCGACGAGTACAGCGAGTTCATGGACGAGGCACTGCCCGGTCAGCCGGCGATGGTGCTCGGTCTGTCGGCGGTGCCCGGCGCGGGTCAGAACTTCCTGGTCGTCGAGGACGACCGGATGGCCCGTCAGATCGCCGAGAAGCGCGAGGCGCGAGAGCGTGCGGCCATGCAGGCCCAGCGCCGCGTGCGTCGTACCCTCGAGGACTTCATGGCCTCCATGGAGAAGGGCGAGAGCCAGGAGCTCAACCTCATCCTCAAGGGCGACGTGTCCGGTTCGGTCGAGGCCCTCGAGGACTCGTTGGCCAAGATCGACGTCGGCGACGAGGTGTCGCTGCGCGTCATCGACCGCGGTGTCGGTGCGATCACCGAGACCAACGTCATGCTGGCCGCCGCGTCCGACGCCATCATCATCGGCTTCAACGTCCGGCCGCAGGGCAAGGCGACCGAGCTGGCGGACAAGGAAGGCGTCGAGATCCGCTACTACTCGGTCATCTACAACGCGATCGAGGAGATCGAGGCGGCCCTCAAGGGCATGCTCAAGCCGGAGTTCGAGGAGTCGACGCTCGGCCAGGCGGAGATCCGGGCGATCTTCCGCTCGTCCAAGCTCGGCAACATCGCCGGCTGCATGGTGACCAGCGGGGTGATCCGACGCAACGCCAAGGTGCGCCTGATCCGCGACGGCGCCGTCGTGGCGGAGAACCTCGACCTGGCCTCGTTGAAGCGGGAGAAGGACGATGCAGCCGAGGTCCGCGAGGGCTTCGAGTGCGGCCTGGTCCTGCGGAACTACCAGGACATCAAGGAGGGCGACGTCGTCGAGGCCTTCGAGATGAAGGAGATCCCGCGGGCCTGATCTGGTGTTGAGTTGGCCCTCGCGGCTCGGTTCGCGACCGCGAGGGCCAACTCGTCAGGCCGCGAGAGCCAACTCAACGAAGGAACAAGCCATGGCCAGCCCACGTGTACGGAAGATCGCCGATCGGATCCAGGTCATCGTCGCGGAGATGCTGGAGCGGAGGGTCAAGGACCCGAGGCTCGGGTTCGTGACGGTGACCGACGTCCGCGTGACCGGTGACTCGCAGCAGGCGACGGTGTTCTACACCGTCCTGGGCGAGGAGACCGACCTGGTGAGCACCGCGGCGGCCCTCGAGTCGGCCAAGGGCCTGCTCCGCTCGGAGGTCGCCAAGCAGCTCGGCATGCGGCACGCGCCGACGCTGACCTTCGTCGCCGACGCCGTGCCGGAGAACGCCCGCCACGTCGAGGAGGTCCTGGCACGCGCCAAGGCACTCGACGAGGAAGCGGCCGCCCGCCGCGTCGAGTCCTACGCCGGTGAGGCAGACCCCTACAAGAAGCCCCGCGAGGACGACGAGGCCGAGGCGGAGTGACCCTGCCAGTGGCCTCGTCCCTCGGCTCCTCCGGACGAGCGCTCGACTCCGGTCTGGTCGTCGTCGACAAGCCGGGCGGGATCACCTCCCACGACGTGGTCGCCCGCGTACGCCGCCTGGCCGGCACGCGCAAGGTGGGGCATGCCGGCACCCTCGACCCGATGGCCACCGGAGTCCTGCTGCTCGGCCTCAACCGGGCCACCCGCCTCCTCGGGCACCTGACCCTCACCGACAAGCGCTACACCGCCACGGTGCGGCTCGGGCAGACCACCACGACCGACGACGCCGAGGGAGAGGTCGTGGAGGTCCGGGCCACCGAGGCGCTGGCCGAGACCGACGTACGACGTGCCCTCGCGGCGTTCGTCGGGGAGATCGACCAGGTGCCCAGCGCCGTCTCGGCGATCAAGGTCGACGGCAAGCGTGCCCATGCGCGCGTCCGAGCGGGCGAGGAGGTCGACCTTCCGCCGCGCCGCGTCACCGTCCACGCGCTCGAGGTGACGCGGGTCGACCTGCCGTCGGTCGAGATCGACGTGCGCTGCTCGAGCGGCACCTACATCCGCGCCATCGCCCGCGACCTCGGCTCCGCGCTCGGGGTCGGCGGTCACCTCACGGCGTTGCGACGGACGGCCGTCGGACCGTTCGCCGTCGACGACGCCCGGACCCTCGACGCCCTCGCCGACGACCTCGCGCTGATCCCGATCGCCGACGCCGCGCGCACCTGCTTCCCGGCGCTCGACCTGTCGGCGGACGACGCCGCGCACGTGCGCGTCGGACGCGCCCTCGACGTACCTCTCGACGGGTTGACCGCGCTCTTCGCCCCCGACGGCGAGTTCCTCGCGCTCTACCGGGCGGGTGAGGACGGCCGGGGGAAGCCCGTGGCAGTGTTCTGCGGGTGACCAGCGTCCTGTGGCTCCGCCGCGACCTGCGCCGGCGCGACCTCCCCGCCCTGGGGGCGGCGGCCGAGGCGGCCGGCGACGGCGAGGTCCACGTGCTGTTCGTGATCGACCCGGTGCTGTGGGACCGCTGCGGTCCCGTACGACGAGGCTGGGTCGCCGCCAGCGTCCGCGCCGCCGCGGATTCCTACGACGGCAGGCTGACGGTCCGGGTCGGCGACCCCGTGACGAAGGTCGCGGCGTTCGCGGCCGATGTCCGCGCCGGATCCGTGCACGTCAGCGCCGAGACCACGCCCTACGGCGCGGCCCGCGACGCTCGCGTGCGCGAGCACCTGGCCGAGCGCGGCATCGCCTGGGTCGCGACCGGCTCGCCGTACGCCGTTGGGCCCGGGCGCGTGCGCACCCAGCAGGGCGGCCCCTACCGCGTGTTCACGCCGTTCGCCCGCGCCTGGCGCGAGCACGGCTGGGCCGACCCCGCGCCCACGCCTCGCGGCGTACGGCTCGGTGCGGACGCGAGCGACGACCACGCGGCGACGCGGCTCGACCGTGCCCTCGCCGAGTGTCCGGTCGACCTGCCGACGGCGGGGGAGGACGCCGCGCTGCGGCGCTGGCGGGCCTTCCGCGACGAGCACCTCGGCGACTACGCCGACGGGCGCGACCGGCCGGATCTCCGCGGCACGTCGCAGCTCTCGCCCTACCTCAAGGTCGGCGCGATCCACCCGCGGACGATCCTCGCCGAGCTCGCCGACGACCGGTCGCGGGCGGCCAGGGTCTTCGCCGACGAGCTCGCCTGGCGCGAGTTCTACGCCGACGTGCTCCACGACGACCCGGCCTCGGCCTGGCGCGACCTGCGGCCCGAGCTGCGCTCGATGACCTACGACGACCAGCCCGAGCTGCTGCGGGCCTGGCAGGAGGGCCGCACCGGCTTCCCGATCGTCGACGCCGGCATGCGCCAGCTCGCCGAGACGGGCTGGATGCACAACCGGGTCCGGATGATCACCGCGAGCTTCCTCTGCAAGGACCTCCACGTCTGGTGGCCCGAGGGGGCCCGTCACTTCCTCGACCACCTCGTCGACGGAGACGTCGCCAGCAACAACCACGGCTGGCAGTGGGTGGCCGGCACCGGCACCGACGCGTCGCCGTACTTCCGGGTCTTCAACCCCGTCACCCAGGGCCGGAAGTTCGACCCCGACGGCGACTACGTACGGCGGTGGGTCCCCGAGCTGGCCCATCTGGCCGGTCGCCGGGCGCACGAGCCCTGGACCGTCGACGACGGTCACGAGCACGGATACCCCGAGCCGGTGGTCGACCACGGAGAGGAGCGGGCCGAGGCGCTGCGGCGCTACCAGGAGGCTCGCCGCTGAGGGTCCCGGTGGCGCTCGTTATCCTCGGCGCGTGCGGATCTGGCGGTCGTTGGACGACGTCCCGGGTGACCTGGGGGGGACGGCCGTCGTCATCGGCAACTTCGACGGCGTCCATCTCGGGCACCAGCACGTGATCGCCGAGGCGCGACACCTGGCCGACGAGGAGGGCCTCCGCGTCGTCGCGGTCACCTTCGACCCCCACCCGATGGCCGTGCTCCGCCCCGAGCACGCGCCCACCACCCTGACCGACCTCGAGACCCGCGCCGTCCTGCTCGGCGCCTGCGGGGTCGACGACGTGCTCGCGCTGCCCTTCGACCGTGAGATCGCGGCGTGGAGCCCCCACCACTTCGCCGAACGGGTGCTGACCGGCACGCTGCACGCGGTGGTGGTCGTCGTGGGCGCCAACTTCCGCTACGGCGCCAAGGCCGCCGGCGACGTCGGCACGCTGACGGCGAGCGGGGAGGAGCTCGGCTTCCGCGCGGTCGGCGTACCCCTGGACGGCGGGCCGCAGGTCTGGTCGTCGACGTACGTCCGGACCTGCCTGGCGGCCGGCGACGTGGCCGGGGCCGCCCAGGCCCTCGGGCGTCCGTTCGCGGTCCGCGGGGTGGTGGTGCGCGGCGACCGGCGCGGCCGCGAGCTCGGGTACCCGACGGCGAACGTGCCGACCAGCGGCATGGCCGCTGCCCCCGCCGACGGGGTGTACGCCGGCTGGCTGCGGCGGCTCGACACCGGCGACCGCTACCCGGCCGCGATCAGCGTCGGCACCAACCCGACGTTCGAGGGCGAGCGGGAGCGACGCGTCGAGTCCTACGTCCTCGACCGCGACGACCTCGAGCTCTACGACGTCGAGGTCGAGGTGGCGTTCGTCGACCGGATCCGCGGGATGGTCCGCTTCGACGGCGTGGACGCCCTCGTCGAGACGATGCGCGGCGACGTCGCGCGCGCCCACCAGATCCTCGGCGTCCCGACCCCGTGAGCGAGCGTCGCCCGGTCGTCGACCTCACCGACGAGGAGGCCCGGCGGGCCCTGGTCCTGAAGTGGGGCACCGTCCCGGCCGACGTGATCCCGGCATGGGTCGCCGAGATGGACTACGCGCTCGACCCGGTGCTCGAGGAGGCGCTGCTGCGGGCGGTGCGCGACGGCATGGTCGGATACCCGGTCTACGGCGCGACGGCGGAGCTCTGCGAGGCGTACGCCGCGTTCGCCGCCCGCCACTACGGGTCGCACGTCGAGCCGGAGTGGATGGTGCCGGTGGTCGACGTGACCTCGGGCGTCCGGTTGGTGCTCGAGCTGCTGTCCGACGACGGCCCGGTCGTCTTCCCGGTGCCGGGCTACTCACCGCAGTTCGCGGTGGCCGAGCTGACCGGACGGACGCGGGTCGACCTCGTCGTCGACCCCGATGCCCCCCGCGCCGAGATCGACCTGGACCGGCTCGACGCCTTCTTCGCCGCCGGGGCTCGGACCCTGCTGCTGACCCAGCCGCACAACCCGTGGGGCCGGGTGTTCAGCCGGGCCGAGCTCGAGGGCATCCGCGACGTCGTGCTGCGCCACGGCGCTCGCGTGGTGTCGGACGAGATCCACGCGCCGCTGGTCCTGCCCGGCGCCGTGCACACGTCGTACCTCGACCTCGAGGGCACCCACGACCACGCCGTCGCGGTCGTGGCCGCCTCGAAGGCGTTCAACACCGCGGGGCTGCGATGTGCCCAGCTCCTGGTCCCGGCCGCCGCGGACCGCGCCCGGCTGTGGGCCGCACCGATGGCTCGCAACGACTCGTGGTCGCCGCTCGGCGTGGTCGGCGCGGTCACGGCCTATCGCGATGGCGACCCCTGGCTCGCGTCGCTGGTGGAGCGGCTCGACCAGCTCCGGGCGCTGCTGACCGACCTGTTGGCCGAGCACCTGCCCGCGGTGCGGATGCGGCCGCTCGAGGCGACGTACCTCGCCTGGCTCGACGTCCGGGCCTACGGCCACGACGACCCCGCGGCGGTCGCCCTCGAGCGAGGTCGGGTCAAGCTCGGATCCGGCCACGACTTCGTGCCAGGGCTGGGCGGACATGCCCGGCTCAACCTCGCCACCAGTCCCGAGCGGCTGACCGAGATCGTGCATCGGCTCGGCCTCGGCCTGGACCTGACTCCGGGTACCGGGTCGTCCGCCTGACGAGCCAGTAGGGGCTCCTGTCGGGCGGACGACCCGCGGCCGGGGTACGGCGTCAGGCGTCGAGGTCCTGCTCGACCAGCGCCGCGATGGCGTCCACGTCCGCCTGGCTGTCACCCGACACCTCGACGGTGGCGCCCTTGCCGGCACCGAGCGTCATGATCAGCAGGGCCGAGCTGGCGTCCACCGGCTCGTCACCGGGGAGACCGATCGTGACCTCGGAGTCGAGCTCGCCTGCGGCTTCGGAGATGATCGCCGCGGGGCGGGCGTGCAGGCCGACGGCCGAGCCGACGACGACGGACTTGGTGGGCATGGGTTCTCCTTCGTGGGTGGTGCAGGGGTAGGGGTCGGGTCAGACGGTCGCGATGTCGGTGTCCACCGGCCACACCGTCTTGGCGAGGACCACCGCGACCGCGCCGACGATGACGCCGGCGGCCAGGGCGACGAGGTACCCGGGGATGTTGTGGACGGCGAAGATCACGAAGATGCCGCCGTGCGGTGCCCGGACGCCCACGTTGAAGGCCTCCGAGAGGCCGCCGGTCACGGCGCTGCCGAGCATGATGCACGGGATCACGCGCAGCGGGTCGGCCGCGGCGAACGGGATCGCACCCTCGGTGATGAACGACGCGCCGAGCAGCCAACCGGCCTTGCCGTTCTCACGTTCGGCGACGGTGAAGAGGTGGGGCCGGAGCACGGTCGCCAGGGCGAGCGCGATCGGGGGCACCATGCCGGCCAGCATCACCGAGGCCATGATCTTGAGCTGCGGCGCATCCGCGGCCAGGCTGGCCACACCGATGCCCGCCGTGGCGAACACGTAGGCGACCTTGTTCAGCGGGCCGCCCATGTCGAAGGCCATCATCAGGCCGAGGATCATCCCGAGCAGGATCGCGCTGCTGCCGCTCATGTTGTTGAGCCCACGGTTGAGCTCCGTCATCACCCAGTAGATCGGCTTGCCGAGGACGACGATCATGATGAAGCCCGCGATGATCGAGGTGAACAGCGGGATCACCAGCACGGGCATCAGGCCCCGGGCCCAGGTCGGCACCCGCCAGCTGGCGATCCAGTGAGCGATCAGACCGGCGAGCACACCGCCGACGATGGCGCCCAGGAAGCCGGTGGCGGGGAGCGCGGTGCCGTCGGCCGCCGTCACGTTGAACAGGTTGGCGGCCAGGCCACCCATGATGAACCCGGGGGCGATGCCGGGCCGGTCGGCGATGGCGTAGGCGACGTAGCCGGCGAAGGCCGGGATGAACAACGCGAACGCCGTCTTGCCGATGATGAAGAACAGGGCCCCGATGTAGGCGAAGAAGGCGGACGGGCCGAAGCCGGTGCCGCCGAGCACGTGCTCGAGCTTGAGGCCGCCGGCGTTCGGCAGGTCGAAGATCGTGTTCTTCACCGCGATCTGGCCGTAGGGTCCGACGATCTCGTAGCCGCCGAACAGGAAGCCGAGGGCGATCAGCAGACCGCCGGCCGCCACGAACGGGATCATGTAGGACACGCCGGTCATCAGCACGCGACGGGTGCGCGCACCCCAGGACTCGCCCGCACCGCCGCCCGTCCCCTCACCGGCAGTCAGAGCACCCTCTACGCGTGGCGCGTTGGGGTCCTCGGCATAGCGCAGGGCCTCGGCGATCATGGCGTCGCCGTCCTCGATCGGGCGCTTGACGCTCGACGAGACCACCGGCTTGCCGGCGAACCGGCCGCGGTCGCGGACCCCCACGTCGACGGCGAAGATGACCGCAGACGCAGCCGCGATGGTGGCGGGGGGCAGCGGCTTGGAGCCCGCGGAGCCCTGCGTCTCGACCGCGATCGGTACGCCGGCCTTGGCGGCCGCCGCCTCCAGGGCCTCGGCGGCCATGTAGGTGTGGGCGATGCCCGTGGGGCAGGCGGTGACCGCGACCAGGGAGCGCGTGCCGGTGGCGGGAGCAGCGGCGGCCGGGGCGGCCGCGGTGGCCGGCGCGTCAGCGACCACGCCGAGGACCAGGGCGACGACCTCGTCGGGCGTCGTGGCGGCGCGCAGGCTGTCGGTGAAGTCCCTCTTCACCAGCGCCCGGGCGAGCTTCGTCAGCAGCTGCAGGTGCGTCGCGTCCCCGCCGGCCGGCGCCGCGATCAGGAAGGCGAGGTCGGCCGGGCCGTCCTTCGCGCCGAACTCGACCTTGGGCGAGAGCCGGGCGAAGGCCAGCGTCGGCTCGTCCACCCCGGTGGTGCGGCAGTGGGGGATCGCGATGCCTCCGGGCAACCCGGTGGCGGCGGTGCCCTCGCGGGTGATCGCGTCGGCCGCGAGCTGGTCGGGGTCGGCGGACCGCCCGGCGTCCGCGACCACACGGGCCAGCGCGCGGATGACCTCCTGCTTGTCCGCCCCGAGGGAGGCGTCCAGGCGCACGAGATCGCGAGTGATGAGGTCGGTCATGGGATCACCCTCCTGGGGTGAGGTCGAGATGCGTGACCTGGACGAGGTCGGGTCGCACCTGTGATGGGCGGGGGATGGTGGTACCGGGCAGCCCCGCTGCCGCACTTCCGTAGGCCACGGCCAGTGCGAGTCGGTGGTCGGGCTCACGTCCGGTGACGTCCCCGAGGAGATAGCCGAAGAGGCTCGAGTCGCCGGCGCCGACGGTGCTCACGACCGTCGTCGGCGGCGGGGTGGCGTGCCACGCGCCCGCGCCGGTCACCAGGACGGCGCCATGCGGACCGAGCGTCACGAGGACACTCTCCACCCCGCGTGCGATCAAGTCACGCGCGGCGACGGCGGCCTCCCGCGGGTCGGACTCGAGGTCGTCCGCGCGGTGGCCGGTGAAGGAGGCGAGCTCCTCGCCGTTGGGCTTCATCAGGTGGGGCGCGCCGGCGGGGTCGGCCGTCAGGGCGTCGACCAGAGCCTTGAGGGGCGCGTCGCTGGTGTCGACGGCGACCCGGGCGCCCGCGGCGCGCAGGGCGGTGACCAGCTCGGCGTACCACTCGGGTGGCGCGCCGGGCGGGAGCGAGCCCGCCAGCACGATCCAGTCGGCGGTGCCGGCACGTCGTACGAGGGCGTCGGTCAGCTCGTCGAGGAGCGCCGGCGTCGCCTGGGGGCCGGGGCTGTTGAGCTTGGTGGTGGTGCCGTCGGGCTCGGTGATCGTGATGTTCACGCGCAGGTCGCCCGCGTGGTGGACCGGACGACAGTCGATGCCGGCAGCGAGGAGCTCGAGGACGAACGGGTCGTCCTTGGCGGCGGGCAGGACGGCGATGGTCGGCTGGTCGGCGGCGACGCACGCGCGGGAGATGTTGACGCCCTTGCCGCCGGCCTGCGAGATCACCGACTCGGCTCGCTGCACGGCGCCTCGCTCGAGGGGCGCTGCGAGGTTGACGGTGCGATCGTGGCTGGGGTTGGCGGTCAACGTGACGATCATGAGGGGGACCCTTTCACGACACCACGACCTCGATGCCGGCCTTGGTGAGGGCTCGGCGCACGCCGGCGGGGGCGTCGCCATCGGTGACCACGACGTCGACGTCGCCGGGGGAGGCGAACCGTACGGCGGTCTCGACGCCGAACTTCGAGGCGTCGGCGAGGACCACGACCAGGCGACCACACCCGACGATCGCCCGCTTGACCGCGGCCTCGTCGGGGTCGGGCGTGGTGAGCCCGTGGTCGGCGGTGATGCCGTTGGTGCCGAGGAACGCGACGTCGACGCGGAGGTGGGAGAGCGCCCGCACGGTGTCGACCCCGACGGCCGCCTGGGTGGTCGTGCGGACGCGGCCGGGAAGCAGCCGCAGCTCGAGGTGGGACCGGCCGGCCAGCCGTGCGGCGATCGGCACCGCGTGGGTGACGACCGTGAGCTCGCGGTCCGGGGGGAGGAGGGTCGCGAGCTGCACGGTCGTCGACCCCGCATCGAGCAGGATCGTGCCGCCGGTGGCGGGGAGGCGGTCGAGGGCGGCGCGGGCGATGCGCTCCTTGGTCTCGGTGTTGACCTGGTCGCGCTCGCGGATGCCCGACTCGATGAGGGACAGCGAGCTCGGGGGCACGACGCCCCCGTGGACCCGGCGGACCAGTCCCAGTCGCTCCAGGGCGGACAGATCGCGACGCACGGTCTCGGTGGTGACGTCGTACTCCCGGGAGAGCTGGCTCACCGACACCCGACCCCGCTGGGTCACCAGACGCGCGATCGCCTGCTGGCGTTCCTCGGCGTACATGGTCACGGAGAGCTCCTGGCCTGATCTGTGTATGTGTTGTTTTACGTCCGAACGTGTTGACTTGTCAAGGGGGTCCGGGAGTAGCGTGTCGCCATGAGCGACCAGTCGACCGCCACCTCCCTGCACGGCACCCCGGTCGTCCCCGGGGTCGCCTACGGCCCGGCGCTCGTGGTGCGCGGTGAGATCTCGCCGGAGGCGGTGGCGCGGTTCGACGGTGCGTCCCTCGACGAGGACGCCGCCCTCACGGCCTACGACGACGCGGCGGCCGCGGTGGCCGACGGGTTCGCACGACGGGCCGACAAGGCGTCGGACGCCGCGGCCGAGGTGCTGACGGCCAGTGCCGGCCTCGCCCGTGACAAGGGGCTGCGCTCGGCGGTCCGCAAGCACCTGCGCAGCGGCGAGGATCTGCTGACGTCCGTCGCCGCGGCCGTCGAGCAGTTCACGGCCGTGTTCACGCAGATGGGCGGGCTGATGGCCGAGCGGGTGACCGACCTGCGCGACATCGAGCGCCGAGTCGTGGCGCACCTGGTGGGGGAGCCGGAGCCGGGGGTCCAGATGCCCGACGAGCCCGCGATCCTGCTGGCCGAGGACCTGGCCCCGTCCGACACCGCGACACTCGATCCGTCGGTGGTGCTGGCTCTGGTGACCGAGCGAGGCGGCCCCACCAGCCACACGGCGATCATCTCCCGGCAGCTCGGCATCCCCTGCGTCGTCGGCACGGCCGGGGTGATGGAGATCGAGGCGGGCAGCATGTTGCTGGTCGACGGGACGGCCGGCACGGTCGACACCGGGGCGCGGGCCGACGAGGCCGCGCGCCTGGTCGAGGAGGACCGGCAGAAGCGGGCCGCGCTGGCCACCTGGAGCGGCCCCGGTGAGACCGCCGACGGCACCCGGATCAAGATCCTGGCCAACGTCGCCGACGGCGAGTCCGCACGCGCGGCCGCGACGGGGCCCGTCGAGGGCGTGGGTCTGTTCCGGACCGAGCTCTGCTTCCTCAACCGCGCCGACGAGCCGTCCGCGGAAGAGCAGACGTCCATCTACGCCGCGGTGCTCGAGCCCTTCGCCGGGCGCTACGTCGTCGTCCGCACCCTCGACGCCGGCTCCGACAAGCCCGTGGCCTTCGCGACCCACGAGGGCGAGGAGAACCCCGCCCTGGGCGTGCGCGGGCTGCGGCTGTCCTTCGACAACCCGGGCCTGCTGTCGCGGCAGCTCGACGGCATCGCCGGAGCCGCGCGCGAGACCGGGACCGAGACCTGGGTGATGGCGCCGATGGTCGCCACGGTGGCCGAGGCGGCCGACTTCGCGACGGCGGTCCGCGCCCGGGGCCTCAAGCCGGGCGTGATGGTCGAGGTGCCCTCGGCCGCGCTGCTCGCCCACCGGATGCTGGAGGTCGTCGACTTCTTGTCGATCGGCACCAACGACCTCACGCAGTACACGATGGCCGCCGACCGGATGGCCAGCGACCTGGCTCACCTCACCGACGCGTGGCAGCCCGCCGTACTCCAGCTGATCGCGATCACCGCCGAGGCCGGCAAGCAGGCCGGCAAGCCCGTGGGCGTCTGCGGCGAGGCCGCCGCGGACCCGCTGCTCGCCTGCGTCCTGGTCGGGATGGGCATCACGTCGCTGTCGATGGCCTCGGCCGCGGTCCGCCCGGTCGGGGCCCGGCTCGCGTCGGCCGACATGGACCAGCTCGAGGAGGCCGCCGAGGCCGCGCTGGCCGCCAGCGACCCCGCATCCGCCCGCGACGCCGTACGCCGGGTGCTCGACGCCTGAGGCCGGCTTCTGAGTTCACTGCTTCACCATGTTCACATGGTGAAGCGGGACTTCTCATGCCGAATTCGCCGTGAGAAGTGAGGCTCCACCATGTTCACATGGTGAAGCAGAGCACGCCCGGCCCCGGCAGACCGGTCAGGCGGCTGCGGAGGCGGCGTCGTACTCCACGAGCGCGGTGAGGGCGCCCAGGAAGTGCTCGAAGACCGCGGGGTCCTCGAAGACGTCGGCCTCGAGGGTCGAGTGGGAGAGCACGACCTCGGGAAGGACGACCGCGCCCGCGACGCCGGCCGAGCGGCGGGTGTCGTCGTGCGCCCACTTGCCACCGAAGCGGGTCGGGGTCGCGCCGATGACGGCGAACGGCTTGTCCTTGATGGCGCCGGCGGCGAAGGGCCGCGACAGCCAGTCGATCGCGTTGTTGAGCACGGCCGGCATGGTGCCGTTGTACTCCGGGGTCACCGCCAGCACGCGGTCGGCGCCGGCCACCTGGGCGCGCAGCGCGGAGACCTCGGCCGGGACGTGGTCGCCTTCGAGCTCCTCGTTGTAGAACGGCAGGTCGCCGAGGTGGTCGGCGATCTCGAGGGTCACGCCCGAGGGAGCCTCCTCGCGCAGACGCTCGGCGATACGACGGTTGTAGGAGTCGGCACGCAGGCTGCCGAGGAGGACGACCACGTGGGTCGCGGAGGGTGCAGTCATGTGGGTGAAAACGGACCATGGTCCGCTTCTATTCCGGAACGGGGAGAGAATCCCCGGCCGGTTCTGGGGACACACCCGCGAAATCGACCTGTGCCCGCCTCCACCGCACCCCTACGCTGCCTCACGTGCCGATCCCGCTCCCGCTCGTGGGCGACCCGCCCCCGGAGCGCAGCGACGCGGCGCGCAACCGCGAGGCGCTGCTCGCCGCGGCGCAGGCGCTCATCGACGAGTGCGGCGTCGACGCCGTGACCATGGACGCCGTGGCGGCCCGGGCCGGCGTCGGCAAGGGCACCGTCTTCCGTCGGTTCGACAGCCGCGAGGGCCTGATGGCCGCCGTGCTCAACCGCAGTGAGACGGCGTTCCAGGCGGCCGTGATCTCCGGGCCGCCCGCGCTCGGGCCGGGGGCGCCGCCCATGGACCGCCTGCTGGCCTTCGGGCGCGCCCGGCTCGAGCTCAACCTCCACCATCGGGCGCTCATCGAGGCCGCCGGCCGCGCGGGTGCGCGCAGCTATGCCGCCGTCTCCTTCACCGCCATGCACCTGCGCCACCTGCTCCACGAGCTCGACGTCGCCGGCGACGTCCCGTTCCTCGCGACCGCCCTGATCGCACCGCTGGAGGTGCCGATCCTGGTCCAGCAGGTCGAGACCGAGGGGTTGTCGACCGAGCGGATCCTGGACGGCTGGGCCGATCTCGTACGACGGGTGGTCACCGCCCCGGTCACGCCGGTGCCGCCACCACCGTGACCGGTACGCCGTTCAGCGCGGCGTTGCCCGAGACGTCGAGCAGCTCGGGGTCCGTGAGGTCGTTGATCGACACCCCGGGCACCTTCGCCGCGTTGGCCATCCGGGTGCCGTCGACCTGGTGCCCGTAGCCGTGGGGGAGCGACACGACGCCGCGCATCAGGTCGTCGGTGGCCGCGACCTCGACCCGCACGGAGCCGACCCGCGAGCTGACCTCCACGAGCGCGCCGTCGGCGATCCCGCGCTCGGACAGGTCCTCGGGATGCATCAGCAGCTGGTGCCGCGGGCGGCCCCGCGTGAGCCGGGTGGAGTTGTGGAACCACGAGTTGTTGTCCTGCTTGTGCCGCCGGCCGATCAGCACGAGCGCGTCGTCGGGCCGGTCGGCCAGCCAGGCGTCGAGCCGCTGGAGGTCGTCCACGACGAGCCGGGGCACGAGGTCGATCCGATGGTGCTCGGTCTGCAGCCGGCCGGGCATGGTGGGCAGCAGCGGCCCGAGGTCGAGGCCCGCCGGATGCGCCCGGAGCTCGCCGAGCGTCGTACGACGGCCGGTGCGCAGGAGCAGCGCGAGCTGTCGGGTCGGGCTCGTCCGCATGCGCATCCGCTGCTTGAGCCGGGCCTTCAGCGGCGCCTTGCGGTGCAGCCGGGCGGTCACGCGCTCGGTCAGCTCGCGGTAGATCTCCCAGTCGTGCATGGCGCCCTTCGGCTTGGCGAACACCGCCGAGCTGAACCGCGCGGTGTTGCGGACCGCGAGGCCGTGGAAGACCAGGTCGTAGTGGTCGCGCTCGAGCGCCGTGGTCGGCGGCAGGATCACGTCGGCGTGCCGGGTCGTCTCGTTGAGGTAGATGTCGATCGCGGCCATGAAGTCGAGGGAGTCGAGGGCTTCGCCGAGCCGGGTGCCGTCGGGCGTGGAGAGCACCGGGTTCCCGGCGATGCTGACGAAGGCGTGGATCCGTCCGTCCCCCGGCGTCTCGATCTCCTCGCGCATGCAGGCGGCCGGGAGCTCGCCGCCGTACTCCGGGAGCCCTCGCACCCGGCTGCGGTAGAGGTCGAAGTGTCCGGTGCCGACGAACCGCCGCCCCACCACGTCGACCGCCGGCTCGGGGAACATCACGCCGCCCGGCCGGTCGAAGTCGCCGGCCAGCAGGTTGAGGCAGTTGATCGCCCACTGGCTGACGGAGCCGAAGCCGGTCGCCGAGACCCCGAGCCGGCCGTAGGCCGCGGCGCCCCGGGTCTCGCACAGCTCGCGCGCCAGCCGCTGCACGGTCGCGGCCGGGACGCCGCTGACCTGCTCCGCGAGCTCGGGCGTGAACGGCTCGACCAGGGTCGTCAGCTCCTCGAGGCCGTCGACGTAGGCCGGGGGCTTCGCGAGGCCCTCGGTCAGGACCGTCCGCAGCATCGCCAGCAGGACGACGACGTCGCCGCCGGGGCGCACGAAGACGTGCTCGGTCGCGATCTTGGCCGTCTCGGTCCGGCGCGGGTCGAGGACGACGATCCGGCCGCCCCGCTCCTTGATCGCCCTGGCCCGCCGGGGGAAGTCGGGCGCCGTCATCAGCGAGCCGTTGGACGCCATCGGGTTGGCCCCGAACACGAGCAGGTAGGACGTGCGGTCGAGGTCGGGGATCGGTAGCAGCAGCTGGTGGCCGAACATCTGCCAGGCGATCAGCTGGTGGGGGGCCTGGTCGACGGTCGAGGCGCTGAACCGGTTCCGCGTGCGGAGCGACTTCACGAACGGCACCGCATGGGTCGCCGACCCCAGCGCGTGGGCGTTGGGGTTGCCGAGGTAGACGCCGACGGCGTCGCGGCCGTGCCGGTTCAGGGCTTCGGCCAGACCGTCAGCCACCAGGTCGAGAGCCTCGTCCCAGCCGATCTCCTCCCAGTCGGGATCGCCGGTCGAGCCCGTCGAGCGATGACCTGAGCCTGTCGAAGGGACCCGCCGGATCGGGCGTCGCAACCGGTCGGGGTCGTCGTACACGTCGGCGAGCGCGGTGCCCTTGGGGCAGATGTAGCCCCGGGAGAGCGGGTCGTCGGGGTTGCCGCGGATCCCGGTGACCTTCCCGTCGGTGAGCGTCAGCTCGAGCCCGCAGATCGCCTCGCAGAGGTTGCAGGCGGTCAGGCGGGTCCCGGTGAAGCCCGCAGGGACGGGCGGCTCGGCCAGCCGCAAGGGGGAGCGCACGTCCCGAGTCTCCCTCATCGCGGTGACACGCGACAGGCGGGCGGTCCGGGTGGGCGGCCCGCCACAGGCATGAAACACGCCTCGCGGGGGAACGCTCTCCCCGACGTCCGCCGACCGAGCGGGCCGATCGAAGGGAACAACCCCATGGGATATGGACTCGGTGTCTTCCTCTTGGCAGTGGGCCTGATCCTCGTGTACGCCGTGCAGGACTCGCTCAGCGGCGTCGACCTGACCACGGTCGGCTGGATCCTGGTCCTGGCCGGTGTGCTGGTGATCGTGCTGACCGCCGTCACCCTGAACCGCGGCCGCTCCACGCGGTCGGTCGCGACCACGACCCACCCCGACGGGAGCCAGACCACCACGGAGCAGCAGGCGCGCAACGACGCGCCGCCCGCGGTCTGACCCACGACGCGACACGGAGGCGGGCGCCACGCGGCGCCCGCCTCCGGCGCGTCCGCCGTACGCCGTTTTGGGTGCGGTCGTGGGGCGCTGATAATCTCGTGCAGTTGCCGTGCAACGGCCGCGGATCGAGAGTGCCCGGGTGAACAGGCCCCGGCGCGCCGCGCAATGAGCCAGGAGAAGGAGCCCCATGTCGATCGGAACCGACGCGGAGACCAAGAAGAAGATCATCGCCGACTACGCCACGACCGAGGGCGACACCGGCTCCCCCGAGGTGCAGATCGCGCTGCTCAGCCACCGCATCGCCCACCTCACCGAGCACCTCAAGACGCACAAGCACGACCACCACACGCGTCGCGGGCTGCTGCTGCTGGTCGGCCAGCGCCGCCGGCTGCTGAACTACCTGAACAAGACCGACATCGAGCGTTACCGCTCGATCATCGAGCGTCTCGGCCTGCGCCGCTGACGCCGCGGAGCGGCTGACCCCCCGGGGCGGCCGCTCCTTCCATGTCCGCGGGCCCCATGGTCCGTGGACCTCGACCGCTAGGGTCGAACTGCACAACTGAACACGAATCCACCACCAGGAGCGACCCGGCGCAACGCTCGGCCCGGTCCTCGGTAGTGGCTCTCGAGATCGCCTCCGGGCGAGCCGCGGGCCTCGATCGAAGACCGGCCGGTTC
This sequence comes from uncultured Actinomycetota bacterium, assembly GCA_963797325.1. Taxonomy (GTDB): domain Bacteria; phylum Actinomycetota; class Actinomycetes; order Propionibacteriales; family Nocardioidaceae; genus Nocardioides. The sequence continues at coordinate 17,561 of CAWCPG010000016.1, forward strand.
TCGACAGGCTCGAGATCGCGCCGCGGGCGTCCGCGGGGTCGCTCCGCGTACGAGAGAGACAGGGAATCTGTCCATGTCAGAACCCATCATTTCCGCCGTCGAGACCGTTCTCGACAACGGCACGTTCGGTCAGCGGACCATCAAGTTCGAGACCGGGCTGCTGGCCCGCCAGGCCGCCGGCTCCGTCACGGCCTACCTCGACGACGAGACCATGCTCCTGTCGGCCACCACCGCCGGCAAGCACCCCAAGGAGCAGTTCGACTTCTTCCCCCTCACGATCGACGTCGAGGAGCGGATGTACGCCGTGGGCCAGATCCCCGGCTCGTTCTTCCGCAGCGAGGGTCGTCCCGGCGAGGACGCGATCCTCACCTGCCGCCTGATCGACCGCCCGCTGCGCCCGACGTTCAAGAAGGGCCTGCGCAACGAGGTCCAGGTCGTCATCACCGTGCTGTCGCTCGACCCCGACCAGCCCTACGACGTGCTCGCGATCAACGCCGCGTCGATGTCGACCCAGCTGTCCGGCCTGCCGTTCTCCGGCCCCGTCGGCGGCGTCCGCGTGGCCCTGATCGAGGGCCAGTGGGTCGCGTTCCCGTCCCACAGCCAGCTCGAGGGCGCCGTCTTCGACATGGTCGTGGCCGGCCGCGTCACCGAGACCGGCGACGTCGCGATCATGATGGTCGAGGCCGAGGCCACCGAGCAGACCTGGGACCTCGTGCACTCCGGCACCCAGGCGCCGACCGAGGAGGTCGTCGCCGGCGGTCTCGACGCCGCCAAGCCCTTCATCAAGCAGCTGTGCGAGGCGCAGAGCGAGCTCGCCAAGCAGGCCGCCAAGCCGATCGCCGAGTTCCCGGTCTTCCTCGACTACGAGGACGACGTGTACGACGCCGTCGAGGCTGCCGCCAAGGCCGACCTCGTCTCCGCGATGACCATCGCCGACAAGCAGGAGCGCGAGCTCCGCGTCGACGAGCTCAAGGAGGCCGTCCTCGAGAAGGTCGCCCCCCAGTTCGAGGGTCGCGAGAAGGAGGTCGGCGCGGCGTTCCGCTCGGTCAACAAGCAGGTCGTCCGCGAGCGCGTGCTGCGCGACCACGTGCGCATCGACGGCCGCGGCCTGGCCGACATCCGGCCGCTGCACGCCGAGGTCGACGTGATCCCGCGCGTCCACGGCTCGGCGCTGTTCGAGCGTGGCGAGACCCAGATCCTGGGCGTCACCACCCTCGACATGCTCAAGATGGAGCAGCAGCTCGACACGCTGTCGCCGGAGAAGCACCGCCGCTACATGCACAAGTACGTGTTCCCGCCGTTCTCCACCGGCGAGACCGGTCGCGTGGGCTCGCCCAAGCGTCGCGAGGTCGGCCACGGTGCGCTCGCGCGTCGTGCGCTGCTGCCCGTGCTGCCGACGCGTGAGGAGTTCCCCTACGCGATCCGCCAGCTCTCCGAGGCCATGGGCTCCAACGGCTCCACCTCGATGGGCTCGGTCTGCGCCTCGACCATGTCGCTGCTCCAGGCGGGCGTGCCGCTGCGCGCGGCCGTCGCGGGCATCGCGATGGGCCTGATCTCCGGTGAGGTCGACGGCCAGACGCAGTACGTCGCGCTGACCGACATCCTCGGCGCCGAGGACGCCTTCGGCGACATGGACTTCAAGGTCGCCGGCACCAAGGAGTTCGTCACCGCGCTCCAGCTCGACACCAAGCTCGACGGCATCCCCGCCGAGGTCCTCGGCGCGGCCCTCAAGCAGGCCCGCGACGCCCGCCACACGATCCTCGAGGTCATGGGCGAGGCCATCGACGGCCCCGAGGAGATGTCGCTCTACGCCCCGCGGATCATCAGCATCAAGGTGCCCGTCGACAAGATCGGCGAGGTCATCGGGCCCAAGGGCAAGGTGATCAACCAGATCCAGGACGACACCGGCGCGAGCCTGTCGATCGAGGACGACGGCACCGTCTACATCGGTGCCAGCAACGGCGAGGCGGCCGAGGCCGCCCGGGCCGCGGTCAACGCGATCGCCAACCCGACCATGCCCGAGGTCGGCGAGCGCTACCTCGGCACGGTCGTGAAGACGACCAACTTCGGTGCCTTCGTCTCCCTGCTCCCGGGCAAGGACGGCCTGCTCCACATCACCAAGCTCCGCGCCCTGGTGGGTGGCAAGCGGGTCGAGAACGTCGACGACGTCGTCTCGGTCGGCCAGAAGATCCAGGTCCAGATCGCCGAGATCGACGACCGCGGCAAGCTCTCGCTGGTCCCCGTGGTCGAGGACTCCTCGGAGCCCACCGGCGACGCGGCCGACGACAGCGCGGCCGACGCCACCGGCGACGAGGCCTCGGACGCCGAGTGACCCACGTGGTTCTCAAGACGACCGGTCGGCAGCCTGCTGCCGGCCGGTCGTCGGTTTCCCAGTCCGGCACGACGCGCACGCTGATCCGCGAGGACGGCGGCGTGATCCGTCGTACGACGTTGCCCAGCGGCCTGCGGGTCATCACCGAGCGGGTGCCCGGCCAGCGGTCGGCCACGATCGGGGTCTGGGTCGGCGTCGGCTCGCGCGACGAGTCGCCGGCGCTGCACGGCTGCTCGCACTTCCTCGAGCACCTGCTCTTCAAGGGGACCGCGGAGCGCTCCGCCCTCGACATCTCCATCGCGCTCGACGCGGTGGGTGGCGAGTTCAACGCGTTCACCGCCAAGGAGTACACCTGCTTCCACGCCCGCGTGCTCGACGCCGACCTGCCGCTGGCCGTCGACGTGCTGGGCGACATGGTCACCGGCTCGCTGATCACCTCCGACGACGTCGAGGCCGAGCGTGACGTGATCCTCGACGAGATCGCGATGCACGACGACGACCCCGACGACGTGGCGCACAACCTGTTCGCCGCCCAGGCCTGGGGCGACTCCCCGCTGGGCCGTCCGATCGCCGGCACCGTCGGAGTCGATCGAGGCGATGACCCGCGAGCAGGTCGTGCGCTTCTACAAGCGTCACTACCGGCCCGAGCGGATGGTCATCGCCGTCGCCGGCAACGTCGACCACGCGGCCACCGTGCGCCGCGTCCGCAAGGCGTTCGGCCGACACGGCTTCCTCGACCGCACCGCAGACCCGGTCGTCGGCCGCCAGGTGGCGAAGGCGCGTCGCGTCGGCGCCGGCGTCACCGAGGCGACCCGCCAGTTCGAGCAGGTCAACGTCGTGCTGGGGGTGAACGGGCTGACCCGCTCCGACCCGCGGCGCTTCGCGCTCGGCGTGCTCAACGCCGCGCTCGGTGGCGGCACCTCGAGCCGGCTGTTCCAGGAGGTCCGCGAGAAGCGCGGACTGGCCTACTCCGTCTTCTCCTTCGCCAGCCAGCACGTCGACGCCGGCCTCGTCGGGGTCTCCGTCGGCTGTCTTCCCTCCAAGCTCGACCAGGTGCTCCAGGTCGTCCGCGCCGAGCTCGCCAAGATCGCGGCCTCGGGCATCGACGACGAGGAGCTGACCCGCGGCAAGGGCCAGCTCAAGGGCGGCCTCGTCCTCGGCCTCGAGGACTCCGGGTCGCGGATGACGCGGCTGGGGAAGTCCGAGCTGGTCGACGAGGAGCTGCTCAGCATCGACGAGGTCCTGGCCCGCATCGACGCCGTCACCCTCGACGACGTACGCGAGCTGGCGGCCCAGCTGTTCTCCCAGCCCGAGATCCTGGCCGTCGTCGGTCCTCGCTGATCGGCGCCCCGGTCAGCGCGGCGTCACGTCGACGACCCCGGAGAACCCCGGCATCTCCTGGGGCCCGTCGAGGGCCCAGCGCACCTGCTGGCTTCCTATGCGGTCGGGCACGGTCACGTGCATCCGGAACACGCACCGGCGTGCCGGCCGGCAGCACCGGTCGGAACCTGGTCACCGTGCCGTTCGGCCTGACCAGGCTGGCGAAGTAGGGGACCTCGGCACAGTTCAGCTGGCGCGTGGTGGCCAGCGGTGCCGAACGTGATCGTGTAGTCGGGGCAGGGGAGCAGGCTGACCAGCCCGGGCGCCACCAACGCCACCTCGAACTCGAGGGCGTCGCCGGGGTGGACGGTCCCCGAGATGTCACCGGTGGCCGAGACGCCGTCGTACGGCGTGACCCGGACGCCGTTCTCGCTCGCGGCCGAGCACGGGGTGGACGGCGGGGAGGTCGCGGAAGGGGACGGTCTGCGTGGCGTGATGGACGCTGGGCGGGGGGGAGGCGGCTGCCTGGGCCGGGGTGCCGTCGCCGTCGCGACCCAGGCCGGTCACCACGGCCACCGCACCTCCGACGAGCAGCAGCACCACCGCCGTGACCGCCACGGCGCGAGGCCAGGGCACGTGCCGACGCAGCCTCTCGTCCAGTCGTCCCCACGGCACCTCAGGCGGGGGAGGCTGCTCGGCCTGCCAGCGCTCGGCAGCGGTGGCGAGCCGCCGGTCCATCCGGTCCACGTCGTCCCCGAGGAGCCACGCCGCTCGGCGGCGGGCCTGGTCCAGGGTGGCCTCGACGGTCGCCGGTGGGCCGTGCACGACCTCGGCGACCGTCGCGAGGTCGAGTCCCGCGAAGTAGTGCAGGTCCACGGCCAGCCGCTCGCGCCCGCCCAGGCCCTCGACGGCCCGCTCCAGGTCGGTGTCACGCGTCGGCGGGGGTGTGCCCGCGTGGTCCACGAGCTCGACCACGTCGCGTGTGGGCTGCCGGGCGCGGTCTCGGGCGGGTTGGTCCGCCACGATGCCGAGCAGCCAGGCGGCCTGGGTGCACCGCCCCGCGTCGTACGTCGGCCAGCGCTGCCAGGCGCGGATCAGTGCCTGCTGCACGACGAGGTCGCGCTCGGCGGGTCCGACCCGCCGGGCGGCGAACCGGGCGAGGCTCGTCAGATGGGGCTCGACCCAGCGCTCGAACTCCGCAGGGGTCCTGCCCTCGGCCATGTCCCGCCCTCCGCAGACCAGTGTCTCCGCGCCCGATCCACCCCGCAAGCACTCCTCCCCGGAGATCGGTCGTCCGCCTGAGGAGACCCTAGGGGTGCTTGTCAGGCGGACGACCCGGTCAAGGAGGGGGTCAGGGGGTGCGCAGCACGCGGACGAGTCCGTAGAAGCCGGGCATCTGCTGGGGTCCGTCGATCGTGAACAGCACCTTCTGGCGGCCGGGCTCGTCGGGCACGGGCACCTGGATCCGGAACGGCACCGAGGTGAACGCCGGGAGGTAGGGGTGGCCTTCCTTGTCGACGTACGGCACCTGCGCGCAGTTCAGCTGGGTCGTCTGGAACTCCTTCGTGCCGAACGCGACGTTGATGTCGGGACACCGGTCGAGCCGGAGGTCCGTCGGGGACTCGAGGTGCGCCGTGAACACCAGGGTGTCGCCGGGCCGGGCCCTGCCCCTGATGGTGCCGGTCACGGAGACGCGGTCGTACGGCGTGACCCACGCGTGGTCGTGGCCCTGCGGGTAGGTGCGCAGCCGCGGGTGCGTCGCCGGAAGGGCCGCCCACGGCACCGCGCTCACGGGAGCCGTGCCGACCGACCGACCGGTCGGACCCACGGTGGCTGCGCCGTCGTCGCCAGAGCGGCTGGCGACGAACGCGGTGGCCCCGACCAGCACGACCACCGCGGCGGCGGCCGCGAGGAGCGCCGGTCGCCGGGAGACGCGTGGCCCGGTGCTCACGTCGAGCCGGTCCAGGGGTACGACGGGTGGCGGCGGCTGGCTCTCCTGCCAGCGGCTGGCCGCCCGGGTGAGGCGCTCGTCGATCAGGTCAGTCATCGTCGTCTCCCAACAGGTCGCGCAGGCGGCCCCGAGCCTGGTGCAGGGTGGCCTTGACGGTGCCGGGCGCGCAGCCCATCACCTCGGCGACGGTCGCCACGTCGAGGCCCACGAAGTAGTGGAGGTCGACCGCCGCGCGCTGTCGGTCGGTGAGCCGGTCGAGAGCGCGGGCGAGGTCGATGTCCGGCATCGCGGCGGATTCCTGGTGCTCCACGAGCTCCACGACGGCGTCCGGCCCGCGCGTGCGGTGTCGCCGGCAGCGGTCGGCCAGGATCCCGATCAGCCACGCGACCGGCGTGCCCCGCCGCTCGTCGTACGTCGACCAGCGTTGCCAGGCCCGGATCAGCGCCTCCTGGACGACGTCGTCACGATCGGAGGCGGCGACCCGGCGTCCGGCGTAACGGGCGAGGGCGACCAGGTGCGGCTCGACCCAGCGCGCGAACTCCGCCGGCGTGCCCCGCTCGGTCATGTCCCGTCCTCCGGAGATGAGTGTCTCCACACCCTCCCTACGCCGGGAAGGGACCGCCCGGTTTAGTCGACTGCGTGACGGGCTCGTGCTCACGGGTGCCACGGAGGCTGGTCGCGGTCGCGTGGGGCCTGCTCGAGCGACGCGAGGCGCCCGGCCGCCACGCGCCGGCCCAGGTGGACCGACCGGAGCACGAGGCCGGTCACGGCGACGAGCAGCGGCGTCACGTGGCGATCGTGCCACGCCGCAGGGCGAGCGGGGCCATGCCTACGGCGCCAGCAGCGCGAGGACCTCGTCGACCCTCGTCGTCTCGCGGAGCCGTCGGGCGGGCACAGGATCGCTGAGCACCCTGGCCAGGGACTGGAGGATGCCGATGTGCTCGTCGCTCCGGCTGGCGATCGCGATGCAGACCTGGCAGTCCTGCCCGTCCCAGTCGACCCCGCCGGGGAACTGGAGGAAGGCCAGACCCGGGCGGTTGATGTGCTCGCGGCTCGCGTCGGTGCCGTGAGGAATGGCGAAGCCCATCCCCATGTAGGTCGAGACCAGCTCCTCGCGCTCCAGCATCGCCTCGGCGTACGCCGGTCCGGCCGCGCCGATCTCGACCAGGACCGCTCCGCACTGGCGGAGGGCGTCGTTCTTGTCGCCGGCCCGGAGGCCGAGGCGTACGGCGTCGGCGCTCAGCACGCCCGGAGCCGACTCGGGACTCACGTCGACAACACCGCCAGGCCGACGCAGGCCACGGCCCACAGCACGCTGGTGAAGGTGCCGATGATGAAGCGCTCGGCGGCACCGCTGTCCTCCTGGCTGCGCAGCTCGGGGTAGCGACCGAGCCCCTTGACCGCGAGCACGATGGCCAGGCCCGGCCCCCAGCCCGCCACCAGGGCGACGTACACGGCGAGACGCTCGAGCGCACCGATCCAGGCACCTCCCCGCAGCACCTCACCCGCGTGGCGTACGGGCGAGGCCCGGTCGACGATCCCGAGGACCTGGGTGGTGACCAGGCCACCACCGGCCACGGCGACGACGCCGGCGAGGACCGTGAGGAGCCGGTCGTGCGAGCCGTCGGCGTCGTCGGCGAACCAGGCGATCGCGAGCGCGAGGCCCACGCAGGCGACCGTGGCGATGGTCCACAGCCGCTGCGCCCTGCCGGTGGCCAGCCCGATGACCGCGCTGAGGGCCGCCAGCAGGGTGAGCACGAGCTCGGAGGCATGCGTGAGGTTCATCGGTCTGCCTCCAGGGCGGTGCGGGTCAGGAACTGCACGAGCTCACGGGCCCGGCGGCCCTCGGCGATGCCGGCTGCTGCGGCCCGCTGGCTGACCGCCGACTGGGTGATCCCGAGGCGTGATGCCGTCTCCTCGTAGGTGAGGCCCTGGTCGACGAGGTCGGCGACCTCCCAGCCCCGGTCCGTACGGCGTGCGAGCAGGGCCGCCCAGAGCCAGAGCGCCGACTCCAGGGCCCGCGCGGGCTCGGGCGGGCCGGACGCGCGGACCCGCCAGGGACTGGACTTGGCCGCGGTCACGGCCTCGCGCGCGGCGACGTACGCCGGCCCGCGACCCGCGCGCGCCTGGTCGGGGAGCGGGGTCTCGACGTCGCCGACCCCGACCCCGATGTTCCACACGTCGGCACGGAGCAGGCGCTCGAGCGCCATCGGCAGCGCGGCCGGGTCGTCGAGCACTCCTTGGAACTCGTCGCCGGCGGTGCGCTGGAAGGCGAGGCGGGCCGGGACGGCCGCGAGCGCGGCGAGTGCGGTCGGGACCTGGTCGGGCTGCGTCCGACTGCCGTGCTGGTCGACGGTGAGCACCACGACGCGCATCCCGGCTCCTTCCCTGATGACGATCCGAGTTTAGGGAATAACCTAATAGTCAGTCAATATCAGGTGAAAGACTTATCTACGACCGATGATCGCCACGACCGGTGGCGCCTTCTGGTCGACCACGGAGACCCGGAAGCCGCCCTCGGTCAGCGCCAGGGAGGCCTTCTTCACGATGTTGGGCACGAGCTCGGGCTGCTTGGTCTCGTAGAAGAGATGCACGGCACCCCCCGGCAGTACCCGCTCGTGCAGCAGGGCCACCTCGTCGGCACACTGGCGGACCCAGAACAGGTTGACGTTGAAGGCGAAGACCTTGTGCAGGCGCTTGACCGGGACCCGCAGGGTCGCGAGGTCGATCTGGCGCACCGTGAGCCGCCCCGCGTCGACGTACTTCTGGTTACGGCGACGGGTGCGGTCCACCCCGGACTCGGAGCGGTCGATCGCGAACAGCTTGCCGGTGGTCAGCCGTGCGCAGATCAGCTCGGCGCCGGCGCCCGCCCCGCAGCCGATCTCGAGGATGTTGTCGCCGGGCTGCGGATCCATCAGGTCGACGGCCCACAGGAGTCGCGGGGGGATCGGCTGCACGGGCACGGCTACAGCCTGCCAGATTCCGCCCGGACGGCGCCCCACGGTCGCCCGGTGTCGCGGCGCACGTGCGGTGCACGGTCCGTGGCGCCGTCCGGGGCGCGCCGTCCCGGGCGCTGCTCCCGGAGGGTGCGTCGCGGCCGCTAGGTTGGCCCCGTGAGCGTCAAGGTGGGCGTCCTCGGTGCACGCGGCCGGGTCGGCTCTGAGGTGTGCCGGGCGGTCGAGGCGGCCGATGATCTCCAGCTGATCGCGGCGGTCGACGCCGGCGACGCGCTCGACGCGTTGACCGGGGTGGAGGTCGTCGTCGACTTCACCCATCCCGACGTGGTGATGGACAACCTGCGCTGGTGCATCGGTCACGGTCTCCACTGCGTGGTGGGCACGACGGGCTTCGACCAGGAGCGGCTCGGCGCGCTCGGGTCGGCGCTGGCCGACGCGCCAGGGGTCGGCGTCCTCGTCGCGCCGAACTTCTCGATCGGGGCGGTGCTGATGATGCGCTTCGCCGCGGCGGCGGCGCCGTACTACGAGTCGGTCGAGATCATCGAGCTCCACCACCCCGACAAGGCCGACGCTCCGAGCGGTACGTCGCGGCACACCGCCGAGCTCGTCGCGGCCGCCCGCCGCGGGGCCGGCCTGGGGTCGATGCCCGACGCCACCTCCACCGGGCTCGACGGGGCCCGCGGCGCCGTGGTCGACGGCGTACGCGTGCACTCCGTGCGGGCCCGGGGCCTGGTCGCCCACCAGGAGGTCGTCCTCGGGGGACCGGGGGAGACGCTCACCCTCCGGCACGACTCGATGGACCGCGCCTCGTTCGCTCCCGGCGTGCTGATGGCCGTCCGTGCCATCGCGGGCCGCCCGGGGCTCACGGTCGGCCTCGAGCACCTCCTCGATCTGGGCTGACCCGGCCTCCGCGGACCTCCCGGGGACGGCCCAGGAAGCCGTATCGATCACCAGCCGGGGAAGACCACCCGCAGCAGCGAGGCGGTGAGGGCGGCGACGACGACCACGACGAGGAACGGCGCACGCAGCATCAGCGCGACGACGGCGGCGGCGAGCCCGGCCGCCCGGGCGTCGATCGTCAGGTGGGTGCCGCTCGCGAAGACCTGCACGGCCACCAGCGCGGAGAGCAGGGCGACCGGGATCAGGTCGGCGATCCGTTCGACGAGGGGTCGTTCGAGGACGCGGGCCGGGACCGAGAGACCGGCCAGCTTGAGCAGGTAGCAGCCGAGTCCGGCCCCGAGGATCGCCCACCACCAGGTCATGGCGCCGGGATCTCGGTCGGGTCGGCGGCGTTGCGGGTCAGGAAGCCGGCCAGGAGCGCGACGCCCCCGGCCACGAGGACGGGTACGCCGGCCGGCGTCACCGGCACGACGAGGAGGGCCACGGCGGCGGCGCAGGCGCCGACCACCCGGTTGCCGCGGTCGGCCAGCCGGGGCCAGAGCAGTGCGAGGAACGCCGCGCCCACCGCTGCGTCGAGCCCGTAGGTCCGCGGGTCGCCGATCAGGTTGCCCGCGATGGCGCCGGCGAACGTGAAGAGGTTCCACAGCGTGAAGACCGCCAGGCCGGTACTGAGGAACCCGACACGCGCGGCGGCGGTGGAGTCGCGGGTGACCGACATGGCCGTGGACTCGTCGATGACCAGCTGGGCCGCCAGCGGGCGTCGCCAGCCCCGGAACTGCAGGAGCGGCGCGAGCTTCAGCCCGTAGAGCGTGTTGCGGGTCCCCAGCATCAGGGCGGTCACGGCGCCCGAGACCGGCGCGCCGCCGGCGGCCGCCACACCCACGATCGCGAACTGGGAGGCGCCGGTGAACATCACCAGCGACAGGACACAGGTCTGCAGGACGGACAGTCCGGCCGCGACGGACACGGCGCCGAACGAGACGCCGTAGAGCCCGGTGGCGATGCCGACGCCCAGCCCGTCGCGGATGATCCCGCGGCGGTCGGACGACTGGTCACGGCCTGGGTCTGGCACGGGCCGACCCTAACCGCGGACGGCGTCAGCGGCGGCGGGTGACCCGCACCGGCCGCGGCTGCGGCTGGTGGACCACGGCATACGCCAGGACGACGCCCAGCAGGCCACCGACGATCGCCCCCATCGACACGGCGAGGGGGAGTGGTGTCACGTGCGCGGCCCAGGCGCCGGCCAGCACGCCCGAGGCGGCGGTGACGAGGGCCAGCACGATCCGATGGAGCAGCGGGAGTGGTCCGAACATCGCGCAGGCCCCGTTTCGTGTGGGTCAGGAGCGGCAGCTGCCGCCGGATCTCCATCGTGCCGCCGACGCGGCCGGAAACCAAGGGGTCGTCAGGCGAGAGCCGTGTGCAGCCTGACCTGCTTCACCACGGTGGCGCCCGTGCCGTCGAGGTCGAGCGTGCGGTGCGCGCTGTCGGGGGCCCAGCCGGCCTCGGTCAGGAACGTGCGCTGGAGGTCGTCGTCGGCGACCAGCCAGGTGACCGCGCGGGTGAAGCGGTCGGCCACCATCGTGTCAGCGGCCGCCTGCAGCAGCCGCGACCCGTGTCCCTTGCCCCGCTCGGCGGCATCGACGGTCAGCTCCATCAGCTCGCCGTCGGTGACCTGGTCGCAGTCGGGGTCGGTGGCAGGGGTCGTGATCGCGAAGCCGACGACGCGGTTGCGCTCGAGGGCGACCAGCGCGCGGTGCCGGGCGTCGGCGGGGTGGGTCAGCGCGTCGCGCCAGAGCTGGGCGAAGTCGGCGGTCCGGAGGTCGCCCGCGGCCGGCACCAGCCCGGCGTACGACGTGGCCCAGGCGCGGGCCTGGATCTCGGCGATCGCCTCGGCGTCGTCGGCCCACGCGACCCGGACCGAGACGTCGGCGGTGGGGCTGCTCATGGCCCCATTCTCGCAGTCGGTGCCGTGTTACACCCAGGCGGCAACGATGCATCCGAGTGTCACAAGCGCTGGTAGCGTGGGGTGGGTGTACGGCAACGACTTCGGCCCCGACGCCCCCGAGGTGGCGGTGGCCCACGACCCCGAGGCCTTCACCGACCTCCTGACCGACGAGGGACGGGTCGAGCCCCGCGACGACATGCCGGAGGGCTACCGGAAGACCCTGATCCGGCAGATCGCCCAGCACGCCCATTCCGAGATCATCGGGATGCAGCCCGAGGGGAACTGGATCAGCCGCGCCCCGAGCCTGCGCCGCAAGGCGATCCTGATGGCCAAGGTGCAGGACGAGGCGGGCCACGGCCTCTATCTCTACGCCGCAGCCGAGACGCTGGGCGTCGACCGCGCCGATCTCGTCGACCAGCTCCACTCCGGCCGCCAGAAGTACTCCTCGATCTTCAACTACCCGACCCTGACCTGGGCCGACGTCGGCGCCATCGGCTGGCTCGTCGACGGCGCCGCCATCACCAACCAGGTGCCCCTGTGTCGCTGCTCCTACGGTCCCTACGCCCGCGCGATGATCCGCGTGTGCAAGGAGGAGTCGTTCCACCAACGGCAGGGCTTCGAGATCCTCCACACGCTCTCCCACGGCACCTCCGCCCAGAAGGCGATGGCCCAGGACGCCGTCGACCGCTACTGGTGGCCGGCCCTGATGATGTTCGGACCGCCCGACGACGACAGCCCGAACTCCGCGCAGTCGATGGCCTGGGGGATCAAGCGCTTCTCCAACGACGAGCTGCGGCAACGGTTCGTCGACATGACCGTGCCGCAGGCGGAGGCGCTCGGGCTCACCCTGCCCGACCCCGACCTGCGCTGGGACGACGAGACCGGTCACCACGTCCACGGCGAGATCGACTTCACCGAGCTCTTCGAGGTGATCAAGGGCAACGGTCCCTGCAACGCCGAGCGGATGGCCCACAAGCGCCGCGCCCACGACGAGGGTGCCTGGGTGCGTGAGGCCGCCGACGCCTACGCAGCCAAGCACGCCGCCCCGGCCGAGTCGGTGGCCTGATGCCCGGCGCCGGGCCGAACGCCGCCTCCGGGCGCCCGCGCGACTGGCCGCTCTGGGAGGTCTTCGTGCGAGCCCGCCGCGGACTCTCCCACGTCCACGCCGGCTCCCTGCACGCTCCCGATGCGGAGATGGCTCTGCGCAACGCCCGCGACCTCTACACCCGTCGCGGCGAGGGCGTCTCGCTGTGGGTGGTGCGCGCCTCCGACATCGAGGCGTCCACCCCCGACGAGCGCGACTCGTTCTTCGACCCCGCCGGCGACAAGATCTACCGGCACCCGACGTTCTACGACGTCCCCGAGGGCGTGGAGCACCTATGAGCACCCCACCAGGTTCTTCACCTCCCCCGCTCCGCTCCTCCGCTGAACAACCTGGCGGGGACCCCGCTCCCACCCAGGCCGAAGCGCGGAAGCCGCTGTTCGACTACACCCTGGGCCTCGCGGACGACGCCCTGGTCTCCGCCCAGCGGATGGGCTGGTGGATCAGCCGCGCCCCCGAGCTCGAGGAGGACGTCGCCCTGGCCAACATCGGCCTCGACCAGCTGGGCCAGGCACGCACCCTGCTGACCTATGCCGGTGAGGTCGAGGGCTCGGGCCGGAGCGAGGACGACCTGGCCTACCTCCGCGACGACCGCGACTTCCGCAACGTGAAGCTGGTCGAACGACCGATGTCCGACTTCGGCGTGGCGATGGCGCGTCTGCTGGTGGTCGCGACGTACCAGTCGCACCTCTATGCGGGCCTGCAGGGCTGCACCGACGAGACGCTCGCCGCGATCGCCGGCAAGGCGGTCAAGGAGGTCGCCTACCACGTCGACCACGCCTCCCACTGGGTGCTGCGGCTCGGCGACGGCACCGACGAGTCCCACGTCCGGATGCAGCAGGCGCTCGACGCGGAGTGGCCCTACGTCGACGAGCTGTTCTCGCCGCTCGCCCCGACGCTGGCCGGCCGGGTCGTCGACCCGAGCGCGCTGCGGGAAGCCGTGCTCGCCGACCTCGCGCGCGTCGTCGAGCGGGCCACGCTGAGCGTGCCCGACGTCCCTCCCGCGCTGGGCGGCGGCCGCGAGGGTCTCCACACCGAGCACCTCGGCCACCTGCTCGCCGAGATGCAGCACCTCCACCGATCACACCCGGGAGCCACCTGGTGATCTCCAGACGCACGCAGCACGCCTTCGCCGAGCCGGCTCCGCGGACGCCGGCGCGTGACCTCGCCGCGGCGGTGCTCGACCCCGAGCTCCCGCACGTCACCATCGAGGACCTCGGGATCCTCCGTGACGTGACCGAGGACGACCAGGGACGGGTCCACGTGACCATCACCCCGACGTACTCCGGCTGCCCGGCGATGGAGACGATCCGCGCCGACCTCGTCGAGACCCTGACCTGCGCCGGCTACCAGCAGGTCGACGTCGAGTTCGTGCTCAGCCCGGCCTGGTCCACCGACGACGTGACCGAGGAGGGCCGGGCCAAGCTCGCACGCGCCGGCATCGCGCCCCCGGGCCCGGTCGGCGCCCGCCCCGACGGGCCGGTCGGGCTCGCCCTGTCGGTGCGCTGCCCGCAGTGCGGCAGCCTCGAGACCCGCGAGTCCAGCAGGTTCGGCTCGACCGCCTGCAAGAGCCTGTGGGTGTGCCGCTCCTGCCGCGAGCCGTTCGACCACTTCAAGGCGCTGTAGGCCGCGGATGAGCCAGCCCCGGTTCCACCCGCTCCGGGTGGCCTCCGTCGAGCCGTTGACCGACGACTCGGTCGCGCTGACGTTCGCCGTACCCGCGGAGCTCGCGGACGACTATCGCTTCGTCCACGGCCAGCACCTGACGATCCGTGGCGACGACGGGGAGCGCCGCAGCTTCTCGATCTGTACGACGCCGAGCTCCGGGCTGCTCCGGATCGGCGTGAAGAAGCTGCCGGGGGGCGCCTTCAGCGAGGGCGTCGTCGACACCCTCCACGTGGGTGACGAGCTCGACGTGATGACGCCGGCCGGGCGGTTCACCACCGTGCTCGACCCGTCCTCGACCAAGAGCTACGTCGCGATCGCGGCCGGCTCGGGCATCACGCCGGTGATCTCGATCGTGTCCACGATCCTCGAGAGCGAGCCGGGCGCCCAGGTGATGCTCGTCTACGCCAACCGGACCCATCGCACGGTGATGTTCCTCGACGACCTGCACGACCTGAAGGACCGGTTCCCCGACCGGTTCTGGCTGGTCCACGTGCTCTCCCGCGAGCAGCAGGACGTCGAGCTGTTCTCCGGTCGGCTCGACGGCGAGCGGCTGACGCGGATCCTCGATGCGTTGCTGCCGGCACGCGACGTGGACGAGTGGTTCCTGTGCGGACCCCAGCAGATGGTGGTCGACCTGCGTCAGGTGATCCTCGACCACGGCGTGGACGCCCATGCGATCCACACCGAGCTCTTCCACGCCGACCCCGTCCCGCGCGTCGCCGAGGTCGCGGCGCCGGGGGTCGAAGGGGCGGCCCGGGTCACCATCAAGCTCGACGGACGCTCCTCCGACCTCGAGCTCCGGCCCGACGACGTCGGCGTGCTCGAGGCGGCGCTGCGCGTGCGCTCCGACCTGCCGTTCGCGTGCCGCGGCGGCGTCTGCGGCACCTGTCGCGCCCAGCTGGTCGAGGGGACCGTGGCGATGGACGTCAACTACGCCCTCGAGCCCGAGGAGATCGAGGACGGCTACGTCCTCACCTGCCAGTCACACCCGACGTCGCCGCGCGTGGTGCTCGACTACGACGCCTAGCCAGTCGCGTGGTCCTTGCCTGCGCCGGTCCCGGCCGCGCGCGTCGCTGTCAGCGGTAGCGCTCGGGCAGCTGCTGGCCGACCTTGACCTGGGTCTTCGGCAGGCGCATGAACCGCATCTGCATCGACCGGGCGATGGCGTAGTAGGTGGTGCCGTTGGTGGCTGTGTCGGGGAACCGGGCGGCGAGCTCGCGCTTGAGCCGGAAGCGCAGCCGGAACAGGTCGACGACGATGAGCAGGAGGACCGAGAGCATCGCCAGGTTCGCGTACGTCGCGACCGTGGCGTTGCCGCTCCAGCCGAGGATCAGCACGACCAGCATCAGCGGGATCAGCAGCTCGATGAAGGAGAACCGGCTGTCGACGTAGTCGCGGATGAACCGTCGTACGGGACCCTTGTCGCGCGCCGGCAGGTAGCGGTCGTCGCCGGTGCGCATGGCCTGGCGGACCTGCGCGCTCGACTGGCCGCGCGTGGCCTTCTGGGCGGCCGCCATCTCCTTGCGCGTGCGAGGGACCTTGGCCTTCGCCTTGTTGGCGGCCTCCGCCTCCTTGCGCGACGGCGTGGGCCGCCCCTTCTTCTGCGCGCCGCTGTCGTCGGTCGGGTCGGCGGGGACGGTGGTGGTCTCGGTCTTGGTACGGCGGAACAAGGCGCTGCTTCCTGGTGTCGGCGAAGGGGCCGGATCGACCCGCGCGCTCAGCCTACCGCCGGTGCCGCGACCTTGACGTCTACCCATAGTCTGGCCCCATGAGCATGTGGCAGCGGATCAGCCTGATCTTCAGGTCCAAGGCGAACAAGGCGCTCGACAAGGCCGAGGACCCTCGCGAGACCCTCGACTACAGCTACCAGCGCCAGCTCGACCTGCTGGCGAAGGTACGCCGTGGGGTCGCCGACGTGGCCACGTCGCGCAAGCGCGTCGAGCTCCAGGTCAACCAGCTCAGTGCCCAGTCCGACAAGCTGCAGGGGCAGGCCGAGCAGGCGATCAAGGTCGGCCGCGAGGACCTCGCCCGCGAGGCGCTGACCCGCAAGTCCGGGCTCACCCAGCAGATCGTGGACCTCAAGGCCCAGCAGGCGCAGCTCCAGGGTGAGGAGGAGAAGCTCACGCTCGCCCAGCAGCGGCTCAGCGCCAAGGTCGAGGCGTTCCGGACCCGCAAGGAGACGATCAAGGCGACCTACACCGCGGCCGAGGCCCAGTCGAAGATCGGCGAGGCGATGTCGGGCATCGGCGAGGAGATGGGCGACGTCGGCATGGCGATCCAGCGGGCCGAGGACAAGACCGCGCAGATGCAGGCCCGGGCCGGTGCCATCGACGAGCTGATCGCCTCCGGCGCCCTCGAGGACGCCAGCTCACTCAACCGCGGTGACGACATCAGCCGCGAGCTCGAGGCGATGAGCTCGCAGAGCGAGGTCGAGACCGAGCTCGCCAAGCTCAAGGCGAGCCAGGCGCCCGAGGCGATCGAGGCCGGCCACGACGGCGGCGAGATCCTGGAGGCCGAGCCCGAGACGACGGAGTCCTCGGGGGACCAGAAGTGACCAGCACGCTCCACCGTCCGTCCGCCGGCGCTCCGCGACTCCGCGGAGGCCCCGCATGATCGTCCGGATCCTCGGCGAGGGTCAGTACGACCTGTCCGACGACGCGGTCGCGGCGCTGAACGACCTCGACGCCCGCGTCGAGGCCTCGGTCGAGGGCGGCGACGAGGAAGGTTTCCAGTCCGCGCTCGAGGCGCTGCTCGACGGCGTACGCACAGCCGGGGCGAAGCGCGAGCCCGGTTCGCTCGAGCCGAGCGACCTGATCCTGCCGATGGCCGACGCCTCGATCGCGGAGGTCCGCGACATGCTCAGCGGCGACGGTTTGATCCCTGGTTGACACTGGGGACATGGCACGCACACGTTTCGCCTCCGACTCCGGCCTCACGCTCCGGATGACCTCCGTGATGTTCCTGCTCGGAGGGGTCTTCGTCGCGCTCGTCGTGGTGCTCATGCTGGTCCTGCCGGTGCAGTACGCCCCGATCATCGGGCTGATCGGGATCGGCATCGCCTGGGGTCAGTGGTACTTCTCCGACACCGTCGCGATGAAGGCGATGCGCGCCCGCCAGGTGACGCCCGAGCAGGCGCCCGAGCTGCACGCCATGATCGACCGGTTGTGCGCCCTGGCCGACATGCCCAAGCCGCGCGTCGGCGTCGCCGACATCTCGGTGCCCAACGCGTTCGCCACCGGTCGCTCGCCGGAGCGCTCGGTGGTCTGCGTGACCACGGGCATCCTCGGGCTGCTCACCGCCGACGAGATGGAGGCCGTGCTCGCCCACGAGCTGAGTCACGTCGCCCACCGCGACGTCACCGTGATGACCATCGCGTCCACCGCCGGCATCGTGGCCGGGATGCTGACGCGAGGTGCGCAGTACGGCGCGTTCTTCGGCGGCCGTCGTAGCAACAACAACAACAACGGCGTTCCCGTCTGGATCATCGTCCTCGGTGTCAGCCTCGTGGTCTACGCCGTCAGCTTCTTCCTGACCCGGCTGCTCTCGCGCTACCGCGAGCTCTGCGCCGACCGGTCGGGGGCCTACCTGACGATGAAGCCGCAGGCCCTGGCCACCGCGCTGCAGAAGATCTCCGGGGGCATGGCGGCGGTCCCCGAGGCCGACCTGCGGGCCACCAGCTCGATGAACGCGTTCTTCATCGCCCCCGCGATCAAGGGCGTGAGCCTGAGCCAGCTGACCTCGACCCACCCGTCGCTCGAGCAGCGGCTCGAGCAGCTGGCGAGGATCCAGGCCGAGCTCGGGCGCCCGGCGGACGGTCCGCCCGCGCTGTGAGCGGATTCTGGGGCGCGCTCACCGGACGCACGAAGCCGAAGAAGGCCGACCTCGACTCCCTCTTCCTGATCCCCAGCGCCGCCGTGACCCTGGAGACCTCGGCCGGGCTCCTGCCGACGGGAAGCGGGTCGGTGTGCTTCCGGGCTGCCGACGGGCCGGCGTACCAGCAGACGCAGGACGACGTCGTGTCCCTGATCAGGGCCGACCCCGACAAGCCCGACGTCGCCGTGTCGAAGGACGACTTCGGGTTCACCTGGCTCGTCGTCACCCGCGACGCGACGGACGTGGAGGGCCTGTGCACGGATCTCCATGCCGTCAACACGGCGCTCGAGGAGCAGGGCTTCGGCGACGGGCTGCTGTGCTCCGTGGTCCCGTTCGCCGACCGCTCGGGCCGCCGGGTCGGGCTGGTCTACCTCTACAAGCAGGGCACCTTCTACGGGTTCGCCCCGACCGGCCCGAAGGCGCGCGACAACCTCCTGGAGATCCAGCTCCGCGACGAGCTGAAGGCGGAGCTGCCCATGGAGCAGGACCTCCAGCGCTGGCTCGCCCTCTGGGGCGCCCCCGGCCTGTAGGTCGTTGAGCTGGCCCTCCGGCTCGGCTGGCCGGGCTCGTTGAGCTGGCCCTCCGGGCTCGTTGAGTTGGCCCTTGCGGCTGACTCGTCGAGCCCGGAGGGCCAACTCAACGAGTTCTCAGTCGCGGTGGGAGCGGCCGGGGAGGTCGAGCATGCGCTGGAGGGCGATCTTGGCGTCGCGCTCGGTGTCGGGGTCGACCTGGATCCGGTTGACGACCACGCCGTCCACGAGGGACTCGAGTGCCCACACCAGGTGGGGGAGGTCGATCCGGTTCATCGTCGAGCAGTAGCAGACGTTGCGGTCGAGGAAGGCGATGTCCTGCTCGGGATGCTGCCGGGCGAGCCGCTGGACGAGGTTGAGCTCGGTCCCGATCGCCCAGCTCGAGCCCGGCGGCGCGGCCTCGACGGTCTTGATGATGAACTCCGTCGAGCCGACCAGGTCGGCCGCGGTGACCACGTCGTGCGTGCACTCGGGGTGCACCAGGATCTTGATGTCGGGCGTGCGCGCCCGCAGCCGGTCGACCACGTCGACAGAGAACCGCCCGTGCACCGAGCAGTGCCCCTTCCACAGGATCATCCGGGCCTTCGCCAACGCCGCGGGCGAGACGCCGCCTCCGGGCTGCCGCGGGTCCCACACGACGCAGTCGGCGAGCGACATCCCGAGCTTGAGCACGGCCGTGTTGCGACCGAGGTGCTGGTCGGGGAGGAACAGCACCTTCGCGTCGGGAACCTGCTCGAAGGCCCACTCCAGGGCCACGTCGGCGTTGCTCGACGTGCACACCGCGCCGCCGTGCCGGCCGCAGAACGCCTTGATGTCCGCGGAGGAGTTCATGTAGGTGATCGGTACGACGCTCTCGGCGAGGCCCGCGTCGCTCAGCGCGTCCCAGCAGTCCTCCACCTGGGCCAGCCGGGCCATGTCGGCCATCGAGCAGCCGGCGGCGAGGTCGGGCAGGACGACGTGCTGGGTGGGCGCGGTCAGGATGTCGGCCGACTCCGCCATGAAGTGCACGCCGCAGAAGACGATGAACTCCGCCTCGGGCCGGGCGGCGGCGTCGCGGGCGAGCTTGAACGAGTCTCCGGTGACGTCGGCGAACTGGATGACCTCGTCGCGCTGGTAGTGGTGACCGAGCACGAACAGCCGCTCACCCAACGCCTCCTTCGCCGCCGCCGCGCGCGCCACGAGCGTCGGGTCGGACGGTGCCGGGAGGTCGCCGGGGCACTCGACGCCGCGCTCGGAGGTGAGGTCCGTACCGCGGCCCAGGGGCAGCAGCGGGAGGTCGACGGTGGTCATGGCCTCATCGTAGGGACCGCCTGCAGGCCCTCACATCAGGGCGCCGTGCGCGAGGTAGGGCTTCGGGGGCTTCAGATGGCGCAGGGCCAGGTAGCCGCCCTGGTCGAGCTCGAGCCGCGCCGCGAGCCCCACGTCGACCGCCCAGTCGTTCTCGGGGGTGATGTGGCCGATCAGCAGGTCGTCGCCGGAGGCGATCGCCTCCCACAGCAGCCTCGCCGCCGTACGACGGTTGGTCGCGGCGAGGAGGGCCACCCCGTCGTCGAGGTAGGCGTAGCCCTGGCCGGTCGAGGTGTCGCTGACCACCAGCCGGAGCTGCTCCAGGAGGACCTCGTGGTCGGCCCCGTGCGCCGCGCCCCGGGTCTGCCGGTCGATGGAGTCCATCAGGTCGATGTCGTCGGCGCTGCCCTCGCGGACCTTCTCCACCACCGGGATCGTCGAGCGGTCGGGGGTGCCGCGCAGGAACATCTGCGGGTACAGCCGGAACCCCGCCTCGTGGTAGCGACGGACGGCCCTGGGGTCGTTGGAGGCGTTGAGCATCCCGCGCAGCGAGCCACGGCCGTGCTCGAGCGCCGGGGCGAGCAGGGCGCGCCCCAGCCCGAGCCCCTGGGCGCCGGGCACCACGGCGTACGACGCGAGGAGCCACATCTTCTCGCGGACGAACGACACGACCACCCCCAGCAGGTCGGAGCCGTCCTCGGCCACCCAGCACCCACCGGGGTCGGTGCGCAGCAGGTGGTGCGTACGCCGGACCCACAGCGCGCCCCGCTCCGGAGGTCGCAGCTGCGGGTCGGGCCAGGAGCGCCGGAACATCCGGGTGTCGAGCTCGTGGAAGCCGATCGCGGTCACCCGTTCGGCCCGAGCCACGTCGTCGGTCGTCATCGGCCGGATCCGTACCTCGCTCACCGGCCCAACCTAGACCGGGCCGGCCCCCGGGCGTGTGGACCCGGCGAGGCTGGGTACTGGTCCTCGGTGCGCATGGTCGGGGTCGAGGAGGAGCTCCTGCTGGTCGACCCCGAGAGCGGTGAGCTGGCCAACGCCGCCGGAGCCGTGCTCCACGAGCACCGCAGCGAGCGCGGGGACGCGCCGGCGCCGTCTCCGTCCCGCGACCTCGAGGGCGAGCTGTTGCGCCACATGGTCGAGACCCACACCGACCCGTCCGAGGATCTCGCCGAGGTCGGACGCCAGCTGCGCGAGGCACGACGTACGGCGATCACGGCGGCCGAGGAGTCCGGGGTCGCGGTCGCAGCGGTCGCCACGGCACCGCTCGGCTCCGCGTCCCCCGCCGTCAGCGCGAACCCGCGCTACGAGCGGATCGTCCAGGAGTTCGGCGACACCGGGCGCGGCGCCGGCACCCTCGGCATGCACGTCCACGTGGACGTGTCGGACGACGAGGAGGGCGTGCGGGTCATCGACGGGCTGCGGCCCTGGCTGCCGCTCCTGACAGCGCTGACCTCCAACTCGCCGTACGCCTCGGGCCGCGACACCGGCTACGCGTCGTGGCGCCAGCAGGTGTGGACCCGCTGGCCCACCGCCGGTACGGCGGAGCCCTACGGCTCGGTCGCGGAGTACCGGCGGGTCCGCGACTCGCTGATCCGGGTGGGTGCCGCCCTCGACGACGGGATGCTCTACTACGACGCCCGACTGTCCGCGGCCTATCCCACCGTGGAGATCCGCGTCGCCGACACGTGTACCGAGGTGGACGACGCCCTGCTCGCCGCCGCCCTGGCCCGCGCGCTCGTGGAGACCGTCGCCGCTCAGCCCGACCCGGGGGAACCCGTCCGCAGCGACCTGCTGCGCGCGGCGTGGTGGCGGGCCGCCCGCTACGGCCTGACCGGTGACCTCGTCCATCCGGGGTCCTGGGACCTGGTACCGGCAGCGGAGGCGCTGCGAGCGCTGACCCGGGCCGTCGGTCCGGCGCTGGAGGCCGCCGGCGACACCGGCCTCGTCGACGACGGCCTGGCGCGTCTGGCCACGCGGGGGACGGGTGCTCGCCGGCAGCGGCAGGCCTTCGAGCGCAGCGGCGACCTGCGCGACGTCGTCGCCGACCTGGTCACCCGGACGGCCGACGCGGCGGCCGGGTGACGCCTCACGCCGAGCGGCCCCGGCGTCGGTGCTCGACCGGGCGCACGCCGTAGGACCGGGTGAAGGCGTCGCTGAACGTGAAGGGGCTCGTGTAGCCCACCGCGCGCGAGATCGCAGCCACGGTGTCGTCGGTGCCGGCGAGGAGGTCTGCGGCGAGGGCGAGGCGCCAGGCGCTCAGGTAGGCGATCGGCGACTCGCCGACCACCGCGGTGAAGCGGCGGGAGAAGGCGGCCCGCGACAGGCCGACCCGACCCGCCAGGGAGGTGAGGGTCCAGGGTGCGTCGGGACGCTCGTGCACCAGGGCCAGGGCGTGGGCGACCTCGCGGTCGTCACCGGCCCGTAGCCAGGGTGGCAGGTCGTCGGCGGTGGTCGCCCAGTGCTGCACGGCGGACACGACCAGGGCGTCGAGCAGCCGGTCGAGCAGGCTCGCCTGCCCCGGTCCCTCGCGCTCGAGCTGGTCGAGGAGCAAGGTGACCAGCGGGCTGTCCCACTCCTCTCCACGGATGGCCAGTGCCGGGGGCAGCGCGTCCAGCATCCGGGCGCCGACCTCGCCGACGGAGGCGTAGTTGCCGACCAGCAGCGCGTCCTCGCCGTCGGGGTCGTTGCCCCACGTCCGCAGACCGTGGGACATCGGGAGGTCGAGGGACATGCCGTCCGGCGTCTCGCTGCGGTTGCCGGGATGGATCACGGCGATCGGCTCGCGCCCGGGCTCGTCGCCGACGTCGTACGGCGCGGGGCCGCGCACCAGCAGCAGGTCGCCGCGCGCGAGCGGCAGCGCCGGGTCCGGCTCGCGCGTGAACCACGCCGCCCCCTCGGTCACCGCCACGACGGTCAGCGGTGCCTCGTCGCGGATCCGGATGCACCACGGCCTGGACATCGGCACGCGGAGCAGGAACGCGCCGCGACCCCGGGGCGCATCGATCAGGCTGGAGAGCGGGTCCACCCGCGTCACGGTAGACGAATTCCGATGGCGGAGGCATTCCTGCCCATGGAAAGTCTCGACGGGGCGCGGTGAGGTGGACTCATGAACCCGACCCAGATCGTCACCGTCCTCGCCGCCCTCGGCTCGGCCGCCTTCGGCGGCGTGCTCTTCGGCTTCTCCACCCTCGTCATGCCCGGGCTGGACGACTCACCACCCGCCGCCGCGATCGCGACCATGCAGCAGATCAACCGGGTCGCCCCGAGGTCGCTGCTGGCCGTCGACATGGTCGTCACCCTGGTGCTCTGCCTCGTCGTCGCCGTCACGGCGCTGCTGCGGGCGCGCGGCGACGGGGGCCTGGGCGCCGGCCTGGTGCTGCTCGGCTGCCTGCTCTACGTCGCGTCGTTCGCGATCACGGCGATCTACCACATCCCCCACAACGACGCCTTCGCCTCCGTCGCGGCCGACGGGCCTCGGGCAGCCCAGGCGTGGCAGGACTACGCCCGCCCGTGGGAGCTGTGGAACCACGTACGCGCAGCGTGCGCTCTGGCGGGCTCTGCCGCGATGGTGGTCGGTCTCCTGGCCCGGTCGGCCTGACCGGCGGCACGACCCCGACAATGACCTCATGCGCGTCCTCGTCGCGCCGGACAAGTTCGCCGGCACCCTGACCGCGGTGGAGGCCGCCCGGGCGATCGCGGACGGCTG
This sequence comes from uncultured Actinomycetota bacterium, assembly GCA_963797325.1. Classification (GTDB taxonomy): domain Bacteria; phylum Actinomycetota; class Actinomycetes; order Propionibacteriales; family Nocardioidaceae; genus Nocardioides. Next base: position 41,135 of record CAWCPG010000016.1, read on the forward strand.
GGTCCGGCGGGCACCCGGCGACGAGCTCGACCTCGCCCCGATGGCGGACGGCGGGCCGGGCTTCGTCGACGTGCTCCACGAAGCGCTCGGCGGCGACCTGGTGGCCGTCACGGTGCGAGGTCCGCACGACGAGCCCGTGCCGGGAGCCGTGCTGGTCAAGGGCGAGCGGGCGTGGGTCGAGAGTGCCCAGGCCTGTGGGCTGGCGCTGACCGGAGGGGCGAGCGCCGAGAGCGCCACCACGTGGGGCGTCGGCGAGCTGGTCCTGCATGCGATCGACGCGGGGGCCACCGACATCGTGGTGGGGCTCGGCGGCTCTGGGACCAACGACGGGGGAGCGGGCCTGCTCGGCGCCCTGGGTGCCACGGCCGACCGGCCTCTCGACCGGGGCGCAGCCGGACTGGCGGGAGTCACGCACGTCGACCTCGGCCCCGCCCTGTCTCGGGTCGCCGGCGTCGGGATCACCTGTGCCAGTGACGTCGACAGCCCCCTGACCGGGCTGTTCGGCGCCACCAAGACCTTCGGCCCCCAGAAGGGGATCGCCGAGGAACGGCTCCCGGCCGTCGACGGCGTCCTGGAGGCGCTCGCGGTCGCCACCGACCGGCGTACGTCCTTGGAGAAGGGGGCGGGCGCGGCCGGCGGGCTCGGCTTCGCCCTGATGCTGCTCGGTGCCGAGCGCCGGCCCGGGTTCGACGTCGTCGCCGACGCCGTCGGCCTGCCGGCACGCGCCCGGGAGGCAGATCTCGTGGTCACCGGTGAGGGTGCCTTCGACTTCTCCAGCCGGTCCGGCAAGGTGCCCTACGGCGTCGCGACGGTCGCCGCGGAGGCGCTCCGGCCCTGCGTCGCCCTGGCCGGGCGGGTCCTGGTCGGCTCCCGCGAGATGCGCGCGCTCGGCATCGAGTCGGCGTACTCCCTGGTGGAGCTGGTCGGTGAGGAGCGCGCCCTCGCCGATCCCGCCCGGAGCCTCGCCGAGCTCGCCGCCCGGGTGGCTCGGACGTGGTCCCGCTGAGCGACAGCCGGTGTCGGTGCAGATCGCAAGGAATAACCCCGCCTGTGACAGAATTGGGCCTGTCATACGTGCATCGCACCAGCGAAGGAGCAGCAGCATGACCGAGCAGGTCACCGAAGAGCGTCGTACGGACCAGATCAACCTGAGTTCGGTCGCCGCGTCCAAGGTCAAGAGCCTGCTGGAGCAGGAGGGTCGCGACGACCTCCAGCTGCGGATCTCGGTGCAGCCCGGCGGCTGCAGCGGACTGCGTTACCAGCTGTTCTTCGACGAGCGCACCCTCGACGGTGACGTGGTGACCGACTTCGACGGTGTCGGCGTCGTGGTCGACCGGATGAGCGTTCCCTACCTCAACGGCGCGATGATCGACTTCGTCGACACGATCGAGAAGCAGGGCTTCACGATCGACAACCCCAACGCGACCGGCTCCTGCGCCTGCGGAGACTCCTTCCACTGACGAGCTGAGGCGTTTCGACCTGGCGGAGCGGCCGGAGGGCTTCGTGCCGTCCGGGGACCGTCAGTCGAGGTGCAGGTGGAGGGCGTTCGCCAGCCGGGCGGCGGCCTCGCTGACCGCGATCTCGCGCTTGGGCACCTCGCGCGGGTAGTCGTCGTACTGCAGGCTCGGCGGTCCGGCCACGGCCGCGCGGGCGGCCCGGTCGAGGCGGAGGTTGGCACCCACGGCGCGGGCGTCGTCGCTCATCGAGCCCGGGGTGTCGAGCTCGTCGTGGACCAGGTGGGAGCCCGGGGTCGCGGAAGCCATGCCTCGACGCTAACGGCTACCGATGGGTATCCCTAGGGACCTTCGTCGTAGGGTCCGTGTCGTGTCCCTCCTGATCTGCGGCTCCATCGCCACTGACCACCTGATGTCCTTCGCCGGACGGTTCAAGGACTCCCTCGTCGTCGAGCAGCTCGACAAGATCTCGGTGTCCTTCCTCGTCGACGACCTGGAGATCCGGCGCGGGGGAGTGGCCCCCAACATGTGCTTCGGCCTCGGCCGGCTCGGTCTGAGCCCGGTGCTCGTCGGCGCGGCGGGCGAGGACTTCACCGACTACCGCAGCTGGCTCGAGCGCCATGGCGTCGACTGCTCGGCCGTCCACATCTCCGAGAGCCGCCACACCGCCCGCTTCGTGTGTACGACGGACAGCACGATGGCGCAGTTCGCGTCGTTCTACCCCGGCGCGATGAGCGAGGCGCGGCTGATCGAGCTGCTGCCGATCGTGGAGCGGGTCGGCGAGCCCGACTTCGTGCTGATCGCCGCCGACGACCCCGAGGGGATGCTCCGCCACACCCGCGAGTGCCGCCAGCGCGGCTACCGGTTCATCGCCGACCCCAGCCAGCAGCTGGCCTTCAGCGAGGGTGGGCTGATCCGCGACCTGATCGACGGCGCCACCTACCTGTTCTCCAACGAGTACGAGTCGGCGATGATCGAGTCCAAGACCGGATGGTCGGCAGACGAGATCCTCGACCGTGTCGGAGCGCAGGTGACCACGCTCGGTGCCGACGGGGTGCGGATCCTGGCCCAGGGCTCCGAGCCGATCGAGGTGAAGGCGGCGGCCGGGGTGACGGCCGTCGAGCCGACCGGTGTCGGCGACGCGTTCCGGGCCGGCTTCCTGGCCGGTCTCGAGTGGCAGCTCGGGCACGAGCGTTCGGCCCAGGTCGGCTGCGTGCTGGCGGCCTACGTCGTCGAGACGGTCGGCACCCAGGAGTACTCCTTCACCGCCGAGCAGTTCGTCGAGCGGATCCGGCTGTCCTACGGCAGCGCCGCGGCCGACGAGGTCGGCGTCCACCTCACCTGACCCGCCGTACGACGTAGCGCGGCACGCCGTCCGCGGCGGTCTCCTCGCCGGCGTAGTCCTGGCCGGTCATCCGGCACCACGCCGGTACGTCGTAGCGGGCGGCCGCGTCGGTCGCCACCACACCGACGAGCTCGCCGACCGCGACGTCGCCGAGGCGACGCGCCAGCTCGATGACCGGCGCCGGGCAGACCAGCCCGCGGCAGTCGAGCTCGAGCATCACAGGCGGGCCCGCAGGTCGCCGAGCACGCCGGGCAGGACGGTCAGGAAGCGCTCGACGTCGTCCTCGGTGGTGTCGCGGCCGAGCGAGACCCGCACGTTGCCGTGCGTGAGGGCTCCCATCGCCGCCAGGACGTGGCTGGGCTCGAGCGCGGACGAGGTGCAGGCCGAGCCGCTGGCGACCTCGAAGCCCTGCCGGTCGAGCTCGGTCACCAGGGCCTCGCCGTCGACGTAGAGGCAGGAGAACGTCACCAGGTGCGGCAGGCGGTCGACCGGTGCACCCACGACCTCGACCTCCGGCAGTCCGCCGACGACCGTCCGGATCCGGTCGACCAGCGCGTGCTGCCGCGTGCGCTCGACGTCGCGCTCCTCGACCACGGCCCGGAGCGCGGCTGCGGCCGCCAGGGCCGCCGGCACGTTCTCGAAGCCGCTCTCGCGCTCGGCCGCCCGGTCGTCCTCCGGGTAGGGCTCGCGCCACCGCGCGCCGCGTCGTACGGCGAGGATGCCGACGCCTGCCGGGCCGCCCCACTTGTGGGCGGACGCCGCGAGCGCCGCCCAGCCGTCGGGCAGCGGCAGCCGCCCGGCCGAGGCACAGGCGTCGACGAAGAGCGGTACGCCGCCGAGCCGGGCGGCGACCTCGGCCACGGGCTGGACGGTGCCGACCTCGTGGTTGGCCGACTGGCAGGCCACGACGGTGGCGTCGTCGAGATCGAGCGCCCCGAGGTCGATCCGCGCCTCGGAGTCGACGGGGACAGAGCGGGTGGGACCGCCGGTCCAGGCCGCCGCCTGCAGCACCGCCGAGTGCTCGACGGCCGTGTGCACGATCGTGTCGCCGTGACGCCCGGCGCCGCGATGGAGTCCGAGGAGGCCGCGCTGCACCGCGTCGGTGCCGGAGGAGGTGAAGGTCACCTCGTCGGGTCGCAGGCCCAGGGCCTCGGCCGTCACCGCCCGGGCGTTGTCGAGCACCAGTCGGGCGGCCCGGCCGGCGTGGTGGAGCCGCCGGGGGTCGGCGTAGGCCGCGTCGAGGGCGGCCGCCAGGGTTTCGCGGGCGGCCGGATGCAGGGCCTCCCCGGACGCCGTGTCGAGATAGACCCGGCGACCGTGCTCCGCGAGGCCCTCGGTGGCTGGCACGGGGCCAACCTAAACCGTCCGACGTGCCGGGTGACCCACCCCGCAACCCGCCCTGGGTTTCGGATAGTGTGCCGACTGTTGTGAACGCCGAGCAGAAAGGCTCGTTCGTGGGTCGGCACGTCCCTGCTTCCACGGCTTCGACCACCCGTCGTACCCGACGGACCGGAGCCCTCCTCGGCGCCCTCGTCCTCGTCGTGGTCCTCTCGGGCTGCAGCGAGCAGACCAAGCACGAGTGGACCAACTTCGCGATGCCCGACCCCGTGACGTCCGAGGGGCAGTACACCTTCGACCTGTGGCACTGGGCCTGGGTCGCCCTGCTCGCCACCGGCGGCGTCGTCTGGGGCCTGATCTTCTACGCGATCTGGCGCTACCGCCGGCGGAGCGAGGACGACATCCCGGTGCAGACCCGCTACAACCTGCCGCTCGAGATCTTCTACACGATCGCGCCGATCGTGATGGTCGTGGTGTTCTTCGTCCACACCGAGCGCACCCAGAACCTCGTCCGGGCACCCGTCCCCCACCCCGACCTCACCGTCTACGTGGTGGGCCAGCAGTGGACCTGGACCTTCAACTACCTGCCCGGATACCCGGTCGCCACGCCCGGCAACAAGGTCCTCTACAGCGTGGGTGAGGCGGGGGCGCCTCCGACGCTGGTCCTGCCCGTCGACAAGACCGTCACGTTCAAGCTCCACTCGCCCGACGTGATCCACGACTTCGGCGTGCCGGGCTTCCTCGAGAAGATGGACGTCATCCCCGGCCCGGCCGCGGACGACAACGAGTTCTCGGTGACCCCGATCGTCGAGGGCACCTACAAGGGCAAGTGCTACGAGCTGTGCGGCGTCTACCACTCGCGGATGCTCTTCAACGTCAAGATCGTGTCCGAGGCCGACTACCAGGCCTATCTGCTCACCCTGCAGGCCCAGGGCAACGTCTCCGACCAGCCGCTGCTCGGTGGCATCACCTCGCAGACGCAGGCCGGTCTCGAAGGAGGCTCGGAATGACCGCGACCACGCCGTCGACCTCCACCACGGTGCTGCGTCCGCGTCGCGCGCTGGGTGAGTCGATCATCAAGACCCTGACGACCACCGACCACAAGGTGATCGGCAAGCTCTACCTCACCACGTCGTTCGCGTGGTTCCTGGTCGCGGGCGTGATGGCCCTGATCATGCGCTCCGAGCTGGCCAACCCCGGCATGCAGTTCGTCAACGACGAGGTCTACAACCAGCTCTTCACGATGCACGGCACGATCATGCTGCTGCTGTTCGCGACCCCGCTGTTCTTCGGCTTCGGCAACGTCTTGATGCCGCTCCAGATCGGCTCGCCCGACGTCGCGTTCCCGCGGCTCAACATGTTCAGCTACTGGCTGTTCCTCTTCGGTGGCCTGATCGCCGCGTCGGGCTTCCTGACCCCCGCCGGAGCCGCCGACTTCGGCTGGTTCGCCTATACGCCGCTGTCCGACGCCGTGCGCTCGCCCAGCGTCGGCGGTGACCTCTGGATCATGGGACTGTGGATGGCCGGGCTCGGCACCATCCTCGGTGCGGTCAACTTCATCACCACGATCATCTGCATGCGCGCGCCCGGCATGACCATGTTCCGGATGCCGATCTTCGTGTGGAACACGATGGTCACGAGCATGCTCGTGCTGATCGCGTTCCCGGTCCTCGCGGGAGCCCTGCTCTCGCTCGAGGCCGACCGAAGACTGGGGGCCCACGTCTTCGACCCCAGCCACGGCGGGCCGATCCTGTGGCAGCACCTGTTCTGGTTCTTCGGCCACCCCGAGGTCTACATCATCGCGCTTCCCTTCTTCGGCATCGTCTCCGAGATCATCCCGGTCTTCAGCCGCAAGCCGATCTTCGGCTACGTCGGGCTCGTCGGCGCGACCCTCGGCATCGCGATCCTCTCGGTCGCGGTGTGGGCGCACCACATGTTCGTCACCGGCAAGGTCGACCTGCCGTTCTTCTCCGGCATGACGTTCCTGATCGCGGTCCCGACCGGGGTCAAGTTCTTCAACTGGATAGGCACGATGTGGGGCGGGTCCCTCTCGTTCGACACGCCCATGCTGTGGACCATCGGGTTCCTGGTCACGTTCCTGTTCGGCGGGCTCACCGGCGTGATCCTGGCCAGCCCTCCGCTCGACTTCCACGTCTCCGACTCCTACTTCGTGGTCGCCCACTTCCACTACGTGGTGTTCGGCACGGTGGTGTTCGCGATGTTCGCGGGCTTCTACTTCTGGTGGCCGAAGATGACCGGGCGGATGCTCGACGAGCGCCTGGGCAAGGTGCACTTCTGGATGTTGTTCATCGGCTTCCACACCACCTTCCTGGTCCAGCACTGGCTGGGGGTCGAGGGCATGCCCCGCCGCTACGCCGACTACCTGCCCTCCGACGGGTTCACCACCCTCAACCAGGTCTCCACCGTGGGATCCTTCCTGTTGGCCGCCTCGACGTTCCCGTTCCTCTACAACGTCTGGATCTCCCGCAACGCACCGCTGGTCGGGGTCGACGACCCCTGGGGCTGGGGCCGTTCGTTGGAGTGGGCCACGAGCTGTCCGCCTCCGCGCCACAACTTCGAGTCCATCCCACGGATCCGGTCCGAGTCGCCGGCCTTCGACCTCCATCACCCGGAGATCGCGCTGCAGGAGATGGACGAGAACGGCGCCCTCGGCGAGACCGACCTCGTGGACGCGCCCACGGTGGACGGCCGCGAGGAGCACCTGCGAGACCAGATGGGCGGCGATGACACGTGAAGGTCGAGGCCTGGATCTTCGCCATCACCACGGCGTTCTTCGTCGTGGTGAGCCCGGCGTACTGGCTGATCGCCGGTGACTGGACGGGCACGTCCGCACTGGTCATGACCACGCTGCTGGCGGCGATGGTGACGATGTACCTCGGCTTCCACGCCGGGAGGATGGAGGCGCGTCCGGAGGACCGCAAGGACGCCGAGATCGCCGACGGAGCCGGCGAGCTGGGGTTCTTCCCGCCGTACTCCTGGTGGCCGCTGTGGTGCGCCTGCTGCCTCGGCGTGATCGTCTACGCCACTGCGATCGCCGCCTGGTGGCTGGTCATCATCGGCTTCGGCCTGGGTGCCCTCGCGCTGTCGGGCTGGGTGTTCGAGTACTACCGCGGCGAGCACGCGCACTGACGCGTTCTCGACCCTCGGCAACCAACCGGCGGCGGCCTGCGTCCTAGAAGGGCGCGGACCCACCGCGCTCCGTCGATTCCTCGCACCCGGGGGGTCGCGGGTTAGATTGCAGCCTCTGAGCTGTCACCTACGGGGAGTCTGATGTCCGTCCTGCGCGCCCGACGATCGATCCTGGTCGCCGCTCTGCTCGGCCTGTCCGTGACCGCCGCGAGCTGTGGCTTCGGTGGCTCCGGCGAGCCCACGGGGGGCCGCAGCGACGACCGGTCCACGTCCGCCGACCCCGGGAGCAGCCAGGCGCCGGCCGAACCCGCAGTGGTGGTCAGGACCAGCGTCGCCCGGGGCGCCAGGAACGTGCCGGTCGACCACCGGGTCCGCGTCACGACCGATCACGGCACCCTCGCCTCGGTCTCGGTCAGCTCCCACGCCGGCTCCGTCCCCGGCACGATGTCGCCCGACCGGACGTCGTGGACGGCTGGAGGCCTGCTCGAGCCCGGCACGTCGTACACCGTGGTGAGCTCGGTGACCGACGCGAACGGCACGTCCCAGACCAGGACGACCCGCTTCCGGACGCAGCGGCTGACGCTCGACCAGCAGACCTTTCCCTCGATCGCGCCACTGTCCGGGCAGACCGTGGGTGTCGGCATGCCGGTGATCGTGAAGTTCGACGTCGCGGTGACCGACCGGGCCTCGATCGAGAAGAACCTGCACGTGGTGTCGAAGCCGGCGCAGCGGGGCTCCTGGCACTGGGTCAGCAACAACGAGGTGCACTGGCGGCCGGTCCACTACTGGAAGCCCGGCACGGCCGTCACGGTCGACGCCGCCGTCAACGGCGTCTCGGCCGGCCACGGCATCTACGGCCAGAAGGACCGCTCGGCCACCTTCCACATCGGTGACGCGCACGTCTACAAGGTCGACATCGCGACCCACCAGCTGCGCGTCTTCGACAACGGTCATCTGACCCGCACGATCCCGGTGACGACCGGGATGCCCGGATTCACCACCCGCTCGGGCACCAAGGTGATCATCGAGAAGGACCGCTACCACACGATGAACTCCGAGACGATCGGGATCGACCCCAACAGCGTGAACGGCTACAACATGAAGGACGTCGAGTACAGCATGCGGATGACGTACTCCGGCGAGTTCCTGCACGCCGCTCCCTGGTCGGTGGCCTCCCAAGGGCACGAGAACGTCTCTCACGGCTGCACGGGCATGAGCACCGCTGACGCCGGTTGGCTCTACCGCCACTCGCAGATCGGGGACGTCGTCGAGTACACCGGCTCCGACCGCCGGATGACCCTCGACAACGGCTACGGCGACTGGAACGCGACCTTCGCGTCGTACGCCCAGGGCTCCGCCCTCCACTGACCCGGCCCGTGTTGACGCCGGAGAGCGCTGACCCGGCCGTGTTGACGCCGGAGAGCGCTGACCCGGCCCGTGTTGACGCCGTAGAGCGCTGACCCGGGCCTCTTCCACGGACCTCTGTCCACAGCCTCACGGCCTCCCTGATTGCCGTCTCCCGGGGCTGGGCAGACCCGATGGCATGTCCACCACTGGAGACGCCTTTCTCGATGACACCTCGGGGGTTCCCCTCGATCGGCCCTTCACGCGCGCTCAGGCTCGCTCATGGGGTGTCGCCGACCGCCGCCTCGCCGCCTGGGTGGCCGACGGGCGCCTGATCAGCCCGCTGCGTGGGGTGTTCCACGCAGCGCAGCTCCCGGACGGGCCCGAGCTGCGGATCACCTGCCTCCAACTGGTGGTCCCTCCGAGCGCCGTCATCACCGGCCGGACGGCGGGATGGATCCATCGAGCGCCGATGATCCTCGCGCCGGGAGACCACCTCAGGGTGCCTCCCGTCGAGATGCAGCTCACGCCGGGCAATCGGCTGAAGAACTCCCTGGCCGCAGGTGGAGAGCGGACCTTCCTCGCTCACGAGGTCGTCGAGATCGAGGGTCTGCTCGTCACCTCCAAGCTCCGGACCACCGTCGACCTGGGCATGGGACTCGGTCGCGGTCAAGCGTTTGCCGCGATGTGTGCCATGGCAAAGGTGGCCGACTTCGAGCATGCCGACCTGAGACACGAGCTCCGCGAACGCGGGCGCTTCGCCGGGTACCGCGGCGTACGGCAGGCCCGTGACCTCGAACCAAAGGTCAACCCTGCTTTCGGCTCACCCGCCGAGTGTGTCCTGGGGTTGAGCTGGGACGATCACGGCGGGCTGCCGCCGTGACGTCCTGCAACACCCGGTGTGTCGGGCCTCGAGGCCCCTTCTACCTCGATCTCGCGGTTCCGGATCTGGCGTACGCCGCGGAGTACAACGGCGCTCGGTGGCACGACGACGATCGCAAGCTCGCGGACGCCGAGCGGCAGGACTGGCTCGTGGCTCGAGGATGGATCGTCGACGTCTTCGAGGACGGCGACGTGTACGGCCACGGCCGCGACCCGTCGATCCGGCTGAGCCTCGGGATCGAGCGCGCGCGCCGACGATTCGGCTCGCTGGCGTGGCGAGGTCAGAACCGCGACGGCGATGCCTGGCTCGGATAGACCCACGCCGGGTCAGCGCCGTACGGCGTGAACGCGGGCCGGGTCAGCGCCGTACGGCGTGAACACGGGCCGGGTCAGCGCTGTACGGCGTGAACGCGGGCCGGGTCAGCGCTGTACGGCGTGAACACGGGCCGGGTCAGTGGGAGCGGAGGGGGATGTCGTCGGTGTCGCGGAGCTGGTGGTCGTCGAACTCGTGACCCGGGACGGGGTGGTCGAGCCCGGCCTCGAGCTCGTGGACGTGCTCGGCGTGGTGGGCCGCCTCCTCGAGCTCCTCGACCGTGGGCTTCTGCACGTTGTCGGAGAACATCCCCCGCGACAGCTTGGCCCGGATCCGGCCGGCCCGGCTGCCGGGCGCGGCGACGCCGTTCTCGTCGGTCTCGGACTCCGGCGTGTAGATCTGGTCGCGCTGGCGCGCGGTGAGGGTGTAGGCCCGCTGGGGACTGATCGGCAGGTGCCGCTCGGTGTACTCGCCGTCGGGGGAGCGCATGATGATCCCGGTCTCGTAGCCGTGCAGCAGCCGGTCGTTGTCGGCCCGCTGCAGCCCGATGCACCAACGCCGGGTCACGTAGAACACGATCGGTGGGATCACGAAGATCGCGGCGCGCATGAAGTAGGTGATGGAGTTCAGGTTCATGTGCAGCATCACGGCGATGATGTCGTTGCCGCCGGCGGCCCAGAGCAGGCCGTAGACGGTGACCATCGCGGCCAGGAAGGCCGTCCGGGTCGGGGCGTTGCGCGGCCGCTGGAGCAGGTGGTGCTCGCGCTTGTCACCGGTCACCCAGGCCTCGAGGAACGGCCAGCCGATCACCATGCCGAAGAGCAGGAACGGCGCGATCTGGCCGGGGATCATCACGTTCCACGAGATGGTGTGACCGAAGGCCGTCGTCTCCCAGTTGGGCATGATCCGCAGCAGGCCCTCGGCTATGCCCATGTACCAGTCCGGTTGGGAGCCGGCCGTCACCTTCGACGGATCGTAGGGACCGTACTTCCAGACCGGGTTGATCGACAGCAGCCCGCCCATCAGGGCGGTGACACCGAAGACCATGAAGAAGAAGCCGCCCGCCTTGGCCATGTAGACCGGCAGCATCGGGTAGCCCACGACGTTCTGCTCGGTCCGCCCCGGCCCCGGCCACTGCGTGTGCTTGTGGAAGACCAGCAGCAGCATGTGGGCGCCGATCAGGGCCAGCAGCAGCCCCGGGATCAGCAGCACGTGGATCGTGTAGAGCCGCGGGATGATCGACGTCGCCCGGGAACTCCCCACCGAACAGGAAGAACGACATGTAGGTGCCGACCACCGGCGTCGCCTTCACCAGGCCGTCCGCGATCCGCAGGCCGGTGCCGGAGAGCAGGTCGTCGGGCAGGGAGTAGCCGGCGAAGCCCTCGACGATGCCGAGCAGGATCAGCAGCGAGCCGATCACCCAGTTCAGCTCGCGGGGCTTGCGGAACGCGCCGGTCAGGAAGACGCGCATCATGTGCACGAGCATCGCCGCGATGAAGATCATCGCCGACCAGTGGTGCATCTGGCGCATCAGCAGGCCGCCGCGCACGTCGAAGGAGATGTGGAGCGTGGAGGCGTAGGCGTCCGACATCGGGACGCCGCGGAGCTGGGAGTAGGTGCCCTGGTACGTCGACTCCGACATGCTCGGCACGAACCAGAACGTCAGGAACACCCCGGTCAGGAGCAGGACCACGAAGCTCCACAGCGCGATCTCGCCGAGCATGAACGACCAGTGGTCGGGGAAGACCTTGCGGAGGTTCTTCCGCATCAGTGTGGCCAGGCCGAGCCGGTCGTCGGCCCAGGTGGCCGCGGCGCCGGCCTTGCTCGGCTTCGAGGCGATCGCCGGCTCGCTGCGGTTGGTGCTCGCGATCTTGCTCGTGTCGAGGGACATGGTCAGCCTCGCTCCCAGAAACTCGGCCCGACAGGCTCGTTGAAGTCGTGTTTGGCGACGAGGTAGCCGTCGTCGTCAACGGTGATGTCCAGCTGCGGCAGAGGGCGCGCAGCCGGACCGAACAGCACCTTGCCGGAGTCGGTGAGGTCGAACGTCGACTGGTGGCAGGGGCAGAGGAGGTGGTGGGTGGTGCGCTCGTTCAGAGAGATCGGGCAGCCGACGTGGGTGCAGATCTTGGAGTAGCAGACGATGCCGTCGACCGACCAGTTCTTGGTCTGCTCCGACACGATGTCCTCGGGCAGCATCCGGCTGAGGATCACCGCTGCCTTGGACTTGGCCACGAGCAGGTCGGTGCCCTCCACGATCGGCTGACCGTTGGGCGTGGTGGCGAAGACGATCTCGGGCTCGGCGTTGACGAGGTCGCCGACCTCGAGCTCGGAGGCCAGGATCGGCGTGCCGACGACGTCGCGGACGACGCGCTGGTAGGTGCGGTGCTGGGTCTTCCACCACAGCCTGCTCCTCGGGCGTCCAGGTGTTCATGTCCCAGATGGTGTGGTCGAGCTTGTCGCCGGGGAGCGGTCCGAGGTCACGCAGCATGACGATGGGCAGGATGCCCAGGATCGCCGCCCGCGGCCAGGAGCGTGTTGCGCACGAGCGGCCGGCGGCCGAGCCCGGACTCCTCCAGACCGGTCTGGAGGATGCCGACGGTGGCCTCGCGGTCCTCCTGCGACGACGCGGCACTGTGGCGCATCTCGACGATCTCGTGGTCGCCCATGAGCTTGCGCGCCCACTGGATGATCCCGGTGCCCATCGCCAGCAGCGTCACTGCCAGGCAGACGCCGAGGGCGACGTTGGAGGCGCCGAGGCCGCCCAGGGTCGAGGGGTTGTCGCCGATCTTGAACACGAAGTAGGAGACCAGGAACAGGATCGCGCCCACGATCGCGAGCAGGAACAGCCCGGCGACCTGGCGCTCGGCGCGCTTCTCGGCCTTGGGGTCGACGTCGGTCGGACGCCACTGGTGGGGCTCCAGCCCGGGGTTCGGGATGGGCTCGTCGACGGGGACCGGCGTGCGGTCGCCGCTCGTGGTCTCGGGAAGGTTGTCGTCGCTCACGCCTCGACCTCCGCCTTCTTCTTGGACGTGCGGGCCGTGTGGGCGGCGATCCAGATGGCCACGCCGACCAGGGAGCCGATGCCGACGAGCCAGGCGAAGAGGCCCTCGCTCACCGGGCCGATACCGCCGAGGCCGAACCCGCCGTAGCCGGGGTTGTCCTGGATCGACTGGAGGTAGGCGATGATGTCGCGCTTCTCCTCCACCGACAGGTTCCCGTTGGAGAAGTTGTCCATGGCCTGCGGGCCGGTGAGCATCGCCTCGAAGACGTACTTGGCGTGCACGTTGCGGATCTTCGGCGCGTAGCCACCGCGCGGCATCGCGCCGCCGGAGCCCTCGAAGTTGTGGCACGCCGTGCAGTTGGTCAAGAAGATCTGGCCGCCGCGCGCGATCGCCGCCTGGCGCTCCTCCTCGGTCATCCCTTCGAGGCTGTAGTCCTCGGGGTTCGGGATCGCCGGGCCGGGGCCGAGGGAGGCGACGTACGCCGACAGCGCCGCGATCTCCTCGGGCGTGTAGACGACCTCCTTCTGGGGGATCTGCGCGCCCGGCTGTACGGCGGGCATCCGGCCGGTGCCGACCTGGAAGTCGACCGCGGCGGCGCCGACGCCGACCAGGGAGGGACCGAGCTGCTTGCCGTCGATGGTCTCCACGCCCTGGCCGTTGTTGCCGTGGCAGAAGGCGCAGCCGACGAGGAAGAGCTCGCGCCCCTGCTTGATCTGGGCGGCGTTGTCGTCGGACTGTGCCTGGGCGGGCGAGAAGGCGGCGTAGAGCCCACCGGTCAGCAGCAGGCCCAGCAGCAGGACCAGCAGCCCGGCGAGGGGGCCCCGGCGGTGACGCGAGAGTCGTCCGAGGGGGCGTTTCAGGAGGCGCACACTCTGTCCTCTACGGGTCACTGGATGAGATAGATGGTCGCGAACAGCCCGATCCACACCACGTCGACGAAGTGCCAGTAGTAGGACACGACGATGGCGCTGACCGCCTGCTCGTGGGTGAACCGCTTGGCCAGGAACGTGCGGCCGAGCACGAACAGGAAGGCGACCAGGCCGCCGGTGACGTGGAGGCCGTGGAAGCCGGTGGTGAGGTAGAACATCGTGCCGTACGCCGAGCTCGGGATCGTGATGCCCTCGTGGATGAGGGTGGCGTACTCGGTGGCCTGTCCGGCGATGAAGACCGCGCCCATGATGTAGGTGAGCACGAACCACTCGCGCAGGCCCCAGCCCTTGACCTGGAGCACCGAGCCGGCGCGCCCGACCTGCCCCCGCTCGGCGGCGAAGACGCCCAGCTGGCAGGTCAGCGACGACAGCACGAGGATCGTGGTGTTGCACGCCGCGAACACGACGTTGAGGTGCTCGGTGTTCTGGGCCCAGAGCGCCGGGCTGACCGACCGGATCGTGAAGTACGACGCGAACAGGGCGGCGAAGAACATCAGCTCGCTGGACAGCCAGATGATCGTCCCGACGCTCACCATGCTCGGTCGGTCATCGTGCCCGTGCAGCCGTGAGGCCGGGATCGTCGTCGAAGCTGTCGCCACGGGCGTCATTATGTCCCGAGCCGGTGCGCGGGGGCACCCCGACCCCCTCCGGATGGACGACATATTCTCCGAAGCGTCATCCCGCCGGCCTTCCACGTCGTCACCGGGGACGACGACGCTCTCCCGAGGTTCACCCTCGGGCGCGTCTTCACCGAGTGGGAGCTGGTCTCGTGGGCGACCCTGCTGATCGCCGTGACCGCGGGTCTGTACCTGTGGGGCGTCCTCCGCCTGCACCAGCGCGGTGACCACTGGCCGGTGGGCCGGACCCTGTCCTTCGTGGTCGCGGCATGGGCAGCGCGGTGATCCCGCCGGCGGCCCACGTGGGCGCGACGCCGCCCGTCGAGGACTCCCGGTAGCCTTCTGCTCGTGAGCGACTCCCAGGCAGACCCCGCCACGCTGCGCGTGCTGGTCTACAGCGACGACGTCGACGTCCGTCAGCAGGTCATCCTCGCGCTCGGCCGCCGGCCGCACCCCGACCTGCCCGAGCTGGAGTACGTCGAGATCGCCACCGAGCCCGTCGTCCTGCAGAACATGGACGCCGGCGGCATCGACCTGGCGATCCTCGACGGCGAGGCCGTGCCCGCGGGCGGGATGGGCATCGCCAAGCAGCTCAAGGACGAGATCTACCGCTGCCCGCCGATCCTGGTGCTGATCGGCCGGCCGCAGGACGCCTGGCTCGCGACCTGGTCGCGCGCCGAGGCCGTCGTACCGCACCCGATCGACCCGGTCCGGCTCGCCGAGGCCGTGACCGATCTGCTGCGGCCGCGTGTGCCCGCCACCCGCTGACGTCGTGGACCACTCCTGGGCCGAGATCCTCGGTGCCCTGGTCCAGCGCCAGGACCTCACCACCGACCAGACCGCCTGGGCGATGGGGGAGGTGCTGGCCGGCGCCGCCACCCCCGCCCAGATCGCCGGACTCGCGGTCTCGCTGCGGGCCAAGGGCGAGACCATCGACGAGGTCACCGGGCTCCTCGACGCGATGTACGCCGTCGCCACCCCGCTGACGATCCCGGGCCGGGCCCTCGACGTGGTCGGCACCGGCGGCGACCGGTCCATGAGCGTCAACATCTCGACCATGGCCGCGATCGTGGCCGCCGGGGCCGGCGCTCGCGTGGTCAAGCACGGCAACCGGTCCGCCTCCAGCCAGGCCGGTTCGGCCGACGTGCTCGAGGCGCTGGGGATCCGGCTCGACCTCCCACCCGACCGGGTCGCCCGCCTCGCCGAGGAGGTCGGGATCACGTTCTGCTTCGCCGCCGCCTTCCACCCCGCCCTGCGCCACGCCGCGGTGCCGCGGCGCGAGCTGGGCATCGCCACGACCTTCAATGTCCTCGGCCCGCTCGCGAACCCGGTCAAGCCCGCCGCGCAGGCGATCGGGTGCGCCGACGCGCGGATGGCGCCGATCATGGCGGGCGTGCTGGCGCGTCGCGGCGTCGACGCCTGGGTGTTCCGCGGCGACGACGGGCTCGACGAGCTGACCACGACCACCACCTCGCAGGCGTGGCTGGTGCACGACGGCATCGTGACGCCGACGACGGTCGACCCCGCGGCGCTGGGCGTCGCTCCGGCGCTGGCCGCCGACCTGGTCGGCGGCGACGTCAGCCACAACGCCGACGTCGTACGCCGGACCCTCGCGGGCGAGCCGGGTCCGGTCCGTGACGCCGTGCTGCTCAACGCCGCCGCAGCGCTCGCCGTCTACGACGCCCCTGCGGCTCCCGTCGAGGACGCGCTGCCTCCCGCCCTCACGCGGGCGGCCGAGGCCGTCGACTCCGGCGCGGCCGCCGAGGTGCTCGCGCGCTGGGTCGAGGCCTCAGCGGGCTGAGCCGAAGTCCGGCGCGACGGCCGGGCCCTGCGACCGCCAGGTGGCGGGCGCCCGCAGGAGCACCCAGCCGTCGGACTCGTGCACGGTCCGCCACCCCTGCTGGCCCAGCGCGGTCGCGAGCGACGACGTCGGCCGGAGGAAGGCGACGCGCGCCCCGGACGCACGCAGCGACTCCTCCCAGCCGGGACCGAGGACGATCAGGGCGGTGTTCCGCCGGAGCTCGCCGGTGGTGAACGTGTCGCCGTAGCCGTGCATCATCAGGTCGAGCCGGGGGTAGCGCCACATCAGGTAGCCGCCCCGGCCCCAGTCGTCGACCACCTTGGTGCCGGCCGGGAGTGCCGAGAGCGCGGAGTCCATCGACGCGGCCTCGGCGGGCGGGTCGGACGACGTGAACGGCACGGCGACGGCGAGGACGACGAGCGCAGCGACGGCGCCGCCGGCGACCACGAGACGCTCGCGTCGCTCCACCGCCGTACGACGGCCCAGGACGTCCTGCGCCGGCCCGGCGAGCAGCGGCGCGACCATCGCAGCCGCGACCGGCACCGTGCGCTCGGAGTAGACCGCGAACGCGAGGGCCAGGGCGACGAGCACGATCTCGATCCAGGCGTTGCGCCGTCGGCGCCACATCAGGAGGACCGTCAGCGCGAGCACGAGCGCCAGGGCGCCGAACTCCCCACCGGTCCAGTCGGGCGAACCCCACTCGGCGAAGTACTGGGACCGTGACCCGACCGCGGCCACCGCGGTGTAGAGCGCGGGCCCGACGGGCGTGAGGGTCGCGACGAACGCCGACGCGAGCGGCACGACGGCGGCCCGGACCAGCAGTCGCCGCGGAGCGCGGTCGAGGGCGAGCCCGACCACCGCAGCGGCGCCGATCACCAGCGCCACCGGCCACATCCCGTGCAGCATCGCCCACAGCCAGACGAGCGGGACCAGCCACCAGCGGACCCGCCGGTCGCGCGCGGTGCGGAGCCAGGCGCCCACGACGACGGCGACCAGGAGGTAGCTGATCACCTGCGGCCGCATCGAGAGCCCGTTCTGCATGGCGACGAGGGCGAGGGCGCTGACGGCGGCCGCGACCAGCGGCTCGGCGCGGTCGCGACACACGACGTAGAGCGTCAGGAACAGCGAGATCTCGAGGAACCCCGACAGCCACGCCACGCCGGCCAACCCGAACCAGTCCTCGGTCTTGGCCATCACGATCTCGGACAGCCACTGCGTGGGCACCCAGTGGCGCGTCGCGAAGGTGCTCACGCTGCCGGGATGCCGGAGCGACCACCCGGCGAGGAACTCCTGGCCGAAGCGGAGGTGGAAGTAGGTGTCGGTGTTGGTCAGGGTGCGCGCGCAGTTCGCGACCAGCGACGCCAGGGTGCCGAGGACGACCAGCCCGGCCAGCACGGTCCGGGTCCGGGCGAACCGGACGGGGGCGTCGGCCTCGGTGGAGCTGAGCACGGCCGACATGGCTGCAGCCTAGGACGCGCCTCGCGGCGCCTGCGCGTCGTCGGCGGCGGTGACGAAGTCGATCAGCTCCTCGACCCGGCCGAGCAGGGCCGGCTCGCAGTCGGCGTAGGAGGTGACCCGCGACAGGATCCGCCGCCAGGCGCGGGCGAGATCGGCCTGGTCGGCGTGCGGCCAGCCCAGCGCCTCGCAGATGCCGTGCTTCCACTCCACGTCGCGGGGGATCTCGGGCCAGGCCGCCAGGCCGACCCGCTCCGGCCTCACCGCTGCCCACACGTCGACGTAGGGATGCCCGACCACGAGCACGTGGGCGCCGACGGGGGAGCGGCGTACGGCGTCGGCGATGCGGCTCTCCTTCGAGCCGGCGACCAGGTGGTCGACGAGGACGCCGACCCGGCGCTGCGGCCCCGGCGCGAAGTCGCGCAGGTGTCCGGCCAGGTCGTCGACGCCGCCGAGGTGCTCGACGACGACGCCCTCGACCCGCAGGTCGTCGCCCCAGACCTTCTCGACCAGCTCCGCGTCATGGCGACCCTCGACGAAGATCCGGCTCTCGCGTGCCACGCGGGCCCGCCCGCCGGTCACGGCCACCGATCCCGACGCCGTACGGCGTGGGGCCGTCGGGGCCGGCCGGGTCACCGGTGCGGTGAGCACCACCGGGCGACCCTCGAGCAGGAAGCCCGGACCGAGCGGGAACGTGCGCCGGCGACCGCGGCGGTCCTCGAGCGTGAGCACGTCGAGGTCACGGTCGACGGAGACGATCTCGCCGCACCAGTCGGTCATGACCTCCTCGACCACGAGGCCCGGCGTGGCCTCGGCCGGGGTCGCGCGACCCCGCGTCGGGGCGCGCCAGTCGGAGGCGAGCACGTCGGCGGAGTAGCGGTCGCGAGTCACCGCGCCACGCTAGGCGGCCGGTGGGGCCGCTCGACCGAGGCGCGCCGCTTCAGCCCGCGGCGTCGTCGTCGTCGCTGGGAGACTCGGAGGACGCCGTGTCCGATGACGTACCCGATGCGTCATCGACCCCCGATGCGGCATCCTCCGAATCTCCACCCGAGCGAGCGTGCGCGGCTTCCTGCTGGAGCAGGTCGTCGGGCACGTCGTCACCAGCCGGCTCGGCAAGAGGGTTGTCGTCGCCGGGCTGGAGATCGTCGGGGAGCTGGTCGTCGCGGACCGTCAGCGGGCCGTCCTCCTCGGAGGGCGGGTCCTGGGTCTCACGGCGTTCGTCGCTCACGGTCAGTTTGTACGGCGAGACCGGGCCCGGGCGTCACACCCTGAGGGGTGTGATTCTCGCACCCTCACGCCAGCGGGAGTCCGCGCCCGGACGGCGGCAGAGCGGCGTACCCGAGCGCCACGGCGTGGACGAGTCCGTCGCGCGGGAACGGCCACTCGCCCTCGGCCAGCGCCCGGTCGGCCGGGACGCCGGACGCGGCCAGGTCGCGGATGGTCTGGGCGACGATGGCGATCGAGTCCTTCTGCTCCTCGACGAAGGCGCGGTCCGCGACGGCACCATGCCCCGGGACGACCACCGTGTCGGCGCCGATCAGGGTGAGCACGACCTCGAGGCTGCCGGGCCACTCGAGCGGGTGGCAGTCGACGCCGTAGACGGGTGGGGCGCTCTCCTCGACGAGGTCGCCGGCGAGCAGCACGTCGGCATCGCCGACCCTGACCACGGCGTCGCCGAAGGAGTGACCGCGCCCGGGGTGGACCAGCTCCACCTGCCGGTCGCCGAGGTCGAGCACGCGCACGGACGAGAACGTGTGGTCGGCGGGCACCATCTCGGTCTCGAGCAGCTCGTCGCGGTGAGGGTCGTCGGGGTCGTCGGCGTAGCGCCGCTTGACCCGCTCGCCCGCCTCGAGGGTGCGCGCTGCCGCCTCGTCGTGGGCGTGGATCGGCACGCGGCCGAACGCGTCGCGGAACGCGCCGTTGCCGAAGGTGTGGTCGAAGTGCTCGTGGGTGTTGAAGACCGCCGTCACCGGTCCGGCCCCGAGCGCGCGGACGTCGTCGACGATCGCGCGGGCAGCGCGGGCGGAGCCCTGGGTGTCGACGACCAGCAGGCCGTCCGCACCACCGACCAGACACACGTTCAGGTCGAACCACTCCTGCCGGGCCACCCACACCCGGTCGGCCACCTCTCGGAATCCCGTCACACCCCGGAGCCTAGTAAGGTTGGCACTCCCGGGTGGTGAGTGCCAGCATGCCCGGCCGAGGCCGTGTGGCAGACGAGACCAGGAGGTGGCGATGCAGGACGAACGCCGCCTCGCCGTGCTCCGCGCGATCGTCGAGGACTACGTCTCGACCCAGGAGCCGGTGGGCTCCAAGGCCCTGGTGGAACGCCACGGGCTCGGCGTCTCGCCGGCGACGGTCCGCAACGACATGGCGGCGCTGGAGGAGGAGGGGCTGATCACCCAGCCCCACACCAGCGCCGGACGCGTGCCGACCGACAAGGGCTACCGCCTCTTCGTCGACCGGTTGACCACCATCAAGCCGATGAGCGCCGCCGAGAAGCGCGCCATCGCGACCATCCTCGATGGCGCGGTCGACCTCGACGACGTGGTCCAGCGGTCGGTGCGGCTGCTCGCCCAGCTGACCCACCAGGTCGCCCTCGTGCAATATCCCACCCTCTCGCGCTCGACCGTGCGCCACGTCGAGCTGGTCGCCCTGACCGACAACCGGGTGCTGGCGATCCTGATCCTCAGCAGCGGGCGCGTCGAGCAGCGCCTGGTCGAGCTGGACGCCCCGGCCGACGAGGTGACCCTGGCCGCCGTCCGCGCCCGGGTCGCCGCCGCGGTGACCGGCCGCGTCATCGTCGAGGCGACCCGCGCGCTCGGCGACCTGACCGCGCCGCCGAGCGAGGACGCCGCCCAGGCCCGGGTGATCGACGTCCTCGTCGACGCCATGTCCGACCACCGCTCGTCGGAGCGGGTGGCGGTGGGAGGCGCAGCCAACCTGGCTCGCTTCGGAGACAGCTTCGAGGTGTCGGTGCGGCCGCTGCTCGAGGCGCTCGAGGAGCACGTCGTACTCCTCAAGCTGCTCGGCGAGGCCCACACCGGTGGCACCGTGACCGTGCGCATCGGTCACGAGAGCCCCTACCAGCAGTTCACCAGCACCAGCGTGGTCGCCACCGGCTACGGCCTGGGCGACGAGGCGATGGGCAACCTGGGCGTGGTCGGCCCGACCCGGATGGACTACCCGGGGACGATGGCAGCGGTGCGCGCGGTCGCCCGCTACGTCTCCCGCATTCTCGATGAAGCCTAGGAAGAGATGACTCCCGATCCCGATCTGTACGCGCTGCTCGGCGTCCCCCGCGACGCCGACGCCGACGCGATCAAGAAGGCCTACCGCCGGCTGGCCCGGCAGCTGCACCCGGACGTGAACCCCGACCCGGAGACGCAGGAGAGGTTCAAGGAGGTCTCGCGCGCCTACGAGATCCTCAGCGACCCCCAGAAGCGGGCGGTCTACGACCGCGGCGGCGACGCCTTCCCCGGTGGCGGCGGCTTCGGCGCCGGCTTCTCGTTCACCGACATCATGGACGCGTTCTTCGGGGGCCAGGCGCCCGGCGCTCAGGGCCGCGGGCCGCGACCTCGGGTCCACCGCGGCCAGGACGCCCTGATCCGCATGGAGGTCTCCCTCGCGGAGGCGGCGTTCGGCGTCACCCGCGAGCTGAAGGTCGACACGGCCGTCCTCTGTACGACGTGCCAGGGCGAGGGCACCGCCCCCGGCACCCACCCGGTGCCGTGCGAGACCTGCCGCGGCACCGGCGAGGTCGCCCACGTCCAGCGCTCGTTCCTCGGCGAGATCCGCACCCTGCGCCCCTGCTCGGCCTGCCGTGGCTACGGCACGCTGATCCCCGACCCGTGCCGGGAGTGCTCGGGCGACGGCCGCGTCCGCGCCCGCCGCTCGATCACCGTGAAGATCCCGGCCGGCGTCGACAACGGCACCCGCGTCCAGCTCGCCGGCCAGGGCGAGGTCGGCTCGGGTGGGGGCCCCGCCGGAGACCTCTACGTCGAGGTGCGGGTCACCGCCCACCCGGTCTTCACCCGCGACGGGAGTGACCTGCACTGCACGGTGACGGTCCCGATGACGGCGGCCGCGCTCGGCACCACCCTGACCCTGCCGACCCTGGAGGCCGACGTCGAGTCCGGTGCCGGCAGTGGTGTGGAGACCGAGTTCGAGGTCGACGTCAAGCGCGGCACCCAGTCGGGCAGCCAGCACACGCTGCGCGGCCGCGGCGTACCCGGGCTGCGCGGCGGTCGCGGCGACCTGGTCGTGACGATCGTCGTCGACACCCCGACCCGGCTCGACCCGCGGCAGGAGGAGCTGCTGCGCGAGCTGGCCGCCATCCGCGGCGAGGAGAAGCCCGACGGCAAGCTCACGCCGGGCAACAGCAAGACGTTCTTCGGCCGCATCCGCGACGCCTTCAACGACCACTGAGCCCGATCCGATGACGCTGCCGGTCCACTGGGTCGAGTCGCTGGCCGGGGTCGGCCCGGGTGACCTGGTCGAGGTCGAGGGCGACGAGGCCCACCACGCGGTCGCCGTTCGCCGGCTGCGAGCGGGCGAGCCGCTCGCCCTCACCGACGGCGCCGGTACGACGCTCACCGGCGTCGTGCACGCGACCGGGAAGCGCCGCCTCACCGTCGAGGTCGCCGACGTGGTGAGGGTGCCCGAGCCGGAGCCGCAGGTGACGGTCGTCCAGGCCCTGCCCAAGGGCGACCGCGGCGAGCTGGCGGTCGAGGTCCTCACCGAGGTGGGCGTCGCCACCGTCGTGCCCTGGGCCGCCGCACGCTCGGTCGCCGTGTGGCGCGGCGAACGGGCCGAGAAGTCGCTGGCGCGGTGGCGGGCGACCGCGCGGGAGGCCGCGAAGCAGTCGCGCCGGGCCTGGTTCCCGCGCATCGAGCCGATGGTGACCACCGCGGAGGTGTGCGCCCTGGTCGGCCGGGCCGACCTGGCGCTGGTGCTCCACGAGGAGGCCACCGCCGCCCTCGCCTCCTTGCCGGTGGCGGCCGGTGGCTCGGTGGTGGTGGTCGTCGGGCCCGAGGGCGGGCTCACCGACGAGGAGGTGGCGGCGTTCACCGACGCCGGCGCTCACGCCGTACGGCTGGGCGACGAGGTGCTGCGCACCTCGACGGCCGGGGTCGTGGCCGTGGCCGCGCTGCTGGCCCGGACCAGCCGCTGGGCTACTTGACCTCGATCGTCCGGGTGTCGACGTCGGGCTGGCCCCGACCCGAGCCGTTGCCGTTGCGCGCGACCAGGGTGTACTCGCCCGGCTGCACCTTGCTCAGGTCGAGCGTCACGGTCCACGGGAAGAGCCGGTGGAGCCCCATGCCACCGGTGGTCGGCCGCTGGAGGTACTTCTTGCCGTCCCGCTGGAGGTAGACCACGACGTTCCCCTCGAAGGCGTTGTTCACCCCGGTCACGGTCAGCGGGCCGGAGACCGGCGCGCCCTCCGTGGGCGAGGAGATGTTGACGAGGGAGAGGGTCCTGAGCACGGGCGCGTTGGCGACGGGCCGGGAGATGTCGACACCGAGCAGGGTCGGGTGTGCGCCGGCGGGCTTGCGCCCGACCGTGAACGTCACCGGGACCCGCTTCCCGACGGCGGCCTGGGCCGTGTAGACGAGCTGCTGGACGGCGGCCCGGGCCTCCGCGGCGGTCAGGTCGGCGGGTCGGTCGGCGATCCCGGTGTCGGCGAGCACGATCCGCACGGTGTCGCCCGCGCCGGCCCCGCCGTACGACGCGTGGTCGAGGGTGGTCAGGTCGCGCCAGGGCGTGCGGTAGTCGGGGTCGAGCGGCTCGGTGGCCATCGCGTCGCGCACGGCCTCGGTGAGCACGTCGTGGCCGCCGCCCGCCGGGTCGGCCGTCTGGAGGTGCGGCCCGCGGTGCCACTCGCGGAACAGGACCGGCTTCCCGGCGCCGCTGGCGCCGACGTAGTAGACGGCGTAGGCCTGCGCGCCGGTGGTCGTGGGCGTCGACGGCGCACTCGAGGACGCCGAAGGAGCGGCGGAGTCGGTGGCCGTCGAGGTGCTGGGAGGCGTGGCCGAGGTCTCGTCGCCGCCCGCGCCGACGTCGACACCGTCGCGGTCGGGCCCCGAGAGCACGTGAGTCGTGTAGGCGATCACCCCGATCACGGCGGCGCTCGCCACGGCGCCGGACAGGGCGTAGAGCCAGGGCCGCGGTCGCGACATCGGTACCACCTGGGTGTCGGGGTGCACGGAGGCACGGATCTCGGCCAGTCGGTCGCGAGGCTCGATGTCGGAGACGGCGTCGGAGAGCAGCCGGCGCAGCCGGTCGTCGTCGGTCATCGCGTCTCCTCGAGTGTGGGGCCGAGGACGGTCCGGAGCGCGGAGGCGCCCCGGGAGGCGTGGCTCTTCACAGCGCCCCGGCTGATGCCCAGGACGTCGGCGATCTCCGCCTCCGAGAGGTCGAGGTAGTAGCGCAGGGCCAGCACCTCGCGCTGGCGACGGGGGAGGTGTCGCAGCGCGTCGAGCACCGTGTCGCGCCGCGCCGCGTCGTACGCCGTGTGGTCGGCGCCGGCCGCGGCCGGCGGCAGTACCTCCCGCTCGGCGTGCCGTCGGACCACGGAGAGGTGGCGCAGGTGGGAGCGGGAGCGGTTGACCACGCTCTGGCGCAGGTAGGCCAGCGCCTTGTCGGGATCGTGGAGCCGGCCCCACTTGGCGTGCATCGCGACGAAGGAGTCCTGGACGACCTCCTCGGCGGCGCCCTGGTCGTGCAGGAGCATGACCGCGAGCCGGACGAGCCGTCGCCAGTGGGCGACGTAGAGCACCTCGAGCGCCTCGTCGGCGCTCCAGCCGCGCGTCTCGTCGGGCATCAGGCGGACCTCTGCATGTCCGATCACGGTAGTGCCACGCGCGCCGTACCCCCGAGGTTTACCAGCGTGGCCGCCCACATTTCGTGACACCATGGCCGCCGTGGGGGATGACTGCCTGTTCTGTCGCATCGTGTCGGGGGAGATCCCGGCCGAGATCGTGGCGGAGACCGACGACGCCGTGGCGTTCCGCGACGTCAACCCGCAGGCCCCGCTGCACGTCCTCGTCGTCCCGCGCCTGCACGCCGCCGACGCCGGGGCGCTGGCCGAGGCCGCCCCGGAGACCGTGGCCGCCGTGGTCGCCCTTGCTCGGCAGGTCGCCGCCGACGCCGGCCACGACAGCCACCGCCTGGTGTTCAACACCGGCGCCGACGCCGGTCAGACCGTGTTCCACGCCCACCTGCACGTGCTCGCCGGCCGGAGCATGTCGTGGCCCCCGGGCTGAGCCTGCGGGCAGCCCTGGCCGCCGCCGGTCTCGCCCTCGTCGCGGGGTGCGGCAACGCGCCGGCCTCGACCGATGCCCAGGACCCGTCCCCGCGCCCGAGTGCGACCCCGCCGGTCGTCGTCCAGGGTGACCCCGTCGAGGCGGTCAAGCCGAAGCCCTTGCGTCCGGGCGAGACGCGCCTGTCCTTGCGGATCCCGAAGAGCTACACGCCGTCCGCACCCCGCGGTGTCGGCACCGACGACTACCGCTGCTTCCTGCTCGACCCCCACCTGACCCGCGACACGTTCCTGACCGGCACGTTCGTCAAGCCGGACAACCGCAACGTCGTCCACCACGTGATCCTCTACCGCGCCGACCCCGACCAGGTCGCCGCCGCACGCCGGCTCGACGCCCGCGACCCCGGCGAGGGCTGGACCTGCTTCGGCGACAGTGGCCTGCCCAACAGCTCGGACCTCGACGACGCGCCCTGGCTCGGCGCCTGGGCGCCGGGGGCCACGGAGTCGGTCGACGCACCCGGGTTCGGTACGCCGCTCGCCGCCGGCAGCCAGATCGTCATGCAGGTCCACTACAACCTGCTCGGCGGCCCCGGCCCCGACCGCTCCGCGACCCTGCTCCGGCTGGCCCCGGGCACCGAGCACCTCACGCCGCTCTCGACGATGCTGATGCCCGCGCCGGTCGAGCTGCCCTGCCGGCCGGGCCACACCCAGAGCCCGCTGTGCGACCGCGACGCGGCCGTCGCCGACGTGATCAAGCGGTTCGGACCGGTCGGCAACACCAACAACCTCCTCGACCTGTTCTGCGACCGGCGACCGGTGCCGTCCCAGGTCACGTCGTGCGTGCGCACGATCACCCAGCCGACCACGATCCGTGGCGTGGCCGGCCACATGCACCTGCTCGGCCGCTCCATCAAGGTCGAGGTGAACCCCGGCACACCACGGGCCAGGACCGTGCTCGACATCCCGGTCTGGGACTTCGACAACCAGGGGTCCAAGCCGATCAGGCCGGTGGCGCTCAGGGTCGGCGACACCGTCAAGGTCACCTGCAAGCACGTGCAGTGGCTGCGCGACAAGCTCCCGGCCTTCCAGGGCCAGCCCGACCGCTACGTGGTGTGGGGCGAGGGCACCCAGGACGAGATGTGCCTGGGCATCCTCATCGTCACCCATCCCTGAGCGGGCCGATGGTCACGATCGAGGGCAAAGCGTTGGTGAGCCCCACCCCGCCGCCCGTAGCATGGGACGCCTGATGACAGAGACCCAACCAGCCCAGGGCGCCCGGCACGTGGTCGTGGTGCCCGGCAGCATCGACATGGTCAGCCTCCTCGGCCCCGGCGACGACCACCTCGGCCTGATCGAGCGGTCGTTCGACCTGCGTCTCCACGTGCGCGGCAACCGGATCACGCTCGAGGGTGACCCGGGCGAGGTGGCGCTGGCCGAGCGGCTGCTCGACGAGCTCGTCACCCTGATCCGGACGGGGCAGGGGATCAGCGGGGAGACCGTCGAGCGGGTGCTCGCGATGCTCCGCGCCGAGACCACCGAGCGGCCGGCCGACGTGCTGTCGCTCAACATCCTGAGCAACCGCGGCCGCTCGATCCGCCCCAAGACGCTCAACCAGAAGCGCTACGTCGACTCCATCGACAAGCACACGATCACCTTCGGGATCGGCCCCGCCGGCACGGGCAAGACCTATCTGGCGATGGCCAAGGCCGTGCAGGCGCTGCAGGCCAAGCAGGTGAACCGGATCATCCTCACCCGCCCGGCCGTCGAGGCCGGGGAGCGCCTGGGCTTCCTGCCGGGCACCCTGAGCGAGAAGATCGACCCCTACCTGCGCCCGCTCTACGACGCCCTGCACGACATGGTCGACCCCGACTCGATCCCCAAGCTGCTGGCGGCCGGCACCATCGAGGTGGCTCCGCTGGCCTTCATGCGCGGCCGCTCCCTCAACGACTCGTTCATCATCCTCGACGAGGCCCAGAACACCTCGCCCGAGCAGATGAAGATGTTCCTGACCCGCCTCGGCTTCGGCTCCAAGATCGTGGTGACCGGCGACGTCACCCAGGTCGACCTGCCCGGTGGAGTGAAGTCCGGACTGCGCGTGGTCGAGGGGATCCTCGGCGAGGTCGAGGACGTCTCGTTCCAGCGGCTGACCGCCCACGACGTCGTACGCCACAAGCTGGTCGGCCGGATCGTCGCGGCCTACGACGAGTTCGACGCGCGCGTCTCGCCCGGCTCGACCGACGGCAGCGTCGCGTCCGCTCGCGACGCCCGTCGGTGACGGCTCCCGGCCCATCGATGAGCATCGAGGTCCTCAACGAGTCCGGCTACGAGCTCGACGTGACGAGGCTGGCGGCGCTCAGCCGGTTCGTGATGGACCGGATGCGGGTGCACCCGCTCGCCGAGCTGTGCATCAAGGCGGTCGACGAGCAGACCATCGCGACCCTCAACGAGCAGTGGATGGAGAAGGAGGGACCGACCGACGTCCTCGCCTTCCCGATGGACGAGCTGCGGCCCGGGCTGGTCAACGAGGAGCCCGAGGAGGGCATGCTCGGTGACCTGGTGCTGTGCCCGGCAGTCGCGGAGCGGCAGGGCGACGCGGCCGGCCACGGCACCGAGGCCGAGATCGAGCTGCTGACCGTGCACGGCATCCTCCACCTCCTGGGCTACGACCACGCCGAGCCCGAGGAGCACGCGGAGATGTTCGGACTCCAGGACGAGCTGCTCGCCGCCTGGCGAGCCGACAGGTGAGCGACCCGACCGGGGGCCCGGCGGGGCTGGTGCTGGCCGCCGTCCTGGTCGTCCTGGCCGGGGTCTTCTCGGCTGCCGACGCCGCGCTCGCGACGTACTCCCGCGCCCGCGCGGAGGAGCTCGTCGGCGAGGGCCGGCCGGGGGCGAAGCGCCTGGTGATGCTGCTCGACGACCGCGCCCGCTACCTCAACACCGCGCTCTTCCTGCGGCTGTTCTGCGAGACCAGCGCGGTGGTGCTGGTGACGCTGGAGATCCTGAGCTGGTACGACGACGAGCGCTGGCCGACCATCCTCACCACGGTCGCGGTGATGCTCGTCGTGTCGTTCGTCGTGATCGGTGTCGCACCCCGCACGCTCGGACTGCAGCGCTCGGACCGGGTGGCGCCCGCCGCGGCCGCCGTGCTCACCGTGGCGACGCGGATCCTCGGCCCGATCCCGCAGCTGCTGATCCTGGTCGGCAACGCGATCACGCCCGGCCGGGGCTTCCGCAGCGGCCCGTTCTCCACGGAGACCGAGCTGCGCGAGCTGGTCGACTATGCCGAGGCGTCCGCGGTGATCGAGTCCGGCGAGCGCGCCATGATCCACTCGGTCTTCGAGTTCGGCGACACCATCGCCCGGGAGGTGATGGTGCCGCGGGGTGACGTGGTCTACATCGAGCGCTACAAGAACCTGCGCCAGACCCTCTCCCTGTTCCTCCGCAGCGGCTTCTCGAGGGTGCCGGTGATCGGGGAGAACCTCGACGACATCGTCGGCTTCGCCTACCTCAAGGACGTCGTACGGCGTGACTTCGAGGCGCCCGAGGTGGAGTTCACCCAGCGCGTCGAGGAAGTGATGCGGCCGGCGCTCTACGTGCCGGAGTCCAAGCAGGTCGACGCCCTGCTCTCGGAGATGCAGGCGACGCGGCAGCACATCGCGGTCGTGGTCGACGAGTACGGCGGCACCGCCGGTCTGGTCACCATCGAGGACCTGCTCGAGGAGATCGTCGGCGAGATCACCGACGAGTACGACGCCGACCAGGTCGCGGCGACCGAGCTGCCCGACGGCTCCTACCGGGTGCCGTCGCGCTACCCGATCGACGACCTCGACGAGCTGCTCGGGGTCGAGGTCGACGACGACGACGTCGACTCCGTGGGCGGGCTGATGGCCAAGCTCCTCGGCCGCGTCCCGATCCCGGGCTCGCACGTCGAGGCCGGCGGGCTGCGCTACGTCGCCGAGGCCGCCGCGGGTCGTCGTAACAAGATCGAGAGCGTGCTGATCACCCGGCTGCCCGACCCGTCCGCCGCCCCCGACCCCGGCTGAGCACCCGACCCCGACGACCGACCACCCTCTCACCCGGGCCGGCGGGCCCTCACTGGAGCTCGACCGGGCACGGGTGACACAGTTGGGCCCATGACGTCGCTCGCAGATGCCGACCTCTCCCAGCTCGTCGACGAGTGGCTCGACTGGACCCGCGCCGCCGAGATCCTCGAGGTCACGCCGGCCAAGGTCCGCACCATGATCCGTGAGCACGAGCTGGCGGCCGCCGTACCCACGCCCGGGGCCGGCCAGCTCGTCCCCGCGGCGTTCCTCGACGACGACGGCCTGGTGGTCAAGGGGCTCAGCGGTCTGCTGGTCCTGATGCACGACAACGGCTACGACGACCGCGAGTGCATCGCCTGGCTGTTCACCGACGCCGACCTGCCGGGTCGACCGATCGACGCGCTGCGTGAGAACCGGGGCTCGGAGGTCAAGCGGCGTGCGCAGGCCATGGGCTTCTGAGCCCACCCCCCGCAGGGGCGGGCTGTGGCTCGCCATGCTCGGTGTCGTCGTCCTCGCCCTGCTCACCTGGGCGCTCAACCAGGGCGGCTTCTCCGGCGGCGGGCGTGGTGGCGACACCGACCCGGCCACCCTGCCGGTGGTCGCGCTCGCATCGCTGCCGGCGCAGGCACGGGAGACCGTCACCCTGATCGACGCCGGCGGACCCTTCCCCTACGACCGCGACGGCATCGTCTTCGAGAACCGCGAGCACCTGCTCCCCAGCGAGCCGACCGGCTACTACCACGAGTACACCGTGCCGACCCCGGGCTCCGAGCGACCGCGGCGCACGGAGGATCATCACGGGCGGCGCGCGTGAGATGTACTGGACCGACGACCACTACCAATCGTTCGAGAGGATCGCGAGATGAGCGGACTGGCCGGGCTGCTGGCGCACCACGTGGAGCCGGGCATCTACCGGTGGCACGGCGCCTTCGAGGTGCACGACGTACGCCACACCGTCGAGCACGCCGGCTGGAGGTTCGCCGCGATCGACGGGCTGGCACCACCCGACCAAGGCGGAGTTCCTGGCGGCGGTCGGCGGGGCGCTCGCCTTCCCCGACTACTACGGCCAGAACTTCGACGCGCTCGCCGACTGCCTGGCCGACGTCACCTCCGGCGACAGCGAGGGCTGGGTCCTGCTGTGGGACGGCTGGGGTCCGCTGGCCCGCGAGGACGCACGCGCCTTCTCGGTGGCGCTGTCGGTGCTCGGCGGCCGGGTCAACGCCGACAAGGGCGGCCGCTTCGCGGTCCTCCTGCGCGGCGACGGCCCCGACATCGAGGGCGTCCCCAGTCTCGACTGAGGACGTGCCGCGCGGCGAAGCCGCGGCCGCACGACCGCAGGGAGCCCGCAGCCGTTGCAGCCCAGGACTCAGTGGCGTCGGTCGGTGACGGCCGTCGCGAGCTCCAGCAGTACGCCGCGGGCGCGCTCGTCGACGTCGGCCTCGCGCAGGGCGGTGGTCGCCCGGTCGGCCAGCAGGCCGATCACCTCCTCGACCTGGGCGTGGGCACCGGACGCGTCGATGATCCGCCGGAGCTCCTCCACCTGGCCGGTGTCGAGTGCCTGCCCCAGCGCGGCGTCGAGGCGCGCCGCCTCCTCCGCGGGCGCTGCGTCCAGCGCCAGCGCGACGAGCACCGTGCGCTTGCCCTCGATCAGGTCGTCGCCCGCCGGCTTGCCGGTCCTGGACGGGTCGCCGAAGACGCCCAGCAGGTCGTCGCGGAGCTGGAAGGCCTCGCCCAGGGGGAGCCCGAACGCACCGAGCTGCGCGAGCTGTTCGGCGCTTCCCCCGGCCAGGGTGGCGCCGATGTGGAGCGGACGCTCGATGGAGTACTTCGCCGACTTGTAGCGCAGCACCGTCATCGCCGCGTCCACGTCGGCGACGCCCCGCGCCTGCACCGACACGTCGAGGAACTGGCCGGTGATCACCTCGCTCCGGCAGCGGTCGAAGACGTCGAGCGCGGGCGCGACCCGGTCCAGCGGCAGACCGCAGCGGCGGAGCAGCTCGTCGGACCAGCTCAGCAGCAGGTCACCGAGCAGGATGGCCGCGGAGGCGCCGTACTGCTCGGGGTCGCCGCGCCAGCCGTCGCGGCGGTGGTCGTCGGCGAAGCCGCGGTGGGTGGCCGGCCGCCCGCGCCTGGTGTCGGAGGCGTCCATGTAGTCGTCGTGGACCAGGGCGCTGGCGTGGAGGAGCTCGAGGGACGCGCAGGCCCGCACGAGGGCGTCCTCGGCGTCCTCGGCGGCCCCGGCCACCGCATGGAAGCCCCAGTAGCAGAAGGCCGCGCGGAAGCGCTTGCCGCCGGAGACCGACGCGCGCGCCTCCGCCAGCAGCCGGGCGGCGTCGGCGCCGAGGGGAGCGAGCCGTCCCGCCTGCTCGTCGAGGAACACGTCCAGCGCGTCCTGCACGCGGGTGCGGAACGCCGACGGCTCCCACGGGCCGGGCACGGTGCTGGTCACGCGCCGAGCCTAGGTGGCGACCCTCGGGCCGGTACGGCGGCCCGTCACCACGCGGACGTCGATGCACGTCGGGGGCGGGGTTTCCTTAGACTCACCGCCATGTCCGACCTGCCGACCATCGGCCAGCTCATCCGCACCGGCCAGCGCTCGATCTCGTTCGAGTTCATGCCTCCGCGCGACGAGGCGGGGGTCGAGCAGCTGTGGAGGGCGATCCGCGACCTCGAGCCCTACCAGCCGACGTTCGTCTCGGTGACCTACGGCGCCGGCGGCTCGACCCGCGACACCACCGTGCAGATCACCGGCCGCATCGCCCGCGAGACGTCGCTGCGGGCGATGGGTCACCTGACCTGCGTCGGCCACACCCGCGAGGAGCTCGCGGAGATCGTCGAGGCCTACCGCGCGGCCGGCGTCCGCAACATCATGGCGCTGCGCGGTGACCCCCGCGAGGGCCCCAGCGCTCCGTGGACCCCCACGCCCGGCGGCCTCACCTACGCCTCGGAGCTGGTCGAGCTGGTGCGCGGTCTCGGCGGCTTCAGCATCGGCGTGGCGGCCTTCCCCGAAGGTCATCCGGCCGCCGAGTCGCGCGAGGCCGACGCCCGCGTGCTGGTCGCCAAGGCCGAGGCGGGCGCCGACTTCGCGGTCACCCAGCTGTTCTTCCGGTCCGAGGACTACTTCGCCCTGGTCGAACGGGTCCGGGCCGCCGGGTCCGACCTCCCGATCCTGCCGGGGATCATGCCGATCACGAACCTCGGCTCGGTCCGCCGGATGGCCGAGCTCTCCGGAGCCGAGGTGCCGGCGTCGGTGCTGGCGCGCTTCGACGGCCTCACCGAGCCCGCCGACGTACGACGTGAGGGCGTGCGCGTGGCGACCGAGCTGTGCGAGGAGCTGCTGGCCGGGGGCGCCCCGGGCCTGCACTTCTACACGCTGAACCGCTCCCGCGCCACGCTCGAGATCTTCGAGGCGCTCAAGATCACCGCCTGACCGCGGACTACGGTGGCACGCATGCGTACCGTCACCGTCACCGGCCGGGGCGAGGCCCGGGTCGCCCCCGACTCCGCGGTCGTCCGGGTCTCGGCGGTCCACCGGGCGGCGGCAGTGGCCGAGGCCCTCGCCGGCGCCGACAGCGCAGCCGGCGCGATCGCGGCCGGCGCGCGGCAGTTCACCACGCCCGAGCGGGTGGGCACGACGTCGCTGCAGATCTGGACCGACCACGACCAGCACGGCCGGCCCGCCGGCTTCCAGGCCCGCCACTCGCTGGTGATCCGGTGCCCCGACATCGAGGCCGCCGGTGGCCTGCTCACCGCCCTCGCGGACGCGGTCGGTGACCGGCTCGAGGTGGAGGGCGTCTCGCTGGAGGTGGCCGACCAGTCCGCCGCGGCCGGCGCGGCCCGGGAGGCGGCGTACGCCGACGCCGTGGACCGCGCGACCCACCTCGCGGGGCTCGCGGGCGCCGGGCTGGGAGACGTGCAGGACGTCGTCGAGGGCGGGGGCGTCGCAATCCCCGGTGCGCCGCTCGCCAAGGTGATGAGCGACGCCGCGTCGTTCCAGCCGGGGGAGACCTCGATCGGTTCGTCGGTGACCGTCACCTTCCAGCTCCGCTAGCCCGGACGCGCTACGCCGGGCCCACCACCTGGGCGACCAGCGCGGCGGAGAGGCCGACGAAGGGGAGCCCCGCCCCGGGGGTGGCATGGCTGCCGGCGGCGAACACGCCCGCGACGGGGGTGCGCGGGCCGAGCCGGCGCCGGACCGTGCCTCGTCCCTGCCACTGCACGCCGAGCGGGCTCCCGCCCCACTGCTCGACGAGCTCGCGCGGCGAGCGGTCCACCCGGGTCACCACCTGCGCGCGGACGTCGAGCCCGTGCCGGGCGAGCGCCGCCAGCACGTCCTCGTCGCTGCGTCCACGGCCGGTCACGGTCCACGCGTGCCGTCCCTCGGGCGCCCGGCCGCCCGTCCGCACCACCAGCAGGGGGTCACCGTGGACCACCAGCTCGTGGGGCAGGTCACGCACCTCGCCCTCCAGCCCCACGTGGCACAGCACCGGCGGGATGACCGGCGTCGTACGGGCGACCAGCGGCGCCAGGGCCGGCAGCCGGCGCGGGTCGATGGCGCACACCACGACGTCGGCCGCGAGCTCACCCGCGGTCGTGCTCACGGCCGCCGCACGACCGCCGCGGACGACGACGTCCGTGGCGCGGGCCGCGACGACCTCGACGCCGCGGGTGCCGAGCCGTCGTACGAGCGCCTCGAGCAGGACGCCGGTCCCGCCGGCCGCGGACCAGGCGCCGAAGCGCTGCTCGACGTACGCCGTGAGGCCGGCCCACGCCGGCACGTCGCGGAGGTCGTGGCCGTCGACGAGGAAGGGGTACGCCGCGACCAGCCGTGCGCGCGGATCGCGCAGCGAGCGGCGCAGCCGCCTGTGCAGCGTCTCGCGCGAGTCCAGCCGCGCGGCCACCTCGCGCGGGAGGTCGTCGGGTTGCCAGGGCACCTCCAGGTAGCCGCGACGCAGGACCTCCCAGTCGTCGGCGTAGGCGTCGACGTGGTCGAGCCACGCCTGGCCGAGCCCGGGTGCCAGTGTCTCGAACGCCTTCAGCTGGGCGGCCCGGCCCACCTGGAGCACGAGCGCGGAGCCGTCGTCGAACCAGTGCTCACGCAGGCAGTCGAGCGGGACCAGCTCGAGCTCCTTCTCCAGGGGTCTGCCGGTCTTGCGGAACAGGTCGCGCACCACGGCGGGGAGCAGCGTGTGGCCGACGGCGTCCCAGGTGAAGCCGTCGACGGTGACCGGGACCAGGGCCCCGCCGAGCACCCGTTCCTCCACCAGCGAGACGGCATGCCCGAGCTTGGCCAGCCGCAGGGCGGACGCCAGGCCCCCGAATCCACCGCCGATCACCACCACGCGGGCCATGGCGGCACCCTAGGGCGTCGGCGGAGACGGCCCGGCGACGCCCGGTCGTCGGGCGCGACCCGCTAGCGCGGGGCGGGGCGCCGGGCTCCGCGGCGGTGAGCGGGGTCCTGCCCTTCCACCGCCGCCAGCCGCGGCGTACGACCTTGCCGAGCAGGTAGAGGAGCACCAGGCCGCCGGCCAGCAGGACGGCGGCGATCGCGGCGGCGGCCCGAGGATGGTCGATCGCGAACCACACCACGGCGAGCACGGCGGCGTCCTCGGTGAGGCTGGCGCCGATGTTGGACAGCGGCTCGGGTGAGGCGTTGATCGCCAGCCTCGCGCCGGCCTTCACCGAGTGGGAGAGCAGAGCCGTCCCGCCACCGACGACGGCTGCGACCGCGCCGTTGAGGGAGTCCGCCTGGCCGGCCAGCAGGACGCCGACCACGGCTCCGGCGGTCGGGCGGATGACGGTCGAGACCGCGTCCCAGGTCGAGTCGACGTAGGGCACCTTGTCGGCCACGAACTCCATCGCGTAGAAGAACCCCGCCACGGCCAGCACGTCCCACCGCCCGAGCACGTCGGGGATCTGCGGGGTGTCGTGGAGGTCGTCGGCGATGCCGAGCACGAGGACGACGAGATAGCAGTTGAGTCCGCTCGCCCAGCCGCTGGAGAAGACCAGCGCGAGGGGGTACACGCGGTGAGTCTAGGCAGGCGAGCCGCGCTCGTGGGTGATCGCCGCGGCGACCGTGTCGGGGTCGCGGGCGATCACCGTGGTGCCGTCGGCGGCCGTGATGATCGGCCGCTGGAGGGCGCGCGGATGAGCGGCGAGCCCGTCGAGCCAGTCGTCACGGTGGTCGGCGACGCGGGGGAAGGTGAGCCCCTCCTCGGCGGCCTCCTCGGCGCGGGCGAGGTCCCACGGCTCGAGGCCGAGGGCGCTCACCACCACCTCGAGCTCGGCCCGGGTGGGTGGGTCGTCGAGGTAGCGACGCACCGTGTAGTCGACACCGGCGGCATCGAGGTCGGCCAGCGCGACCCGGCACTTGCTGCAGGCGGGGTTGACCCAGATCTCCATCCCGTGCCCCGGGGCCTCAGTCGACGTCGGTGGGCGTGGCGCCCGTCATCGCCACCAGCTCGTCGTACGTCGTGGAGAAGACGGCGGCGGGGTGGCCGGCGGCGGCCCAGATCTCGTCGTACTGCCGGAGCGCGACGTCGATCCAGGTCGACACGGGGGCGGGGTGGCCGAGCGGGGAGACCCCGCCGATCGCCTGTCCGGTGTGCTGACGGACGAACTCGGGGGTGGCCCGCGTCAGGGCGGGTACGCCGAGGCGGGTCGCGGTCGCGGTGGTGTCGACCCGGTGGGCGCCGGAGGTGAGGATCAGGACCGGGGAGCCGCCGGCGTCGAAGACCAGGCTGTTGGCGATCGCACCCACCTCGCAGCCGAGCGCCTCGGCCGCGAGGGCGGCGGTGTGGACGGTGTCTGGCAGGATGACGACGCGGCCCCCGCCTCCGCGGGCGGAGTGGGCCTCCTTGAACCTGGTGACGGCTGCGGGCTCGGGGTCGGACATGCGCCGACCCTAGCCGGAAGGGATGACGGTGGATCGGCGACTGCCTGGCTCGGTGGCGCTCGCCATCCGCGCGGCGTGGGGGCTGGTCGGGGTGATCGCCCTGACGGTGCTGCTGATGGCGGTCTTCCACGACGACGTGGTCGGCTCGTGGGCGCGCCGGCACGACGGTGCCCGACAGGCGTTCGAGCAGGGCGGTCGTGAGGGCCTGGCGCGCGCCGGGTTCGTGCCGCCGGCGTTCCTTCCGGTCGGCGCGACCATGCTGGTGGTGGCGGCGATGCTCGTGTGGGTGCTCACCATCTTCTTCCGCGAGGGTCACCGCTGGGGACAGCTCGGCCTGACCGGGCTGGTGGCGGTCAGTGTCTTCGCCAGCGTCGACCTCGGGCTGCTCCTCGACCCGCCCCCGGTGTTCGTGGTGATCGCCGTGGTGTCGCTGCTCGTCGAGGGCGTCCTGCTGGTGGCCCTGTGGCACCCCGACACGCTCCGCTACCTGGCCGGTCCCTGGGTCGACGGCCCGGTCGACGGCCCGGTCGACGGCGCGGTGGACGGTCCGGTGGACGGCCCTCTCGACACGGCTGTCTGACTCTTTCTCCCCAGGTCCGCCCCGACCCCTGGCGCGGGTCGGTGGGGCGGTGTAGCGTTCCTCGTGTTCGAACACCTGTTCGATCACCCGACTCCGGTGAGGGCGACCTCGACCCCCGCTCTCACCGGATCGGGTCCGTGGGGTCGACGAGCACTGGGGAGAGCGCATGAGGCGATACGACGACCCCGTCGAGACCCGGATGGGTCAGGTGTCGGGGACCGAGGGGCCCGAGCAGTTCCTGTGGCGGGGCCGGCTGTGGAAGGTCCGCGCCGTGCTGGCGCACTGGGTGGAGACCGGCCCCTGGTGGCAGTCCGGGGGAGCCCGGGCGGTGATCGGGTCCGACGAGCCGGTGGTCGAGACCGCCGGCCGGGGCCCCGGGGGTCTGCGCGGTGCCGACCTGCTGGGGGAGCGCGAGCTGTGGCGGGTCGAGGCCGGGCGCGGCCCGGGCGGGGGTGAGGGCCCCCTCGACGGTGGCGGGGTCTTCGAGCTCGCCTTCGACTGGAGCGACGGGCGCTGGGCGCTCGTCGGCTGCGCGGACTGACCGGGGCGCGCCGATGTCAGGTCACCCGTCCCCGCCGGTCCACGAGCCGGCCGGCCCGTTCTCGTTGCCGGCGACCACCCACGCCTACCTCGCCCGGGCCGCCGAGTCGCTGAGCGAGGCGACGGCCGCGGTCGACGTGCCCACCCGCTACGCCTGCGCCCACGTCGCCGCACTGCGCGCCGCGGCCGCGCTGCTGGCGGCGCGGGCCAGACCGGCGCCGAGCCGACGTCGCCGCCAGAAGAACGCGTGGGTCCTGCTCTCCGAGGTCGCCCCCGAGCTGACCGAGTGGGCGACCTTCTTCGCCGCCGGAGCCGCCAAGCGCGCGGCCGCGGAGGCGGGGTCCACCCGGGCGGTCACCGAGCGCGAGGCCGACGACCTGGTCCGCGACGCCGACCGGTTCCTGGGGGTGGTCGAGCAGGCGCTGGGGCTGACGCCCCATCGCTCCGCCCCTCTGCTGTGCGTCATCCCTGCCGCCCGCCCTCCCGCTGCCCGGGCCGGCTGACCGGATGGACCCCTTCGTCCACCTCCACGTGGCGTCGGGCTACTCCCTGCAGTACGGCGCGTCCCACCCGCACGTCCTCGTGGAGCGGGCCGCCGAGCAGGAGATGGACACCCTCGCCCTGACCGACCGTGACGGCACCTACGGCGCGGTCAGGCACGCCCGGGCCTGCAGGGCGGCCGGGCTCCGGCCGGTGCTGGGCGTCGACCTGGCGGTGACCCCGCTGGCCGGGGAGGCGTCGCAGCCGGTGTCCCAGCGGTCGCGCACCCCGGTGCGGGGCGGTGCCTTCCGCGACGACCGGGCGCTGCCCCGGGTGACCTTCCTGGCCGACGCCGGCGCCGCAGGAGGTCGGGCGGGCTGGGCGGCGATCTGCCGACTGGTCTCGGCCACCCAGCTGGCCGGTGAGCGCGGCAAGCCGGTGGTCGACCTGTCGCTGGTCGCCCCCTGGCTCGAGAGCGGTGACGTCACCGTCCTGCTCGGTCCGGCCTCCGAGGTCGGGGCCGCCCTGTCGCGGCGCCGCGACGACCTCGCCCGGGCCGCGCTGGAGCCGTGGCTCGAGGTCGTCCCGCGGGCCAACCTCCTGGTCGAGCTGATCTCCCACCGGTTGCCGGGCTCCGGCACGGTCTGGGGCCCCGGCACCACCCCGCACGCCGCACGGATGGCCGGCTTCGCCCGCGCCGTCGGGCTGGGCGCGGTCCTCACCAACGCCGTGCGCTACGCCGACCGCCGCGACGCCCCGGTCGTCGACGTCCTCGACGCCGCCCGCCGTCTGGTGGCCCTCGACAGGAGGCACGTCGACCGGGGCAACGCGGAGGGCTTCCTCAAGTCCGGCAAGCAGATGCACGAGGTGGCCGAGGAGATCGCCCGGCTGGCCGGGCTCGGCGACACCGACCGCGAGGCCCGGCGGCTGCTGGCCCACACCCGGACGGTGGGCGACCGGTGCGCCCTCGACCCGCGCGCCGACCTCGGCCTGGGCGAGGTCCACTTCCCGGAGTTCGACCTCGGTCTCGACCGGCTCGACCAGCGAGGAGGCGCCGGCCTGCGGCCCTCCTCGACCACCGGCTCGCCGGCCGACGACCTGCTCCGTGCGCGCTGCGAGGCCGGTATCGGCCGCCGCTACGGCAGCGCTCCGCGCCAGCGCATCTGGAAGCGGCTCGACGACGAGCTGGAGATGATCCGCGGCCGGGGCTACGCGTCCTACTTCCTGACCGTCGGCGACGTCACCGACCTGATCCGCGAGCTCGGGGTGCGCTGCGCCGGGCGCGGGTCGGGCGCGGGCAGCCTGGTCAACTACCTCCTCGGCATCTCCGGGGTCGACCCGATCCGCCACGGCCTGCTGATGGAGCGCTTCCTCTCGCCGCTGCGGGCCTCGCTGCCCGACATCGACGTCGACGTCGAGTCCGCCCGGCGCGAGGAGATCTACCGCGCGATCCTCGACCGCTACGGCGGCGAGCGCTGCGTGTGCGTCTCGATGATGGACACCTACCGCGTGCGCCACGCGGTCCGTGACGTCGGCGGCGCGCTCGGCATGCCGCCCGGCGAGACCGACGCGATCGCCAAGGCGTTCCCCCACATCCGGGCCCGCGACGCCCGGATGGCCATGCGCGACCTGCCCGAGCTGCGGGCCGCCGGGCTCGACCACGAGCGGCTCGACCTGATGTTCGACCTCGTCGAGCGGCTCGACGGGCTGCCGCGCCACATCGCCGTCCATCCGTGCGGGGTGCTGCTGTCCGACGCCACCCTGCTCGACCGGACGCCGGTCGAGTCCAGCTTCGTCGGCTTCCCGATGAGCCAGTTCGACAAGGACGACGTCGAGCACCTCGGGTCTGCTCAAGCTCGACGTGCTCGGCATCCGGATGCAGTCCTCGATGGCCCATGCGGTCGAGCTGGTCCGCCAGACCGACGACGTCGTGATCGACCTCGACGACGAGCAGCAGGTGCCGTTCGACGACCCGGCGACGTTCCACATGATCAGCCAGGCCCGCACGCTCGGGGTCTTCCAGATCGAGTCGCCCGGTCAGCGCGAGCTGGTCGGCAAGTCCGGCATCGAGACCTTCGACCACATCATCACCGACATCTCGCTGTTCCGGCCCGGGCCGGTCAAGAGCGACATGATCACCCCCTACCTCGAGGCCAAGCACGGCTGGTCGGAGGTGACCTACCTCCACGACGACCTGCGCCCGATCCTCGAGCAGACCAACGGCGTCGTGGTCTTCCACGAGCAGGTGATCGAGATGATCGCCCGGTTCGCGGGGATCACCAACGCCGAGGCCGACGAGAAGCGACGCGCGCTCGGCGACACCGAGGGGATGGCCGAGACCCGGCTCTGGTTCTTCCCGGCCGCCCTCGGGCGCGGCTACTCCCTGCCGGTGGTCGAGGCGGTCTGGAAGGTGATCGAGGCGTTCGCGTCGTTCGGCTTCTGCAAGGCCCATGCGGCGGCGTTCGCGCTGCCGACCTACCAGTCGGCGTGGCTCAAGGCCCACTGGCCGGCTCACTTCCTGGCCGGCGTGCTGACCCACGACCCGGGGATGTATCCCAAGCGGCTGATCCTCGAGGACGCCCGCCAGTGCGGCATCGCGATCCTCGGGCTCGACGTCAACGCGTCGGAGAAGGCCTACGTCGTGGAGCGGATGGCGTCGCTCGACGAGCCCCCACCGATCGTGCTCGGCCAGACCTCCCGCCCCGACCCGACCGAGCGCGGCTGGCCCGACGGACGGGCCTGGGGCATCCGGCTCGCCCTGGCCGAGGTGAAGGGCATCAACGCCGGAGAGATCGAGCGGATCGTCTCGGCCCGCCCCTACCACTCGCTGACCGACTTCTGGCACCGCGCACAGGTGTCCCGGCCGATCGCCGAGCGGTTGGTGCTGGCCGGCGGGTTCGACTCCGTCTACGGGCTCGGCTCGCTGGTGGGCGGTCTGCCGGGCGTACGCCGCCGTAGCCAGGTCACCCGGCGCGACCTGCTGCTCCAGGTGGCCGAGCTCGACCGGCATGCGCGAGCGGTCCAGCGGTCCGGCCGGGCCCGGGGGCTGGCCGCCGGCCGTGGCCCACGCCCGCCGGCGGTGCGGCCGGCCGACACCCGCGCCGACCAGGCCGCCGAGCGTGCCAGCACCGACCCGTCCGTCCGCGACGCGGCGGCGCCGGTGGAGCGTCACGCCCTGGCCTCCCAGGGGGTCTGGGCGCGGGCTGCCGCCCAGTCCCGTGCGACCGCCGACCCCCGTCCGGTCACCTCGGTCCAGCTCACCCTCGACCTCGGCGACGAGCCGCAGGAGCGGGTCAGCGGCCTGCCCGAGATGAGCGCCGAGGAGCGGATGCGCGCCGAGCTGGAGATCCTCGGCCTCGACGCGAGCCGCCACGTCGTCGACACCTACGCCGACTTCCTCGACGACCTCGGCGCGGTCCGCAGCCGCGACCTGCTGACCGTGCGCAGCCGGGCGGAGATCCTGGTCGCGGGGGTCAAGGTCGCCACCCAGACCCCACCGGTCAGGTCCGGGCGCCGCGTGGTGTTCCTGACCCTCGACGACGGCACCGGCCCGGTCGACGCGACCTTCTTCGAGGACGTCCAGGGTCCCTACGCCGCCACCGTGTTCGGCTCGTGGCTGCTGGTGGTCCGGGGCGAGCTGCGCCGGACCGGCCACCGCGGCGTCTCCCTGCGCGCCACCGGTGCCTGGCCGCTGACCGACCTCCACGACCTCTGGGGGAGGCCCGGCCCCGACGGGGGCATCGAAGCGGTGCGCGCCCGGTTGGCCGTGGTCGAGACCGTGGACGAGGTCACCCACCGCCGGGTGCTGGTCCACT
Organism: uncultured Actinomycetota bacterium; assembly: GCA_963797325.1. Taxonomy (GTDB): domain Bacteria; phylum Actinomycetota; class Actinomycetes; order Propionibacteriales; family Nocardioidaceae; genus Nocardioides. Next base: position 82,379 of record CAWCPG010000016.1, read on the forward strand.
CCAGCGGCTTCCAGATGTCTCCCTACGCCGACGTCAAGCCGGCCGGCGAGGCGGTCAAGGACGTCGCCCGCAAGCTGTGGCACCGCAGCCCCGGGAGCCCGGGATGAACCCCCGGATGCACTTCACCCCACGATCATCGGAGGCTTGGTTTCGACGCGCCGTTGCGACCTCGCGAGCTCGGTCGCAGGCTTGCTCGACCTGCCTCCCCACGCCGTGCACTCCTCCGTCGTGCCCGGCTAGGGTCGGCACATGGCGAGCGAGCGACGCGGCAGCACCCGTACCGCCGTCGTGTGGTCCGCGCTGGAGCCGGTGCTGGGTCACGACCCGCTCGACGTCCTCGACATCGGCGGCGGGACCGGTGGTCTGGCCGTCCCCGTCGGCGAGCTCGGCCACCGGGTCACCGTGGTCGACCCCAGCCCCGACGCCCTGGCCGCCCTCGACCGGCGGGCCCGCGAGCACGACGTCGCGGTCACCGGCAGCCAGGGCGACCTGTCCAGCCTGCTCGAGGTGGTCGGCCCCGACAGCGCCGACCTGGTGCTGTGCCACGGCGTCCTCGAGGTCGTCGACGACCCCGTCACCGCGCTGGCGACGCTGGCGCGCGTGGTCCGGCCCGGGGGAGTGCTCAGCCTCCTCGTCGCCCAGCGCTACGCCGCCGTGGTCGCCCGGGCCATGGCCGGTCACTTCCAGCAGGCGCTGGCGATGCTCGACTCCACGGCCCCGCAGGGTCGGGCCGGCCGCCGCTTCACCCACGACGAGCTGGCCGCGCTGGTGCGCGACGCCGGGCTCACCGTCGACGCGGTGCACGGCATCCGGGTGTTCACCGACCTCGTGCCCGGCTCGCTGCTCGACCTCGAGCCCGGGGCCACCGCGGCGCTGGTCGAGCTCGAGCAGGCGGTGGCGACCCGACCGGAGTACCTCCCGCTGGCCACCCAGCTCCACCTGCTCGCCCACCGGCCCGCCTGAGCGGAGCCGACGGACCGGCGAGCCCCCCGCGGTGGCGTCATGACCGACTCCCTGCGGACGCCGATCCTCCACGTCGACATGGACGCCTTCTACGCCAGCGTGGCCGTCCGGGGTCGTCCCGAGCTCGCCGACGTCCCCGTCATCGTGGGCGGCGGCTCCCGGGGCGTGGTGCTCTCGGCCAACTACCTGGCCCGGGCGACCGGTGTCCGGTCCGCGCTGCCGATGACCCGCGCCCGCCGGATGTGTCCCGACGCGGTGGTGGTCGCCCCCGACTTCGAGACCTTCGCCACGGTGTCGTCCTCGGTGATGGAGAACTTCCGCCGGATCACCCCGCTGGTCGAGGTGCTCTCGCTCGACGAGGCGGTCCTCGACGTGCGCGGCTCGACCCGGAGGCTCGGCTCGCCGGTGGAGATCGCCGAGCGGCTGCGTGCCACGATCCACGACGAGCAGGGCATCACCTGCTCGGTCGGGCTCGCCGCCTCGATGACCATGGCCAAGCTGGCCAGCCGCTGGGCCAAGCCCGACGGGGTGTTCGTCTGCCCCCCGTCGTCGGTCACCACCCTGCTCCACCCCCTCGACGTGGGGGAGCTCTACGGCGTGGGGGAGAAGACCCGCGAGCTGCTCCACCGGCTCGGGCTGGTCACCGTCGGCGACCTCGCCCACACCCCGGTCCGTACCCTCCAGCGTGCTGTCGGCGACCACCTCGGCCGTCATCTCCACGACCTGGCCTGGGGCGTCGACGACCGCCGGGTCGTCGCCCGTACCAGCGGCGGCTACTTCGGGGTCCTCGGCGGCGACCCCGACAAGTCGATCGGCGCGAACGAGACCTTCGGTCACGACACCGACGACCGTGCGGCGATCGTGCGCGAGCTGCTCCGCCTCACCGACCGGGTCACCACCCGGATGCGGGTGGCCGGGGTGGCCGGCCGCACGGTGACCCTCACCGTCCGCTTCGCCGACTTCACCACGATCACCCGGTCGCGGACCCTGCCCGAGGCCACCGACGTCACCCAGGAGGTCTACCGCCAGGCCGTCCGCTCCTACGACGCCCTCGGGCTGCAGCGGGCCCGGATCCGGCTGGTCGGAGTACGCGTCGAGGGCCTGATCCCCCGCGAACGGGTCCATCGCCAGCTCGTGCTCGGCGAGCGTGACCGCGGATGGTCGGAGGCCGACCGGGCCGCCGACCGGGTCGTCCGCCGGTTCGGAGCCGGCACCGTGCGCCCCGCGAGCCTGCTTCCGTGACCGACGATCATCACAATTTCATCCGCCCGCCTACCGCAGGTCCTCGGGGCTGCCTACACTGGCCTCAACCGATCGTGCGAGGGGAGGATCCCGTGCCGCTCTCCGAGGAAGAGTTGCGAGCATTGGAGCAGATGGAGCGCGCTCTGGTCCAAGAGGATCCCAAGCTCGCCTCCACTCTCCGCGGGACCAACCTGCGCCGGGCCGCCCGCCGCCGAGCGATCCTCGCCGGCGTCTGCTTCGTGGCCGGCCTCGCCCTCCTGATGGCCGGTGCCATCGCCCGCCAGACGGTCGTCGGCATCCTCGGCTTCGTGGTCATGCTGGTCTCGGCGACCATCGCCCTGGCCGCCGTCCGCGGCACCCCCGCCGGCGCTCGCCGTACGCCGAGCACCCCCGGCGCTCCGACCGGCTCGATGCTCGACCGGTTCGGCACCCCGTGGCGTCGCCGCCACGACAACGAGTCCTGAGCCGAGCGAGGACGTCGCGACACGGCGAAGCCGTGGCGCCAAGGCCGCAGCGAGCTTGCTCGCACGCCGACCATGACCTCCCCCGGGCGGACCTGACCGACCGCGTCCGACGACGCATGTCTCCCGATCAGCCGACGTGGTCGACCACGCCGCCGGCGGCCACGGCCTCCGGCTCGCGGTCACGCAGGGCCTGAGCTGCGGCCCGGCGCCGTCCGCCGTACAGCGAACGCGGCACCCACCTGGCCCGGCGCAGCGCCGACCGCATGCTGCCGTGCTCGAGCGCGGCGACACAGGTCAGCACGTCCTCGGCCAGGGCACCCGGCACGTCTCGCGGGTCGCGGGCGTAGCGCACCTGCTCGAGCGTCAGCACGATCCGGTCGAGGGCGTCCTCCGCCCCGGGCGCGAGGCCGCGCCCGCGCGGCGGGCGGACCGGGGGCGCTCCGTCGGGATCGGGACCGAACCAGCCGGCCAGCCGATGGCCGGTCTCGTGCGGTGTCCGGCCGAAGGCCCAGCTGACCCCGAGGTCGACCGCGCTGTCGCGGAGCTCCTCCCAGGCGTCCTCCGCGCCGCCCGCCAGGCGTCGGGTCCGGCGCGAGCGTCGGATCTGCCCGGGCAGCAGGGCGAGACCGACCAGGAGGAGGACCGCCACGAGCACCACGAGCAGCGTCACCCACGGCACGTGCACCGGGGAGGACGAGGTGGTGGTGGTCGTCTTGTCGTGGGACTGCTGCGCCGACTGGCTGGCGCTGGGCCGGTCGGTGACCTTTCCGCCGCCGCTCTGGCCGGTCTTCGGGTCGGTGGGCTTGGCGCCCTCGTTGACGGTGTAGACCGGCGGCGTACCCGAGCGGCTGCCCGGGGTGGGCTCGAACCGCACCCATCCGGAGCCCTCGAAGTAGACCTCGGGCCAGGCATGCAGATCGTGCGCCTTGTAGACCCACTCGTCCTGCGCGGTCCCCGGGTGGGGCTGCAGGAAGCCGATCGCGACCCGGGCGGGGATGTCGAGGGTGCGCGCCATCACCGCGAAGGCCGCCGCGAACTGCTCGCAGTAGCCGACGCGGCTCCCGGGGTCGGTCCCGATGAAGTGCAGGAGGGCGGCGTTGCCGACGCCGTCGTCGAGATGGCGCTTGAGGTTGTAGGTGAAGTTGTTGCGGAACCACTGCTGGAGCATCACCGCGCTCTGGTAGCGCGACGTCGACCCCTTGGTCACCTTCTGCGCCATGGCCTTGACGGCCGGGGGCAGGCTCGAAGGCAGGGCCACGTTGGCGCTCTGGATCGACAGCCGGGCGGTCAGCGAGTCCACCATGCTGCGGCCGGAGTACCGCGGCTTGGCGGCGGTCATCGTGTAGCTGAGACCGGCCACGCTGCTGTTGCTGCTGGAGCGGAAGTCCATGGTGGTCGTGTCGTAGTGCCAGTCGCCCTGCGCCACGATGTCGGAGACGGGGTACGCCGTGGGCAGGAACGTGGACTGGAAGTCCCGGGTGGCCCGCACGCGGTAGTTGTAGGAGTCGATCGGGAGGTTGGTGCTCAGGCCGGGCACCTCGATCGGGACGATGCCGTCCGCGGTCTGGTCGCTGATGACCTGGCGGTTGCCGGGCGTCCACTCGGTGCCGTTGTACTGCGTGTCGACCGCGATCCGGAGGTACGACGGGTCGGGGTCGTCGGTGGTGACGTAGAGCAACGGCACGTTGTCACCGCGCTGGAGGTCGCGGCGCAGGTCGATCGTCGGGTTGATCACCTTCACGCCGTTGCCGCCGCTGCCGCCCGGCCCGAACAGGCCGAGCCCGTCGAGGTGAAGGGTCGGGATGAAGACGGGCAGGATCACCGCCAGGACCAGCGCGGCGCCGCCGACCGCACTCGCGCTCGTCCGGCTGGCCCCGGTGTTCACGCCGAAGCCCGACGGGTCGACGCTGGCCGCGGTGCTGCCCAGCGGGCGTCCCCACCGGGTGATGTGAGCCGCTTCCTGCAGATACATCATCAGCAGGAAGCCGGCCGCCGCGAGCAGGAACACCACCCACGAGACACCGCTGCCGAGGAGGCTGATCGGGACGCAGTAGACCGCCAGCAGCGGCAGCCCGGCCAGGGAGACGCGGCGCAGCCAGCAGGCCAGCAGGTCGACCACCAGCAGGCTGAGGGCGCCGCACGGGATCATCAGCGGTGCGATGCTCGGCTCGTTGGCCGGGACCGGTGGCTGGAAGCTCTCCGAGGTGTTCCACGCGTCGGCCAGCGAGTTCGCGACGTGCTGGGCGCCGTGGACCGGGTGGAGCAGCGAGCCGCCCATCATCAGCCACACCAGGAGCGCGACGACGAGGAGGTGGAGCAGCAGCGCCACCCGACGCGGGAGCGGTGCCGACCGCAACAGCGTGCCCCCGACCGCGACGACGAGCGCGACCAGCAGGAGCGGTCCGAGGTACTGGCCCCACAGGGTGGAGAAGCCGCGCCAGGACAGCATCGTGACCCAGGTGGTCGCGGCCGCCACCAGGGCGAGGGGCAGGTCGCGACGGGCGTCGGCAGGCAGGCCGCTCATCTCGTGCCCTGGGGGACGGCTCGGACGTCGTCGCCGCCGGCGCCGGACCGCGCGGCGTGGGCGCTGGTCCGGCCGAGGTCCTGCCAGACCAGGTCGAGCCGGTCGCGGGGACGCAGCGTCACCGCTCGCCAGCCCTGTCGCACCAGCATCGGGCGCGCGGAGTTGGGAACGACGCCGAGACCGGCGCTGGACGGCGCCCACGCGGACACGTCGAGGGCCAGCGCCAGGGCGGATCCCGCGTGGTGGTGCATCCGGCGCAGCATCGGCCCGTCGGCCTCGGTGATGGCCCCGATCACGGCCAGGAGCAGTCCGCCGTGCGTCGACTCGGCCAGCCAGCCGGTGGCGATGCGGTGGCTGGTGACCGGCTGGACGACGGCGAGGGCCTCGAGCATCGCACGCGTGTTCAGCTCGGGATCGCGGGTGTGCCAGGTGGTGCTGAGGTCGTCGCCGGAGGCGGTGACCAGGCGGACGGTGAAGCCCCGCTGCCCGAGGTGGACCGCGATCGACGCGGCCGCCGAGACCGCCGACTCGAGCGACGACGCGATGCCCTGCCCCTGGTGGGCGCTCATCCGGTTGTCGACGAACAGCGTGGCGCGCGACTGCCAGGGCTGCTCCTCGCGACGCACCATCAGCTCACCCACCCGCGCCGAGCTGCGCCAGTGGACGCGACGCAGGTCGTCGCCGCGGCGGTACTCGCGGACCGTCACGTCCTCGGCGCTGCCGATCGCGAACGCGCGGGGTCGGTTGTCGCCCGACCCGGTCCAGGCGCCGCCGAGCGGGATCGGCGGCAGTGGGACGGTGCGGGGCGTGACGGTCAGCGTGGCCGTGCTCCGGAACGAGCGGCCGAGCTCCACGAGGCCGAACGGGTCGCTGACCCGCACGCTCATCGGGCCGATCTCGAACCGCCCGCGGACGTCGGAGCGCACCTGGTAGACGGCGTGCCGTCGCCAGCCGTGCCCGATCCCGTCGAGCACGAAGCGCGGCCGGGTGCCGAGCACGTAGGGGACGTGGTCCTCGAGCATCAGCACGCCGCTCGGCGTACGCCCCTCGTTGGTCATGGTGAGGTGGACCGTGGACGGCTGGCCGGCGGTGACGGTCTGCGGTCCGACGCTGCGGACCAGGGCCAGCCGGTAGCGGCTGCGGCCCAGGGTGAACGCCGTGATCAGCGGCAGCGCGGCGACCAGGATGCCGACCCGGGTCAGGGTCGGTTGGCCCAGCAGGATCGCACACACGACGGCGGTGATCCCGGCAGCGAGGAACGCCCGTCCGCGGACGGTCAGCGCAGAGAGGGCCTCACGCACGGGTCCCCTCGGGGATGGGTACGGCGGCGATGATGCTGTCGAGGATGCTGGCGGTGGTGCGGCCGCCCATCGCGGCCTCGACGCTCGGCAGCAGCCGGTGGGTCAGCACGGAGGGGGCCAGGCCGAGGACGTCGTCGGGCAGGACGTAGTCGCGCCCCTGGATGGCGGCCGAGGCCTTGGCCGCGCGGACCAGGTGGAGCGACGCGCGCGGCGAGGCGCCCAGCGCGAGCTCCGTCGTACGACGGGTGGCCGCGGCGAGCGCGACGGTGTAGCGCTGCACGGCCTGCGAGACGTGGACCTGACCGACGATCGCGATCAGCTTGCTGATCTCGCCCGCGTCGGTGACCGACTCGAGGTCGTCGAGCGGGCTGGTCATGGTGTGGGAGTCGAGCATCGCGATCTCGGCGGCCTCGACGGGGTAGCCCACGGACAGCCGGATCATGAAGCGGTCGCGCTGGGCCTCGGGAAGGGCGTAGGTGCCCTCCATCTCGATCGGGTTCTGGGTGGCGATGACCATGAAGGGCTGGTCGAGGTGGTAGGTGGTGTTGTCGACGGTGACCTGGCGCTCCTCCATGCACTCCAGCAGGGCCGACTGGGTCTTGGGCGACGCCCGGTTGATCTCGTCGCCGACCACGATGTTGGCGAACACGCCGCCCGGCCGGAACTCGAACTGCCGGCTCTCCTGGTTGTACACGGAGACGCCGGTGACGTCGGAGGGCAGCAGGTCGGGCGTGAACTGGATGCGGCGCACGGAGCAGTCGATGCTGCGCGCGAGGGACTTGGCGAGCATCGTCTTGCCCACCCCCGGCACGTCCTCGATCAGGAGGTGTCCTTCCGCGAGGAGCACGGTCACCGCCGAGCTGATGACGTCGGGCTTGCCCTCGATCACGCGCTTGATGTTGCTGCGGACCCGCTCGACCACCCTGCCGAGGGTGTCGAGGTCTGCGCCCTGAGAAGCAGGACCTGCCACGAGACGTCCTTCCCGTCGATCTGTGCGCCGTGGCGCCCACTCGCCGACCGGCTCCCGGGCGCGGTCAGGTGACCGGCCGGACTGGTCGTGCAGGACAACCTACGCGGACACAGTCTTCCTGGTTCTGACTCCCGGGGTCACGGTTTGGTTGCGGATTGCCCGCCACCGGGGGCGGCGCCGGCCGGCGTCCTCCACCACGCCCCACCAGGGTCCCCCACCGCGCTCCACCCCGACTCCCGGATCGGCCGGCCCGCCTGCTCGAGCGGGTCCCGCGGCGCGCTGACCTGCGCGGACGTGAGCAGGCGTGGCACCAGGACCCGGGGAGCGGCGGCCGGGACCGTCGTACGCCGGTCGCTGCCGCCGGGGCGGCCTCGAGCGTGGATCCGAGCGATGACATGGGTGAATGTGGTTGACGGTGGGGCAAAGTGGAGTACAGTGGCGCGAAGTGGAGGATGGGTCGACCGAGGTGGAGGTGCCCGGATGTTCGTGGGCTCCTACACCCCGAAGCTGGACGAGAAGAACCGGCTCTTCCTCCCGGCCAAGTTCAGGGACCAGCTCGCGGAGGGACTCGTGGTGACGAAGGGACAGGACTTCTGCCTCACCGTCTTCCCGCGCGCCGACTTCGCCGCCATGACCGGCCGCATCCAGGAGGCACCGCTCACCGTCCGACAGGCGCGGGAGTACGGCCGGTTCCTGGCGATGCGGGCGGCCGAGGACAAGCCCGACAAGCAGGGCCGGATCACCATCCCGCCGCTGCTCAAGGAGTACGCCGGCCTCGACCGCGACGTGGTCGTGATCGGGGCGCTCAACCGGGTCGAGATCTGGGACCCGGAGCGGATCGCGGCCTGGGAGGCCGAGCACAGCCAGACGTTCGCCGACATGAGCGAGGACATCCTCCCCGCCACCTGACGGGGTCCCGCTCCCACGCACAACTACACACAGGGATTCGCACAGCGAGGTCTCGCGCCCGCTCCCGTCCTCTGGGGCACCTTCCCCGGTTCCAGACGACACCTTCCCCCACCACGAACCTCCGGCCACCCCATGCGGCCCGGGTTCAGGGAGCGGGCAGGGACCTGACTGGGTGAGTCCCTTCGTCACCTCACCACCAGCACACGCCACACGTCAGCAGCACCACAAGCGCCATCGAGCGGGGTCGAACCGATGAGTCTCACACCCACAGCACCCTCCGTCGGAGGGCCGGTGGCCGCGCCGTCGGCCGAGCCGCGTCGGGTCCGCCACCAGGCGCGCGACGTGGTGGCGCTGATGGCGTTCTCCGCGACCACCTCGACCGCCCTGGCCGCGGGTCTGCTCCTGCTGGCCCACCTCCCGTCCGGCGCAGGGCGCTAGGTCCGACGATGGCCACCCCCTCCCACGTCCCGGTGCTCCTCGACCGGGTCGTCGCCCTCCTGACGCCCGCGCTGGGCCACGAGGGCGCCGTGCTGGTCGACGCGACGCTCGGCCTGGGCGGCCACAGCGAGGCGGTCCTGGCCCGGTGCGAGCTGGCGAGGGTGGTCGGCATCGACCGCGACCCCGAGGCGCTCCGGCTGGCGGGGGAGCGGCTCGCGGCGTACGGCGACCGGTTCACCGCCGTCCACGCGACGTACGACGCGATCCCGGACGTGCTCGCCGACCTCGGGCTCTCCTCCGCCGACGGTGTCCTCTTCGACCTCGGCGTCTCGTCGATGCAGCTCGACGTCGCCGACCGCGGCTTCGCCTACCGGGAGGACGCGCCGCTCGACATGCGGATGGACCCGACCGGCGGCCCGACCGCGGCCGACGTGCTCAACACCTACCCCCGGGGCGAGCTGACCCGGGTCCTGCGGGAGTACGGCGAGGAGCGGTTCGCCTCGCGCATCGCCGCCGCGATCGTCCGGGAGCGCGACGCGGAGCCCTTCACCACCTCGGCGCGGTTGGTCGAGCTGCTCTACCGCGAGATCCCCGCTCCCGCCCGGCGTACCGGGGGACACCCGGCCAAGCGGACCTTCCAGGCCCTGCGGATGGAGGTCAACGACGAGCTCGGCGTCCTGCGCCGTGCCGTCCCGGCCGCCATCGACTCGCTGGCCGTGGGCGGCCGGGTGGTCGTGGAGTCCTACCACTCCCTCGAGGACCGGCTCGTCAAGCAGGCGTTCGCCGCCGTGACCCGCCTCGACGTCCCGCACGACCTGCCGTTCGTGCCGCCGGACATGGAGCCGGCCCTGCGGCTGGTCACCCGCGGCGCCGAGCGCGCCGACGCCGACGAGATCGAAGCCAACCCCCGCGCCGCCTCGGTCCGGCTGCGCGCCGTCGAACGGGTCCGTCCCGCAGCCAGAGGAGCAGCCTGAGATGAACACCCGACGAGTTCGCTCGCGCTTGTCACCCCACCGGACCGCTCGCTGCGCCTGCGTTCCGGCGGCCACCCCGAACCGCTTCCGCGGTGACCCCGTATGAGCAGCACCGCACCGGCCCTCCGCGCCCGGGTCCCACGCCTGGCGGGCGCCGCCCTCGAGCGGGCCCGGCTCACCGTCGTCCCGCGGCGGAGCCGTCGCCGCACCAGCCCGGTCCCGTTCCTCCTCGTGGTCTCGATGATCGCGGTCGGCGGGATCGTCGGGCTGCTGCTGTTCAACACCTCCATGCAGCAGGCGTCGTTCGCGGCGACCTCGCTGCAGAACCAGGCCGACGTCCTCGTCGCCCGGCAGCAGACCCTGCAGATGCAGCTCGACCAGCTCCGCGACCCCCAGGCCGTCGCGCGCAAGGCGCAGCGGATGGGCATGGTGCTGCCCACCAGCCCGGCCGTGCTCGACCTCCGCACCGGTCGCGTGCTCGGCACGCCCGCGCCGGCCACGGGCCTCGACCGGCTCCGGCTGGCGGCGCCGCCGCCGCCGAAGCCCGCCTCGATCAACCCCCCGGCCCACGTGACCGTGGTCCACCCGCCGGCCAAGCACGGCACGACGTCGACGACCAGGACCAGGCACGGCAGTCACCGCACGACGAAGCACTCCACCCCGTCCGGCACCCACTGACTCGAGCAGGAAGCAGAGCGATGGCCCCCACGAGCCCCCGCGGCCACGGTCCGTCCCGTCGTCGGCCCGCCCCGCGGACGCGCCGCCCCGGCCCGGCCGCCCGGACGCGCCGCCGGCGCCGCGCGGCCCGCGGGGCCACCCAGCTGCGGCTGCGGACCGGGTTCGTGTTCATCGCCGTCGTGCTGTCGTTCTTCGGGGCCCGGCTGGTGGAGCTCCAGGGGGTGAGCCCGGAGAAGTACGCGACCCTGGCGGCCTCCGAGGGCGGCACGGTCACCGTGGAGCTGCCGGCCGACCGCGGGCGGATCCTCGACCGGGACGGCAAGCCGCTCGCCGACTCCGTCGACGGGCGGATGGTGGTCGCCGACCCCTCGATGACGCGCACCAAGGCGCCCGCACTGGCGCGGTTCCTGTCGCGGCACCTGCACGTCGACTACTTCAAGACCCTGAGCGCGCTCCAGAAGCAGAACAGTCGCTTCGTCTACGTGGCCCGGCGGGTCCCGGCCTCGCTCGCCCTCGGCGTCGTCGCCCAGGCGAAGGCCGCCGGCTACCGGGGGCTGGACACCCGCGACGACCCGGTGCGCTCCTACCCCGACCACGACGTCGCTGCCAACCTGGTCGGGTTCCTCGGCACCGACGGTCCGCTCGCCGGTCTCGAGCTCGCCTTCAACCACCAGCTGGCCGGTACGGCGGGCTCGGAGAGCTACGAGGTCGGCGCCGGCAACCGGATCCCGCTGGGGCGCAGCACCGTCGTGCCGGCACACGACGGCACGGACCTGCACACCACGATCGACGAGGACCTGCAGTGGTACACCCAGCGGGTCCTGCGCCAGACCGTGCTCGGCTCGGGCGGCGAGTCCGGCTTCGCGGTCGTGATGGACTCCAAGACCGGTGAGATCCTCTCGCTGGCCGACTACCCGACGTACGACGCGACCAACCCGCAGGCCTCGCCGAAGCGCGACCGCAACAGCCTGGCGATGACCAGCCCCTACGAGCCCGGCTCGGTGGAGAAGGTGCTCACCCTGAGCTCGCTGATCGATGCCGGCAAGGTCACCGACCACACCCGCCTGGTCGTGCCCGGGCAGCTGAAGAGCGGCGACCGGGTCATCCACGACTGGTTCCCCCACCCGACCCTGCGGATGACGCTGGCCGGGGTGATCGCGCAGTCGTCCAACATCGGGACCGCCAAGGCCTCGCGGCACTTCGCGGCCGGCCAGCTGCGGCACTACCTCACGCGCTTCGGCCTCGGCCAGCGCACCGACATCGGCGTCACCGGGGAGACGCCCGGTCTGCTCCCGTCGGGCGCCGCGTGGGACGGGATGACCCAGGACCGGATCGCCTTCGGGCAGAGCGTGTCGGTCAACGGAGTCCAGATGGCCGCGGCGGTGAACACCATCGCGAACGGCGGCGTGCGCGTCTCGCCGAGCCTGATCCAGGGCAGCGCCACCAACAACCTCGGGGAGTCGATCGGGACCGACCACACCACCTCTCGCCGCGTGGTCAGCGCGAGCGCCGCGCACCAGATGACCGACATGATGGAGCGGGTCGTCAACCCGGACGCCGGCACCGCCCCGAGCGCCCAGGTCCCGGGATACGTCGTGGCGGGCAAGACCGGCACCGCGCAGCGCGTGGGTGCGAAATGTGGGTGCTACAACGGCCAGAACACGGTCTCGTTCGCGGGCTTCGCCCCGGCGGACAAGCCGCGCTTCACCGTCTACGTCCTGGTGCAGAACCCCCGCAACGGGGGCGGCGGCGGCTCGGTGGCCGGCCCGGCGTTCAGCAAGATCATGGCGTTCGCGCTGCGCCGCTACGGCGTCCCCCCGACCGGCGCCAAGCCCTCAGAGATCCCGACCAGGTGGTGACCTGGCCGGTCATCACGCCCCGGATCCCGAGACGCGTCGCCCATCCCTCGCAGGGTCGGGCCGCGCCGAACGCTCCTCGATCTCTCGCCGGCCCCGACTCCGTCGCAGGCTCGGATGTCGCGGCTCGATAGCCTCGGCCCCGTGGCTAGCGACTCTGAGCGCCCGGAGCGCGGCCCGACCCTCGCCGACCTGGCCGACCGGCTGACGCGCGAGGGTGTGTCCGCGAGCGGCTCCGGCGACCTGGGCACCCGGGTCCGCGGGGTGACCCTGGACTCGCGGCGCGTGGCCGCCGGAGACCTCTATGCGGCGCTGCCCGGCAGCCACGGGCACGGTGTCGCCTACTGGCAGGAGGCCCGCGCGGCCGGAGCGGTCGCCGCGGTGACCGATGCCGCCGGGGCCGCGCGTGTCGGCGGGTCGCCCGTGCTCGTCGTACCGGAGGTGCGGCCCGTCCTCGGCCGGATCGCCGCGCTCGTGTACGGCGAGCCCGCGACGCGGCTGCGGACGGTGGGCGTCACGGGCACCCAGGGCAAGACCACCACCACACGCCTGCTCGAGGGCGGGCTCTCGGGGGCCGGCGTCCCGGCCGCGGTGATCGGCACCGTCGGCACCCGGATGCTGGGGGAGGACGTCGCGTCCGCCCTGACCACCCCCGAGGCACCCGATCTGCAGCGGCTGTTCCGGCAGATGCTCGAGCGGGGCGTCGAGGCGTGTGCCATGGAGGTCTCCAGTCATGCCCTGGTGATGGGTCGCGTCGGGGGGTTCGCCTTCGACGTCGCGGTGTTCCTCAACCTCGGGCGCGACCACCTCGACTTCCATCGCGACATGGACGACTACTTCGACGCCAAGGCCTCCCTGTTCGGTGCCGAGCACTCCCGTCGAGGGCTGGTGAACGTCGACGACGAGTGGGGCCGGCGCCTGGTCGAGCGCGCCGGCGTGCCCGTCGAGACGATGTCGTCGTCCGGCGCCGACGCCGACTGGCGTGCCGCCGGGATCGAGCTGCGGGAGGACGGCGCGGTCTTCCGCGTCGCCGGTCCCGGGGTCGAGGTGGAGGCGGCGTGCCCGATCCCCGGCGCGTTCAACGTCGCCAACACGCTGGCCGCGATCGCCGCGGCCGCGACCGCCGGCTACGACGCGCGCTGCGGTCGCGTCCGCCATCGGCCGCGGCCCCGGCGTACCCGGGCGCCTGGAGCGGATCGACGAGGGACAGGACTTCGAGGTGGTCGTCGACTACGCCCACAAGCCCGATGCCGTCGCGGCCGCCATCGCGGCGCTGCGCCCGGTCACGCGGGCGCGGCTGACCGTGGTCATCGGGGCCGGTGGCGACCGCGACCCCGGGAAGCGACCGCTGATGGGGCAGATCGCCGCGGCCGGCGCCGACCTGCTCGTGGTCACCGACGACAACCCCCGGAGCGAGGACCCCGCGGCGATCCGCGCCGCCATCCTGGGTGGGACGGGCCGTGGCTCGGCCGAGGTCCTGGAGATCGGTGACCGTCGGGCCGCGATCGCCGAGGCGATCCGCCGCGCCGGCCCCGGAGACGTCGTCCTCGTCGCCGGCAAGGGCCACGAGACCGGTCAGGAGGTCGCCGGCGTCGTGCACCCGTTCGACGACCGCGCGGTCGCCCGCGAGGAGCTCCGCCGATGATCGAGCTGACCCTGGCCGAGCTCGCCGCCGTCGTCGGCGGCGCGGTCGCCGACGCCGAGGCGGCCGGGCCCGTGACCGGCGCGGCCTTCGTCGACAGCCGGGCCGTGGTGCCGGGCGGGATCTTCGTCGCGGTGCCCGGTGAGCACGTCGACGGGCACGACTTCGCCGCGGCCGCGGTGGCCGCCGGGGCGACCGCCGTGCTGGGCGCCCGCGCCACCGGCGTGCCGACCGTGGTCGTCGACGACCCCGTCCGCGCGCTGGGACGGCTGGCCCGCCACGCGGTGGACGTCCTGCGGCCCACGGTGCTCGCGTTGACCGGGTCCCAGGGCAAGACGGGGACCAAGGACTACCTCGCCCAGGTGCTGGCCGGCGCCGGGGAGACGGTCTGGACCGAGGGCAACCGCAACAACGAGATAGGCGTCCCACTCACCGTGCTGCGCGCCACGCCCGACACCCGGTTCCTCGTCCTCGAGATGGGTGCCCGGGGCGCCGGTCACATCGCCGAGCTCTGCGCCATCGCGCCCCCCGAGGTGGCTGCGGTCCTCAACGTCGGCACCGCCCACCTCGGCGAGTTCGGCTCCCGCGAGGCGATCGCCCGGGCCAAGGGCGAGATCGTCGAGGCGCTGCCGTCCACCGGCACCGCGGTGCTGAACGCGGACGACGACCTGGTGATCGCGATGCGGGGACGGACGACGGCCCGGGTGTCGTCGTTCGGGGTGGCGGGCGACGTCTCGTGGCGGGGTCTCGAGCTCGACGAGCTGGGGCGCCCCTCCTTCGAGCTCGGGTACGACGGCGGGTGGGCGCCGCTGCGCCTCCTCGAGGCCGGCGCCCACCAGGTGGCCAACGCAGCCGCGGCGGCGGCCATGGCGCTCGCGGTCGGAGTGCCGTTCGCGGAGATCGTGGTCTCCCTCGGGTCGGCTCGTTCGCTGTCGCCGTGGCGGATGGCGCTCCACCAGCGGGACGACGGGCTCGTGGTCGTCAACGACAGCTACAACGCCAACCCCGCGTCCATGAACGCCGCGCTCGACGCCCTCGCCGCGATCGGGGAGCGCGGCCACCGTCGCACCGTGGCCGTGCTCGGCGAGATGCTCGAGCTGGGCGAGACCTCGGTCGAGCAGCATGCCGAGGTGGGGGTCCACGCGGCCGAGCTGGGCGTCGACGTGCTGGTGACCGTCGGCGCCGCCGCGGACCCGATCGCCGACGGTGCTCGTCGTACGCCGGGCTGGGCGGGGGAGTCCGTGCCCACGGCGGGCCGCGCGCAGGCCACGGACTGGCTGCGCCACAATGTCGGGGCCCGGGACGTCGTCCTGGTCAAGGCGTCGCGAGGCGCCGCTCTCGAGCGCCTGGCCGACGCGCTGGTCCACCCGGCGGCCGAGCCGGAGATCGCGAACGTGTCCGAGGACCGGGCAGAGGAACAGGAAGGCGGGGCTCCGAGCCGATGAAGGCGATTCTGCTGGGCGGAGGCCTCGCCCTGTTGTTCTCGCTGCTCGGCACCCGGGCGGCGATCCCCCTCTTCACCCAGCTCGGCTACGGCCAGGAGATCCGCGACGACGGTCCGACGAGCCACCACACCAAGCGGGGCACGCCGACCATGGGTGGCGTCGTGATCATCGCGTCGGCGGTGCTGGGCTACTTCCTGGCCGAGCTGATCACCCAGAACGAGCCGTCCGCGTCGGCCCTGCTCCTGCTCTTCCTCTTCGTCGGGATGGGCGTCGTCGGGTTCCTCGACGACTTCATCAAGATCTCCAAGCAGCGCTCGCTGGGCCTGCGCAGCAAGGCGAAGATGGTCGGCCAGACCGTGATCGCGCTGGTGTTCGGCTACCTCGCGCTCTCCGGCACGCTCGAGGACGGCCGTCACGTCAGCCCGGCGTCCGACCACCTCTCCTTCATCCGCGACTCCGAGATCGCCCTGCCCACGATCGTGGCGCTGCTGCTGGTCTGGGTGATGGTCACCGGGACCAGCAACGCGGTGAACCTCACCGACGGTCTCGACGGGCTCGCCACCGGCGCGTGCGCGATGGTGTTCGGCGCCTACATGCTGGTCAACATCTGGCAGAACAACCAGAACTGCGCGACCCGCCCCGGCCCGGCGTGCTACGAGGTCCGCGACCCCCTCGACCTCGCGCTCGTCGCGGCGGCGATCACGGGCGCGTGCTTCGGCTTCCTGTGGTGGAACGCGCCGCCGGCACAGATCTTCATGGGCGACACCGGCTCCCTGTCCCTCGGCGGTGCGCTCGCCGGCTTCGCGATCATGACCCGGACCGAGCTGCTCCTGGTCGTGCTCGGCGGGCTCTTCCTCGTGATCACGCTGTCGGTGATGCTGCAGGTCGGCTTCTTCAAGCTGTCGCGCAGGTCGGGGGTGGTCCGGAAGGTGTTCCGGGTCGGTCCCGGCCATCGGGTGTTCCGGATGGCGCCGCTCCAGCACCACTTCGAGCTGCTCGGCTGGGACCAGGTCACCATCGTGATCCGCTTCTGGATCATCACCGGGCTCTGCGTCGCCGCCGGCCTGGGCATCTTCTACGCCGCCTGGGTGGCCGTGACGTGAACGACCGGCCGGAGTCCCTCGGCCGCCGCGACGACTGGTCCGGTGTCCGGGCGGTGGTGGCCGGGTTCGGGGTCAGCGGGTTCGCCGCGGCCGACAACCTGACCCATCTCGGCGCGTCCGTGGTGGCACTCGACGAGTCGTCCGAGGGCAAGGAGGAGAAGGCCGAGCTGCTCGGGGTGCTCGGCGCCGAGATCCGGCTGGGTGCCGGCGTCACCGCCGAGCTCCCGCGCGACGCGGACCTGCTCGTCGTCTCCCCGGGCTGGAAGCCGACGGCCGCCCTCATCGGGCAGGCCCGCGCCCGAGGCATCCCGGTCTGGGGCGAGGTCGAGCTGGCCTGGAGGCTGCGCGACCCCGAGGGTGCCGCACCGTGGCTCGCGGTCACCGGTACCAACGGCAAGACCACCACCGTCCAGATGCTCGACAGCATCCTGCGGGCCGCCGGACTGCGCAGCGTCGCGGTCGGCAACGTCGGCCTCCCGATCGTCGAGGCGGTGATGGACCCCACGCCGTACGACGTGTTCGCCGTGGAGCTGTCGAGCTTCCAGCTCCACTACACCGACTCCATGGCCGCCGAGAGCGCGGCGGTGCTCAACGTCGCCGAGGACCACCTCGACTGGTACGACGGGCCGACGGGGATGGCCGACTACGCCGCAGACAAGGGGCGCGTCTACCGCGGCGTCCGGCAGGCCTGCGTCTACAACGTCGCCGACCCCGAGACCGAGCGGCTGGTCCGCGAGGCAGACGTCGCCGAGGGTGCGCGCGCGGTCGGGTTCTCCCTCGGCATGCCGTCGGTGGGCATGGTCGGGGTCGTCGACGACATCCTGGTCGACCGGGCCTTCATCGCCGAGCGCCGGTCGAGCGCCGCCGAGCTGTGCACGATCCACGACCTGCCGAGCCCGGCGCCGCATGTCGTCGCCAACGCCCTGGCCGCGGCCGCGCTGGCCCGTGCGCACGGCATCTCCCAGGCCGCCGTGCGCGACGGCCTCCGTGCCTTCCGGCCCGACGGTCACCGGATCGCGACGGTCGCGACGACCGGAGGTGTGACCTGGGTCGACGACTCCAAGGCCACCAACCCCCATGCCGCCCTCTCCTCGCTCCTGGCCTACGACCCGGTGGTGTGGATCGCGGGGGGGCTGGCCAAGGGTGCCCGCTTCGACGACCTGGTCACCACCGCCCGCAGCCGGCTGCGGGCGGTCGTGCTGCTCGGCCGCGACCGCGCCGTCATCGCCGCCGCACTTGCGCGACACGCGCCCGATGTTCCGGTCATCACGCTCGACGACGGCGAGACTGACGACGGACATGCCGCCATGGAGCGTGCGGTCGTGGCCGCGGCGGACCTCGCTCACCCGGGTGACACGGTCCTCCTGGCCCCGGGCTGCGCGTCCATGGACATGTTCACCGACTACGCCGACCGGGGTGACGCGTTCGCCGCGGCGGTGCAGCGCCAGACGGACGACTGACCACCGCTCTCCGAAGGGGGCCCGAGGACCGATGGCCATCGTGAGCCCGCTGCGGGCCCGGGCCACCCGGACGCCCGGCCGGGCTCAGGGAGCCGCCCGCGCCACGTCCGGTGTCTCCTCCTGGTACGCCGCACTGCGCGATGCGCTCGAGCGCCCCCTGATGTCCTACTACCTGCTGCTCGGTGCTTCGGCCCTGCTGCTGACCATCGGCCTGATCATGGTCTTCAGCGCCTCGAGCGTCTACGCCTTCCAGAACTACGACGGCGACTCCTACGCCGTCGTGGTCAAGCAGCTGACGTGGGTCGCGATCGGCCTGCCGTGTGCCTGGGTGGCCGGACGCCTTCCCCAGCGGTGGATCCGCCGGCTCGCGTGGCCGGGTTACGTCGTCTCGCTCGGCCTGCTGCTGCTCACGGCGCTCTTCGGCGTCTCCCGCAACGGCAACACCAACTGGCTCGCCCTCGGCCCGCTGGTCATCCAGCCCTCGGAGATCGCCAAGCTCGCGCTGGTGCTGTGGGCGGCCCACGTCTACGCCAACAAGGACCGCCGCCTCGGCAACCTCCACCAGATCATGATGCCGGTGGTGCCCGGCCTCCTCCTGGCCACCGGCCTGGTCGTCTTCGGCCACGACCTCGGCACGGCCCTGGTGCTCTTCGCGATCCTCCTCGGGATGCTCTGGGTGGTCGGGGCGCCGGCCAGGTTCTTCGCCCTGTCGTTCCTGGTGGTCTCGGTCTTCGCCGGCGCGCTCGCGGCGGCCGACCCCGAGCGGCTGACCCGCATCACCACCTTCACCGACCCGATGCGCGACTACAACAGTGCGGGCTGGCAGCCGGCGCACGGGCTCTTCGCCCTGTCGAGCGGTGGGCTCTTCGGCCAGGGCATCGGCGCGAGCCAGCAGAAGTGGGGCAACCTGCCGGAGGCCCACACCGACTTCATCTTCGCCGTCCTCGGTGAGGAGCTCGGCCTCGTGGGCACACTGCTGGTGGTCGGTCTGTTCCTCACCATCGCCTACGCCGCGATCCGTGTCGCACGCCGTACCAAGGACCCGTTCGTCCGCTACATGACCTTCGGCATCGTGGTCTGGATCATCGGGCAGATGATGATCAACGTGGGCATGGTCCTCGCACTGCTTCCCGTGATCGGGATCCCGCTGCCGCTGGTCTCCTAC
This sequence comes from uncultured Actinomycetota bacterium, assembly GCA_963797325.1. Lineage (GTDB taxonomy): Bacteria > Actinomycetota > Actinomycetes > Propionibacteriales > Nocardioidaceae > Nocardioides. The sequence continues at coordinate 101,513 of CAWCPG010000016.1, forward strand.
GGCGGCTCGGCCCTCGTCCCCTCGCTCGTCGCGCTCGGCATGCTCGTCGGTTTCGCGCGCCGCGAGCCCGAGGCTGCCCGGGCCCTCGCCCAGCGCAAGCGTTCCCGCAACAGCGGTGTCACGGCGGGCAGAGTCACCCAGCGGGACCTCTAGCCCATGACCCGGGCCCTACGCGTCCTGCTCGCGGGGGGTGGGTCGGCCGGCCACACCTCCCCGCTCCTCGCCACCGCCGACGCCCTCCAGCGGCTGCACCCGGGCGTCGAGATCACCTGCCTCGGCACCCGCGAGCGGATCGAGGCGCAGATCATCCCCGCCGCGGGCTACCCGCTCGAGTTCGTCCCCAGCGTCCCGCTGCCGAGACGACCGAACGCCGACCTCGTGCGGCTGCCCGGTCGGCTGCGGGCGGCCCGCCGGGCGGCGCTCGACGTCGTCGACCGGATCCGGCCCGACGTGATCGCCGGCTTCGGCGGCTTCGTGTCCGTGCCGGCCTACCTCGCGGCCCGCACCCGCAAGGTGCCGTTGGTGGTCCACGAGGGCAACACGGTGCCCGGAGTCGCCAACAGGCTCGGGGCACGGATCACCGACCACGTCGCCACCAGCTTCCCCGACACCCGGTTGCGCCACGCGACCTACCTCGGGCTGCCGATCCGGCGGATGATCGCCACCCTCGACCGGCCGGCGCACCGGGCCGAGGCGCTCGCGTCGTACGGGCTGCGCGACGACCTGCCGGTCCTGCTGGTCACGGGCGGCTCGCAGGGGGCCGCCTCGATCAACCGCGCGGTGCTGGGCGCCGCCCGGGCTCTCGCCGACGCGCGCATCCAGGTCCTCCACGTCGTCGGCCCGTCGCACGACGTGGTGCCGCCCGAGTCCGACGTCCCCTACGTCGTCGTCGGCTACGTCGACCGGATGGACCTGGCCTACTCCGCGGCCGACGCCGTGCTCTGCCGCTCCGGCTCCAACACCGTGACCGAGGTCTCCGGGGTGGGGCTGCCGGCGATCTTCGTCCCGCTGCCGTTCGGCAACGGCGAGCAGGCCCTCAACGCCCGCTCGGTGATCGAGGCCGGCGGCGGCCTGCTCGTCGACGACGCCTCGCTGACGCCCGACTGGATCGCGACCCACGCGGTGCCGCTGCTGACCGACCCGGCCCGGCTCCGGGCGATGGGCGCCGCCGCGGCCCACCTGATCCCGCTCGACGCCGACGAGAAGCTGGCCCGGATGATCCTCGACGCGGCCGGTGAGGTCCGGTGAGGATCCCGGTCCCCGACGAGATCCTCCCGGCCCACGAGCTGGGTCGCGTCCACTTCGTCGGCATCGGCGGGGCCGCGCTGTCCGGCATCGCCCGGATCATGGCGCGCCAGGGCGTCGCGGTCACCGGGAGCGACGACCACGACACGCCGTTCCTCCCGTCGCTGCGCGAGATCGGCGTGCCCTGCCACCTCTCCTACGACGCCTCCCACGTCGGTGAGGCCGACACGGTCGTGGTGACCACCGCGGCGCGCGAGGACAACCCCGAGGTGCTCGAGGCGCGCGCGCGGGGGCTGCGGATCCTGCCGCGCTCGGCGGGGCTGAAGTCGGTGATGGCCGGCCGGCGCGTGCTGGCCGTGGCCGGCACCCACGGCAAGACCACGACCACGTCGCTGCTGACGATGGCCGTCCGCGCCTGCGGCGCCGACCCGACGTACGCCATCGGCGGCGTCCTCGCCGCGACCGGGCGCAACGCCGACGCGGGCTCGGGCGACCTCTTCGTCGCCGAGGCCGACGAGAGCGACGGCGCGTTCCTCGTCTACCACCCCCACGCGGCCCTGGTGACCAACGTCGACGCCGACCACCTCGACGTGTGGGGGTCGGAGGAGGCCTACCGCGCCGCCTTCGCGGAGTTCGTCGACACGGTCGACCCGGAGGGCTTCCTCGTGCTCTGCACCGACGACCCCGGGGCCGCGGCCCTGGTCGCGCCCGCACGGGAGCGCGGCCTGAGCGTGGTGACGGTCGGCCAGGACCCGTCCTGCGACGTCCGCGCGACCGATCTCGTCTTCGAGGGCTCGCGGTCGGCCTTCGAGGTCACCGACGGGGGAGCGGGGCTGGGCCGGGTGATGCTCCAGGTGCCGGGCCGGCACTACGTGCTCGACGCCCTCGCTGCGCTGGCGCTGGGGCTCCGGCTCGGACTGCCCTTCGACGGACTGCGCGCCGGCCTCGAGGCGTTCACCGGCACGGGCCGCCGGATGGAGCGCAAGGGCGAGGCCGGCGGAGTGCGGGTCTACGACTCCTACGCCCACCACCCCGTCGAGATCGCCGGCGACCTGCAGGCGGCCCGTGCGCTCGCCGGCGCCGGGCGGCTGGTCGTCTGCTACCAGCCCCACCTGGTGTCCCGTACGCGCATCTTCGGCGCCGCCATGGGGGCGGCCCTCGGGGCGGCCGACGAGGTGGTGGTGCTCGACGTGTACGTCGCCCGCGAGGACCCCGACCCCGACGTGACCGGCCGGCTCGTGGCGGACGCCGTACCCCTGGCTGCCGAGCACGTGCACTACGTCGCGGACCTCGCCGACGCGCCGGCAGAACTTCTCCGGCTCGCCCGGCCCGGTGACCTGGTTCTGACCCTCGGCGCCGGTAGCGTCACCGACGTCGGGCCGCTGCTCCTGGCCGCCCTGGTGGAGGACTCGTGATCACGCTGCCGCGCAACCCGCTCAAGGGGCCCGGCCGCGCGGACCCCGCGAGCGCGTCGCGCCGGCGGTTCGTTCGCCGGCAGTGGCTGCGGCGCTGGCTGGTCTGGCGCTACGTGATCGCCTCGGTCCTGCTGGTCGCCGTGGTCGCCTCGTCGATCTGGCTGGTCTTCCTCAGCTCGTTCCTCACCGTCCAGCAGGTCCAGGTGCAGGGCGAGTCCCTGCTCACCCAGCAGCAGATCCTCTCCGCCGCCGACGTCCCCGACGGCACCCACCTCGTCGCGCTCGACCTCGGTGCGATCCGCTCCCGGGTCGGGGCCCTGGCGCCCGTACGACGCGTCGACGTCTCGCGCGACTGGCCGCACGGGGTCCTGATCAAGGTCACCGAGCGCACCCCGGTGGCCGTGGTCGAGATCGGCGGCCGGTTCCACGCCATGGACGCCGGGGGCGTGCTCTTCCGTGACTATCGGCATCCACCGGTCGGCATGCCGCGCGTGGTGTCGACCGAGGGCACGAGCAGCGCCGCACTGGCCGAGGCGGCCCGGGTGATCGCCGCCCTGCCCTCGGGCCTGGCGGCCCGGGTCGACCACGTCGGCGTGGCCGGGGTCGACCAGGTCTCGCTGGTGATGAGGGGCGGTGCCGTCGTGATCTGGGGGAGCGACGCCCAGTCCGGCCTCAAGGCCCAGGTGCTCGAGAAGCTCCTGGCCCGACCCGGCCACACCTACGACGTCAGCGTCCCCGGTCAGCCGGTCACCAGCCCCCGTTGAGTTGGCCCTCCGGGTCCGTTGAGTTGGCCCTCCGGGTCCGTTGACTTGGCCCTCCGGGTCCGGACCAGCACCGGGAGGGCCAAGTCGCGCGACCCGGAGGGCCAACTCGACAGGGTGGTCGCGGCGTGTCTGCGCGGTTCGGGGCGTCGGGCTGTCTAGCGTCGTCGCCAACGAGAGGTTGACATAACTATAACCCTCCACTTCAGGGTTACGGTTCAGGAGCCTCGAGGACTTCCCCAGACACCGCAAGCGGCGCCCGGTCAGACCGGTCGCCATCCGAGTCGTACCGGCCACCGGCCGGCCGATCACCGAGAGGCGCGAACCGTGGCAGCAGCGCAGAACTATCTGGCGATCATCAAGGTGGTCGGCATCGGTGGCGGTGGCGTGAACGCCGTCAACCGGATGATCGAGGTCGGGCTCAAGGGCGTCGAGTTCATCGCCATCAACACCGACGCCCAGGCCCTCCTGATGAGCGACGCCGACGTGAAGCTCGACATCGGCCGCGAGCTCACCCGCGGCCTCGGAGCCGGCGCCAACCCCGAGGTCGGGACCCAGGCGGCCGAGGACCACTCCGACGAGATCGAGGAGGTCATCAAGGGCGCCGACATGGTGTTCGTGACCGCGGGCGAGGGCGGCGGCACCGGTACCGGCGGCGCGCCCGTCGTGGCCCGGATCGCCCGCAGCCTGGGCGCGTTGACCATCGGCGTGGTGACCCGCCCGTTCGCCTTCGAGGGCCGGCGCCGCGCCAACTCCGCCGAGGAGGGCATCGCCAAGCTCCGCGAGGAGGTCGACACGCTGATCGTGATCCCCAACGACCGGCTGCTGTCGATCAGCGACCGCAGCGTGAGCGTCCTCGACGCCTTCAAGCAGGCCGACCAGGTGCTCCTGCAGGGCGTCTCCGGCATCACCGACCTGATCACCACCCCGGGCCTGATCAACCTCGACTTCGCCGACGTGAAGTCCGTGATGGCCAACGCCGGCTCGGCCCTGATGGGCATCGGCTCGGCTCGCGGCGAGGACCGTTCGGTCGTCGCCGCGGAGCAGGCGGTCTCCAGCCCCCTGCTCGAGGCCAGCATCGACGGCGCGCACGGCGTCCTGCTCTCGATCGCGGGTGGCTCCGACCTCGGCCTGTTCGAGATCAACGAGGCCGCGGCCCTGGTGTCGCAGTCGGCACACCCCGAGGCCAACATCATCTTCGGCGCGACGATCGACGACGCGCTCGGTGACGAGGTGCGGGTCACGGTGATCGCAGCCGGGTTCGACGGCGGCATGCCGAAGCGGCGCGAGAGCGAGTCCGGGTTCCGTCGTACGCCGCAGCAGCAGCAGAGCCAGGAGCAGACCCGGGCCGCGGCCCAGGCCCTGGCCGCGAAGAAGGCCGCAGCCTCCACGGAGGAGCCGGAGCGCGAGCCGGTCGGCGCAGGAGCGCGTCAGCCGCAGGCACAGCCCCGGCCGATGCAGTTCGACGACGACGACCTCGACGTCCCGGACTTCTTGAAGTAGCCCCTACTACCGTCGGCAGGGTGTACGCCGCGCGTCTGACCCACGGCCCCGTCGAGCTGGCCTTCACCGACCGGCACGGCGGGGTCAGTGCTGCCCCCTTCGACTCGCTCAACCTCGCCTGGGCGGGGGGAGACCGGCCGCGCGCGATGGAGGAGAACCACCGTCTGGTGCTGGCCGACTTCGCCCCCGGTGCCGGGCTGGACAGCCTGGCGCAGCTCAGCCAGGTGCACGGCAACGTCGTGGCCGTGGTCGGACCCGAGGGCCCGGCGCACGACGTGCAGGGTCACCTCCACGCCGTGGGCGACGGCCTGGTCACTGCGCAGCCAGGGGTGAGCCTGATGGTCCGCGCGGCCGACTGCGTGCCGGTGCTGCTCGCCGACGAGACGGGCGCCGTCGTCGGCGCGGCCCACTGCGGACGGCCCGGACTGGTCGCCGGGATCGTCCCCGCCACGGTGGCCGCGCTGCGTGACCTGGGCGCGAACCGCGTGACGGCCTGGGTCGGGCCGTCGGTGTGCGGGCGGTGCTACGAGGTGCCGCAGGAGATGCAGGACGACGTGGCGGCGGTCGAGCCCGCCAGCCGTGCGACCACCTCGTGGGGCACTCCCTCGCTCGACGTGGCCGCCGGCGTCCGCGCGCAGCTCGAGCGCGACGGCGTGGCGGTCGTCGACCTCTCGCGCTGCACGCGCGAGTCGCCCGACCTCTTCTCCTACCGCCGAGACGGCCCACGGTCGGGCCGCCAGGCCGGGATCATCAGGATCGCCGCGTGACCCGCCGCGACGAGATCGCCGCCGGCCTCGACGCCGTACGCCGCCGCATCGCCGACGCTGCCAGCGCGGCCGATCGTGACCCCGACCAGGTCACCCTGGTGGCGGTCACCAAGTTCTTCCCCGCCAGCGACGTCCGCATCCTGGCCGACCTCGGCGTGACCGACGTCGGCGAGAACCGTCATCCCGAGGCCGGAGACAAGCGCGCGCAGTGCGACGACCTCCCGGTGCGCTGGCACTTCATCGGCGGCCTGCAGAGCAACAAGGCGGCGGCCGTCGGCTCCTACGCCGACGTGATCGAGTCCGTCGACCGCGCCAAGGTCGTCACCGCTCTCGACAAGGGAGCCCACCAGCGCAGCCACGAGGTCGACATCCTCCTGCAGGTGAGCCTCGACCCGCCGGGGCGTGCCGGGCGGTCGGGCGCGGACCCTGCGGAGCTCGCCGCCCTGGCCGAGGTGGTCGAGGCCGCGGGGATGCTCCGGCTGCGCGGCCTGATGGCCGTCGCGCCGCTGGGCGAGGACCCCCCGACGGCGTTCGCCCGGCTGGCGGCGATCCGCGCGGACTTCGTGGCCCAACGCCCTGACGCCACCTGGCTTTCCGCCGGGATGAGCAGCGACCTGGAGGCCGCGATCGGGGCCGGGGCGACACACGTGCGTGTCGGCTCGGCAATCCTCGGTGAGCGTCCGCACATCGAGTAGCGTCACAACCACCCACAGGCCTGAGCAGGGCATCGGAACGAGAAGGTTGGATCCCATGAGCGCGATGCGCAAGATCGGCGAGTACCTCGGCCTGCTCGAGGACACCGGCGTCTACGACGACGACTACGACGAGCCGGCCTACGCCGAGTCCGAGGACCCCCGTCAGTCCGTGCGTCGTACGCCCGTGCCTGCGCAGGCCCAGCCGGCGAAGGGACAGCCGGCTCCGGTGGCCGACCTCTCCCAGCGGCGTCGCACGGCCGCCCCCGCCCCGGCGTCGGGCATCGCCGAGCTCTCCATGATCACCACGCTCCACCCGCGCACCTACAACGAGGCGCGCACGGTCGGTGAGAACTTCCGCGAAGGCATCCCGGTGATCATGAACCTCTCCGAGATGGACGACGCGGACGCCAAGCGGCTCGTCGACTTCGCGGCCGGCCTGGTCTTCGCGACCCGCGGCACCATCGAGCGGGTGACGGCGAAGGTCTTCCTGCTCTCACCACCCAACGTGACCGTGGCGGCGGAGGACAAGCAGCGTCTGGTCGAGGGTGGGTTCTTCAACCAGAGCTGAGGCCACTACGGTTGACCTGCGGCAACGTCGTGGAAATCCGCGACGTGCGTCGACTCGGGAGTGACCTGGGGGTCAGGTGAGACGCTATTGTTCGATCCGTTGACGTACGTGAACTGCGAAACTAGGAATTGGGTGAGGTCATGCCGCTGACGCCTGAGGACGTGAGCAACAAGCGCTTTACTCCTGTCCGGCTCCGTGAGGGCTACGACATGGGTGAGGTCGACCAGTTCCTCGACGAGGTGGAGGCCGAGCTCGCACGCCTCACTCGCGAGAACGACGACCTCCGCTCGAAGCTGTCCGCCGCCCAGAGCGGCGCGTCCGAGGCCCCCGCGGCCGCGGCGGCCGAGACCCCGGCTCCCACGCCGGAGCCGGAGCCGGAGCCCGTGGCAGCAGCCCCGGAGCCCGAGCCGACCCCGACCGTGCAGACCCCGGCCATGGGCTCGATCGCCCCCGCGGGTGTCGAGACGATCCGCGTCGAGACCGTCGGCGAGGCGTCCAACGCCGCCGCGCGTCTGCTCGAGCTGGCCAGCCGCAACGCCGACCAGCTGGTCGAGGACGCCAAGGGTGAGGCCGACAAGATCATCGGGGAGGCCCGGACCAAGGCCGAGCGCCTCGAGTCCGAGGCCAAGACCAACGCCGACAAGCTCGAGGCCGACGCCCGCGGCCGCGCCCAGTCGCTCGACAGCGAGACCGCCGAGCGTCGTACGCAGCTGTTCGGCGACCTGGAGAGCGAGCGCGACCGGCTCTCCTCCGACGTCGACAACCTGCGGGCCTTCGAGCGCGAGTACCGCTCGCGGCTCAAGGTGTACTTCAGCCAGCAGCTCGAGGCCCTCGAGAGCTCCGGCTCCGCGGACCCGACGACGCCGGCCTCCCACGACGCCGGGGTCGCCCAGCCCAAGCGCCTGCGGTCGGTGCTCGGCGACGACGAGGCCTGACCCGCACCAGCAGTACCGGGACGGTCGGCACCCCTGCGGGGCGCCGGCCGTTCGTCATTTCGCTCCCCCTGGGGGTGAGCGTGGGTCGGGTTCACCACGGTAGGCCGGTCTCGGCCCGCGTGCCTGCTTTGAGTGAGGCGTCCCGCGGATATACCCTCCCCCATCGACGGTGCCGACACCCGACCGCCGACCACGCCCCTCCCGCGTTCGCCCGCGGGTGCCCGGAAGGTTCCCCATGGCTCGCAGCACGACCCGGTCGCTGGCCGGCAAGGCCGCCTCGGCCGCCCGCAAGGTGGTCAGCCGGCGGCCTCCCGCTGCCGCCGCCAACGGCACCGCCGGCGCCACCAAGAAGGCCGCAGCCAAGACGACGACCGCGGTGAAGAGGACCGCGGCCAAGGCGCCGGCCAAGACGGTGCCCGCGAAGAAGACCGCGTCCGCGAAGAAGGCGGCGCCCGCGAAGAAGGCCGCACCCGCCGCCAAGAAGACCGCGAAGAAGGCGGCGCCGGTGGCCAGGACGCCGGCCAAGAAGACTCCCGCCGCGAAGCAGGCGCCTGCGAAGAAGGCGGCCCCGGCCACCAGGACCGCGCCGGCGAAGAAGGCTCCCGCGGCCAAGACCACGGCCACGAAGACCTCCGCCACCAAGAAGGCTCCCGTGAAGAAGGCGCCGGCCCAGGCCGCAGCCGTCACGTCCCGACCAGCGAAGAAGGCAGCCACGAACAAGTCGGCCCCGGCGAAGAAGGCAGCGCCTGCCACGTCGGACACCAAGACCGCCAGCCAGGAAGCCCGCCGCAAGAAGGCGTCGAAGCGGACGGTGGTGCCGTCGAGCTTCCCGGTGCTGCCCGGCGAGAAGCCCTGGACCAAGGCCGAGATCGACGAGGTCCTCTCCGACCTGCACGACGACCGCGCGCGCGTGGTCCGCACGCTCACCGCCCAGGAGGCCGAGCTGGCCGGGCTGATGCGCGACGCCGGTGACGGTGCCGGCCACGACCAGGCCGACATGGGCGCCACCAGCTTCGAGCGCGACCAGGAGCTGACGGTCGTCAACAACGAGCGCGAGAAGCTGGCCCAGATCGACCGCGCGCTGGCCCGGATCGCCGACGGCACCTACGGCATCTGCGAGTCCTGCGGCAACCCGATCGGCAAGGGTCGGGCCATGGCTTTCCCGCGTGCCACACTGTGCCTGACATGCAAGCAACGCGAGGAACGTCGCTGACTTCCACCGATCCTGCTGCGACCGGTCCCGACGATCCGGGCCCCGAACAGTCCCGAGTGGCCGAGCGTCCCGCCCCGTCGTCGACCCATCGCCTGATCTTCGTCGCGGTCGCGGTGACGGCCTACGCCGTCGATCTGGTCACCAAGGTCCTCGCCGCGCGCCACCTGACGGAGGGGGACCCGGTCGACGTCGTCGACGGCCTGCTGCGCCTCGACCTGGTCCGCAACCCGGGCGCCGCGTTCAGCACCGGTACGTCGTACACCGTGGTGCTGTCGGTGATCGCGCTGGTGGCGGCCGGCGTGGTGATCCGCTTCGGTCGCCGGCTCGGCGACCGCACCTGGGCCGTCGCGCTCGGCCTGCTCCTCGCCGGAGTCTGTGGCAACCTCACCGACCGGATCTTCCGGGAGCCCGGGGTGCTGCGCGGGCACGTCGTCGACTTCCTGGAGCTGCCGCACTGGCCGGTCTTCAACGTCGCCGACATGCTGATCGACGCCGCGGTGGTGCTGATCATCATCCAGACCTGGCGGGGTATCGGCATCACCGGCGCCCGCAGCGGCCGCGGCGACCGCTCGTGACCGGCTCGCCGGAGCAGCGGCTCGTCACGGTCCCGGACGGTCTGGCGGGAGAGCGGCTCGACGCTGCGATGGCCCGCATGTTCGGCCTCTCGCGCACGCGCGCGGCCGCGCTGATCGCCGACGGACAGGTCGAGGTCGACGGGCACCCCGCCGGCAAGAGCGACCGGGTGCACGGCGGCGCGATGCTCGACGTGACGATCCCGTCGCTGGCCGACCCGCTCGAGGTCAAGCCCGAGCTGGTCGAGGGCATCCGGATCATCCACGACGACGACTCGATCATCGTGCTCGACAAGCCGGTCGGCATCGCGGTCCACCCGTCCCCGGGCTGGACCGGCCCGACCGTGGTCGGTCACCTGGCTGCCGCCGGCTACCGGATCGCCACCAGCGGCGCGTCGGAGCGCCAGGGGATCGTGCAGCGCCTCGACGTCGGCACGTCGGGCGTGATGGTGATCTGCAAGGGCGAGCGGGCCTACTCCGTGCTCAAGAACGCCTTCCGGCACCGCACGGTCGACAAGATCTACCACGCGCTCGTGCAGGGCCACCCGGATCCGCTGAGCGGCACCATCGACGCGCCGATCGGCCGCCACCCGCGTGCCGACTACAAGTTCGCGGTGATGGCCGACGGCCGCCACAGCGTCACCCACTACGAGACGCTCGAGGCCCATCGGTTCGCGTCGCTGCTCGAGGTCCACCTCGAGACCGGCCGCACCCACCAGATCCGCGTCCACCTGAGCGCGCTGAAGCATCCGTGCGTGGGCGACCTGACGTACGGCGCCGACCCCACCCTGTCCCGGCGGGTCGGGCTCGAGCGGCAGTGGCTGCACGCCACCCGGCTGGGGTTCGAGCACCCCGACACCGGCGAGCACGTCGAGTACGAGTCGCCGTACCCCCCCGACCTGTCCCACGCCCTCGCGGTGATCCGTGAGTCCGACTGAGATCGAGGGCGACGTCACGGTCCGCCTCGGCACCCCCGACGACGCGGCGGCCCTGGCCGACCTCTACTCCGACGCCCGCCGGGCGGCGATCCCGCAGATGCCACCGGCCATGCACACCGACGACGAGCATCGCGGCTACTACGCGCGCCGGCTCGCCGAGGACGAGATCACCGTCTGGGTGGCCGAGGCCGGCGCCGACCCGCTCGGCTTCGCGATGTGCACGCCGACCTTCCTCGACGGCCTCTACGTCCGCCCCGGCCTGCAGGGGCAGGGCATCGGCTCCCTCCTCCTCGACGTGGTCGAGGCGACCCACCCCGAGGGCTACGAGCTGTGGGTCTTCGAGACCAACCTCGGCGCCCGCCGGCTCTACGAGCGCCGAGGCCTGGTCGAGGTCGAGCGCACCGACGGGTCGGCGAACGAGGAGAAGGCCCCCGACATCCGGATGGCCTGGGGCGCCTGAGCCGTCGGACCACGACCCCTGTGAGGACTGTGATGGCTCGGCTCGCGGTGACCCTCGCCGCCCACCCGCGCGGGCTCGCGGTGTCCTGGCGGCTGACCGACGTCACGCTCGCCGCCGGAGAGCCCCTCGGAGGGCTGGCGCTGTCCGTGGCCGGTGCCCCCACCCTCCCGGTCGACGACCTGGTGGTGACCGCGCGCGACGTCGAGGGCGCCGTCCCGCTGGCGCGGAGCCGGGTCGAGCACGACGGCGAGCCGTGGTGCGTGTGGAGCGTGGGGCGCGCGACGTCCGGCCCGGTCGAGCTGTCGTACGTCGCCGAGCCGTGCGCCGAGGAGCCGCGGGCCGCCACCCCGCCGTTGGAGCTGCGCCGCGAGGGCGGGGGTCTGTCGGGGGCCCTGAAGAACTTCGTGGTCCTGCCGCCCGGGCCGGAGGACCTCGCCTTCGAGCTGGGCTGGGACGCCTCCGCGGCGGACGACGACTGGACGGCGGTGTCGAGCCTGGGCGAGTCCGACGAGGTGTCCGCCGGCGCAGGGCTGGAACGACTGGGCGACACCTACGTGATGTGTGGCGAGCTGGCGCGGCCGCACCGTCGCGACGGCGGGCTGTCGGTCTGGTGGCTGACCGATCCCGGGATCGACGTCGAGGCGTTCGCCGCGCGGCTCGGTACGACGTACGCGCTGATGGCGGAGACCTTCGACGCCCCGAAGCACCCGTACCGCGTCTTCCTGCGCACCCACCCCCACCGGGGGCTCAACGGGTCGGCCCACCCGGCGTCGTTCGTGATGGCGCTCAACCCGCAGGCGCCGCTCGACGCGGCGTCGATCTACGAGACCCTCGCCCACGAGGTGGTCCACGAGTGGCTGCACCTCGACGGGGCGAGCGAGGACGTCACCTGGTTCAACGAGGGAGCCGCCGACTACTACTCCCTCGTGGTCCCGTTCCGCGCGGGCCTGGTCGACGAGGCGGCGTTCCTCGCGGCGGTCAACGACGAGGCCCGCGAGTGCTATGCCAACCCGCGACGCGCGCTCGGCGTCCGGGAGGCGCAGGCGCTGTTCTTCTCGGACTTCTGGGCGCACCGGCTGCCCTACGCCCGCGGCATGTTCTACCTCGCGGATCTCGACGCCCGCCTGCGGAGGGCGACCGGTGACGCGCACGGGGTCGACGACGTCGTCCGCGACGTGGTGCGGCGCCGTGCCGACGGGGAGCGGGTCGGCCTCGAGGAGTGGTGCGACCTGGTCGAGGGTCTGGCCGGCGCCCCCGAGCTGCCGGTCCTCGACGCGCTCGTGCTCAGCGGCGCCGGGCGACCGGGGGAGGGATCCTTCGGACCCGGGCTCGTGCAGGAGACGGTCCACGTGCCGGTCCTCGACCTCGGGGTCGATCCCTCGACCCTCGTGACCGGCCGGGTGCGCGGGCTGGTCGCCGGTGGCGCCGCCGACCGGGCGGGGCTGCGTGAGGGCGACCTGCTCGACCTGCCGAGGTACGCCGAGCTGCTCCGGCTGGAGCCCGACGGCGTGCTCGACCTCGGCGTCGACCGGGACGGGGAGGCGCTCCGGGTCGCCGTCGCCCCTCACCGGCGAGACGGCGCCCGTGCCCCAGTGGCGCCCCAGCGGGCTCAGCCGGCAGCCTTCTTCACCAGCGCCTTGATCTTCCGCTCCTCGGTGGCGGTCAGGGCGACGACGGCGTACTCGGTGGGCCACAGGTTGCCGTCGTCGAGGAGGGCAGCGTCGCTGAACCCCATGGTGGCGTAGCGGGTCTTGAACTTGGCAGCCGACTTGAACCAGCAGACGACCTTGCCGTCCCGGGCGTACGCCGGCATGCCGTAGTAGGTCTTGACGGTCATCGACGGTGCCGTCTCGGTCACGATCACGTGGATCCGCTCGGCGAGGACCCGGTCGTCGCCGTCCATCTCGGCGATCTTGTCCAGGCAGGCCTGCGCCTCCTCGGCGGCCTTGGCCGCCCCCTTGCCACCGGCCCGCTCGAGCTCCGCGGCGTGCTCCTTCATCGCGGCGCGTTCGTCGTCGGTCCAGCCGCGTGCGGTCGCTTGCCATGTCGTGGTCTCCTCGTCCGGTGGTTCGTGGTCGACTCCGAGCCTAGGAGCCCGGGCCCGCCGGGCCGCTTCTCGAATCCTGATCGTTCCGTCCGGCGCCCGGTCCGGCCGGAGGTCGGGGCTGTCGGTGCGTCCTGTCAGGATGGCCTCGGCGATCGCGTAGTCTGGCGATCTTCCCCCAGCCGGTCCCGGCGTCGGTGGAGGTCCCGCCCGGCCCTCCGTCCGCCGCACCGCTGCTGCACCCGCTCGCGCCGCTGAGGAGGACCTCCCCGTCCATGTCGTCTGCCGCTGTCAACCGGGGAGGGGACTTCGTCCACCTCCACGTCCACACCGAGTACTCCATGCTCGACGGCGCAGCCCGGCTCGACGACCTGTTCGCCCGCACCTCCGAGCTCGGGATGAGCAGCATCGCGATGACCGACCACGGCAACGTGTTCGGCGCCTACGACTTCTACGCCAAGGCCACCGCGGCCGGGATCAAGCCGATCATCGGCATGGAGGCCTACCTCACCCCCGACACCAGCCGCTTCGAGAAGAAGCGCGTGCGGTGGAACGACGGCGGCGACGACGACGTCAGCGGCTCGGGTGCCTACACCCACATGACCCTGCTCGCCGAGTCGACCGCCGGCATGCACAACCTCTTCCGGCTCTCGAGCCGGGCCAGCATGGAGGGCTACTACTACCAGCCGCGCGCCGACCGCGAGCTCCTCGCCGAGTACGCCGAGGGCCTGATCGGCACCACCGGCTGCCCCTCCGGCGAGGTCCAGACCTGGCTTCGCATCGGCGACTACGCCAAGGCCCGCAAGTCCGCCGGTGACTTCCAGGAGATCCTGGGCCGCGACAACTACTTCATCGAGCTGATGGACCACGACCTCGCCATCGAGAAGCGCGTGCGCGACGGGCTGCTCCAGCTCAGCAAGGACCTCGCGATCCCGGTCATCGCGACCAACGACTCCCACTACGTCAACCGCGAGGACGCGCCCGCGCACGAGCACCTCCTCTGCGTCTCGTCCGGCTCGGTGATGAGCGACCCCAAGCGGTTCCGGCTCGACGGTGACGGCTACTACATCAAGTCCGCGGCCGAGATGCGCGAGCTGTGGGAGCACAAGCACGGCATGAAGGAGGCGTGTGACAACACCCTGCTGATCGCCGAGCGGTGCGAGGTCAGCTTCACCGAGGGCAACGGCACCTACATGCCTCGCTTCCCGGTGCCGGCCGGCCAGACCGAGGAGAGCTGGTTCCGCAGCGAGGTCGGACCGGGGCTGCGCCACCGCTACCCCGGCGGCGTCCCCCAGGCGGCCCGCGAGCGGGCCGACTTCGAGGTCGGGGTCATCCTCCAGATGGGCTTCCCGGGCTACTTCCTGGTGGTCGCCGACTTCATCAACTGGGCCAAGGACAACGGCATCCGGGTCGGCCCCGGTCGAGGCTCCGGCGCCGGCTCGATCTGCGCCTACGCGATGCGGATCACCGACCTCGACCCGCTCGAGCACGGCCTGATCTTCGAGCGCTTCCTCAACCCCGAGCGCCTCTCGATGCCCGACTTCGACATCGACTTCGACGAGCGCCGGCGGGCCGAGGTGATCCGCTACGTCACCGAGAAGTACGGCGAGGACCGCGTCTCGATGATCGTCACCTACGGCACGATCAAGGCCAAGCAGGCGGTCAAGGACTCCAGCCGGATCCTCGGCTACCCGTTCGCGATGGGCGACCGGATCACCAAGGCGATGCCTGCCGCGGTGATGGGCAAGGACATCCCGCTCAAGGACATCTTCGACCCCCAGCACAGGCGCTACGGCGAGGGCGGCGAGTTCCGCTCGCTCTACGACGCCGACCACGACGTCAAGACCGTCGTCGACACCGCGATCGGCCTCGAGGGCCTCAAGCGGCAGTGGGGCGTGCACGCCGCGGGCGTGATCATGTCGAGCGAGCCCCTGCTCGACATCATCCCGCTGATCCGCCGCCCTCAGGACGGCGCGATCATCACCCAGTTCGACTACCCGATGTGCGAGCACCTCGGGCTGATCAAGATGGACTTCCTGGGGCTGCGCAACCTCACCATCCTCGACGACGCGTTGGCCAACATCGAGCGCAACCGCGGCGAGAAGCTGATCGTCGAGGACCTCGCGCTCGACGACTCCGCCGCCTACCAGCTGCTGGCGCGAGGCGACACCCTCGGCGTCTTCCAGCTCGACGGCGGCCCGATGCGAAGCCTGCTGCGGCTGATGCGCCCCGACAGCTTCGCCGACATCTCGGCGGTCCTCGCCCTCTACCGCCCGGGCCCGATGGGAGCCGACTCCCACACCAACTACGCCCTGCGCAAGAACGGCCGCCAGGAGATCTCGGCGATCCACCCCGAGCTCGAGGAGCCGCTCGCGGAGATCCTGGAGCCGACGTACGGCCTGATCGTCTACCAGGAGCAGGTCCTCGCGATCGTGCAGAAGGTCGCCGGCTACTCCCTCGGCCAGGCCGACCTGCTGCGCAAGGCGATGGGCAAGAAGAAGCGCGAGATCCTCGACGCCGAGTACGTCCCCTTCGAGGCGGGCATGTCGGCCAACGGCTACTCCCGGGCGGCGGTCAAGGCGCTGTGGGACATCCTGGTGCCGTTCTCCGACTACGCCTTCAACAAGGCCCACACCGCGGCCTACGGCCTGGTCTCCTACTGGACGGCCTACCTCAAGGCCCACTACCCCCAGGAATACATGGCGGCCCTGCTGACCTCGGTCAAGGACGACAAGGACAAGTCCGCCATCTACCTCAACGAGTGCCGGCGGATGAAGATCCAGGTGCTCCCGCCCGACGTCAACGAGTCGGACGCGACCTTCACGCCCGTGGGTGGCGACATCAGGTTCGGGCTGACCGCGATCCGCAACGTGGGGGCCAACGTCGTCGACCGGATCGTCGAGGCGCGCGAGGAGCAGGGCCGCTTCACCGACTTCAACGACTTCATGGCGAAGGTGCCGGCCCTGGTCTGCAACAAGCGCGTCATCGAGTCGCTGGTCAAGGGCGGGGCGTTCGACGAGATGGGCCACGGCCGCCGGGCGCTCGTCGCCATCCACGAGCAGGCGGTCGACCAGTACGTCGAGACCAAGCGCAACGAGGCGATCGGCCAGGACTCCCTCTTCGGCGGCCTCGACGACGAGGACTCCGGCTTCGGCATGGCGATCGTCGTCCCCGAGATCGACGAGTGGGACAAGATGACCCTGCTCGGTCACGAGCGCGAGATGCTCGGCCTCTACGTCTCCGACCACCCCCTGCTGGGTCTCGAGCACCTCCTCGCGGGCGCCAGCGACTGCAGCATCGGTCAGCTGATGCTCGACGAGGAGCGCCCCGACGGCAGCCCGATCACCGTCACCGGGCTGATCACGTCGGTGCAGCGCAAGATCACCAAGAAGGGCGACACCTGGGCCGTGGTCACCGTCGAGGACCTCGACGGCGCGATCGACGTGCTGCTCTTCCCGGGCACCTACCAGCTGGCCGGCAGCCTCCTCGCCGAGGACGCGATCGTGACCGTGCGCGGCAAGCTCTCGCGCAGCAAGGACCAGCCCGAGATCCGGGGCGAGGAGGTCACGCTCCCCGACCTCACCGACGATCGCACCGGCCCCGTCGTGGTGAGCATGCCGATCACCCGCTGCACGCCGCCGGTGGTCGACCAGCTCAAGGAGGTGCTGCGCACCCATCCCGGCGTGACCGAGGTCCACCTCCGCCTGCTCGGACGTGAGCAGACCACGGTCATGCGGGTCGACGACCGGCTCCGGGTGGCCGCCGGAGCACCGCTGTTCGCCGACCTCAAGCAGCTCCTCGGGCCGGGATGTCTGAGCGGATGAGCGAAGACGGGTCTCGAGAGCTGCGTGGCTCGGTCCTCCTGGCCATCGCCATCGTGCTCACCTACGTCGTCGTGGGTGCGCTCGCGGGTGTGGTGTGGGAGTGGCTGTGGAGCCCACCGACCCAGGTCGTGCAGCAGCACCAGCTCTACTACACCGACTACGCGTCGCTACGTCGTGTGTTCTCCGCGACCGGCCTCTACGCCCTGGTGGCTGCGGTGGCGAGCGCCCTGCTGGCGCTGGCGGCCGGCCTCGTGACCCGTCGCCGTGAGCTGCTGACGCTCGCTGCGGTGGTCGTAGGGTCGCTGCTCGCGGCCTACACGATGCACGCCGTCGGGGTGGCGCTCGGTCCGGCCGACCCCGCCAAGCTCGCCGCGGTCGCCGCCGACGGCACCCGGGTCGCGGGCCGGCTCGAGGTCAACGGCAAGACCCCCTACCTCGTGTGGCCGATGGTCTCGCTGTTCGTGCTGTCGCTGGTGTTCTTCGCCGCGCCCGGTGCCCGGTCGAGCCGCGGCCGTGACACGTCGACCGAACCCGCGGAAGCAGACGTGACCGAGCCGTCTCCGGGCTAGGCTCCCGCTCCGGTGGCCTGGTGGCGATGGGTCCCACGTCGTCGTACCGGCGGGCGACCAGCAGGTCGTCGACCACGTGGCTGATCGACCCGCCGGTCGAGCCTGGCGAGGCGCCGCGCGCTCGACCCGGCTGAGCGCACGTGTCGCTCGTCCTCGCCGTTCAGTCAGTTCGGGGACCAGCGGGTGCGGGCGATCTCGGTCGCCGGCAGGGACGGGAAGACCCGCATCGTGCGGAGCTCCGCACGGATCACGTCGGTGACCATCCGGAGCCGGCCGGTGGCGTCCTCGGCCTCGAGGAGCGCCTGCCGCTGCGACAGGCTGAGGGGAGCCAGCGCGGCCAGGGCCCAGGACAGGTACGTCGGGTCGTGCGGCAGGTCTCCGCTCGGCGGCTCACGGTCGATCTCGAGCAGGGCGTCGCGGTAGGCGTCGTAGACCAGGCGCGCCGCCTCGTCGACCTCGGCCGGCACGTCCTCGGCGTGCTCCTGGAGCTGCGTGACGTGGCCGACCGGGTAGGCGCCGCTGGTGTCGAGCCGCTCCAGCTCGATCCGGTCGAGGCCGACCGCGACGAGCTCGAAGGTGCCGTCGGGGAACGCCTCGACCTCGGTCATCTTGACCCGGCAGCCGATCCGGAACAGCCACTGCGCCCCGTGGTCGCCGACCTCGTAGCCCTCGCGGATGCCGACCGAGCCGAAGACGCGCTCGGTGGGGTCGTCGACGCGCAGCAGGTGGTGCACGAGCGCCCGGTAGCGGTCCTCGAAGACGCGCAGGGGCACGCTCATGCCCGGGAAGAGCACGGAGTTGAGCGGGAACATCGGGAGCGTGTCGCCCATGGGAGCAGCCTACGTTCTCCACCCGTGGTCGGGGCCGAGGCAAGCGCGCGCCGCATCCTAGAATCGTGGGCGTGCCTGAGTCCTTGATCCGTCGGATCGACCTGCGCGGCGCGGCGGCGCCCGCGGACTACCGCGCCGTCGTCCCGCGCGCGGACTTCGACGTGGACGCGGCGCTCGAGGTGGTCCGCCCGATCAGCGAGGCCGTGCGCACGCGGGGGGCCGACGCCATCGCGGAGTACTCCCTGCGCTTCGACGGCGTGGCCCCCGAGCACCTGCGGGTCCCGGCCGCGGTCCTGTCCGAGGCGCTGGCCGCGCTCGACCCCGGTGTGCGGGCCGGCCTCGAGGAGTCGATCCGCCGGCTCCGGGCCACCTGCGAGGCGGAGCTCGAGCCGGAGGTCGTCACCGACCTCGGTCCGGGTGCCCGCGTCAGCCAGCGCTTCCTGCCCATCCGTCGCGTCGGGCTCTACGTCCCCGGCGGCGTGGCTCCGCTGGTCTCCAGCGTGGTGATGAACGTCGTCCCGGCCCAGGTCGCCGGGGTCGGCTCGATCGCCCTCGCCAGCTCGCCCCGGCGGGACCACGGGGGCCTGCCCGAGCCGACGATCCTGGCCGCGTGCGCGCTGCTCGGCGTCGACGAGGTGTACGCCGTCGGCGGGGCACAGGCGATCGCGATGTTCGCCCACGGGGCGGGGGAGTGCGCCCCGGTCGACCTGGTCACCGGGCCCGGCAACATCTACACGGTCGCGGCGAAGCGCCTGCTCAAGGGCGTCGTCGGCATCGACTCCGAGGCCGGCCCCACCGAGATCGCGATCCTGGCCGACGACAGCGCCGACGCGGCGTACGTCGCGGCCGACCTGATCAGCCAGGCCGAGCACGACCCGGCCGCCGCCAGCGTGCTCGTCACGACGTCGGAGCGGCTGGCCGACGACGTCGAGGCCGAGCTCGACAAGCAGGTCTTCGCGACCCGTCACACCGACCGGATCCGGGCGGCGCTCGGCGGCCGGCAGTCGGGCATCGTGCTCGTCGACGACCTCGAGCAGGGTCTGGCCGTGGTCGACGCCTACGCCGCGGAGCACCTCGAGATCCAGACCGAGGACGCCGCCGGGGTGGCCGCCCGGGTCCGCAACGCCGGGGCGATCTTCGTCGGTCCGTTCGCGCCCGTCTCGCTCGGCGACTACTGCGCCGGCTCCAACCACGTGCTGCCGACGGCCGGCTGCGCGTGCCACTCCTCCGGGCTGTCGGTGCGCGCGTTCCGCAAGGCCGTCCACGTCGTCGACTACGACCGCGACGCGCTGGCCGAGGTGGCCGACCACGTGGTCACCCTGTCCGGCGCGGAGGACCTTCCGGGCCACGGCGAGGCCGTCACGATCCGGTTCGGTCGATGAGCCCCCTCCCGCTGCGGGAGGAGCTGCGCGGCCTGGAGCCCTACGGCGCTCCCCAGCTCGACGTCCCCGTCCGGCTCAACGTCAACGAGAACCCCTACCCGCCCTCGGCGGCCGTCGTGGCCGACATCGAGCGCGCCGTCGTCGAGGCCGCACGCGGACTGAACCGCTACCCCGACCGCGAGTTCGTCGCCCTCCGCGAGGCGCTCGCGGCCTATCTGGGACACGGCATCACGCCCGCCCAGGTCTGGGCGGCGAACGGGTCCAACGAGGTGATGCTCCACCTGCTGCAGGCCTTCGGCGGTCCCGGCCGGCTGGCGCTGAGCTTCGCCCCGACGTACTCGATGTATCCCGAGTACGCCCGCGACACCCACACCGGCTGGGAGGTGGGGCACCGCGAGGAGGACTTCACCCTGGACCCCGATCGCGCGGTGGCACTGGTCCGCGCGCGGCGACCACACGTCGTACTCCTGCCGTCGCCGAACAACCCCACCGGCACGGCCCTGGCGCCCGAGGTGGTCTCCGCGCTGTGCGAGGAGCTGGACGAAGGGGTGCTGGTCGTCGACGAGGCCTACGCCGAGTTCCGCCGCGCCGGGACGCCGAGCGCGCTCGAGCTCCTGCCACGTCACCCCAACCTCGTCGTCACCCGCACGATGAGCAAGGCGTTCGCGCTGGCGGGCGCCCGCGTCGGCTATCTCGCGGCGACGTCGGAGGTCTGCGACGCGCTGCGCGTCGTACGCCTGCCCTACCACCTCTCGGCGGTGACCCAGGCGGTCGCACAGGCCGCGCTGCGTCATGCCGGAGAGCTCCTGGCAGCGGTCGACGACCTGCGCGCGCAGCGCGACGCCACGGTCGACTGGCTCCGGACCCAGGGCTGGACGGTGGCGGACAGTGACGCCAACTTCGTGCTGTTCGGGACGTTCCCCGACCGGCACGCGGTCTGGCAGGGCCTGCTCGACCGCGGCGTGCTGATCCGCGAGACCGGGCCGGACGGCTGGCTGCGCGTCTCCGTCGGCACCGGTGCGGAGATGGCAGCATTCAGGGACGCACTCACCTCGGTGACGAAAGGTTGCAGATGACTCGCACGGCGATCGTGGACCGCGAGACCAAGGAGTCCAAGGTCCATGTCGAGGTCGACCTCGACGGGTCGGGCCGCTCCGACGTGACCACGGGGGTGGGCTTCTTCGACCACATGCTCGGCTCGTTCGCCCGCCATGCGCTGGTGGACCTGACCGTCACCACCGACGGCGACACCCACATCGACGCCCACCACACCGTCGAGGACACCGCGATCGTGCTGGGGGAGGCGCTGCGCGAGGCACTCGGCGACAAGCGGGGCATCCGTCGCTTCGGCGACGCGCTGGTGCCGCTGGACGAGGCGCTCGTGCAGTGCGCCGTCGACGTCTCCGGTCGGCCCTACTGCGTCCACACCGGTGAGCCCGACGGGCAGGCCTACGTCGTCATCGGCGGCGACTACGCCGGCTCGCTGACCCGCCACGTCTTCGAGACTCTGGCCTTCCACGCCCAGGTGGCGGTGCACGTCCGCGTCCTGTCGGGTCGCGACCCCCACCACGTCGTCGAGGCGCAGTTCAAGGCGTTCGCCCGCGCCTTCCGCGACGCGGTGGCGCTCGACCCGCGGGAGACCGGGGTCCCCTCCACCAAGGGGAGTCTTTGAGCGACGTCGTCGTCCTCGACCACGGCTCCGGCAACGTCCGCTCGGTCGTCCGCGCGCTCGAGCGCGCCGGGGCCGCCGTCGAGCTGACCGCGGACCGGGCCGCCGCCGAGGCGGCCGACGGGCTCGTCGTACCGGGGGTCGGCGCGTTCGCCTCGTGCATGGCCGGGCTCCGCGCCGTGCACGGTCCGCGCACGATCGGCCGGCGGCTCGCGGGCGGCCGGCCGGTGCTGGGGATCTGCGTCGGCATGCAGGTGCTCTTCGAGCGCGGGGTCGAGCACGGGGTCGAGACCGAGGGCTGCGACGAGTGGCCGGGCGTGGTCGAGCGGCTGCGGGCGCCGATCGTCCCCCACATGGGCTGGAACACCGTCGAGGCGCCCGCCGGCTCGCGGCTCTTCGCGGGCCTCGAGGGCGAGCGGTTCTACTTCGTCCACTCCTACGCCGTCCGGACCTGGGACCTGGTCACCGACGGGCACACCAGGGCACCGCTGGTGACCTGGGCCGAGCACGGTGGCGACCGGTTCGTCGCCGCGGTGGAGAACGGGCCGCTGACCGCGACCCAGTTCCACCCCGAGAAGTCCGGCGACGCCGGCGCGGCCCTGCTCCGGACGTGGGTCGAGGGCCTGTGAGCGACGCGGGGGCGGTGATCGACCGATGAGCAAGGAGCGGGCGCGGCGTCGGGCCGAGCGCGAGCATGAGGCAGCGATCCGGCAGGCGGCTCGGCAGCGGGAGGCCGAGCGACGTGCGCGCGGCCGCGCTCGCAAGCAGGCGCTGACCGGCTGGTTCCCACGCCCGCGTCTCCAGCCCGGCGTGCTCGCCGCGCGCCGCCGGACCGAGCTGATGGCGACGTTCGGGCTGCTCCTGCTGCTCAACGTGCTGGTCTGGCTGGTCCGCCCCGACTGGGCGGCCCGGCTCGGGGCCCTGCTGGTGAGTGCGGTCGTGTTCCCCGTCGTACGACTGATGATGCAGCGCCGATGACCGACGACACGCCCCTGGTCGTGGTGACCGGACCGCCCGAGGCAGCCGCGGTCGCCGTCGCGCTCGCCGACCGGCTCGGCTGTGCTCGGGTGTCGCTCGGCGAGATCGAGGACGAGCTCGCCGTCGATGCCGAGGACACGCCGCGCGCCTGGCTGCGCTACGACGCCGAGCAGGAGGTCGTGCACCGCCTGACGGAGTTCGCCGGAGCGGCCGTCCTCGACCTCGCGGTCGAGCCTCCGCTCGAGGGCGAGCGGGTGACGGCCCTGGTCCGCCGCTGGTGGGACGACGTGGTGGAGGTGAGGTGCGAGGCGCCCGGCAGGACGTACGACGCGTGGGGTGCGGCGCGCACCGTGGTGCTCGACGCCAGCCGGCCGCTGGCCGTGGGAGAGATCGTGGCCGTCGTCCGGCGCGAGACGGCGCATCGCCGCCGGAGCCGTCACCCGTGATCTCGAGACGGTCCTGGACATCGCCGGCTCGTTCCGCGCGTCTCGATAGGGTCGGCGCCGTGTCGGACCACCTCGAGCTGCTGCCCGCTGTCGACGTCGCGGGCGGACAGGCGGTCCAGCTCGTCCAAGGTGTCGCGGGCTCGGAGAAGCGCTTCGGCGACCCCCTTCAGGCGGCGCTGCGCTGGCAGGAGGCGGGCGCCGAGTGGATCCACCTCGTCGACCTCGACGCCGCGTTCGGGCGCGGGCACAACCGCGACCTGCTCGCCTCGATCGTCGGCCGCGTCGACGTCGCGGTGGAGCTCAGCGGCGGCATCCGCGACGACGAGTCGCTCGCCGCGGCGATGGCCACGGGCTGCCGCCGGGTGAACATCGGCACCGCCGCGCTCGAGCAGCCGGAGTGGTGCGCCGCGGCGATCGCCGCGTGGGGCGACCGGGTGGCGGTCGGCCTCGACGTACGGGGGCGGACGCTGGCCGCCCGCGGCTGGACCCGCCAGGGCGGCGACCTCTACGAGGTGCTGGCGCGGCTCGACAGCGAGGGCTGCGCCCGCTACGTCGTCACCGACGTGAACAAGGACGGCATGCTCCAGGGCCCGAACCTCCAGCTCCTGCAGGACGTCTGCGGCGCGACCGAGCGGCCGGTGGTCGCCAGCGGTGGCATCACCGAGCTGGACGACCTGGCCGCGCTCGTCGACCTGGTCCCGGTCGGCGTCGAGGGCGCGATCATCGGCACCGCTCTCTACGAGGGCCGCTTCACCCTCGAGGACGCGCTGATGACCACCCGGGGCGACGCATGACCCTGGCCGTCCGCGTGATCCCGTGCCTCGACGTCGACGCCGGGCGGGTCGTCAAGGGCGTGAACTTCCGCGACCTCCGGGACGCCGGTGACCCGGTCGAGCTGGCCCGGAAGTACGACGCCGAGGGCGCCGACGAGCTGACCTTCCTCGACATCTCGGCCTCCCACGAGGGACGGGCCACGACGCTGGAGATCGTCTCGCGCACGGCCGAGGAGGTCTTCATCCCGCTCACGGTCGGCGGGGGAGTGGCCGGGGTCGACGACGTCGACCGCCTGCTGCGGGCCGGGGCCGACAAGGTCGCGGTCAACACCGCCGCGATCCACCGCCCCGAGCTGGTCGCCGAGATCGCGGACCGCTTCGGCAACCAGGTGCTGGTCCTCTCGCTCGACGCCCGCCGTGCAGCGGGCACCGACTCGGGCTTCGAGGTCACCACCCACGGCGGCCGCAAGGCGGCAGGGCTCGACGCCGTCGCCTGGGCCACCCGGGCGGCCGAGCTCGGCGCCGGCGAGATCCTGCTCAACGCGATGGACGCCGACGGCACGCAGGCGGGCTTCGACCTCGACCTCGTGCGGCTGGTCCGCGCGGCGGTGTCGATCCCGATCATCGCGTCGGGCGGGGCCGGTGCCGCTGCCGACTTCCCGCCGGCCGTCGATGCCGGTGCCGATGCGGTCCTCGCCGCCACGATCTTCCACTTCGGCACGGTCTCGGTCGCCGAGGTGAAGGCGGCGCTCGCGGACACCGGCCACCCGGTCCGCTGAGCACTCCTGTGTCCACCCGTGCCTATCGCCGTGGGCTGACCGCGACGGCGCTCGCCTACGCCGTCCTCCACCACCTCGGCCTGCTGCCCGCGGGTCTCGGCTCGGCCCCCGACGACACCCAGTGGGCCGACTGGCTCGACCTCCTGGTCCCCTGGCTCGTCCTCGTGCCGGCCGCGCTCACCCTCCGGGCTGCGCAGCCGCCGACCCGGACCTGGGCGGTCTTCGGCGCCGGCGTGGTCACCTACGCGTCGGGGCACGGCATCCACCTGGCGGCGAACTCGGTCGGCAACGCCGACCCCGGTCCGACGGCTCACCTGTGGGACGAGGTCGTCGGTCACCACGTCTGGTACCTGGGCGTCGCCCTCGTCGTCGCCGCCCTCGCCGACACGATGACGGGACGCCCGCGGCCCGGAGCGGTCGGCTACCTCCTCGCCGTCGCGGTCGGGCTCACCTGGGCCAGCAACGCCGTCGGCGGGAGGCACGGTCGTGATGAGCCTCGTGCTCGCGGCCGTCGCGACGGCGTACGGCTGGACGCGGCGGCGCGAGCTCGGCGTGGTCCTCCTCGTGGCCGGTCTGCCGGCCGTCGTGGTCCTCGTCGCGGAGCTGGTCCGCGGCAACACGTGACCCTGATCGGGTCTTCCGCGCGGCAGGCGTCTGTCTCACACTGGGCCCGTGACCTGGCCCCGGTTTCGTCGCCGGCAGGTCTCGGGCAGCCACGACGAGTGCAACACCACACCCACCGACGAGCCGACGCCTGCGCCGAATGAGGAGCAGCTCGCGGAGGCGCGCGAACGCTGGGTCGCGTGGTACGCCGCCCAGGACAACGTGCTCGCACCCGGCGCCGGCTGCCTGCTCTCCTGTCCCTGCTGCGGGCATCCGACCCTGGCCGAGCGCGGCGGGGGCGAGCGGTGCAGCGAGTGCGGCTGGTACGACGACGGGCAGGACGACCACGACAGCGACGTCGTGCGGGGCGGTCCGAACGGCTGCCTCAGCCTCGACGCGGCGCGGCTGCGCTACCGCGAGCGAGGCGGCGTCCCGCTGCCGCGGTACCCGCGCCCCGACCCGGCCTGAGGGGACCCCGCTCCCGACCGGCGGCCCTCAGAGAGCCGGAACGGCGCTCGCATGGAGAGCGCGAGCGCCGTTCGTGTGGCCTTGGGCACTTGGGGGGTGTGGCCACATTCACCACACGGTACTGGCACGACCTCGCCTCCGTGGCGGAAGTCACGGAATCTTCACCTAGACCCCGAGGTGGGCGCCGCGCAGGTGTGCCACGGCGCCGGGCGGACCGTCGTACGTCAGTTCGGCGACCCGGGCCCGGCCCTGCAGCACCAGCGCGATCTCGGACGGTGCCCCCCGCAGGATCACCGGGTCGTCGCCGCCGCGCAGGGTCGCCGACTGCTCACCCCACTCCATCCGCAGGGGTACGCCGGCGGGCTTGGCCAGCCCGCGACCCGCGACCTTGAGGTAGGACCACAGCGTCTTCTCGTCCGACTCGGGCAGCCCCCGTGGTGCCCACCCGTCCTGTGCGCGACGGATGTCCTCGTGGTGGACGAAGAACTCCAGGGTGTTCCACACCTGCTCCACGCCGGGCACCGCGAACGGCACCACCCACGGCGACCGGAACCGCTCGACCAGGACGCCGAAGTCGGTCCGCCCGAGGCGCTCCATCGCGTGCTCGGTCAGGCCCGACAGCGGGGAGACCGCGATGCCGGCCGCGGCGACCGGGTTCCGCTCGCGGACGAGGAGATGGCAGACCAGGGCCTTCACGTCCCACGGGTCGCACAGGGTGGGCGCGTCCGGGCCGGCGAGCAGGGCGGTGTCGCAGAGGGCCAGACGCTCGCGCCGGGCGAAGGAGGTCATGTCTCCCGAGCATAGGTCGGGCCACCGGCCGCTCCGACTCCCGGACCGACCGGCCGGTGGCGACCCGTGCGATGGGACACTGAGGGCATGGACCTCGACCCCGCCGTGTCGGCGCGCCTGCGCCGCAACGACGCCGGCCTGGTCCCGGCGATCGCCCAGCAGCACGACACCGGCGAGGTCCTGATGCTGGGGTGGATGGACGACGAGGCCCTGGCCCGGACGCTGGCCACCGGCCGCGCGACGTACTGGAGCCGAAGCCGGGGCGAGTACTGGGTCAAGGGCGAGACCTCCGGTCACCGCCAGTGGGTCAGGGCCGTCCGCCTCGACTGCGACGGTGACACCGTGCTGCTCCAGGTGGACCAGGAGGGGCCGGCGTGCCACACCGGTGCGCGCACGTGCTTCGACGCGGACCTGCTCGGTGAGCCGGACGCCCGAGGCGGGCATGGCTGACGGCCGACGCCTCTTCGCGCCCGCCGTCCTCGTCGGTCTCGCCGGCTCGGGCCTCGCGGCACTGTCCGGGGGCAAGCCCTGGGCCGCGCCCGACAGCCGGGCCGGCTCCGCGCTCGTCGACCACTCGGCCGGCCACGTGCCGCTGGCCGGCGCCCTCGGGCTGGTGGCCCTGGCGTGCTGGGGCGTCGTCCTCGTCACCCGTGCGCGCGTACGACGGGTGGTCGCCGCCCTGGGTGCGCTGGTCGCCGTGGGGCTCGTCGTCACCGCGGTCCTCGGCCGGTCCGCGGCGCTCGACTCGGCGCGCGCCGCCACCGTCGTCCTCGACACCCGTGAGAGCTCCGCCCACGTCACCGGCTGGTGGTGGGTGGCGCTCGTCGGCTCGCTCCTGGCCCTGGCCGCCTCCCTGGTCGCCGTACGGTTCTGCCCGTCCTGGCCCGAGATGGGCAGCCGGTACGACGCGCCCGCGACGAGGCCGCGCGCCGAGGACCTCGACGAGCTCGATCTGTGGCGTGCCATCGACCAGGGCCACGACCCGACGGACCCGGCCGACCACTAGGATGCGGCTACCCCGATCCCACGGGCCCACTCCGGTGCCCGACCCGCGAGGAGCAGTGCATGTCTGACAACCACGGCAACACCCCAGCAGCCTGGGCGGCCGTCGCGGTGGCCATGCTGGGCTTCGTGGTGGCCGGTGTCGGGCTGATGTTCGACCCCGTGAAGATGTCGGTGTTCTGGGTGGGCGTGGCGCTCGGCGTGGTCTCCGTCGTCGTCTTCGCGGTGATGTCCCGGATGGGGCTCAACGGTCCGAGCCACTGAGCCGATGACCCTCGCGACCGAGTCCGTCGACGCCCGGCCCCGTCGGTCGGAGCGGATGCTCGGGCCGGCGCTGACCATCGGCGGGCTGGCTGCCGCCACGCTGGCCCTCCACGTGCGCGACCCCCACGTCACGCACTCGTGGGGGGTCTGTCCCCTCTATGCACTGACCGGCGTCTACTGCCCCGGCTGTGGCGGCCTGCGCGGCGTGAACGACCTCACCGACGGCCACGTCGGCGCCGCGGCCTCCAGCAACCTCCTGCTCGTGCTGGCTCTTCCGTTCGTGGTGTTCCTGCTGGCGCGCTGGACGTGGGCCACCTGGCAGGGTCGCGACGTGTCCGTGGTGCCACCTCTCCCGCGTTCCGTGCGCTGGGGTCTCGGTGCCCTCGTCCTGGTGTTCTGGGTCGCCCGCAACCTGCCCGGGAGCTGGCTGGCGCCCTGAGAGCTCAGGGCCGGTCCAGCGCCCCCGACGCGTGCAGCACCAGGAAGACGGCGAGCACCACCACCGAGACCCCTCCGCTGGCGATGCCGCCGAGGGCCATCGTCCGGCCGGTCGGCGCGTCCTTGACCCGCCAGCCGAGCACGATCGCCGCGATCCCGAGGACCACGCCGAGCCCGCACAGGCAGGTCAGCGGCATGCTCACGAAGCCGAGCACCAGCGACCAGCGCGCCCGGGTGTCGGTCACCGGAGGACCGGGCGTCCCGTCGTACGGCGGCGGTGCGTCCTGGCTCATCGCGGTCCCTGCGGTCGGCGGTCTCCCCACGGGTGACCTGAGGGCGCGACCCTAGCCGCGCGCGGCCTCCACGGCGACGACGGCCCGCTTCGCGGGCGGATGACGGGCGCGCTGGGGTCGCGTGAGAGGCTTGGCCGCGATTGCTGCTCGCTCTCATCGGAGGCCTGGAGGTCGGTTCATGTCCGTGCTCGACGACATCGTCGCGGGCGTGCGCGAGGACCTCCTCCGTCGGCAGACGGAGGTCCCCGAGACCGAGCTGCGCGCGCGGCTGCTCGACGTGCCGCCGGCGCGCGACCCGTTGCCCACGTTCCGGCAGGCGGGCTCCTCGGTCATCGCCGAGGTGAAGCGCCGCAGCCCCAGCAAGGGCGAGCTGGCCGGCATCCCCGACCCGGCGGCGCTGGCGGCGGCCTACGAGCGCGGGGGAGCGGCTGCGATCAGCGTCCTCACCGAGGAACGCCGGTTCGGCGGCAGCCTCGCCGACCTCCACGCGGTGCGGGCCGCGGTCGACCTCCCGGTGCTGCGCAAGGACTTCGTGGTCGAGCCCTACCAGCTGCTCGAGGCGCGAGCGGCCGGTGCCGACCTCGTCCTGCTGATCGTGGCGGCGCTGCCCGGCGACGTCCTGGTCCATCTCCACGACGTGGCCCGCGAGCTCGGCCTGACGGCCCTCGTCGAGGTGCACGACGAGCCCGAGGCCGAGCGCGCGGTCGACCTCGGGGCCACGCTCGTCGGAGTCAACGCCCGCAACCTGAAGACCCTCGACGTCGACCCCGCCACGTTCGCCAAGCTGGCCCCGCTGCTCCCCGGCGAGGTGCTGAAGGTCGCCGAGAGCGGCATCTCCGGACCCGCCGACGTACGCCGCCACGTCTCCGAGGGTGCCGACGTGGTGCTGGTGGGCGAGGCCCTGGTCAGGGACGGCGACCCCGAGGGTGCCGTCCGCGCGATGACGGGGGTCGGCGCATGAGTGGTCTCGACTCCGCTCGACCGACGAGTGCCTGGGACGCCGACGAGCAAGGCTGGTTCGGCGGTGCGGAGGTCGGCTGGGGCGGCCGCTACATGCCCGAGGCCCTGGTCAGGGCCCTCGACGAGCTGACGGTCGCCTGGCAGGAGGCGATGGCCGACCCGGCGTTCACCGACGCCTTCGCCACCATCTGTCGCGACTATGCCGGGCTCCCGAGCGCGCTCTACGAGGCGACCCGCCTCTCCGAGCAGGTCGGCTGCCGGATCCTGCTCAAGCGCGAGGACCTCAACCACACCGGCGCCCACAAGATCCGCAACGTGCTCGGCCAGGCCCTGCTGACCAAGCGGATGGGCAAGACCCGGGTGATCGCCGAGACCGGCGCCGGCCAGCACGGCGTGGCGAGCGCCACCGCCGCGGCGTACTTCGGGCTCGACTGCACCGTCTACATGGGCTCGGTCGACGTGAAGCGCCAGGCCCTCAACGTCGCCCGGATGCAGCTGCTCGGCACCACGGTGATCCCGGTCGACTCCGGCAGCGCGACCCTCAAGGACGCCATCAACGAGGCGCTGCGCGACTGGGTCGCCTCGGTCGACCACACGGCCTACCTCTTCGGTACGGCGGCCGGACCCCACCCCTTCCCGAGCATGGTCCGCGACTTCACCCGAGCCATCGGCGACGAGGCGCGGGCGCAGTGCCTCGAGCGGTACGGCGTGCTGCCGCGCGGCATCGCCGCCTGCGTCGGCGGCGGGTCCAACGCGATCGGGCTCTTCACCGCGTTCCTCGACGACGACGTGGAGATCCACGGCTTCGAGCCCGGGGGAGACGGGTTCGAGACCGGGCGGCACGCCGCGACCATCACGGCCGGCGACGCAGGCGTGCTCCACGGGGCGCGGACCTACGTGCTCCAGGACGAGGACGGCCAGACCATCGAGTCGCACTCGATCTCGGCGGGGCTCGACTACCCCGGGGTCGGCCCGCAGCACGCCCACCTCGCGGCGTCCGGGAGGGCGTCCTACAGCCCGGTGACGGACGCCGAGGCGATGGACGCGATGGCCCTGCTCAGCCGGACCGAGGGGATCATCCCGGCCATCGAGTCGGCCCACGCCATCGCCGGAGCCATCCGGGTCGCGTCGACGTACGGTCCCGACGACATCATGCTGATCAACCTGTCCGGCCGCGGCGACAAGGACATGGGGACCGCCATCGAGTGGTTCCACCTCGGCGAGGCCGAGGGTGGCGAAGCGGAGCCCGTCTCGTGACCGTTCGCCCCGCCTTCGACACCGCGCGCGCCGAGGGGCGGGCGGCCCTCGTCGGCTACCTCCCGGCCGGCTTCCCCGACGTCGACGGCGCCATCGAGGCGCTGAAGGTCATGGTCGACGCGGGCTGCGACGTGATCGAGGTCGGCCTGCCCTACAGCGACCCGGTGATGGACGGCCCCACGGTCCAGGCCGCCGCACAACGCGCGCTCGAGGGTGGCGTCCGGATCCATGACGTCCTGCGCACCGTCGAGGCCGTCGCCGCCACCGGGACGCCGACGGTGATCATGACCTACTGGAACCCCGTCGAGCGGTACGGCGTGGAGCGCTTCGCCGCCGACCTCGCCGGCGCCGGAGGATCCGGGCTGATCACCCCCGACCTCACGCCCGACAGCGGCGCCGCGTGGATCGCTGCGGCCGACAGCCACGACCTCGACAAGATCTTCCTCGTCGCGCCGTCGTCGACCGACGAGCGGATCGCGATGACCACGGCCGCCTCCCGCGGCTTCGTCTACGCCACGGCGGTGATGGGGGTGACCGGCGCGCGTACCACCACCAGCGACCTCGCCGGCCCGCTGGTGGAGCGCACCCAGCGCACCACCGACCTGCCGGTCGGCGTCGGGCTGGGGGTCAGCAACGGCGCGCAGGCGGCCGAGATCGCGTCGTACGCCGACGGGGTGATCGTCGGCTCGGCGTTCGTGCGCTGCCTGCTCGACCACGACGACCGGAGCGCCGCGCTGAAGGCGCTGACGGCGCTGACGGAGGACCTCGCGCGAGGGGTACGACGTGCGTAGGCTCCTCGCCCTGCTCCTGCTCGCCTCCGTGGCCCTTGCCGGCTGCGCCAGGAGCCAGGCGAGCACGTTCACCGGTGCCGTGCTCCACGAGCAGTACCACGCGCCCGACACCATGCTCACCGACACCGAGGGCCAGCCGTTCTCGCTCGCGTCCAGCACCGACAAGCGGCTGACGCTGATCTTCTTCGGCTACACCCACTGCCCCGACGAGTGCCCGACCACGATGGCCACGCTCGCCTCGGCCATGCTCCAGCTCGACGCCGCCGACCGGGCCAACGTGCAGGTCGTCTTCGTGACCACCGACCCGGCCCGCGACACCGGCCCCGTGATCCGTCACTGGCTCGACCGCTTCGACCCGGCGTTCGTGGGCGTCACCGGGCCGCTGCCGAAGATCAAGCACGTCGCCGAGACGCTGGGCGTGCCGGTCGCGAAGGGGCGGCGGCTGCCCAGCGGGGGGTACGACGTCACTCACGGCACCCAGGTCCTCGCCCTCGACGGCACGAACACCGTGCCCGTCGTGTGGACCCTCGGTGCGACCGCACCCGAGTTCGCCCATGACATCCACCAGCTGCTCTCGTGAGGACCTCCGTGCTGACGCAGTTCATCCCCAGCCCCGCCGAGGGCGTCTGGTACCTCGGCCCCCTGCCCCTGCGCGGCTACGCGCTGTGCATCATCGCGGGGATCGTGGCGGCCGTCATGATCGGCGAACGGCGCTGGGTCGCGCGGGGCGGCACGCACGGCGAGGTCACCGACCTCGCCCTCTGGGCCGTGCCGTTCGGCGTGCTCGGTGGGCGGCTCTACCACGTGATGACCGACCACGACCTCTACTTCGGCGCGGGCCGGTCGGCGGTCAACGCCCTCTACGTCTGGCGTGGTGGGCTCGGCATCTGGGGCGCGATCGCCTTCGGTGCCCTCGGAGTCTGGATCGGCTCCCGTCGTAAGGGGATCCTCTTCGCCCCGGTGCTCGACGCGCTGGCTCCGGGCGTCCTGATCGCCCAGGCGATGGGACGCTGGGGCAACTGGTTCAACCAGGAGCTGTTCGGCCGTCCGTCGACGTTGCCCTGGGCGCTGAAGATCGACCCGCAGAACCGGCCGCCCGGCTACGAGCAGTACGCCACCTTCCAGCCGACGTTCCTCTACGAGTCGATCTGGGTCGTCGCGGCGTTCTTCTTCGTGGTCTGGGCCGATCGGCGCTTCAAGCTCGGTCATGGCCGGGTGATGGCGCTCTACGTGATGGCCTACACCCTGGGGCGCGGCTGGATCGAGACGCTGCGGATCGACACCGTGGAGTACAACCACGTCCTCGGCCTGCGCCTCAACGTCTGGACCTCGATCGTGATGTTCGTGCTGGCGGCGGTGTACTTCGTCGTCGTCGGGCGCCGTCGGCCGGGTCGCGAGACCGTCGTCTACACCGAGGAGCGTCTCGCCGCCGATCGCGCGCTGGCCGACGCCGACTCCGACGCCGACGCCGACGCCGACGCCGACTCCGACGCCGACTCAGGCGGCGCCGAGCCGGCCACCGTCCAGTCGGCCGAGACGGCCGCCGAGCCACCGCCCGGCGACACCGAGCCCGGTCGCACCCAGGACTGACCCGTCGCTCGCACCACCGGTGCGCGGACACGAGGGGTAGGACGATCGGCCCGGGCATGGGACGGTGGTCGTCATGACCGACGCGCAGCCGCAGACCCACCACCTCTACCGCCTCCTCGACAAGGACCACCAGCCCGTGGACCAGGCCGAGTGGCCCAACGACGGCGAGGCCGTGCGGTGGGCGGAGAAGCACCGCAGCGCGACCTCGGGCCCGGGCTTCCGGCGGATCGAGCGCCAGGACGGCGACACCTGGACCTACGTCTCCGAGGCCGGGGCCTCCGAGCAGGACCGCGGTCCCGACGACATCTGAGCCTGCCGACGCCGAACCCACGGGCCACACGCCGTACGACGGCGACTCCGCCGACAGTCCCGAGCCGACCTGTCCGCTGGGCAAGAACCAGCACCGGCAGACGCCGGCTGCTTGCTAGCCTGACCGCGCGTGGGCCAATGTCGTCCCCTGCCTCCTTGCCCAGATCGCTGGAACTTGCCAGGACCGCCCGGCCGCCCCGCGGCCGCGGCGCCGACGACGGGAGCACCGGTCGATGCGCGCATTGCCTGCTGGCCCGCCCGCCCAAGGGCTCTACGACCCGCGCTTCGAGCACGACGCCTGCGGCGTCGCGTTCGTGGCCACCCTCACCGGTGAGGCCGACCACGACATCGTGCGCAAGGCGCTCACGGCCCTGCGCAACCTCGACCACCGGGGCGCGGCCGGGCGCCGAGGTGAACTCCGGCGACGGCGCCGGCATCCTGCTCCAGGTCCCCCACGCCTTCCTGCGCGAGATCGTCGACTTCGAGCTCCCCGGAGCAGGTGCCTACGCCGTCGGTACGGCGTTCCTCGAGGGTGACAGCGACGACGTCGCCAAGACCCGGCAGCAGGTCGAGGAGCTCGCGGAGCAGGAGGGCCTGACGGTCCTCGGCTGGCGTGACGTCCCCGTCGTCCCCGACCTGCTCGGTGCGACCGCCCGCGGCGTGATGCCCCTGTTCAGCCAGCTGTTCGTGGCGGCCGCCGGCGCCCGCCTGACCGGCATGGCGCTCGAGCGCCGCGCCTTCTGCCTCCGCAAGCGGGCCGAGCGCGAGACGGAGGTCTACTTCGGCTCCCTCAGCACCCGCACCCTGCTCTACAAGGGCATGCTCACCACCGACCAGCTCGACCGGTTCTTCCCCGACCTGACCGACGAGCGCGTCGCGTCGGCGCTCGCCGTCGTGCACTCGCGGTTCTCGACCAACACCTTCCCGAGCTGGCCGCTGGCCCACCCGTTCCGCTACATCGCGCACAACGGCGAGATCAACACCGTGATGGGCAACCGCAACTGGATGCGCGCCCGCGAGGCGCTGCTCGACTCCGACCTGATCCCGGGCGACCTCGAGCGCCTGTTCCCGATCTGTACGCCGGGCGCGTCCGACTCCGCGAGCTTCGACGAGGTCCTCGAGCTGCTCCACATGGGCGGCCGCACCCTGCCCCATGCCGTCTTGATGATGATCCCCGAGGCCTGGGAGAACCACCGGGAGATGGACGCGCAGCGCCGCGCGTTCTACGACTACCACTCCGCCCTGATGGAGCCCTGGGACGGCCCCGCTGCCGTGGTCTTCACCGACGGGTCCCAGATCGGGGCCGTGCTCGACCGCAACGGCCTGCGCCCGAGCCGCTACTGGGTCACCGACGACGGCCTGGTCGTCCTCGCCTCCGAGGTCGGCGTCCTCGACCTCGACCCCGCCACCATCGTCCGCAAGGGCCGGCTGCAGCCGGGCCGGATGTTCCTGGTCGACACCGACGAGCACCGGATCATCGAGGACGAGGAGATCAAGGGCGAGCTCGCCGCCGAGCACCCCTACGACGAGTGGCTCCACGCCGGCCAGATCCACCTCGACGACATCCTCGAGCGCGAGCACATCGTCCACACGCACTCCTCGGTCACCCGGCGCCAGCAGGTGTTCGGCTACACGCAGGAGGAGCTCCGGGTCCTGCTGACCCCGATGGCCAACTCCGGCGCCGAGCCGATCGGCTCGATGGGCACCGACAGCCCGATCGCTGCGCTCAGCGAGCGCCCCCGGCTGCTGTTCGACTACTTCGCCCAGATGTTCGCGCAGGTCACCAACCCGCCCCTCGACGCGATCCGCGAGGAGCTCGTCACCTCGCTGGCCGGCACCATCGGCCCGGAGGCCAACCTCTTCGAGCCGACGCCCGCGGCGTGCCGGCAGATCGTGCTGCCCTTCCCGGTCCTCGACAACGACGACCTGGCCAAGATCCGCCACATCAACCGCGACGGCGACATGCCCGGCTTCATCACCCACGTCAGCCGCGGTCTCTACGCCGTCGAGGGCGGCGGCGAGGCCATGGCGCGGCGCCTCGACGAGATCTGCGACGAGGTGTCCGCCGCGATCGCCGACGGCGCCCGCGTCATCGTCCTGTCCGACCGGCACTGCACCGCCGAGCTGGCGCCGATCCCGTCCCTGCTGCTCACCGGCGCGGTGCACCACCATCTCGTCCGCGAGAAGACCCGCACCCAGGTCGGCCTGATCGTCGAGGCCGGCGACGTCCGCGAGGTGCACCACGTCGCTCTCCTGATCGGCTACGGCGCCGCGGCCGTCAACCCCTACCTGGCCATGGAGTCGGTCGAGGACCTCGCCCGCGACGGGTTCTACGTGCAGGTCGAGCCCGAGGTGGCGGTCCGCCACCTGATCAAGGGTCTCGGCAAGGGCGTCCTGAAGGTGATGTCCAAGATGGGCATCTCCACGGTCGCGTCCTACACCGGTGCCCAGACCTTCGAGGCCGTGGGCCTGTCGCGGAGCGTCGTCGACCGCTACTTCACCGGTACGACGTCCAAGCTGGGCGGCGTCGAGCTCGACACCATCGCCGAGGAGGTCGCCCGGCGCCATGCCACGGCGTACCCCCGCGGCGGCATCAGCCCCACCCACCGCGAGCTGCCGGTGGGCGGTGAGTACCAGTGGCGCCGTCCCGACCTGGGTGGCGAGCCCCACCTGTTCGACCCCGACACGGTCTTCCGCCTCCAGCACTCCACGCGCCACCAGCGCTACGACGTCTTCAAGCAGTACACCGCACGCGTCGACGAGCAGTCCGAGCGACTGATGACCCTGCGCGGCCTCTTCCGCTTCAAGGACGCGGCCACGAGCGGCCGGCAGCCCGTCCCGATCGAGGAGGTCGAGCCGGTCTCGGAGATCGTCAAGCGCTTCTCGACCGGCGCGATGTCCTACGGGTCCATCAGCAGCGAAGCCCACGAGAACCTCGCGATCGCGATGAACCGGCTGGGCGCGAAGTCCAACACCGGCGAGGGCGGCGAGGACCTCGAGAGACTGCGCGACCCGGAGCGCCGCAGCTCCATCAAGCAGGTCGCCTCCGGCCGGTTCGGCGTCACCAGCGACTACCTCACCCACGCCGACGACCTCCAGATCAAGATGGCGCAGGGCGCCAAGCCCGGTGAGGGCGGCCAGCTGCCCGGAGCGAAGGTCTACCCCTGGGTGGCCAAGACCCGGCACTCGACGCCGGGCGTGGGCCTGATCAGCCCGCCGCCGCACCACGACATCTACTCCATCGAGGACCTCGCCCAGCTGATCCACGACCTGAAGAACGCCAACCCGTCGGCCCGCGTCCACGTGAAGCTCGTCGCCGAGGTCGGGGTCGGCACGGTCGCGGCCGGGGTCTCCAAGGCCCACGCCGACGTCGTCCTGATCTCGGGCCACGACGGCGGCACCGGCGCGGCGCCGCTGACCTCGCTCAAGCACGCGGGCGGTCCCTGGGAGCTGGGCCTGGCCGAGACCCAGCAGACGCTGCTCGTCAACGGCCTGCGCGACCGGATCGTCGTCCAGACCGACGGCCAGCTCAAGACCGGCCGCGACGTCGTGATCGCCGCGCTCCTCGGCGCCGAGGAGTACGGGTTCGCGACCGCTCCGCTCGTCGTCAGCGGCTGCATCATGATGCGCGTCTGCCACCTCGACACCTGCCCGGTCGGCGTCGCCACCCAGAACCCCGTGCTGCGTCGGCGGTTCAGCGGCAAGCCGGAGTTCGTGGTCACGTTCTTCGAGTACATCGCCGAGGAGGTGCGCGAGCTCCTGGCCGAGCTGGGGTTCCGCACCCTCGACGAGGCGATCGGCCAGGTCGGGGCGCTCGACGTCGCACCTGCCGTCGACCACTGGAAGGCCTCGGGCCTCGATCTGACCCCGATCCTCCACGTGGCCGACGTGGGGGAGCAGTTCGCGGGCCAGGACCTGCGCCACACCAAGGCCCAGGACCACGGGCTGGCCAAGGCGCTCGACAACGAGCTGATCCGGATCGCGGCGCCCGCCCTCTCGCGCCGGGAGCCCGTCCGCGCCCACCTCGCCGTACGCAACGTCAACCGCACGGTCGGCACGATGCTCGGCCACGAGGTGACCAAGCGCTACGGCGGTGACGGGCTGGCCGACGACACGATCGACCTGACCATGGTCGGCTCGGCGGGCCAGTCGTTCGGGGCGTTCCTGCCCAGCGGCATCACGCTCCGCCTGGAGGGTGACGCCAACGACTACGTCGCGAAGGGCCTCTCGGGCGGCCGGATCCTGATCCGTCCCGACCGGACGGCGACCTTCGCGGCCCACGAGCAGATCATCGCCGGCAACGTCATCGGCTACGGCGCGACGTCCGGGGAGATCTTCATCCGGGGCGGTGTCGGGGAGCGCTTCTGCGTCCGCAACTCCGGCGCCACCGCGGTCGTCGAGGGCGTGGGCGACCACGCCTGCGAGTACATGACCGGCGGGCGCGTGGTCGTGCTGGGCAAGACCGGCCGCAACTTCGCTGCCGGCATGAGCGGCGGCACGGCGTACGTCCTCGACCTGAAGCCCCACCGGGTCAACCCGGAGCTGGTCGACCTCGGACCGGTGCCCGACGACGTCGCCGACGAGCTGCGCGCCCTGGTCACCCGCCATCACGAGGAGACCGGCTCGACCGTGGCCGAGGAGCTGCTGGCCGACTGGCCGGGCACGGTGGCGCGGCTCACCGAGGTGATGCCCCGCGACTACCGCCGCGTGCTGGAGGCCCGGGCCGACGCCCTGCGCGACGGTCTGGACGACGACGAGGCCGACCGCCGGATCATGGAGGTGCTGCATGGCTGACCCCCGAGGCTTCCTGAAGTACGGCCGCGAGGTCGCCGAGCGGCGGCCGGTCGAGGAGCGGATCCACGACTGGAAGGAGGTCTATCCCGGTGGTCCGGGGCGGGCCCTCCTGCCGATCATCTCGACCCAGGCGTCGCGCTGCATGGACTGCGGCATCCCCTTCTGCCACCAGGGCTGCCCGTTGGGCAACCTGATCCCCGAGTGGAACGACCTGGTCTGGCGTGACGACTGGGACGGCGCCATGGACCGGCTCCACGCGACCAACAACTTCCCGGAGTTCACCGGGCGTCTGTGCCCGGCGCCGTGCGAGACGTCGTGCGTGCTGGGGATCAACCAGGACCCCGTCACGATCAAGAACGTCGAGGTGGCGATCATCGACCGCGCCTGGTCGTCGGGCTACGTGCGCCCGCGGCCCCCCGAGTGGCTGTCCGGCCGCACCGTGGCCGTCGTCGGCTCCGGCCCCGCCGGCCTCGCTGCCGCCCAGCAGCTGACCCGGGCCGGGCACACCGTGGCGGTCTACGAGCGTGCCGACAGGATCGGCGGACTGCTGCGCTACGGGATCCCCGAGTTCAAGATGGAGAAGGCCGTCCTCGACCGCCGCCTCGACCAGATGAGGCGCGAGGGGACGGTGTTCCGGGCCGGGGTCGACGTCGGTGCCGAGCTGCCGGGCGACAAGCTGCTCGAGCGGTACGACGCGGTGGTGCTCGCCGTCGGGTCGACCGTCGGCCGCGACCTGCCGATGCCGGGCCGTGCGCTCGCCGGCATCCACCAGGCCATGGAGTACCTCCCGCAGTCCAACCGGGTCTCCCTCGGCCAGGAGGTGCCCGACCAGATCACCGCCACGGGCCTCGACGTCGTGATCATCGGCGGCGGTGACACGGGCGCCGACTGCCTCGGCACGGCGATCCGCCAGGGAGCGGCCTCGGTCACCCAGCTGGAGATCCTGGCCCGGCCGCCGCTCGAGCGGCCGGCCGGTCAGCCGTGGCCCACCTACCCGATGACCTTCCGCGTCTCGTCGGCCCACGAGGAGGCCGGCGACCGGGTGTACGCCGTCTCGACGCAGGAGTTCCTCGGCGACGAGGCCGGTCGCGTCCGGGCGCTGCGCCTGGTCGAGGTCGACGGGTCGTTCCAGCCCGTCGCGGGCACCGAGCGGGAGATCCCGGCCGGGCTGGTGCTGCTGGCGATGGGCTTCACCGGCCCGGAGCGGCCCGGGCTGCTGGAGCAGCTCGGGGTCGCGCTCGACGAGCGCGGCAACGTCGCGCGCGACGCGTCGTACGCCTCGAGCGTGGACGGCGTGTTCGTCGCCGGCGACGCCGGCCGGGGTCAGTCCCTGATCGTGTGGGCCATCGCGGAGGGCCGGGCGGCGGCCGCCGCGGTCGACGCCTACCTCACCGGGGCGACCAGCCTGCCCAGCCCGATCCCGCCGACCGCCCGTCCGCTGGTGGTCTGAGCCTCCGGCGCCGGTCAGGTGGCCGTCAGGTGATGCGAAATAGCGTCCGAGGTGGCCCCTGACGGCGACCTGAGGAGTGTGGACGCGCGTGTCCTGGCATCGGCGTGTCCGCGTGGCGGCAACGCTGGCGACGGTCCTGCTGGTGACGGCGTGCGGCGGTGGCCCGTCGTCGACCCCGGCCGCCGGCGGGAGCCACTCCGCGACGGCGACCGCCGCGCCCGCGTCACACCACCCCTCCGTCGCACCTCCGTTCCGCCACCCCCTTCCCGGCATGCCGCCCGTGATCGGCAACGACGTCTACTCCCAGGACCGAGCCGGCATGCTCGCCCCCCAGGTGCGCCACGACCCGTCGTACCTCTACGTGCCCGACTCGCAGGGCTCCACGGTGACGGTGATCGACCAGCGGACCCGCAAGGTCGTCCGGGTCATCCCGACCGGCTACCTCAGCCAGCACGTGGTGCCGTCGTACGACCTGTCGACGCTGTACACGAACTCCAGCGTCGCCGACGAGCTGGTGCGCATCGACCCGCGGACCGCGGTCCGGGAGGGGACGATCCCGATGCCGCGGCCCTACAACCTCTACTTCACGCCGGACGGGAAGACGGCCGTGGTGATGATCGAGCAGTACGACACGATCCGCTTCGCCGACGCGCACAGCTTCCGCACCATCAAGGACCTGACCTCTCCGGGCTGCCGCGGCCCCAACCATGCCGACTTCTCCGGCAACGGCCGTTTCTTCGTCGTGAGCTGCGAGTTCTCCGGCGAGCTGCTGAAGGTCTCGACGCTGGGCCACCGGGTGCTCGCGACACTCCGCCTCGACCCGAGACCCACCGCCCCGCATGCCGACCCGATGACGATGGGCCGGAGCGTGCCGCAGGACGTCCGGATCTCACCCGACGGCACGACCTTCTACGTCGCCGACATGGGCACCAACGAGCTCCGGCTCATCGATGCTCGGACGTTCCGTCAGACCGGCGTGATCGGGATGCCCCGCATGCCGCACGGGATCTACCCCAGCCGGAACGGGAAGCGTCTCTACGTCTCCGACCGTGGTGCCGGACGGGTGAGCGTCGTCGACCCCTCCACGAACCGGA
The DNA here is from genome assembly GCA_963797325.1 of uncultured Actinomycetota bacterium. GTDB lineage: Bacteria > Actinomycetota > Actinomycetes > Propionibacteriales > Nocardioidaceae > Nocardioides. The sequence continues at coordinate 141,981 of CAWCPG010000016.1, forward strand.
TCGTCGACACCTGGACGATCCCGGGCGGCGGCAGCCCCGACATGGGCGGGGTCTCGGCCGACGGTCGGATCCTGTGGCTGTCCGGCCGGAACGACGGCCTGGTCTACGGGTTCGACACCCGGCGCGGCCGGCTGGTGGCGAGGATCCCGGTCGGTGGCAGCCCCCACGGCCTCGCCGTCTGGCCGCAGCCCGGTCGCTACTCCCTGGGCCACACCGGGAACATGCGATGAGGCTCGTCCTGGCGGCGGCCGTCGCTGTCACGCCCCTTCTGGTCGGATGTGCCGCGTTCACGTCGTCCGAGTCACCGGCCGCTGTCTCGACCGTGCCGGCGGGCACCCCTTCGTCCGCGAGCCCGTCGTCGGCTCCCGTGACGCCATCCGTCCCGCACGTGGCGAGCGCATCGTTCGCCGGGTGGCGGCTGCCGGCCGCGGTCGGCCGTCAGGCCGTCGTGCCCGTCGGGGGCACCGCGGTGGTGACGGCCGGGGGCCTGCTGGCGGGCGACCGGTCCACCGACGCGGCGTGGCGGATCGACCTGGCGACCGGAGTGACCCGGCGGCTCCCGTCCCTGGCTGTGCCGGTCCACGACGTCGCCGGCGGGCTGCTCGGCGGGATCCCCGCGGTCATCGGCGGAGGCAACGCCACCGAGCAGGATGTCGTGCAGACCCTGACCGGTTCCGGTTGGCGGGTCACGGGTCACCTCCCGACGGCTCGTTCGGACCTGAGCGTCG
>CAWCPG010000017.1:0-48070 GCA_963797325.1 uncultured Actinomycetota bacterium
AAGCCTGCGCAGATGCTGGGTTGGCTCGCGCCCCAGCCGACCGCGTAGCGGACGCTAGCCTCGGGAGCATGGCGAAGCGCTCGCGCACCAAGGCCCGTGACCGGGCAACCACCGACGACGCCGTCGGGCCACGAGAGCCGTGCCCGTGTGGCTCGGGCAAGCGCTACAAGGCGTGCCACGGGTCGGCGGGCGGCGCCTTCGTGATCCGGCCCTTCGAGGGGCTGGCCGCGGAGCGCGACCTGGTGGCGCTGCGTGAGTTCGTGCCGTCGGCCACCGCTCCGCTGCGGGTGGGCGAGCGGACGGTCACCCTCGGTTCGCTGTTGCCCATGGCCGCGCCTGCGATGGTGCGCGACAGCGGCGAGGTATGGCTGGGCCTCCAGGTGAGGCACTCGTTCGGTGACCCGTCCCGCGACCTCGCCGCAGTGCTGGAGAAGGCGCTGGCGACCGAGGAGCCGGGGGTGGTCGGGCTCGTGGATCCGCCCGGGGCCGGCGTGCGTCTGCAGGACCTGGTGGCCGACGAGCGGCTCGACATCACCGTGCACGACGGCTTCGAGTGGTGGCTGGACGACGTGAGCGACCGCGACGCCGGCATGGCCGAGGCGCTCGAGCAGGCGAACGGCGCGGTCTCACCGTCGGCCAAGCTGTCCGCGGTCGAGGCGGCGTACTGGATCGACGCCGGACCCAAGGAGCACCTCCGGTGGGTGCTCGGGTACGCCGAGGCGCCCTTGATGGACGCCCTCGCACGGCTCCACACGGCCGGCGAAGACGTGCTGGTCGAGCACTCCAAGCTGGTCGGGATGTTCCGCGCGTACGGCCTCGTGGTGCCGGTGTGGGACCTGCCGCCCGGCACCGGCGCGTCTGCGCTCGAGGAGCCGGTGGCGGCGCTGCAGGAGCGCCTGACCTCGGCCCTCGACGACCCGCGGGACCTCGCGTCCCAGGAACGCTCCGCACGGATCGAGCTGGCGAATCGCCAGGTCACGCTGCGCTGGAAATCGGGTGTGCGTGGTGGGTTGAACCGCCCGCCCACCGTTCGCTACGGTCGTGGGCGGCCCGGTCGCTGTTGCCTCCCCCGTCAACATCGGCCGGGCCCCTTCATGCCCGGGACCAGCGTCCCAACTCGGCTAGGCGCCGGGAAAGCGCCCGGGCAGACTCTGGTAGCCGACGAAGCCCCGTCGTCCCGGGTGGGGCGGAATTCCCAGGCCCGCCCCGGCAGGCAACGTCTCTGGATCGTTGCCGACCCCGAGCAGGCTGCGGGTCACCTGCTGGCCGCTGTCGAGCAGGTCGTCGAGGGCGCGGCCGGTGTGCTCCGCGGTCACCGTCTCGAGCGGCGCGTGGTCGTGGAGCGACTCGAGCACCGCTCGTCGTACAGCTCCTTCAGGAACGATGCGGTCACGCCGTCGGTGCGCTCGATGACCGTCTCGATCTCGGCGTCGGAGAGCTGAAGCGGCACCGAGCGGGCGTAGAGCTCGAGCAGCCGCTGGCGGGCCGCGGCATCGGGCAGGTCGATCTCGACGGCGACGTCGACCCGCCCCGGCCGGGCGGCCAGGGCCGGCTCGAGCAGGTCGGCGCGGTTGGTGGTCAGGACGAAGAGGAGGTCGGCATCTGCGGCGGCGCCGTCCATGGCGTCGAGGAGGTCGAAGAGGACCGAGCTGGACCCTGGCCCGAAGCTGCGGTCCTCGGCGACGAGGTCGACGTCCTCGAGCACGATGACCGCGGGCTGCAGGTCACGCGCGAGCTCCGCCGCCACGCCGATCGCGTGCAGCGAGCGACCGGTGAGGACGAACCGGGTGTAGCCGCGTCATCTGGCCGATCAGGTAGCGGGTGGTGTGGGTCTTGCCGGTGCCGGGCGGACCGTAGAGCAGCAGCCCACGCTTGAGGTGCTGGCCGGCGGCCAGCAGGGCGTCGCGGTGCGCCGAGACGCCGAGCGCGTGCCGCTCGACCCGGGTCAGCACGGCCTCCGGCAGGATCACGTCGTCCCGCGCGGTGAGCGGGTACTCGCCGAAGCTGAGGGCCAGCCCGCCCATCGGTGCGATCGCGACGTCGAGCAGGTGGCCGCGGTAGACGTTGAGCCGGTTGCGCAGCTCGTCGAGCTCGGCGTGGACGGCCTGGGCGTCCTCGACCGGGAGTCCGGCCACCTCGACCCGCAGGTCGTGGGAGTGCTCGGTCGGACCCACCACCATGACCACGTAGCGTCCGCTCGCGTCCTCGACGAGCAGGGCCGCGAGGAGCAGACACGCCAGCGTCGACGCCGGCCCGTTGGGCAGGTCCGCCAACGACGGCGCCGACAGTCGAAGCGGCGGGATCCCCTCGCCGGTCACGAGCTGCTGGAGGGTGATCGGTCGTAGTGGGGCGGCAACGTGATGCCGTGCACGGCCACCGATCGCCCCGGTCGGGCCGCCCACGCATCCAGAGCCGTCTGCAGGTTGACGTGCTCGAAGGGGGGCAGGGAGCGGCCTACGACAGACCGCTCGCGGCCCTCGGCGCCCAGGTAGTCGGAGACCAGGGCCACGACCTCGTTGCGCTCGCGGGCGTCGAAGTGCCGGAGTGGATCCACGCCAGGAAGGAGCGGTAGGCGAGCGCGAAGTCTCGGGCCTCGCTCTCCGAAGGACCTGCCATGTGGCGCTCCCTGCTGACCGTGATCGCCGAGTGGCGACAGGATCCGGACGATAGCCCCGGGCGGGGGACGACCGCGAGCGGATCTGGCGCTCGTCGTCGTGGCGCGCCGACAACCGAGGGGAGAGTGCGTGCGTCTCACGGACGTGGGCACCTCCGGACGCAGACGCCTGGCGCTCGTCATCGGTACGGCGATCCTGTCGGCCACCGGCTGCGGCCCCCGCTGGCAGCCGACCACCATGCCGACTCGGTCGCCCACGAGCACCTCGCCCGCCTCGCGACGCCGATCCGGTGGGAGCTCCCACCACCCTGCCGTGGTGGTCGGCCGGCCGGCTGCACCTCGGCGGGCGCACGATCCGGACTCCGCTACGCGAGATCGTGTCCCGGGGAGGTACCACCCTCGTCGGCCGGACCGGGCAGCACGGCAGCACCTGGAGGCTCGTGCGCGGGACCCGGCAGGTGACCTTGATCAGCACCCCGAGCGGTACGTCGAGCCGGTCGTATCCGCGAACGGCCACCATCTGGCCTGGGTCGAGTCGCACGACGATCCGGCGCTTCGACCGCTACACCACCGAGGTGGTCTTCACCGTCCACGCGTACGACGTGAGGCGGGGCCGGCAGGTCGGGACAACGAGGGTGGAGTCGCGGGTGACGTGCTGCGACGCCGGAGGCGTCTACGAGGTCGCCGGCGTCGACAACGACGGGACGGTCCTCCTGGATCGGCTCTACGACCAGCCTCCTGGTCTGGCGACCGGGCCGGGCCGCGGTCCTGGCGACCGGAGCGCTGCACCCGGGGCGGTCACCGGCAACGACCAGTGGCCGGGCGGGGTGAGCTGGCTGGCCACAGAGGACGGCGCGGGTCCGGCCGCTTCGGCACGACCGACGCCGCCGGTGTGACCACGCGGGTCGGCCGCGTGCCGCAGGGACCCGGCGGGCTCTGGGGACCGGGCGGAACGGCGTACGTCTATCAGCCGTACACCGAGGCTCCCGACGGCCCCGCCGCGGTCGTGTGGTCGCGCGGCCGGCGGGTCCGGCTGCACGCACCGGCGAGGGCGAGCATCGTGGGCTGGGAGTCGGCGCGCTCGGTCATCCTCAGCGCGGGCCGCCGACCCACGGTGCTGATCCGTTGCGACGCCGAGCACGGGCCGTCTGCGAGCAGGCCGGCGCACCGCTGCGCCACCCCGTGCTGCCGACGAGACGCAGGGCTAGGCGACCGCGGCGCTCAGCCGAGGAGGGCGCCCGGACGATCGGGCAGCTCATGCAGCGCGGGCCGCCGCGCCCCGAGCCCAGCTCCGAGCCGGCGATCCGGAGCACCTCGATGCCGGCGTCCTCGAGCCGGTCGTTGGTCTCGTCGTTGCGCTCGTAGGCCACGGCCACCCGCGGCGCGATGGCCAGCGTGTTGTTGCCGTCGTCCCACTGCTCGCGCTCGGCGGTGACCGGGTCGAGGCCGGTGTCGATCTGGTGGAGGGTGTCGATCCCCATCGCCTTGGCCGCCGCGATCAGGAAGTGCTCGGCCTCGGCGACGTTCAGCTCCAGCTGGTCGCCCTCGCCGTCGGCCACCGTCACGGCGTACGCCGTCAGGGAGTCGGCGACGTTGGGGTACATCACGATCTTGTCGACGTCGACCATCGTGCAGACGGTGTCGAGGTGCATCGTGGCCCGCTTCTGGGCGATCGGTACGGCGAGCACCGTGTGGGCCAGGCCGGCCCCGAACACCTCGCGCGCCAGCTGCTCGGCGCCGGCGGGCGTCGTCCGCTCGCCCACGCCGATCGCCAGGACGCCGGGTGCGAGCAGCAGGACGTCGCCGCCCTCGACGTGCTCGTTGCGCCAGCCGTGCAGGGTCGGCGTGCCGGCGAAGCGCGGGTGCTGGGTGTAGATCAGCTCGGTCAGCTGGGTCTCTCGCGCCCGAGCCGGCATCGCCAGCGAGGTGATCGTCGCGTGGTCGCGGACCCACACCGAGGAGTCGCGGGTGAACAGGAGGTTGGGCAGCGGGTCGATCAGGAAGTCGTCGGAGGGCAGCAGCGAGGTCACCAGGCCGAAGCCGCCCCGCACCTCGTCGTTGCGGATGCCCGCGGTCAGGTACGTCGCCAGGTCGGCCGGGGACGCCTCGCGCAGCATCGGGCCGAGCCAGGCGCGCATGGTGCCGCCGAGGTGCAGGCTCGACAGCGCGGTCGCGATCGCGTCGTCACGCGCCTGCTCGCTCGCCATCGTCTCGACGAGGAGGTCCATCAGGTAGAGCACCTCGACGCCGCGCTCGCGCAGGGCGGCCGCGAACGCGTCGTGCTCGTCCTGGGCGCGGGCCACCCAGGGGATGCCGTCGAAGAGGAGCCGGTCGTTGTTGCGCGGGGTGAGCCGCTTCAGCTCGTGGCCCGGGCGGTGGAGCATGACCGTGCCGAGCTGGCCGACCTCGGAGTCGGCGCCATGGGCGGGACGGTCGCCGGTGGCGGGGTTCGTCGACATGGGCCGCACTCTAGGGTGCCGACGCGTCCGGGGTCACCCCGCGACGGCCTGGTACGCCGTCAGCCCGGCGAGCAGGAAGCACACGCCCGACCCGATGTAGTGGATCGTCGAGAGCCGCATGTGCTGCAGCAGGAAGCGGCCGGCGACGACGGCCAAGGCGGAGACGACCAGGAGCGCTCCCCAGGCTCCGACGAAGACCGAGAGCGCGTCGTGGTAGCGGCCGACGAGGCTGATCGTCAGCAGCTGGGAGAGGTCGCCCCACTCGGCGGCGAAGAGCACGAGGAAGCTGGCGCCGATCGCCGCCAGACCGGACTTCGGGGAGGTCGCCATGGCCTCGTACTCCTCCTCGGTCTCGGCCTCGGTGGCGTCGGCCTTGGGCGCCTCGCGGAGCAGGAGGATCCCGCCGGCGAGGAAGATCAGCCCGGCGACGGTCTCGACGACCCGGTGCGGCAGGTAGGTCACCACCTGGCCGACCGTGCACGCGATCAGGGTCTGCACGAAGAACGCCAGGCCCACGCCGACCCACACCGCCCAGGGCTTGTAGCGGGTCGCGAGCACGAGCGCCGCTACGAACGTCTTGTCGGGGAGCTCGACCAGGAAGATCGCCCCGAACGAGACGGCGACGACGGCGAGATCCACCCGTCGAACCTATCGGGCGGCCGTTCGTGCGGCGTTCACCCCTGACCCGTTGCCACGGTCGGTGGGCGGGTGTAGGCAGGAGGTCGGGGTCGATCCACCCATCCGAGGGAGAGCACCATGCCGACGTTCGATCACTACGACCAGGGCACGCCGAGCTGGATCGAGCTGATGACGCCCGACCAGTCCGCGGCTCAGACGTTCTACGGCGACCTGTTCGGTTGGTCGTTCGACGACCACGACATGGGCGAGATGGGGCACTACTACATCCCCACGATCGAGGGCGATGAGATCGGCGGGATCAGTGGTCAGATGCCCGGGATGGAAGGACACCCCGCGTTCTGGGGCGTCTACCTCGCCGTCGACGACGTGGACGCCGCGACCGCGAAGGTCGAGTCCGCGGGCGGGAAGGTCGAGGCCGGCCCGTTCGACGTCAACACCAACGGCCGGATGTCGGCGATCCAGGACCCGACCGGGGCGCGAGTCGGCCTGTGGCAGGCGAAGGACACGATCGGCACCCAGCGGGCCAACGAGCCGGGCACCCCGATCTGGAACGAGATCATGACTCCCGACATCCCCCGTGCCACGCAGTTCTACGCCGACGTCCTCGGGATGGGCTCGAAGGCCGAGCCGATGGGAGACGACACCTACACCGTCCTCACCAATGCCGAGGGCCGGATGGTCGGCGGCGCCATGAACCCGCCGATGGAGAACGTGCCGCCGCACTGGAACATCTACTTCAACGTCGAGGACGTCGACGCGGCGGTGGCGAAGACGGTGGAGCTCGGTGGTCAGGTCGTGGCACCTGCCTTCGACGTGGAGGGAGTCGGTCGGATGGCGGTGCTGACCGACCCGCAGGGGGCGATGTTCAACCTGATGGCCGGCGACACCACCAACGCGGGCAGCTAGCGCCTGCTCCGTCGTGACCGGACGCTCGGGTCAGCCGGCCCGGAACGGGTCGGCCGGATAGACCCCGAGCACCTTCACCTCGGTGGTGAAGAACTCCAGCTCCTCCAGCGCGCGCCGTACCGGCAGGTCGTCGGGGTGCCCGTCGACCTCGGCCAGGAACTGCGTCGCGGTGAACTCGCCGCCGACCATGTAGCTCTCGAGCTTGGTCATGTTCACGCCGTTGGTGGCGAAACCGCCGAGCGCCTTGTACAGCGCGGCCGGCAGGTTGCGCACGTTGAACACGAAGCTGGTCACGACGGGCCCGTCCCCGGCCGGTGCCTGGAGGAAGTCACGGGACAGGATCACGAAGCGCGTGGTGTTGTGGTCCTCGTCCTCGACGTCGTCGAGCAGGACGTCGAGGCCGTAGATCCCGGCCGCCAGCGGCGGCGAGATCGCGGCCTGGGTGCGGTCGCCCGCCTCCTTCACCTCGCGGGCGGCGCCGGCGGTGTCGCCGGAGATCACCGCCACGAAGCCGTGCTCGCTGATCACCCGCCGGCACTGGCCGAGCGCGTGCACGTGGCTGTGCACGGTCTTCACGTCGTCGAGGGTCGCGCCCGGCACACCCATCAGCGCGAAGCGGATCCGGAGGAAGTGCTCGCCCACGATGTGCAGGGGAGAGGTGGGGAGGAAGTGGTGGATGTCGGCGACCCGCCCGGCCAAGGAGTTGTCGATCGGGATCATCGCCAGGTCGGCGGCACCGCTCTCGACGGCCACGAAGGTGTCCTCGAAGCTGGCACAGGCGACCGCCTCGGCCCCGGGATAGCGCTCCTGGCAGGCCAGGTGCGAGTTCGAGCCGGGCTCGCCTTGGTAGACGATGCGCTGAGGGCGGCCAGCGCCGGACGTCGTACTCACGCGCGTCAGTGTTCCACGGCGCGGCGGCGCGCGATTAGGCTCGCTCATCGTGTGGATCCTCGACGTCGTCACCCTGCTGGTCGCGCTGGCGGCCGCCGGGCTGGCCGTCGTGGCCCTACGCCGACAGTCCGCCGTACGCCGTGGCTCGAGCGTCGATGCCCTGCCCGAGGACGTGCAGGGGCTGCGGCAGGAGGTCGCCGCGCTCCGCGCGGAGGGCGGTGACGCGCTGCGCCACCTCGCGGTGGTGCGCTACGACGCCTTCGGCGACCTGGGCGGGCACCTCTCGTGGTCGCTCGCCCTGCTCGACGACGCCGGCAACGGCGTGGTGCTCACCTCGATCCACGGCCGCACCGACGCCCGCACCTATGCCAAGAACGTCACCGCCTGGGCCTCCCAGCAGCAGCTCTCGCCCGAGGAGGAAGAGGCGATCGCGCACGCGCGGCCCGGGTGAGGCGCGCCGACCCGACGACCTCGGGACGGCACGGCCGGAGCGAGCGGCCTGACGGCCGGCACGCACGTCGACCAGACGGAGCAACCTCGACCGGTCCCAGGCGTCTCATGAGATGACAGGGAGCCGACCTCGGCTTCTCGGACCACGTGAAGGGCGGGCGACTGTGACGGTGTCTGCCGATCGCGTGATCCCTCTGGACCTGGGGGAGCTGTACGCCGCCCACCGGCTGTCGCTGGTGCGCCTGGCCGTCCTGCTCGTCGACGACCGAGCCAGCGCGGAGGACGTCGTCCAGGATGCGTTCGCCGGACTGGCGGCCAACGGCAGCCGGCTCCGCGACCCCGACAAGGCACTCGCCTACCTGCGGCAGGCCGTCGTGAACCGGTCCCGTTCGGCCCTACGCCGTCGGCGGACCGCCCGGGGGTACTTGCCTCCGCGCACCCTCGAGGCCGCGCGGCCCGACGAGCGCGTCGTTCTCGCCGAGGAGCATCGCGAGATCCTGGCCGCCGTCCACCGGCTCGCGCCGCGCCAGCGCGAGGTCCTGGTCCTGCGCTACTGGTCCGGGCTGTCGGAGGCCGAGATCGCCGAGGCCCTCGGCATCTCGCGCGGCGCCGTCAAGTCCACCGCCAGCCGCGCCCTCGACCACCTCGAGACGATGATGGGAGACCAGGCATGAGCACCGCACTCGAGGACCGCCTCGCCGCGGCTCTGCACGCCCGCGCCGAGCTCGTGCAGCCGGAGGAGATCGGGCACGCTGCCCCGCAGCCGAGGACCCCGACCCCGCTCTGGCGGCGCCCGGCGGTCGTGGCGCTGGTGGCTGCGGCGGCGGTCGCTGCCGTGGCTGTGCCCGTGTTGCTGCTGGGCGGCCACGGGGACCACCGGCCAGTGCCGTCGGACCGCTTCCCGGTGCCCTCCCACCGGTTCCCGGTGCCGACGCCGGACGTCGCCCACAGCCTGTCGGGTGACGTGGACGGCGACGGGCACCCCGATCGGATCCGCGAGTCGGGCCACACGCTGACCGTCACCCTCGCCGCCGACCCGTCGCACCCGCTGACTCAGTCGGACCGGCACCTGGTGGGTCTGGCCGGACTGGCCGATGTGGGCAGCGTCGGGCAGGGGATCCTGACGGTCAGGAGCGACGTGAGCCCGAACTGGGGGATCGAGGGGCTTCGCAACGGGAGGCTGCACGTGATCGCGCAGTCGAGCTCCATCGGCAACGAGGGGGCGGGGCTCGGCGTGGCACCCGGGCTGGTGACCTCCTGGATCACACCGGCGGGAGTTCCGATGAGCGGCCTCCTCGACCCGATGCAGCACGGGGCGAGGCACCTCGCCGTCCGGGCGTCGCGGTTCGTTCCCCGACACGGGAGCCTGGCCGCCGTGGACGTGGGCACCTGGTGTTGGGACGTCGTGGCCCAGCACGTTCCCGCCCCGTGCTCCGACGGCGTCGACAACGCCTTCGATCCCGGTCCGCACGGCTCGCTCCCGGCCCTGCTGCCGCGCGTGTCCTCGGAGGACTATGCCGACGAGGTCCACGGGTGGCACGAGGGCTCGACCGCCCTGGACGTGGTCGAGGGCGCGGTCAAGGTGAGCTCGTTCCTCCAGCAGGGCTACGACGTCCGCGGCACGATCGACGGCCACGAGGTGTCTGCACCGGCCGGTTTCGCGACCCCCACCCTGGTGAAGAAGTACGTCGATCTCGGCCACGGAGTACGCGGCATCGCCGTGATCGACAACTCCAAGTCGACCTGGAACCTCCTGGCCTTCGTCGACGGTCGGCTCGTACCCCTGTCGGTCAGCGGTGAGGTCCTCCCGACGACCGACCTCGGGCTGGTGCTCGACGGCAAGGTCCGACGAGCGGAGACGTGGATGGGACCGGACGGTCAGGTGTTCACGCGGGTCCAGACCGGGGGTCCCGGACAGTTCCACGTCTACGAGTGGCAGGTCACCGACTCGTCGGGCACGAGGCTGGAGCCGGTCGACGTGGGCACCGCCTGTATCGACGACTTCTGGGGCACCTACGGCACCTGCTCGAGCTAGCGGGGAACGCGGACCAGGACCCGGCCGTGCAGGCAGGTCATCCGGAGCTCGCGGCCGGCGCCGAGCGGGTCGCCGTCGAGCTGACGAGGCGTGAGGCTCGCCGCCCGCACCGTCACGGTGCGGCCGCGCATCCGGGTGATCGTCTCGTCGGTCCGGGGTCGCCTCGCGAGCACTCGGTAGGCGAGCGGCACCCAGGACAGGAACCGCTTCGGATGGAGCAGGACGACGTCGAGCAGGCCGTCGTCGATGGCGGCGTCGGGCAGCAGGGGCATTCCTGCCTGGAGGTAGCCGACGTTGCCGACCACGACCGTCCGGGCCCGATGCGACGTGTACTCGCCGTCGTCGATGGAGACCTCCATCCGGACCACCGGCGACATCAGTGCCTTGGCACCGGACACGACGTAGGCGAACCAGCCGACCTTGGCCTTGAACTGCTCGTTGACCCCCTCCATCATCGCGGCGTCGAGGCCCATGCCGGCCATCACCATGAAGTGGGTGTCCTCCATGTCGTCGCCGGTGACCTCGACGAGGTCGATGGCGCGGTCCTGGCCGCTGAGGGAGACGTCGATGGCCGCCCGGAGATAGAGCGGGATGTCGAGGTTGCGGGCCAGCAGGTTGCCGGTGCCGGCGGGGATGATCCCGACCGGGATGCCGGTGCCGGCGAGCTCCGCGCACACCTCGCGCACGGTGCCGTCGCCGCCGCAGACCAGCACCAGGTCCGCGCCCGCGATCGACGCGGCCTCGGCCATGCCCGTGCCCGGGTCCTCGACGGTCGTGTAGTGCCACACCGGCTCCGACCAGCCGGCCTCGGCGGCCATCGCGGCCACGATCGAGCGGAACTGGCCGACGTCGTCGAGCTTGGAGGGGTTGAGGATCACGGCGAGCTGATGCTCCGAGCGGATCACCTCGGTCAGCGGTTCCGCGGTCTCGGCGTGGCTGCGGGGGAGCGGGCTGTAGAAGGAGAGCCACATGAGGAGGACGAAGGCGCCGAGCAGCCAGCCGCCGATCACGTCGGTGGGGTAGTGCCGCCCGAGGGCCACCCGGTCGGCGCTGACCACGAGTGTCAGGAGCGCGGCCCCGGCGTAGACGGCACGGCGCAGGACGGCCTTGCGGACCAGCATCGCGGCGATCACGATCAGCACGCCGGCGAGGGCGAAGGAGCTCGACGCGTGGCCGGACGGGAACGACTTCGAGATGAGCTTGCCGATCGGGTCCTGCCAGGTCGGGCGGTCGCGGCCGAAGAGCAGCTTCACCCCGGTGGTGAGCAGTGATGTCGAGACCATCACCCCGACGGTGAAGACCGCGGCGCGTCGGTGCCCGCGCACGAACAGCGGTACGGCGATCAGCGTCGTCCAGACGGCCATCCCGAGGGTCCCGAAGGCGGTCTCGATCCCCCGCAGGACGGAATGCAGCCCGGACCGCCCGTGCGCCCACTGCTCGGCGGTGCGGCCCAGGTCGTCGACACCGTTCAGCGGGGCGCGCTGGAGGTGGACCAGGAAGGCCAGCACCAGGAACAGCGCCGCGCACACTCCGGCCCAGGCCAGGGTCACGCTGCGGCGGCGGTCGAGCACGGGCGCCAGTATGCCGGGAAGGCAGGTGGACCAGCCCACCCCTGGGTGGCGTTACTGATGTGCTGAGGCTCGTGCCGCGCGGATAGCCTGGGCCGCATGACCCGCTTCATGACCAGCAGGCCCGGAGGGCCCAGATGATCGACCCCAGGGTGCTGCGCGACGATCCCGCCCGGGTGCGGGCCGCGCAGGCCAAGCGTGGGTTGTCCGACGAGGTCGTCGACCGGGCCCTGGCCGCCGACGGTGCGCGGCGTACGGCGATCTCGACGTTCGAGGCGAAGCGGGCCGAGCAGAAGCAGCTCGGCAAGCAGATCCCGCAGGCTCAGGGTGAGGAGAAGGCCGCCCTCCTCGCGCGCACCAAGGACCTCGCCGCCGAGGTGAAGGCCGCCGAGGCCACGCAGACCGAGGCCGAGGAGACCTGGCGCTCGGCGATCATGGAGATCCCCAACCTGGCGGCCGAGGAGACACCGGCCGGCGGCGAGGACGACTACGTCGTGCTCGAGACGGTCGGTTCGCCGCCGGTGTTCGACTTCGAGCCGCGCGACCACGTCGAGCTCGGCCGGATGCTCGGCGCGATCGACCTCGAGCGCGGCGCCAAGGTGTCGGGCTCGCGCTTCTACTTCCTGACCGGCGTCGGCGCGCAGCTCGAGTTCGCCCTGATCAACATGGCGCTGGACCAGGCGCGCGGGGCCGGCTTCACCCAGGTGGTGGCGCCGTCGCTGGTCAAGCCGCGCGCCATGGAGGGCACCGGCTTCCTCGGGCAGGCCGCCGACGACGTCTACCGGATCGAGGGCCAGGACCTCTACCTGGTCGGCACCTCGGAGGTCCCGATGGCGGCGTACCACTCCGACGAGATCCTCGACGGCGCCCAGCTGCCGCTGCGCTACGCCGCGTTCAGCCCGTGCTTCCGCAAGGAGGCCGGCTCGCACGGCAAGGACACCCGCGGCATCTTCCGGGTGCACTGGTTCGACAAGGTCGAGATGTTCGTCTACACGACCCTCGAGGAGTCCTACGCCGAGCACCGCCGGCTGCTGGAGTGGGAGAAGGAGTTCCTCGACAAGCTCGAGCTCTGCTACCGCGTGATCGACGTGGCGGCCGGCGACCTCGGCCTGTCGGCCCAGCGGAAGTTCGACTGCGAGGCCTGGATCGCCTCGCAGGGCCGCTATCGCGAGCTCACCTCGACCTCCAACTGCACCGACTTCCAGACCCGGCGTCTCGACACCCGCGGCCGCTTCGAGGACGGCGAGATCGGCCCCGTCGCCACCCTCAACGGCACGCTCTGCTCCACCAACCGGCCGATCATCGCGCTGCTGGAGACCCACCAGCAGGCCGACGGGTCGGTCCGCGTGCCCGAGGCGCTCCGGCCCTACCTCGGCGGGCTCGACGTGCTCAAGCCGGTCACCGCGTGACGCTGGCGTTCGAGCGGGCAGGAGCGCAGCGGTGACCGACTGGCGTCCACGACTGGTCGCGCTCGACATCGACGGCACCCTGCTGAAGTGGGTCGAGGGCGTCGGCACGACGTACGAGCAGATCAGTCCTCCGGTGTACGCCGCCGTACATCGCGCACGTGCCGCGGGCGCCCGGATCGTGCTCGCCAGCGGGCGGTCACCCCACGGCATGACCCGGATCGCGGACCTCCTCGACCTCCACACCGACGGCGACGAGCCGATGTGGGTGGTGGCGAGCAACGGTGCCGTGCTCTTCCGCTACCCGCCGCTCGAGGTCGTGCACGAGGAGACCTTCGACGCCGCGCCGGCCGTCGCAGCGGTGCTGGAGCACCACCCGACCGCCCTCGTCGCCGTCGAGGAGCGTGGCGTCGGCTACCGGGTCAACCGCCCGTTCCCGCAGGGTGAGCTCAGTGGCGAGATGAGGCTCGCCGAGGTGGACGACCTCGTCTCGCTCCCCGTCAGCCGCGTCATCATCCGCGATCCCGAGGCGACCGCCGACGACTTCGTGGCGCTCGCCGCCCGGCTCGGGCTCCACGGCACCGACTACGTCGTCGGCTGGACCGCCTGGCTCGACCTGTCGCCGGTGGGCGTCAGCAAGGCGTCGGGTCTGGCGCAGGTCGCCGCCGAGCTCGGCATCGACCGGGCCGACGTGCTCGCGATCGGCGACGGTCGCAACGACATCGAGATGCTGCGCTGGGCCGGCCGCGGCGTGGCGATGGGTCAGTCGGTCGAGGTCGTCCGGGAGGCCGCCGACGCCGTCACCGGCACCGTGTACGACGAGGGTGCCGCCACCGAGCTCGACCGGTGGTTTCGAGACCCCGACGGTGACTCCTTCGACGCCTCGATCCAGGGCTCCCCAGGGCCGGCGGCCCGGTGAGGCTTCCGCGCCTCGTCGCGACCGACCTCGACGGCACCCTGCTCCGCTCCGACGGCTCCGTCTCCCCGCACACGGCGTCGGTGCTGCGTGACGTGCTCGACCGTGGGGTGGAGGTCGCCTTCGTCACCGCCCGCCCGTGGCGTTGGATGACCGACCTCTGGGCCTACGTCGGCTCCCGCGGGCTGGCGGTGGTCTCCAACGGCGCGCTGCTCCTGGACGTCGCGACCGGTGAAGCGCTGGAGGTCCACGGCATCGACCCGGCGCCGGGCCTGGCCCTGACCGACGCCATCCGGTCGCGGGTGCCGGGGTGCCACTTCGCCGTCGAGACCCTGGCCGGGATCGCGCTCGACCCCGACTACAGGGAGCCCGGTCACGCGCCGCCCGGCAGCCCGCGTGGCGATCTGGCCACCGTGTGGACCGAGCCGGCCCTCAAGCTCCTGGTCCGCCACCCGACCCTGGATCCGGTCACCTTCCGGTCCGGGGTGCTCGACGCGGTGGGCGACCGGGCGACGGCCACCTGGACGGTGGACGGCCTGATGGAGATCAGCGCCGCCGGGGTGACCAAGGGTGCGGCGCTGGCCCGGCTGTGTGAGCTGCGACGGATTGACCCCCGTGACGTGCTCGCGTTCGGGGACATGCCCAACGACCTGCCGATGCTCGCCTGGGCCGGTACGTCGTACGCCGTCGCGAACGCGCACCCCTTGGTGCTGGAGGCCGCCCACCATGTCGCACCCGCGAACGACGACGACGGGGTGGCCTCGGTGCTCGCCGAGGTTTTCGGGCTGTGATGTGATGTCCCGGTGATCCGGCCCGGACGACGCGCCCTCGCCGCTGCGGCGACCGCCGTGGCGTTGCTCGGCGTTCCCCTGGCGGCCGCTCCTGCCCACGCGGCACCCGCGCCGGCCTGCCCGAGGACGACGCTCGACCAGGACATCGCCCGAGCGCATGTGGTCTTCCGCGGCGAGGTGAAGAGGGTCCGAGCCGCGCGGGGCGACGGCAAGAAGCGCACGCGCACCTACCGGGTCGTCTCCGACCGGGTCTACCAGTCCTCGCTGGTCCAGCCGTCGGTGGTGGTGACCGCCCGGGTCGGGACGAGGTGCGCGCTGCCGACCCTGACCAAGGGCACGCGCTACATCTTCTTCGTCAACGAGAACGGAGCCCGGCTGATGGCCATGCCGGCCACGGCCGAGGCGACCCCGAAGCTCACGCGCCAGGTCGTCAACCGACTCGGTAGCGGGGCGCAGCCCGAGCCGACACCGCCGGCCACCGCGGAGTTCAGCCAGGTCACGAACGCAACCCCTCCGGCCTCTCGAGGCTGCTCGCTCCGGGAGCAGCGCTGCTGATCATCAGCCTGCTGGGGCTGCTCGTCGTCGGCCGCTTGGGCCGGCGTACGCCGGTCTAGATGTGATGACCAGGCACGTTGGTCGAGGACCTGCGATGACACGGTCTGATGTCGTAGATGGGTGAAGGCCTCCCGATGTGGAGTGGAGCTGTCAAGGAACCGCTCCACACCGAAGGAGGCCTTCGTGTCCCACGCTACCCATGCCAATGCCGCTCTGACTGCTCGTGCCCGGCTCAAGCTGGCTCGCTTGATCGTCGACCAAGGCTGGTCGCCGGCCCGGGCCGCTGAGCGTTACGACGTCTCATGGCGCACCGCGAAGAAGTGGGCCGACCGCTATCGCGACGAAGGCGTCGTCGGCATGATCGATCGATCCTCGGCACCGCACCATCAGCCGAACCGGACCCCGACGCCCGTGGTTCGCAAGATCGTTCACCTGCGCTGGAAGCAACGACTCGGCCCGGTTGAGATCGGTGACCGGCTCGCCATTCCGTCCTCCACGGTTCACGCGGTGTTGGTGCGGTGCCGGCTCAACCGGCTCAGTCACATCGACCGTGCCACGGGTGAGCCGATCCGCCGCTACGAGCACGACCGTCCCGGCGACCTGATCCACGTTGATGTGAAGAAGCTCGGCAAGGTGCCAGACGGCGGTGGGTGGCGCTACGTCGGCCGCCAACAAGGTGAGAAGAACCGGGCCGCCACCTCGCTTCGGACCGGACGACCGAAGAGCAAGTACCGCCAGCCCCTGGTCGGGACCTGCTACCTACATACCGTGATCGATGACCACTCCCGAGTGGCCTACGTGGAAGCACGCGAAGACGAGACCAAAGAGACGGCCACTGACGTCTTGAAGAACGCGGTCACCTGGTTCGCCGAACGCGGCGTCACCGTCCGCCGAGTGCTCAGCGACAACGGGAGTTGCTACAAGTCGTCTCTGTGGCACGAAACCTGCGCCGACCTCGGCATCGTCCCGAAGAAGACCCGGCCCTATCGCCCACAGACCAACGGGAAGATCGAACGCTTCCACCGCACCCTGGCCGAAGGCTGGGCCTTCAAGAAGTTCTACAACTCCGAGTCAGCCCGTCTCGCCGCTCTGCCAGCATGGGTCCACCTGTACAACCACCACCGGCCCCACTCAGCAATCGGGAAGCTGCCACCCATCACCAGGTTGGACAACCTGGCTGGGCATCACATCTAGAGGTACATCCCACCCTGGGTGCTGCCCGGGTCACCCTCGGGAGACTGCTGCGGCACCCCCGGCCGCAGACCCTGGCCGGGCTGACCCTGACCACCTGCCGGCAGGCCACGCCGCATCTGCTCGAACTGGGCACGGGCGGAGACCTGCTGGGCATAGATCGCGGTCTGGATGCCGTGGAAGAGACCCTCGAGCCACCCGACGAGCTGGGCCTGGGCGATCCGCAGCTCGGCATCCGAAGGAGTCACGTCGTCGGTGAAGGGGAGGGAGAGGCGCTCGAGCTCCTCGACCAGCTCGGGCGCCAGCCCGCTCTCCAGCTCCTTGATCGAGGAGCGGTGGATCTCCTTGAGGCGGTTGCGGCTGGCGTCGTCGAGCGGTGCCGACTTCACCTCCTCGAGCAGCTGGCGGATCATGCTGCCGATCCGCATCACCTTCGCGGGCTGCTCGACCAGGTCGGTGAGCTCGCGCAGTTCGTCGCCGTCACCCTCCTCCGGACTGTGGACGGCGTCGGCCGGTACGGCGACGGGCTGACCGTCCGGTCCGACCACGATCACGTGCTGCTGTCCGGACTCCTGCTGTGAGCTCATCCCACCAGACTACAAACGGACCCGCGAGTCGCTCACGTGACCAGGACGATCTTGCCCGCGTGCTCGCCGCTCTCCATCCGGCGGTGCGCCTCGGCGGCCTCGGCGAGCGGCATCGTCGTGTCCACGACCGGCCGGATCGTGCCGTCGGCCACCAGTGGCCAGACGTGCTCGGTGACGGCCCGGCAGATCGTGGCCTTCTCGCTGCCCGGCCGCGCCCGCAGCGTGGTCGCGACGATCGCCGCCCGCTTGCGCATCAGCGCGCCGAGGTCGAGCTCGCCGTGGTGCCGCCCTGCATCCCGATCACGACGAGACGTCCCTCCGTGGCCAGCGCGGCGACGTTCCGGCCGAGGTACGCCGCCCCCATGTTGTCGAGGATCACGTCGGCGCCGTGACCGTCGGTGACCTCGCGCACCACCTCGACGAAGTCCTGGTCGCGGTAGTTGATGGTGACGTCGGCGCCCAGCTCGCGAGCACAGGGCCAGCTTCTCCGGCGAGCCACCGGTCGGTGAGCACGCGCGCCCCGACCGCCGCGGCCAGCTGGATCGCGAACGTGCCGATCCCACCGGCGCCGCCATGGACCAGGAACGTGTCGCCCGCGCTGCAGCCCGGCCACCATCATCACGTTGGACCACACCGTCGCAGCGACCTCCGGCAGCGCCGCTGCCGTGACGAGGTCGACGCCCGCGGGCACCGGCATCACCTGGCCGGCCGGCACCGCGACGCGCGTCGGCGTAGCCGCCGCCTGAGAGCAGGGCGCACACCTGGTCGCCGACCTCGTGCCCGTGACGTCGTCGCCGACGGCCGCGACGGTGCCGCTGCACTCGAGGCCGATCACTCGGAGGCGCCCGGCGGCGGGGGGTAGTGGCCCTGTCGCTGCAGCAGGTCGGCGCGGTTCACGGCGGTGGCGGCCACATCGATCAGGACCTCGCCCGGCCCGACGTCGGGGTCCGGCACCTCGGCGTACTCCAGCCTCTCGGACCCCCGGCTCGCGGACGACGACGGCCTTCATCGGGTCGTCACTCGTACTCGTCGCCGGAATGGTCCACGACGCTGTCGTCGGGCACCTCGTCGTCGACGTCGATGGGATCCGGCGCGTCCGACGGGTGGTCCCAGTCCTCGGCCAGGACCTGGGCCTTCGCGGCCAGCCGCTCGATCTCCTCGACGTCGGCGTCGCTGCTGCCCGCGGCGTAACCGAGGAGATACGTCGTGATCGGCGCCGCCTTGCGGACCACATTGTCGGCGGCCACTTTGGCCAGGTCGAGGACCAGCGCCTCGTCGACCTCGGTCTCGATGTCGAGGGCGTCGCACAGCTCGTCGATCCAGTCGTGGAGGTTCACGGGGCAAATCTCGCGAAACCGGGCGGGTTTCAAGTCCGATCCCCTCGTGGCGTCGGGCCCGATGTCCGCCACTGCGGAGACGGGCGAGGTCCGCCCAGGTGTCGACGTCGTCGGCCTCGTGGCCCACCGGGGCCACCTCGACGGTCGCGCTCGCGCGTCCATCAGGCGACGCATCGGTGCGCCGGACGATCCGCCGGGAGCGGGCACGAGGGCGCGCGGCACGACACCGGCGAGCTGACGGCGGCCCGCGCCGTCCACCAGCCAGGCCCCGTCGCCCTCGCCGACGGCGGCCAGCAGCCGGGCGACGGTGTCGGCGGTGACGTGCGGCATGTCCACGGCCAGCACCACGACCAGCGGCGGCGTGCCGACCAGGGCGGCGACGCCCGCGACCAGTCCGGCGAGCGGCCCGCCACCCGGCGGCGACTCACGGGTGAAGGTGACGGCTCGGTGGGTCGGCACGGCGGACCCACCACCACGACCTCGCTCGCCCGCGCCACGGCGTCGAGCGCGTGCTCGAGGAGCGTGCGGCCGGCGTGCTCGAGAGCGGACTTGTCGGCCCCGTCGAGGCGTGCGGCCGCGCCGCCCGACAGGACCACCGCAGCCCACTCCATCCGGCCAGTCTGGCAGTGGCCCCGAGCCCGCCCGCCCGGCGGGTGGCAGGCTGGGGCCATGCAGGTCGTGCTGGTGCAGGAGGCGTCGTCGCTCGACCCGGTGCAGAACCGGGACCGACTCGCCGCGGCTGTCCCCGAGGGCGCCGACCTGGTGGTCTTCCCGGAGGCCTGGGCCCGTGACTTCGGCGAGCCCGGCTCCGATCTCGGTGTGTTCGCCGAGCCGCTCGACGGCCCCTTCGTGAGCGAGGTCGAGCGGGTCGCGGCCGAGCGCGGTACGACCGTCGTCGCGGGGCTCTTCGAGCGCAGCGACTCGCGCCGTACAACACGGTCGTGGTGCGCGGCGCGCGCCCGCGCCGACTATCGCAAGATCCACCTCTACGACTCCTTCGGCTACCGCGAGTCCGACGTGCTCGCTCCCGGGCCGTGGGAGCCGCTGACCGTCGAGATCGGCGGAACGACGGTCGCGTGATGACGTGCTACGACCTGCGGTTCCCCGAGCTCGCTCGCGCCCTGGTCGACCGCGGGGCCGAGGTCCTGGTCGTGCCCGCCGCCTGGGTCGCCGGCCCGCGCAAGGTCGACCACTGGACGACGCTGCTGCGCGCACGTGCGATCGAGAACACCGTGTACGTCGTCGGGGTCGGCCAGCCAGGCCCGCGCTACACGGGCCACTCGATGGTGGTCGGCCCGCTCGGTGACGTCCTCGTCGAGGCGGGCGCGGAGCTGCCACGCTGCGCGCCGCGCTCGACCTCGCAGCCGTGGCCAGGCCCGCCGCACCAACCCGTCGCTGGCCAACCGGCGCCTGTAGCCTCACCCACCGTGTCCAGGGCTGCCCCGCGTCGACGTGCGGACACGCGCGCCGCCAGGCGGGCGGGCCGGACGACCTCGCGCCGCGCGTCACGCCGAGCCGAGGAAGCGACCTCCGCTCCGGCCGAGGAGCCGACCGGAGCGAGCCGACGCCCGAGCCGACGTCCGAGCCGACCTCCGAGCCGGCCGCACCGCCGAGCGGCGTCCCTGCGTCGCCTCCTCCGGTACGCCGCCGAGCCCACCGCCTGGCCGTCGTGGCGTGGCTGGCGGTGGTCGTCGCCGCGGCCGCTGCGCTGGTCGCCGCCATCGCCGGTGCCGACGGGCCGGGCCGGGTGAACGCGACGTGGCTGGCCGACGCGGGCGCGATCGCCGCCAGTACGGCGTACACCTGGGGCTTGGCGGCTCGCACCGGCGGGCGTCCCGTCGTCTTCTCGATCCTGACGCTGGCTCTCGGCGGCGTGGTCGTCGCTGTCGACAGCGACCCGTTGCGCAGCGGGGCCGCGGTGGTGACGGCCGTGCTCACCGCGGTGTTCGCCGTCATGGTCACCGTGCCGGCGGTCCACTTCGTCGGGGCGGTCCGGGAGAACGTGGTCGCCCTCCTGGTCGCCGCGGTCGGTTCGATGGCCACCGTCGCCTGGGCGCCGGTGGTCGACCTCGACCGCTTCCAGTACACCGTGCTCGGGCTGTCGCTGGTGGCCTCCTTGCTGACCGTCTTCCGGCTCGGCGCGGGATGGCACGGGCTGGGCACCCGCGGTGTGCTCACGGTGGTCGGCGGCAGTCTGATGCTGGCGCTGACGCTGGGGTACACCGAGCTGTTGCGGCGCTACGGCACCGACAGCCTGGTCGACAACCTCGACGAGGCGGTCCGGTGGAGCCACCATCACCTCGGCGCCTCCCGCGCCCGATCGTCGCGCTCCTCGGCGTGCCCGCCCTGACCTGGGGCACCCACATGCGTGCCCGGCGCCGCCAGGGCTGGTGGGTGTGCGCCTTCGGGGTCGCTCTCACCGCGCCGGTCGCCTACGCCCTCGTCGACCCTGGCCGGACCGTTCTCGAGGCCACCCTCGCGACGGCGTACGGCGCGGTGATCGGGCTCCTGATCGGGTACCTGCTGATCCGCATCGACCTGCGGCTGACCGCGCCCGCGGCAGACCGGGCCGCGCGGCCGGCGGCTCGCCGAGACCGAGGAGGCGACGGCCGTCCGGCCCGAGCCCGGCCGCACCTACGCGGTGAGCCGGTCATGGCGGGGTCGCCGGGCATGCCGGGCTACCTGGGGGTATCCACTAGGTTCGTCCTGTGGCTCGCGAGCAGACGGTCCGGATCCTGGCGGAGATGGTGGCCAACGTGATCGTGGTCGAGGTCGCCGTCGACGATCGGATCGCTGCGGGGGACGCCGTGTGCCTGCTCGAGTCGATGAAGATGGAGATCCCTGTCCTCGCCGAGGTCGGCGGCGTGGTCACCGCGATAGGAGGATCGACTCCGGCGATCTCGTCCAGGAGGGCGACATCCTCGTGGAGCTCGCCGCCCCACGCTGATTGCGGACGGTACATTGCGGTGCCGACCAGGACAGATCGACCCGAGGTACGGCGACGCATCGGCCAGCCGCACGCCGTGGGATGACATCGAGCGGCTCCTCACCGAGGCGCAGCTCTACTGGATCGTCACGGTCCGCGTCGACGGCCGGCCCACGCCGTACCCCTGGTCGGTGTCTGGCACGCGGGCGCGTTCGCGTTCTGTACCGGCCCGGACGAGCAGAAGCGCGGAACCTCGCCGCCAACCCGCAGGTCGGCGGTGACCACCGGCGGCATCGGCAGCGAACGGCTGGGCCCGGCAAGGACGTCGTCGTCGAGGGCACCGCCGTCCGGGTGACCGAGCCGACGCGCTGCCGGCGCTGGCCGACGCCTGGTTCGCCAAGTACGGCGACGACTGGAGGTTCGAGGTCCGCGGGAGCGGAGTTCGTGGAGCCAGCAGGTCCGGCGGCAGCACCGCTGGTGGCGCCTGGGTCTACCGGGTCGCGGCCGACAAGGTCCTGCGCGTTCGGTGACGCGCACGGCCAGACGGCGTACCGGTTCTGATCCGTCGGTCGGACCGGCACGGCTGACCCGCCCCGTGCCTCCCGTCGGTCAGCCCTGCGGCCAGCCGGTGTAGCCCTCGGCCAAGTACGTCGCGCCGGCCGTGGAGCCCACGACGCTGCGGAGTCCGCGACCTGGCGGCGACGGTCGTACCGGTCGCCATCCGGGAGAGCGTGCAGCATCTGGGTCATCCAGTAGGAGAAGTGCTGCGAGCGCCAGACCCGGTCCAGTGCCAGGGGCCCGTACTGGTCGAGGGCATCGGCGTCACGCCCGGCGAGCGCCCGTTCGAGGCAGGCGGCGAGAATGCGCACGTCCGCGAGGGCCAGGTTGAGGCCCTTGGCGCCGGTCGGGGGCACGGTGTGGGCGGCATCGCCGGCGAGCAGGAGGTTGCCGTACCTCATCGGCTCACAGACGAAGCTGCGGAAGCGGAGCACGGTCTGATCGCTGATCGCGCCTTCCTGCAGGGCGAAGCCGTCCGGGCCGGCGACGCGACTCTGGATCTCGGCCCAGATCCGGTCGTCGGACCACGCGGACACGTCCTCGTCGGGGGCGCACTGGAAGTACATCCGTTGCATGCTCGACGTGCGCTGGCTGACCAGCGCGAAGCCTCGGTCGCTGTGGGTGTAGACCAGCTCCGGTGCGCTGGGTGGCGCCTCGACGAGGAACCCGAACCAGGCGAAGGGGTACTCCTTGGAGAACGTGCGGCGTTGGGTCTCCGGTAGCTGCTGACGGCACACGCTGTGCGGGCCGTCGGCGCCGACGATCACCTCGCACCTGACCTCGTGCCGACGCCGCCTGCGTCGGTGAACAGGATCGCCGGGTCGTCGCCGTGGACACCCGCGATCCGCGTGTCGCTGATCCCGAACCGGACGTCGCCACCGTCGCGTGCACGGGCGTCGGCGAGGTCGACGAAGACGTCGGTCTGGGGGTAGAGCCAGGCGGATTCGCCGACCAGGTTCTTGAAGTCGACCCGGTGGCTCTCTCCTTCGAACGCAGCGCGATCCCGTCGTGGGCATGGCCCTCGAGGAGGACCCGGTCGGAGACCTGCGTGTCGGTGAGGAGCCGGACGCTGTCGGCCTCGAGGATGCCGGCGCGCACGGTGGTCTCGATCTGGTGGCGGGTCCGGTTGTCCACGTTGACGGCGTCGATGCCGGCGCGGTGGAGCAGGTGCGACAGCATCAGGCCCGCCGGTCCCGCGCCGACGATCCCGACCCTGGTGCGCGTCACGCTCTGGTCGGTCACGGGCGGTCCGGTGGCTCGTCGGCCTCGGCCAGGGCGTCGCGGGCGATCGCGAAGGCGCGGTTCGCGGCGGGCACGCCGCAGTACACGGCCGTGTGCAAGCAGCACCTCGGCGATCTCGCCTCCGACAGGCCGTTGCGGCGAGCGGCCACGACGTGCAGGGCGAGCTCGTCCCAGTGCCCCTGGGCGACCAGCGCGGTGATGGTGATGACGCTGCGGGTCCGCCGGTCCAGTCCCGGCCGCGTCCACACCGAGCCCCACGCCGTCTCGGTGATGAACCGCTGGAAGTCGGCCGTGAACGGCGTGGCTCGCTGCGCAGGCGCGGTCCACGTAGTCGTCGCCGAGGACTTCTCGGCGGACCTGCATGCCCGTCGTCGAAGCGGTCGCTGTCGGTCATGACACTCCTTCGATGGATCCAGTCCGTGAGCACCTCGGCCACCCGGGTCGGGTCCTCGGCGGGCGGTTGGTGTCCGCAGCCGCGAACACCTGGGTCGTGACGTCGGGCAGTGCGGACGCGTCGTGTTCCCAGACGTCGCGGGACACGACGACGTCGTGCTCGCCCCGGCCCAGGAGGACGGGGATCTTCGCCTCCGCGACCCGGCCGTGCACGTCGTACGACGCGAGCGCGAGGCAGCAGGCGGCGTAGGACGCCGCGTCGACCTCGGTCAGCTCTCGGAGCATGCCCCCCATGGTCTCGGGATCTCGTGACCCGAACCCGGGCGCGAACCAACGCTCGGCGCTGCCGGCCACCATGACCGCCGTACCGCCGCGGCGTACCAGCTCGGCGCGCTCGATCCAGCCGCCGGCTCGCCGATCCGCGACGCGGCCGCCAGGACGGCCACGCCGCGAACCGGGCCGGGATCGAGGGCGAGGGTCAGGCCGACCGCTCCGGCCAGGGACGACCCCGGCGTACAGACGGGCCGGTCCCCGAGCTCCCCGCCCGGCCGCGCACCACGTCGGCCAGCGACTCCACCGTCACCTCGCCCGTCGCCGGAGCGGTGCGGCCGTGGCCGGGGAGGTCGATGCCGAGCACCTCCGTGTGCTCGAGCCGGGAGGCGCACCGGCTCCACAGCCCGGCCACGGTGGTGCCGAGGCCGGAGCCGACGAGCAGGATCGGGTCAGCCACGGGCTCGCCATCGGTCCAGGGCGCGGTCGACGAACGCGTCGGTCAGGCCGAGGTACGACGCCGGGTCAGCGTCGGGCGCGACCGCACCGACGCCATCGCGCTCGGCGAGCAGATCGAGCGCCGCCGAACGCGCGCCGGGACGACATCACGTCCGCGTGCACCTGGAGCCCGTCGAGGACCTCGCGCAGCTGCGACGTGGCCGTGACCGTGAGCCGGAGCAGTCTCGCCAGGGACGGCCACTCGGCGTGCCAGGCGCCGTCGGGGCGCTGGTCGACCGCCTGTGCCGCGGCCACGTGGAGCTGCGCCCCGAGCAGGGGCGCCTGGAGGGCCGCGGCCTGACGAGGATGCTGAGCACCGGGTTGTGCTTGTGCGGCATCGTCGACGAGCCACCCCGCCCGCGACGTGACCCTCGCTCAGCTCATCGATCTCCGGGCGGCTCAGCAGCGCGACCTCCGTGGCCACCGGCGCGACAGCGTCGACCACTCCGACGAGGCAGTCACCGAGCCCGGTCACCGGTCTTCGCCGGGTGTGCCAGGGGAGGGCGGGCGCCACCAGATCGAGGGCGACCGCCAGCGCCTCCGCCGCGGCCCCGGCATCGGGCAGCACCTCGCAGCGAGAGGAGAGGGTGCCGGCGGCGCCGCCGCACTGCACTGGCAGGCCGGCCGAGGTCGCGGCCACGTCGTCCAGGGAGTCCTGGATCCCGGTCAGCCACTGCGCACACATCAGACCGAAGGTCACCGGGACCGCGTGCTG
Organism: uncultured Actinomycetota bacterium; assembly: GCA_963797325.1. Lineage (GTDB taxonomy): Bacteria > Actinomycetota > Actinomycetes > Propionibacteriales > Nocardioidaceae > Nocardioides. The sequence goes on from CAWCPG010000017.1 coordinate 24,948, forward strand.
GGTCAGGGTCCGGCCAGCCATGACGTCACGCGATGCTCCGCAGTCAGTGCGGCCAGACGATCGCCGATCGCCACCAGGTCATCACCGGCACGCACGAGCGCATCGCGCGCCAGCAGCACCAGGGCGGTGTCGAGCACGTCCTGGCTGGTGAGCCCACGATGGACGTACGCCGCCGCGCCCTCGTCGTCGACCTGTCGCCGCAGGGCCGCCACGAACGGGACGACGGGGTTGCCGGCGCCTCGGAGCCGTCGACCAACGCCCCGACATCCGGCTGCCAGCGGGCCGCCGCGGCCGTCACGAGCTCGGCCTGGTCGGTGGTCGCGACCCCCTGGGCGACCAGCACGTCGTACCAGGCGAGTCCACGCGCACCATGGCTGCGACGAGGGCGGCATCGTCGGCCACCCCGTGGGCGCGGGGCGAGCCCGGCTCGAGCAGCGACATCAGGGACGGTGCCGGGGGAAGGACAGGAACGGCGTCTCGTCCGGCCCTTGGAGGCGTACGTCGAAGCGCAGGCTGGCCGGCCCGTCACGGACGGCGGTCAGCCGACCGCGGTCCGCCTCGTCGAAGTGGACAGCAACGGGTCCGCCGCCAGCACCTGCGGCTCTGCAGGCAGGTAGACCCGGGTGAAGAGACGATCCAGCAGGCCGCGGGCGAACAGCGTCACCGCGATGAACTGCGGCCCGCCCTCGGCGGTCGCCCCGGGCTCGCAGCGTGGAGAACCAGTAGTGGCCGTTCGGGTCGGTGTGAGACCGCCCCAGCCCGTGAACCTGGTGCCGTCGCGGCGCAGTGAGCCCTCCGCCGCGGGACGACGCCCGGCGTCGTCGCCTGGCGGATCTCGAGCAACGCGTCGGGCAGCCCGACGCCGGCACCGTCACGCACCGTGCCGTGCAGCCGCACCGATCCTGGCGAACCGGCGGGCACCAGCTCGCGATCGTGGTCGAAGGGCAGGGCGTAGTGGAAGAAGGGGCCGATGGTCTGACCAGGCGTCGGTGCGAGCGTCACAGCGGATCCTCCTGCTCCAGGGGGGTGGCATGGCTCCCGGTGAGGACGATGTCCCAGCGGTAGCCCATCGACCACTCGTGGCTCGACTGGTCGTGATCGTAGGTGGCGACCAGTCGGTCGCGCGCGCCCGGTCGGTGATCGACTGGTAGATCGGGTCGAGGGCGAAGAGCGGATCGCCGGGGAAGTACATCTGCGTGATGAGCCGCTGGGTGAAGTCGGTGCCGAACAGGGAGAAGTGGATGTGCGCGGGCCGCCAGGCGTTGTGGTGGTTCCGCCACGGGTAGGGGCCGGGCTTGATGGTGGTGAACAGGTACTCGCCGTCGGCCCCGGTCAGGCAGCGTCCGGCGCCGGTGAAGGCGGGGTCGATCGGAGCGGGATGCTGGTCGCCCTTGTGCACGTACCGGCCCGCGGCGTTGGCCTGCCAGATCTCGACGAGCTGGTGGCGCACCGGGCGGCCGTCACCGTCGAGGACGCGACCGGTGACCGTGATCCGCTCGCCCAACGGCTCCCCGTCGGCCTGCACCGTCAGGTCGGCCTCGAGCGGGTCGACGTCGGAATGTCCGAAGACCGGCGCCACGAGCTCGACTGCCTCGGGGTCGGCATGGCGGAGCTCCTTGGTGGGATGCCGCAGGAGCGAGCTCCGGTACGGCGGGAAGTCCAGCCGGGGCTCTGCCTGCGGCGCAGGCCGCTGGTCCCCGGCCGCATGGATCTCCGCGATCTCCTGACTGATCAGCTCCTGAGAGTCCATGAGAGGAGTCAACGACTTCCGACGCCCTGGGTCCACCTCCGGTCCCACGGCGCTGGTCGTGATCGCTCCGCCCACACCGACCACGCGCGGCTGCGGAGGCTGACGCGATCTCCGGGCTTCCCGCCGGGAACACCGCCCGGACGAGGAGCGTGCTGCCATGCGCGACGGGGCGGCTCGATGGACGGCTCGGATGGCGGCGCGGTCGCTCCGGCCGTTGGACGGGTGGCCGGCGGCTGCGATCCCGGTCGCCAGGGCGATCGAGGCGCCTACGATGATGACCTTCGGGTCTTCGCACCCTCCACGCCTAGGGCGGTGGACCGCATGCCCGTGCCGAGCGGTGCGTCTTCTCTGCTGCTGGGGCGCGAGCGGGACATCGCGGAGTTGGGCGAGGCGCTCGAGCTCGCGGCGCAGGGGACCCCGCAGATCGTGCTGGTCGGGGGCGATGCCGGGATCGGGAAGACCACCCTGGTCGCCGACCTCGAACGCCGCGCGGCCGAGCTGGGGTTCACCGTGGCGACGGGGCACGGTCTCGACATCGAGGCGGGTATGTCGTTCGCCCCGGTGGTCGAGGCGGTGCGGTCCCTCCTCAGCCGGGGTCGAGGACCTCGGGTCGCGGCCGTCGGCGCGTCGCATGCTCACCCTGCTGGATCCGGACGCACCGCGTAGTCGGGAGGCGTTCCACGTGTTGGACGACCTCACCGCTGCCGTCCTCGAAGCGGCAGCCGCCGGTCCCGTCCTGCTGATCCTGGAGGACATGCACTGGGCGGACCGCTCGACCCAGGACTTCGCGGCCACGCTGTCCCGGACCGCCCGCGGGCGGCTGCTGCTGGTGCTGACGTTCCGCAGCGACGAGCTCCACCGCCGCCACCCGTTCCGGAAGACCTTGACCGAGATCAGCCGGACCTCCGGGTCCCGACGCATCGATCTGGGCGGGTTGGACCGCGACGACATCGCCGGGATCGTCGCCGCCCACACCGACGGGCCGCCCGACCCGTCGATGGTCGATTCTGTGCTGGCGCGGTCCGAGGGCAACCCGCTGTACGCCGAGGAGCTCCTGGCCGCCGACCAGGACGCCAACCCCGAGGGGGTCCCCGACCACCTCTCGGATCTGCTGTTGGCCCGCATCGACGCCCTCGAGGAGGGCCCGCGGGCCGTGCTCCGCCTGGCCTCGGTCAACGGGACCCGGCTGGACACCGACACGCTCGCCGAGCTGGCGGGACTCGACCAGGCCCAGATGGAGGGCTATCTGCGGGAGGCGCTGGACGCCAACGTGCTGCGCCAGGCCGGCGGCTCCCTGGAGTTCCGGCATCCGCTGCTGCGTGAGGCGGCCTACGACGACCTGATGCCCGACGAACGGACCCGGATCCACGGCCGGCTGGCCGAGATCCTCCAGGCCCGGGTCGACGCCGATCCGGATCCCGGGGTGGCGGCGCTGAGCCGGCTCGCCTTCCACTGGAACGCCGCCCACGACCTGCCCCGGACCCTGGCGGCGTCGGTCCGCGCCGGGCTGGCGGCGAAGCGACTGGGAGCGGCCGAGGCTCTCACCCAGCTCGAACGGGCACTGTCGCTGTGGGACCGGGTCCCCGACGCCGAGGCCGTCGCCGGCCACCCGCAGGCCGAGATCCTCGTCCTCCTGGGCGAGGCGGCATACCGAGCAGGGTGACGAGGAGCGCGGGTACACCCTGGTCCGCACGGCGGTGGACATGCTCGGACCCGACCCCGACCGGTTGCTCGCCTCTCGTGTCTACTCCGCGCTCGGCGTAGCGGACGTGCCCGAGGCGACGGTCGGAAGGCAGGAGGCGATCCGGCGGGCGGTCGAGTACGCCGGCGACTCCCCGACCGAGGAGCTGGCGCTTGCCCTGAGTCGCCCAGTCGCTGGTATCTGTGCCTGCATAACCGCTTCGCCGACAGTGTCGAAGCCGCAGCACGAGCCATCGACGCCGCCAGGAGCGCGGGCTGCGTCGAAGCCGAACTGGATGCCCTCTGCTCTGGATCACTCTCCCGTTTCTTCCTCGGCCACATCGGCGAGGCGCTCGCGGGGCTGGAGCGGGCCGTAGCCGTGGCCCGGACAGCGGGCATGGTCGGCCACGTGGTCGTGGCCACCGGCGGGCTTGCCATGAGGTACATGCGGCCGGACAGGTCGATCGTGGCCTGGCCGTCGCGAGTGAGGGCTTCGAGGAGGGCCTGGCCCTGGGGCTTCCGGTCCAAGCGGCCGTGTGCGGGGGCACTGCGCTGACGAGCACTCGTGTGGCGCGGCCGCTTCGACGAGGCGGAACAGCGGCTCGAGGAGCTCGGTGAGCTCGGACTGAGTTCGGACGGTGGCAGCTCGCGCGGAGCTGCTGCTGGCCCGTGGTGACGCGGACGCGGCGACCCCCCTGGTACGCGAGACCGCGGCCTCCAGGCCGGCGGATGGCGGAGTCCGGGCGCCGTAGACGTCCTGGCCGAGATCCGGCTCGCCGCGATGCTCGACGACCAGCCCGGCGCCCTCGAGACCGCGAGGTCGTACCTGGCCCAGATGGAGGACACCGACTCCCCGCTGCGTCGCGGCCGCGGTCGCACGGATCGGCTTCCAGGCCCTCTGCCTGGGCCGCTCGACACCCGGTGTCGGGACAGACGAGCTGCGAGACCTTTCAGCGCGGCAGCTGGCGTCGGCACGAGGCCGGGCTCACCGACGAATGGCGCCCGACGTACCACGGGGTCCAGCTCGCCCTCGCCGAGGCCTACGCCGCCAGGTACGCCGGGGAGCCGGCCGTCGCCCAGTTCCGGGTGGCGACGCTCCTGGCGGAGCCGTTCGGCGCCTACTTCGCCCTCGAGCCACGCCTGAACCTGGCCGAGGAGCTGCTCGCCCACGGCGGCCGGGACGAGGGCCGCGAGCTGCTCGTCGAGTGCTGGAGCACCGCCCACGACATGGGTGCGCACGACCTCGAGCGCCGCGCCGTCAGCCTCGCCACCCGCACCCGCGTCCCCCTGCCCCAGTCGGCAGCACGCGAAGGACCGTTGAGCCGGCTCACACCGCGCGAACGCGAGGTCCTCGACCTCCTCGCCACCGGCGCCACCAACAAGACGATCGCGACCACCCTGTTCATCACCGAGAAGACCGCCAGCGTGCACGTGTCCAACCTCCTCGCCAAGCTCGGCGTCGCCAACCGCGGCGCGGCCGCCGCCCTGGCCCGACAGCTCGTCGGCTGACCCCACCACGCATCTGGCACTGCTCACCGACCGAGACACCCTCACGACGGCCTCCGATACCGTCAGTGCACCCGGTCGAGCCCCAACCCTTACGTCGCCGCGCTACCCCGGGCGCGTGCGCTCGTTCATCTGCTCGCCGGGTCGCTCAAGATGCCGAGGATCTCGTGCTCCTGATTCGACCAGCCTGAGCGCGTCCCCGCACGACCACACCAGGCGCGGCTCCCATGACAGCTCGGGGCGTCCCCCGCCCCGGCGGGCAGTCGCCCCAAGGATCGGGAACGTGCGCGGGCCGGCAGAGGGGCGGGATTCGAACCCGCGGCTGACATCTCTGCCAGCGACCGCTTTCAAGGCGGTTCCGATCGGCCACTCCGGCACCCCTCCGAGCACGCCGGCTCTCGCGAGCGGCGGCGCGCCGCGCCGAGTCTAGGCTGTGGCCGGGCGGGTCGGCTACTCCGAGCCGCCGATCTCGAGCTCGACGTCGTCGTAGGCGAGGTCGTGGAGCCGCTGGCGGTGGTGCTCGATGTCGACCAGCAGCCGGTTGAGCCGGCAGCCACCTCGTCGACGTCGTCGGCGACGAGCACCTGTGGGAGATCACGTTCAGCCGGGCGAGCAGGGCGTCGCGCTCGCGGACGACACGGGCGGCGCGGGCCGACAGCCAGGCGTCGCGCCGGTGGAGTGGCTCGGCGTGGAGCCGGTCGCGGACCGGGACCAGTCGCCGCCGGACCGTCCAGCGCCAGGCCTCGACGTTGTCGTGAACGTGCTCAGGCCGCAGGAGATCGTGGAAGGAGTCCGTCGTCGCCGCCATGGGGGCCTCCCGGTGCCGGCCGAACCAGAGGACCACTGTGAACCCTCGCCCGCCGGGGCAAGGCCTGGGACCCGTGGGTTTCGCCCTGTCGGACACGGTCCCGGTTGAATCGTCGCGTGACCCAGACCGACCGCACCACGTCGTACCGCCTGGCACCGCGCTCGGCGCCCGACTGGTCGGCCGCAGCCTGGTGACGCTGGGGATCCTGGTCGTCGTGGCCACGCTCGTCGGCCTGCTGACCGGTGGCGGTTGGGTCCCGGCGGGGGTGGTCGCAGCGGTCGGCGTGGTCGTCGTCGCCCGCTGGGCGTGGTGGCTGCTGCGCCGCGCTCGGGCGCTGCGCCTCACCGACCAGGGGTACGCCGTTCGCCTGCTGTCGGGCGTCGGGGTTACGGCCGCCCCGTGGTCACAGGTCGACGAGGCGGTGGCTGCCAGGCCGGGCGGCGAGCGGTGCCTGGTGCTCCGGCTGACCGACGGCCGGATGACCCGGCTCCCGATGGCGGCCCTGGCCGCCGATCCCGACGTCGTCGCGCGCGACGTACGGCGCCGTCTGCGCGACGCCCACGGCTCGCCGGACCAGGACCGGCGGGCCCGGCCTGATTGGGTGCCGGCCGAGCAGTCCTTGTAACCTGTGCTCGCTGTCGGGAGGCGTCGCCTAGCCCGGTTTATGGCGCCCGCCTGCTAAGCGGGTTGAGGTTAATCCCTCTCGCGGGTTCAAATCCCGCCGCCTCCGCCAGTGCCGCAGGCCTCGTCGTGTCGCTCGACGGGGCCTGTGTCGTACGTCGACGGCTGGGTCATCGCGGTGGGCCACTGCCGGCGAGTTGCAAGAAGTTGCATTGCATGTATTTGACCCACCGTTGTTTCCCGTGTCGTCCCTGCGACCGCAGAATGGTTGCCGGGTGAGAAGTGACCCACAGGGAGGAACGACGTGAGGATGAAGAACATGCGCAAGGTCGGTCTGATCGTCGCCACGGCGATGCTGAGCTTCGGGTTCTGCGATGAGCGCGCCCGCGAACGCATGCGACACCACGTGGGGCTGCCCGGCGTGTCTGCGGGCCGGCCGCTGACCCGGGGAACCGGACGACACACTACGACATTGCTGACTCGGGACAGGGCCATCGACCCACCCCCCAAGGGTCGCTGCTCCCAGCGCCACCCCCACAGGCCGTCTCGAGCACCTGAAATGGGACGGGGCCTCCCAGGTCCCGTCCCGTTTCGATGTCCGGGCTCACTCCTCCTCGCGGCCCGAGACGCCGGCCTGGCCCATCGTGTAGCCGAGCTGGAAGCGGGTCTCCGCGTCGTACTCCTCCTTGAGGTCGGCGACGTACGCCGCGAAGGTGCGGGCGCTGACGCCGAGCCGCTTGGCGCTGACCGGGTCGGAGTGGCCCTCGATGAGCATCCGGATCGTCATCGCCCGCTGCTCCTTGGCGATGTCGTGCATCATCGTGCGCTCGGTGTTGCTGAACGGCCGGGCGCGCTCCCAGGCCCGCTCGAAGACGTCGACGAGGTAGGTGACCAGCGCCGGGCTCCCGGATCGCGATCGCGACGCTGAGGTCGGGGGCGCCGGGGATGATCGCCAGGCGCCGGTCGATGACGATCATCCGGTTGAAGAACTCGTCGAGGGTGCGGACCTCGGCGCCGTGGGCGGTGACCTCGGCGACCCACTGGCGCGTGGGCGCGTGGCGCCGGGCGCTGTGCTGGTAGAGCGTGCGCATCTTCACGCCTCGGTCGAGGGCCGCCTTCTCGCGCTCGCGCCGCGAGCCGCGAGGCGAGGCCTGCTGTCGCGCGCGGACTGTGGCTGGGCGGTGAGCAGCTCCGTCTCGGCCTCGCGGACGGCGCCCTCGATGAAGGTGCCGATGGCGCGGTCGTGGAACTCGGTGATCGGGCCCGCGCGCGGACGACGGCGAGCGGCGCCACGACTGGGACAGGCTGGCCGAAGGCACGGGCCCACTCCGAGGACTCGGTGAGCAGCTCGGCGCCCTGCTGGCTCATCGGGCTGACCACGTGGGACGACACGGTGACGGGGTCGACCGGCACGTAGCGCCGGGTCGTCGCGGTCGTGGACGAGGAGGTTGAGCGAGACCAGCAGGTCGAGCGCCGGCCGCAGCTCACCGCCCGCTGCGAGCCGAGGGTCGGAGTCGTGGAGACCGCCGCTCACGGCGGCCTCCTCGTACAGCGGAGTCGCCACGGTCTCGAGGAGCTCGCGCTCCTCAGGGCCGAGCTCGGTCACCGCTCACCTCGGTATCCGCGCACCCTCGCATCGTCGCACATACCGGGCGTACGCCGTCACCGAGTCGTGCCGACGTGCGGAGATGCTGTGATGGTCGGGCGGCGCCCGGGTCAGACCCCCAGGCGCGCCTTGAGACCGTCCAGCTCGGTCCAGAGCACGGCGGGCAGCTGGTCGCCGAACTTCTCGAACCACTCCTGGATCTGCGGGATCTCGGCCTTCCACTCCTCGGCGTCGACCGCGAGGGCCTGGCGGACCTGCTCCTCGGTCATGTCGAGGCCGTCGATGTCGAGGAACCCGGCGCGGGCACGTGGCCGATCGGGGTCTCGACCGCGGCGGCGGTGCCCTCGATGCGCTCGATGACCCACTTCAGGACCCGGCTGTTCTCGCCGAAGCCCGGCCACAGGAAGCCGCCGTCGTCGTCGCGGCGGAACCAGTTGACGTAGAAGATCCTCGGCAGCTTGGCCTCGTCGTTGTCCTTGCCCACGGTGATCCAGTGGTTGAGGTAGTCGCCGGCGTTGTAGCCGATGAACGGCAGCATCGCCATCGGGTCGCGGCGTACGACGCCGACCTGGCCGACCGCGGCGGCGGTGGTCTCCGAGCTCAGGGTGGCGCCCATGAACGTGCCGTGGGTCCAGTCGCGGGCCTCGGTCACCAGCGGGACCGTCGTCTTGCGGCGGCCGCCGAACAGGATCGCGTCGATCGGGACGCCGCGCGGGTCGTCGTACTCGGGGGCGAGGATCGGGCACTGCTTGATCGGGGTGCAGTAGCGGCTGTTGGGGTGGCTGGACAGCTCGCCGCTGTCGGGCGTCCACGGCTCGCCCTTCCAGACGGTGGCGTGGGCCGGGGTGTTCTCCAGGCCCTCCCACCAGACGTCGCCGTCGTCGGTGAGCGCGACGTTGGTGAACACCGAGTTGCCGAGGTTGATGGTGCGCATCGCGTTCGGGTTGGTGTGCTCGTTGGTGCCGGGCGCGACGCCGAAGAAGCCGTACTCGGGGTTGACGGCCCACAGCCGGCCGTCCTCGCCGATCCGCATCCAGGCGATGTCGTCGCCGATCGACTCGACCTTCCAGCCGGGGATCGTCGGCTGCGAGCATGGCGAGGTTGGTCTTGCCGCAGGCGCTCGGGAACGCCGCCGCGACGTACTTGGTGACGCCCTGGGGCGAGGTGAGCTTGAGGATCAGCATGTGCTCGGCGAGCCAGCCCTCGTCGCGCGCCATCACGCTGGCGATGCGCAGGGCGTAGCACTTCTTGCCGAGCAGGGCGTTGCCGCCGTACCCGGAGCCGTACGACCAGATCGCGCGCTCCTCGGGGAACTGCACGATGTACTTGGTGTCGTTGCACGGCCACGGCCACGTCGGCCTGACCGTCGGCGAGCGGCATGCCGACCGAGTGCAGGGCGGGCACGAAGGCGGCGTCGAGCTCCTCCATCCGGCGCAGGACGTTGGTGCCCATGCGGGCCATCACGCGCATCGAGGCGGTGACGTACGCCGAGTCGGTGATCTCGACGCCGAACATCGGCTTCTCGGCCTCGAGGTGGCCCATCACGAACGGGATGACGTACATCGTGCGGCCCTTCATGCAGCCGGCGTAGAGCCCGCGCATGATCGCCTTCATCTCGTGCGGGTCCATCCAGTTGTTGGTGGGCCCGGCGTCCTTCTCGTCGACGGAGCAGATGAAGGTGCGGTCCTCGACGCGCGCGACGTCGGAGGGGTCGGAGGCGCAGTGGAACGAGTTCGGCTTCTTGGCCGGGTCGAGGCGGGTGAACGTGCCCGAGGCGACGAGGGCGTCGGTGATCTCCGTCCACTCCTCGTCGGAGCCGGTGCACCAGTGGATGCGGTCCGGCGTGGTCATGGCGGCGACCTCGGAGACGAAGTCGAGGATCCCCTGGTGGGTCGTCGGGGCGGCGTCGTCGCTGGTGGTGGGGCGGGCCTGGGTGTCGGCGGTCATGTGCGGCTGTCCCTCTCGTACGTCGCGGTGGCCAGCGTGCCTGCGGGCCCGAGATGGGCCACCGGTCCGTCTTGCGACGGGGTGAACGTGAAGTTGTCGCGATCGGCCGGCGTCGTTGTCGCCCGACTGTGGCGCGGACGTTACCGGTGTCAGGAGTCCTGACATATTGGATCGATCAAGGGTCAGTGGCACGGGTCACACCCTGCTCCGAGCACTCCGGGAGGCCGCGAGACGTCTCGGACCCCGGGATACGGATTCGGTGCGGTCGGCGGGTCGGCTATCCTCGTGCAGTCCTCGTCGGGGCTTCCACCCGGCGGGGGCATGCGCCCGTAGCTCAACGGATAGAGCATCTGACTACGGATCAGAAGGTTGGGGTTTCGAATACCTCCGGGCGCGCCAGTGATAACTTCGCGCCGTGCGACGCCATGAACTGCTCGAGCAGCTGCATGGCTGTCTGGACCCGCGGACCTATCTCGAGATCGGGGTCAACGCCGGCGCGAGCATGGGGCTGTCGCGCACGCGGTCGCTCGGGGTCGACCCCTTCTTCACGATCCGCCGGGAGCTGCCTGCGACCTCCAGCTGGTGCGAGCCACGAGCGACGAGTTCTTCGCCCGGGACGAGCCGCTCGCCCACTTCGGCGGGCTGGCGCTGGACCTCGCTTCATCGACGGCATGCACCTGGCCGAGTACGCCCTTCGCGACTTCATCAACACCGAGCGCCACGCCCACCCGGCGTCGGTGATCGTCCTCGACGACATGCTGCCGCAGGTCGCCGTCGAAGGACTGCGTGACCGTCGCGGCGCGACGTCCCACGGCTCGTGGGCCGGAGACGTCTACAAGGTCCTCGACTCCCTGCGCACCTTGCGACCCGACCTGGTCTGCCTCGAGCTGGACACCACGCCGACCGGCACCCTGGTCGTCCTCCTCCCGGACAGCTCGTCGACCACGCTCAAGGCGGCGTACGACGAGCTGGTGCGGGCCTACGTCGTCCCCGATCCGCAGACCATCCCCGACGAGGTGTCCGGCCGCAGCCGGGCTCTGGACGCCGACGAGCTGCTCCGGGCGCCGATCTGGCAGGGACTCCGCGAGCTGCGGGAGCGTCCCGACGCCGAGGCCCGGCCCGAGGTGGCCCGCTTGCTGGCCGAGGCGGGCCTGGCTACGCCCCGGTGAGCGCGCCCATCCTCAGGTGATGTTGGCCGTCTTGCCGAAGAGGAGCGCCACGGGCTGGTCGTCGTGCACCAGCAGGCGAGCGCCCAGGCCGCGCCACGGGGATCCGCGGCCGTCCCTGAGCTTGAGGTGCCAGACGCCGTCGGCGATCTGCTCGCGCGGGACCGTGACCCCCACGTGGCTCCGCCCGGACGCGTGCTCGAGCGCCGCGGGTGCCCGGAAGCGGGTCTCGTCGTTCTGGAACCGGACGACGACCTTGGGTCCGGCGACGTCGGTGTCGTCGGGCAGCGCGAGCACGATCCGCACCGCATCGCGGTCGAGACAGGCGTAGCTCAGCAGGGAGTCGACAGTCAGCGGCCCGCTCGTCATGGCCGTCATTGAACCAGCCGCTCGAGAAGCCGGTCGAGCAGCGCGGCGTTCTGCTCGAAGTCGAACGCCCAGGGGCTCTGGTGCGCCCGACGGGAGTAGCCGCCCGCCGGGTGGTCGCGCTCAGGACTGCTCCAGAAGCTATGGAGCTCCGCGCCGCGGGCCGCGGCGTACAGGTGCTCGTTGCGCGCCCGGTACGCCGACTGGTTGAGCACGATGACGTGCTCGACGGCTTCGGCGTAGGCCAGGTTGAACATGCCGGCACCCCCGAGGCCTGCGATCACGCGGGCCCCAGCGAACATCGCCACCTGCTCGGCCACGGTCAGCTCCTCGGGGACCACGATGGCGAAACCTCGCTCGGCGAAGAAGTGCTCCACGTCCTCGACGTTGCTGCACGGACGGTTCCACTGGTGGCGCGTGACGAAGATCGGCGGGGTCTCCTCCACCGGACCGCTTCCGATCAGACCGACGCGCAGTCGCGCCCAGGTCTCGCGGATCGCAGGGTGCACGTAGAAGGGCGGCGCGTTGTGCCACATGGGCGTGCAGCCGACCAGGCTCGTCACGGTGACGGGGCCGTCGACCCACACGATGTCCTCGGGAGCGATCCCGAAGGCCGGGAGCAAGGTCGTCTCCAGACGCAGCGCGGCGTCCTTCTCCCTCGACGGGTGGAAACGGCAGAGGATCTTCAGCGACGGGTCCGCCGCCTTGGCCGGCCCCCACCCCCACAGCCTCGCCAACGCCTCGGTCATCAGGTGTCCGAAGTGGCCCGGGTTGCCGTACAGGAAGTTGAAGTAGGCCCCGTCGAGCTGCTGGACCGGCTGCGGCTTGTCGAGGCGCCCGAAGTGCGCGTCGACGTTGACGAGGCCGGGCGCCACCAGCTCCTCGTCGAGGTGCCAGGGGAAGGAGTCCGGGAGGACGCTGCGGCCGTGGTAGGCGAAAGAGGCCCGAGGAAGGTGGACGAGACCCTGGTAGCGGCGGACCGTGTGCTCCGGGTACGGGAGTACGTCGGGCACCCGCAGATCCGGCACCACGCCGTAGTCGTGCATCCGGCCCTCGGTGTCGAGCACGCCGGCCTCGAGTCGCGCGACCTGCGTGACCCGGAGACCCGGTTCCCGGCTCCGGAGCACCCCGGGAGCCTCGCGCTCGGACAGCCGCAGCAGGTGCTGCCTCCTCTTGCTCACCACCACCATGTCCGGCGTGACGCGTACGTCGGAAGCCGACCGGGCATGCTCGCGCCACTCCTTCTCCAGCTCGCGGGGCGACGGCCGATCCGCGAGCCGGTGGGCCAGGTCGACCATGGGTTCGTCCCTTCTCACCGGCCCGGAGCTGCGCAGGCTCACCCATGCGCCGTGCGGTGGCAGGTGGAAGAAGTTCTGCTGGAACGCGGTCAGCTGCACCGAGCCCGACGAGCCACGAACGTCCACGACGAGAGCGACCCGCCCGAGCGCGGCCAGCTCTCGATGCAGGTCCGTCGAGGACCGCCCGATCACGGGGACGACGCGGGCCCGCTCCCAGCGGCTCTTGTTGATCTGGAGCCTGGTCACCTGGCGAGGGTCGTGGGCGATCACCACCACGGTGCGGCGGCGGCGACGCCGGAGGCTCTGCGGGAGCTGCCGATCGACGTCGGCCATCGTGGTGTGACCGAACCAGCGCCGGAGCATGGAGAGGGATGCTACCGACGGAGGCACCCGAACCCCGCACCGGCCGCAGGCCTTCGGGTCCGGCCCCGGTGATAGCGTCCGGGCCGTGCGACGACACGCTCTGCTCTCCGGTCTCCATGATCTCCTGCGACCACGGACGTACTTCGAGATCGGGGTCAGCACCGGCGTCAGCATGGGGCTCTCGCGGACCCGCTCCATCGGCGTCGACCCGTTCTTCCGGGTGGTCAAGGGACTGCACTGCGACCTGCACCTCGTGCGCGAGACGAGCGACGAGTTCTTCGCCTCGGACGAGGCGATGGGTCACTTCGGCGGGACCGCCGTCGACCTGGCGTTCATCGACGGGATGCACCTGGCGGAGTACGCCCTGCGCGACTTCATCAACACCGAGCGGCACACCCACGCAGCGTCGGTGATCGTCCTCGACGACATGCTGCCGCGGATCCCCGTGGAGGGGGCGCGGGACCGGGATCTCGCGCGGTCGCACGGTGCCTGGGCCGGCGACGTCTACAAGGTCGTCGAGGCCCTGCGGAGTCTGCGCCCCGACCTGGTCGTGCCTCGAGATCGACACCCAGCCGACCGGCACCGCGGTCGTCCTCCTGCCCGACAGCTCGTCGACCTCGCTGGCAGACGCGTACGACGACCTCGTCGAGTCGTACGCCGTTCGGGACCCGCAAGAGGTCCCCGAGGCGGTGCTCGGCCGCAGCCGTGCGCTCGACCCCGTACGCCTCCTGGAGGCGCCGATCTGGGACGAGCTGCGGCGCCTGCGCGAGGTGCCGGACGCCGACGCGCGTCCTCAGGTGGCCGGGCTGCTCGCCCAGGCAGGTCTGGCGACGCCGCGCTGAGAAACCTGTGCTCAGGTGATGTTGGAGGTCTTGCCGAACAGGAGGGCCACCGGCTGGTCACCGTGGAGCAGGATGCGGGCACGCAGGTTGCGCAGGGAGGTCTTCCGGTCGCGCAGCTTGAGGTGCCACACCCCGTCGGCGAGCTGGTCGCGTGGCACCGAGACCTCGACCCGAGCCGCACCGTCGACACGCGTCAGCTCCGCCGGGGCGCGGAAGCCGGTGTCGCGCCGCTCGAACCGGACGAAGACCTTTGGTCCGGCGACCTCCGCGTCGGCCGGCAACGCGAGCACCACGCGGAGCGCGTCGCCGTCGCGACGGGCGTAGCTCAACAGGAAGTCGGGGTCCACGGGGCCGGATGCCATGGCGGTCATTCAACCAGCCCTTCCAGCAGCCCCCGCAGTTGCTCCCCGTTGCTGTGGAAGTCGAACGTCCAACGACTCTGGTGGGCGCGGTAGGAAAAGCCCCCTGGTGGGTGGTCCTTGTCCGGCCTGCTCCAGAAGCAGTGGAGGCGCGCCTGGTGGACCGCGGCGTACAGGTGCTCGTTGCGCGCCTGGTAGGCCCACTGGTCGAGCACGATGACCGTCTCGAGGGCCTCCGCGTAAGCAAGGTTGAACATCCCGGCGCCACCGAACCCGGCGACCACGCGCGCGCCCGCGAACATCGCCGCCTGCTCGGGAATGCTGAGCTTCTCGGGGGTCACGATCTCGAACCCGTGGGCTGCGAACAGCGCCTCGACCTCGGGGAAGTTGCTGCACCCGCGCTTGCCTTCGCGGCGGGTCACGAAGATCTTCGGGGCCGCGGAGACGGGGTCGGTCCCGATCAGCCCGGTGCGGAGCCGGCGCCAGGTCTCGACGGATCTCCGGGTGCACGTAGAACGGCGGCGCGTTGTGCCACATCGGGGTGCAGCCGACCGTGCTGGTCAGGGTCACCGGCCCGTTGACGAACACGATGTCCTCGGGGGCGATCCCGAACGCCGGGAGCAACGGCGACTCCAGGCGCCGCTGGACGGACTGGTCCCGCGACGGGTGGAAGCGACACAGGAGCTTCAGGGAGGGGTCAGCAGCCTTGGCGGGCCACCATCCCCAGAGCCTCGCCATCGCCTCGGTCATCAGGTGCGCGAAGTGGCCGGGGTTGCTGTAGAGGAAGGGGAAGTAGGACCCGTTGAGCGTCCGCCCCGCCTGGGTGTTCCGGAGATAGCCGAAGTGCTCGTCGACGTTGACGAGGCCGTGGGCCTCCGGAAGCTGGTTGAGGTGCCACCGGAACGACTCCGGGAGGGCGCTACGCCCGTGGTGGACGAACGCTGCGCGGGGGGTGTGCACGGGACCGTCGTACCGGCGTACCTCGTGCACCGGGTACGGCAGCAGGTCGGGCACGCGTGGTTCCGGACTACCGCCGTACTCGGTGGCCAGACCGCTGTTGTCGATCACCCCGGCGTCGAGCCGCGCGATCTCGGTGACGCGCAGTCCCGGCTCACGGCTCGGCAGCAGGTGCAGGGCGTCGCTGTCACGCATCCGTAGCAGGTGCCGTTTCCGCTTGCCGAGCACGACCATGCGCGGCGTGACGCGGACATCGTCCACGGCACGGCGTGCTCGCGCCAGGTCTTCTGCAGCCGACGTCGTGCCCGGGTCGTCGAGCGCCTTGGCCCGCTTGACCAGGGGTTCGGGCGTCGGCGCACGCCGGCCCGGGCGCAGCGCCACCCAGGCGCCCTTCGGGGGCCAGGTGGAAGAAGAGCCGCTCGAAGGCGCCCAGACGTACGGCGTCCGACGACCTCCGCGCGTCGACGACGAAGCCGACCCCGGGCAGCGCCGTGAGCGTGTCGTGGGCCTCGGCCGTCGAGCGCCCGACGATCGGCACGACGCGCGCCTTCGCCCAAGGGCTCTGGTCGATCTGGAGCGCGTCCACCTGACGCTGGCTGCTCGCGAGCACCACCAGGGTGCGGGAACGACGGTCGGTCCGGAGCTGCACGCGGCAGCTCACGATCGACGTCGGTCATCGTGGGCGCCCCGAACCAGCGACTGAGCATGGCGCTCAGTATGGTCGACCGCCGCCCGCCAGACCGGACCCGGGCCGGGCCCGGCAGGTCGTCAGCCGAGGACCTCGCTCGGGCCGTCGCTGGGGCCCTGCGGGCAGGCTACTAGTACGGCGAGTAGCGGACCTCGGCGAGCGCTCGCGCCATGCTGAACGAGCCGGACTGGTGGGCGAGCCAGGGGCGGCTGACCCAGAGGTAGCCGTCGACGAGCTGCTCGGCGGTCGCCGCGCGGGCGGCCGACAGGCCCCAGGTGGCGGCGCCGACGTCGGTGGTCGGCGGGATGCCGAGGGCGACGCAGTGGGACTGGCTGGCGGAGCGGCACGGCTTGGCGTAGCCGAGCGGGTGGCCGGGTGGTGCGCGTGGTACCACGCGCCGGTGAAGGCGTGCCCGCTGTCGGAGGTGTCGATGACGAAGTGGCGGTGGGGGATCCCGTCGGCGGCGAGGGCGTCGACGATCTTCTGCCCGAAGTCGATCTGGCGCGCGACGGAGTCGAAGTGCGAGGTGTCGAGCGCGAAGCCGCGGGCGTCGGCGACGCCGGCCTGCTCGAGCATCCGGACCGCGTCGGCGGGCCGGTCGCGGAACCAGTCGGCCGAGCCCATCTCGACGTACACCGACACGTGCGGCTGGGCCGACAGCGTGCGGGCGGCGTACGCGAGGAGGTGTGCCGGGACCGGCGAGCCGTGCGGCACGCAGCGCAGGAACGGGCCGTCGGGCTGGAGGACGACGGCGGCGTGCTGGTCGCCGAGGGTCTGTGCGACGGTGTCGACGTACCTCTTGTACGACGCGCGCTCGGCCTGGCTGGGCAGGCCGCGTGCAGGCCTCGTTCTCCCACGGCACCATCCGGAAGAGGGTGAGCTGGACCAGGACGTCGGGGTCGCCGCCGGAGGCGTTGTCGACGTACTCACGGACCTTGGGGGCGATGTCGGAGTCGGAGATCCAGGCCCCGAAGAACTTCGCCTTGGGCGCGAGCGCGATGGTGGCGAGCGCCTGCTTCCGGCACCGGTGGCCTGGACGTAGGGCAGCCAGGCCGGGTCGGCCGAGCCCTCGTAGACGCCCCACGCCCGGCCGGCGAGCGGGTTGGACGGGTTGCTCGACGGGGCCGGACCCATCGGGACCGTGTGCGCAGCGCGCGCCGAGGACCGCCGCGACGTCGGGCGTATGGGCCGCGATGGCGGTGACCGGGACCAGCCCGGCCAGACCGAGGCCGGCCAGGCCCAGGGCGGACGCGAGGGTACGGCGTGACGGGGGGTGCACCGTCCGACGGTAGGTCGGCGACCCGGGTGCGTCCTGGAGTTGGCGGATCAGGGACATCGGCCGGTCGGTGCCTCGAAGCCTCCGCCTCCGCCGCTGCCGCCGCCACCCGCCGCCGCCACCGCCGCCGCCACCGCCACCGCCACCGAAGCCGCCGCCACCCATGCCGCCACCGAAGCCTCCACCGCCCATGCCGCCGCCGCCGAAGCCGCCGAGGCCGCCGAAGCCCCCCGCCGGAACCGCCCGCCGCTGTCGGGCCCGCCTTGGCCGGCGTCGACGAACGACGCGTGGTGATCGAGGCTCTGGACGAACGGCTGGCCGCCCCAGTAGCCCATCAGGTAGATCCAGGCGGGGCCGTAGGCCATCCACGGGTAGAGCGGTTGCCGCCCCACTGGAACGAGCGGGCGACGGGCTGGGTGCCGGCCACGAGCGCAGCGTCACACGTCGCGCAGACCGGCACGGGGACATCGAGGCCCGACGGCGGGTAGAGCCGGGTGGTCACGCTCGGGCCGTGCCGCGGGTCCACGAAGCAGGGCGGCGTACGGGCCGGGAGCGGCCGGCCGTCGCGCAGCGCCGTGGCCGCGGCCGTCTCGTAGCGGGCGTCGGCCAGGGCGGTGGCGACCGCGGGCGTCCTCCGGGCTCTCATGGCCAGCGACCGGGCGTGCGCCTGGTCGAGGGCCCGTCGCGCGGACGCGAGATGGGCGGCCACGGCTGGGTCGGGCGCTCCCGTGCCGGTCGGCGTGTCGCGGAGATCTCCTGGCGCACCTGCTCGATCTCCTCCGCCAGCGGCGCCCGCAGCTCGTCGACCGAGATCGGGGGCCCAGCGGTGCGCCGTACCCACCCGTGCCGGAGCCCGATCGGGAGATGGCGCGGCCGACGGCCACGACGGCCCCGACCACGACGATCACAAGATCACCCCCCCGGTGCCGAAGCCGCCACCGCTGCTCGTGTCGAAGGTGGCGTCGTCCTCGAAGCCGTCCGGCGGCCCCTGACCCTGGTGGAGGGCGTGGGTCGCCGACCCGCGTGGCACGTCGGACCGGTCGACGAAGTGCCGCAGCATGCCGGCGTAGTCGGGAGCGCAGCAGTCGATGGCGCCCTGGACGGCGGCGCCGGTCCGGTAGACGGTCCCGCCACCCGCCCACTGGTAGGCGTAGAGGGACTGGCCGGCGGCCTGGTTCGGCGCCGACGTGAGCAGCGCGTAGGTGCCGGACTTCCCGATCACCCGGTGGAGGCGTGCGATCAGGTCGGGCGGGGCGTAGGCGAGGTGCGCCGAGGTGACGCCCCCCTCGTCGACGGTCAGCCGCGACGCGGGCAGGACCAGGATCCGGAGGGTCGACGACTGGCGGCGGGCCCGGGCCCGGATCGCGTCGACGTCGGAGGTGGTCAGCTTCCCCTGCCGTACGACGAGCGGGTCGACGTAGACCCCGGGCTGCCGGACCCTTCGGGCCACGTGGCGCAGGTAGGCGTCGACCGTGTCGCGGTCGGCGGCCGACGCCGGTGGCGCGAGGAGCAGGCCGGCAGCGGTCAGGACGAGCAGTGCCACGAACCGTCGCATCCGGTCCCCCCACGACTCAGACGCCGGCGGTCCGGCGTTGCGAGCACATTGTGCCGGTCGGGTGGCTGCGCGGCCGCCGTTTCCGGCCGAGGTCAGTGCGTGGCGTCGAAGATGTCGCTGCGGCCGTCGCGCCAGACGACGAGGCCGCGGCGGCCCCGGGCGTCCGCGCAGCCAGGCGAGCGCGTCGGCGCCCATGCGCGTACGCCGCGGTGGCGTCGATGTCGGCCCAGGTGAGGCGCGGCCCGACGACGGTGACCGAGGCGACGCCGGCGGGCGGCGCGCCGGTGCGGGCGTCGACGATGTGGCGCGCCGCGGTGGGCGGTGCCGGACGTGGCGACCGCGCCGCGGCGCACCGGGACGACGGCGACGCACGCTGCGCGGGTCGTGCGGGTCCTCGATGCCGATCCGCCAGGCGCGGCGGTCGCGGCGTCGGCGACGCGGCAGACCATGTCGCCGCCGGCGGAGAGGCAGAAGTCGGTGTCGTCGCAGCGCGCGCGAGGTGCGCGCGACGCCCGCTCGACGGCCCAGCCCTTGACCACGCCGCTGGGGTCGAGGGTCGCGTCCGGCCGTCGCGGCCCGGGCGGCGTACGTCGAAGGCGCCGTCCGACTCGCTGCGCGCCTGCTCGCCGAGGTCGAGCACCTCGGCGACCTCGGGCGGGCAGTCGTCGAGCGTCGATCTCGCCGCGGTCGAGCCGGCTGACGACCGAGTCGGCGCGGTAGGTGCTGAAGACCCGGTCGACCTCGGCGCAGCTCGGCCATGCACCGCCGCCCAGGCGCCGCGGCCTGCGCGCGTCGTCGGCGTGCCGGCCGCGCAGGGCCAGGCTGATCGGCATCCCCATCACGTGCTCGACGTACGGCGGACCGGTGCGCGGCGGCCGGTCACGCTCACAGCCCGGCCTGGTCGAGCGCGCACTGCAGCGACTGCGAGGTAGCCGTCGCTGGTGACGGTGGCGCCGCTGACCATGTCGATCTTGGCGCTCTGCGCGTCGATCGTCTCCTGGATCAGGATCGGCAGCGCGTAGGCGTTGATCTCGGCGTCGCGGCCGTTGCCGTTCGGGTACTGCAGCGACCGTCGACCTTGGTGATCTGCCGTCGGCTGACGGTGATCTGGACCTGGACCGGACCCCACTGGGTCTGGGCGACCGACCCGGTGACGTCTTGCGTGGCGCCGGCGAGCTCGACGCGCCGCCGAGCGTGCCGAGCGCCGTGGTCGTGCGAGCGCGGACCGGCGGTCGGGTCGGCCCGAGCTGCTGTCGCCGAGCGTCGTGCGCCGGGCGCGGCCGGCTCGCGGTCGCGGCGGTCGCGCAGCGTGCCGCGCGGTCGAGGTGTGGTAGCCGAAGAGCAGCACCACGGCCGTCACGGTGCGCAGGCGAGCCAGATGACGATGCGTCTCATCGGGTCACCATCCGAAGCTCTCGAGGTGGATCCGGTCGGCGGGGACGCCGGCGGCGGCGAGGGTCGCGCGGACCGGTCGGTCCAGGCGCTCGGGGCCGCAGACGAAGACGTCGCGCTCGGCGATGTCGGGCACCCAGTGCAGCAGCGCGGTCAGGTCGTCGACCGGTCGCCGACGCCGTGCGCCGAGCCACGAGCCGGCGTCGCGGCGGCGGCCGGGCAGGCCGAGGACCCGCAGCCCGCGCTCGCGGCGAGGACGTCGAGCTCGGCGGCGAACAGCGGCTCGGCGGTGCAGCGCTGCAGCAGACCGCGTCGCCGGGCGCGTAGTCGAGTCCCTCGGCCAGCGCGCGCAGCGGGGTGATGCCGACGCCGGCGCCGATCAGCGCGACCGGCGCCGGGTCCGGGCGCGGGCGCTGAGCCGGCCGTACGGTCCCTCGAACAGCACCCGGGTGCCGGGCCGCAGGCGGCCAGCCGGCGCGCTGCCGTCGCCGAGCGCCTTCGCGGTGATCCGCAGGCTGCGGCCGTCGGGCGCGGCCGACAGCGAGTAGGGGTTGGCGCGGGTCCAGCCGGGCCGTCGAGGAAGCGCCAGGTGAGGAACTGGCCCGGCCTCGACGCGGCAGCCGGTCCAGCCGGCGGCCGGTCAGGTAGACCGAGACCGACGTCCGTCGGCCTCGCGGACCACCGAGGTGACCCGCAGGCGGTGCCGCAGGTTGCGGCACGACCGGCAGCGCCGACCCGCCAGACCAGGACCGCGCCGGCGGCCGCGGCCCACGGCCGCCCACCAGAAGAGCGGTGCGGCCGGGCGAGGACAGGAACTCCTGCCCGGTCCAGAGCTGGTGCGGCAGGGCCAGCCCGACGCCGAGGTAGGCGTAGAGGTGCAGCAGGTGCCAGGACTCGTAGCGCAGCCGGCGCCGGGCCGCCTTGATGCTGGTGACGACGACCATGACCAGGCAGACGGTGCCGGCGACGGCCAGCAGCATGCCGGGGTAGTCGGTGATCAGGTCCCAGAGCGGTGGCGGGCGCTGCGAGCAGCGCCGGCGGCGTACCCCCAGGTGATCGAGCACGACGTGCGCGACCATCAGGTTGAACGACGTGAAGCCGACGAGCCGGTGCAGCCGGGCCAGCCGGTCCTGGCCGAACGCGTGCTCGAGCGAGCGGCAGCCGCGCCATCAGCAGCACCTGGACCAGCAGCAGGTCCGAGGCGACCAGGCCGGTGAGCCGGCCGACGCGAGGTCAGCCCGGTGGCCCAGCCGGCGAGGTCGCTGGATCCCGCCGTCGGCGACCCACCAGTAGGTGACCAGCAGCAGGCTCAGCCAGAGCGCGGAGGCCGCGAGCAGCCGCACCGTCGCGTCGGCGCCCGCGCGGGTTCCGATCGGGGTGTGGACCGGCGCATGCCGCGCGGCGGCGCGCTCGGTCGCGTCGCGGGGGAGCACGCTCACTGAGTTCTCGTCGTCGCCCTGCTGCCGTCAGGTCCGTCGAACTCGTCGTGGTCGTGACCTTGGTCGTCACCGGCGCCGTCCCGGTCCGGGAAACCCCTGGCCCGGGCACGAACCCGTTCGGCCGGGGCCTGGGGGGAGTGGAGGCCCCGAAGTTCCTGGCCGTCCGAGCCCGCGGTGGCCGAGCCGATCGGCGTAGCCACCGGCCCCGTGGCGCCGATCAGCAAGTGCGGCGGCACCCGCGAGGAGCGGACCCCGGTACGTCGCCGCTCGCGGCGCGGCGCGGTGCCCTCCAGCCTCGACCGTGCATCCGGTGGGCCGGTGCCCAGCCGTACTCCGGTGGCACGACGGGCTCCGCGGCCGTAGGAGGCGTCGGCGGGGGAGGCGTCGGCGGAGGCGCCGGTCGGAGGCGTCGGCGTCAGGGGCTGGGGTGGGCGTCCGTCGTCTCCGGCTCCCACCGGTTGCCGCTGGGGGTCTCGGTCATGCTCGTTGCAGTCTGCTGCCACCGGGCTGGTCGTCTCATGGGTGTCGCCTGTGCGGTTCTCTGTGAAACCTTTGTGGTGACCCTTTGAGATGGGTGGGTGGGTCGAGGTGAGGGGGGAACAATCCGGTCCCATGTCCTCGTCGTGCCGCTTCTCCCCTCCGACCGGCCGCTCGCTCGGCAGGACTCGCCGTCGTGCTGCTCGTCCCCACGCTCGCAATCCTGGTCGTGGTCCTGGTGATGGTCGGGTTGGGCTGATCACGCACCCGCTCAAGGGGAGTGATGCTCGGCACGAGAGCTCGGTCAACCGGTGGTTCGTCCGCCAGCGCACTCCCGGGCTGACCCACGTCGCCGACGGCGGCACCCTCCTCGGCGAGACGGTCACGGGCGTAGCGGTCCTGGCAGTCCTCGGCATCGGCTTCGCGCTGTGGCGGCGTACCTGGTGGCCGCTGGTCTTCGTGGGCGTCTTCGACGCCGGTCTCGGGGTCTTCTACCTCGCCGGTACGACGCTCGACCCGCGCCAGCGCCCGCCGGTCCACATCCTGCAGTCGGGGCTGGTGGGCGACGCCAGCTTCCCCTCGGGCCACACAGGGACGGCGGCGCCGGCATCGCCGGCGTCGCGGCCGCCCTGCTGTGGGCCTACACCCGCGTCGCCAAGCCCCTGTTGGTGCTGCTGGTCGTGGTGCCGGCGTACACGATGCTCTCGCGGCTGTACGTCGGAGCCCACCACGTCAGCGACGTCCTCACGGCGTTCGTGTACGCCGCCGTCTGGCTGTGCGTGTGCCCGGATGCTGCTGCCGGCCCGGTCCATCCTGCGGCCCGATCGAGAAAGCGACCCGTGCGGAAGCGGCCACGGCGGCGTAGCCTCGAGCCACGTCATTGGCTTTCGGGGCCGCCCGAGGGATGGTCCGTCCGGGAGTTCGCATGTCTCTACGTCGCCTCGTCCTGCCGCTGGTCGTCTGCCTCGCCGCCGCCCTCACGCTCGCGCCGCCCGCCTCGGCGGGAACCCGTCATCACCAGCAGGGC
>CAWCPG010000018.1:0-6812 GCA_963797325.1 uncultured Actinomycetota bacterium
CGCCTCTCGTGGGGCCGATGCTCGACCGGTTCGGCCACGGCCGCCGCTGGTCGATCGGCGCCACCATGGCGGCGCGCGCCTTCCTCTGCTGGGTGATGGCCGGCGCGGTGGTCCAACGGCTCCGCGTGGCTGTTCCCGGCCGCCCTGGGCGTGCTCGTCGCGTCCAAGGCCTACAACGTGACGCGGGCGGCCGCCGTACCTCGTCTGCTGCCCGAGGGCCTCACCCTGGTCACCGCGAACGCCCGGACCTCGATGGCCGGCGTCGTCGGCGTCGCCGTGTCGGCCCCGATCGCCGCCGGGGCCGCCATGATCGGCCCCGAGTGGACGCTGCGCTACGCCTTCGTCGTCTTCGTGGCGGCCACCATCCTCTGCGATCCGGCTCCCCGCGCGGGTGGACTCCAGCCAGGGCGAGGAGGCGATCGGCTTCCTGCGCGGCGCCCGCACCGGCGAGGCGCCCGTCGACGGGGCGGCGAACCGTCCGGATCCCGGGGTCGATGGCCTTCGCGCTCCGCGCCAACTGCGGTCCGCGCTGGCTGTCGGGCTTCCTGACGCTGTTCATGGCGTTCCTCCTGCGGCAGCACCCGATCGGCGGCTACTCACCGCAGTTCCTGATCGCGGTCGTGATCGGCGGAGCCGGCGTGGGCAACATCGCCGGCATCGCGATCGGCACGTTCGCCAAGCGCATGCATCCCCGCATCACCCTGGTCGGCGTCCTCGCTGCCGACATCGCCGCCGTGACCGTGGCCGCGTGGTTCTACGGGCTCGTACCGCTGGTGGTGCTCGGTTTCACCGCGGGTCTGGCGCAGTGCCTGGCCAAGCTCTCGCTCGACTCCACGATCCAGCGCGACGTGCCGGAGCGCGTCCAGACCTCGGCCTTCGCCCGGAGCGACACGACCCTGCAGCTGGCGTGGGTGATCGGCGGGTTCGTCGGCATCGCGATGCCCTTGCAGCCCCGGCTCGGCCTGATCGTGGCCGCGGTGGTGCTGGTCGCCTGGGCGGTCTTCGTGCTGGCCAGTCCCGGGGCGCGGCCCTCGGTCGCGGCGGCCGAGCCCGAGCACCGGGCCGCAGAGGCCTAGAGCTCCAGCTCGTCGGCGAGGGCGCGCAACAGCTTGGCGGTCGGTTTCGCCTGGCGTGCGTCGGGGTGGCGCCCGTGCCGGTAGGCCTCGCCGACGCCGTCGAGCAGCCGGATCAGGTCCTCCACGATGGGGGCCATCTCCTCGGGCGACTTGCGCCGCGCGTGCGACTGGTTGCGTACGACGGAGGCCGGGGCGTCGAGCACGCGGACCTGGAGCGCCTGGTCACCGCGGCGACCCTGGGCGATGCCGAACTCCACGCGGGTGCCGGCCTTGAGCGTCGTCAGCCCGGTGGGGAGGGCGTCGTTGCGCACGTAGACATCGGGCCCGTCGTCCTGCGACAGGAACCCGAAGCCCTTCTCGGCGTCGTACCACTTCACCTTGCCAGTCGGCACGTTCATCCCTCTTCTGGTGCGTCTCGTCGCGCCGGTGACGACCGGCGCCGGGCAAGCCTAGGCGGGTGCCTGTGAGAGATTCCAACCGATTGCCCCGGACCGCCCCGACCGGGCCCGTCGGCGGTCAGGTGCGTGGCAGGGTCTCGCTCGTCTACTGGGGACGTGAGCGATGCCAGGCGGGTGCCCCGGTGGCGGTGAGCGGACGGACGTACGCCGGCTCCCGGCACCCACGGCGGCCTCGACACCCGGGCGCCCGGGTCGGTCTGGCACGGTCGGCCGCACGTCTCGCAGCGGGCGCCTCACAGCGGCTGCGCGGCGGGTCCGGCCTGGTCATCGGCGGCCGGATCCTGACCGCGATGGCGCCCGGGGGCGCGGCCGTCCTCGGCCGGGGTCGGCACGTCCTGCTGGTCAGCGGGACCAACGGCAAGACGACGACCACCGCACTCCTCGCTGCCGCTCTGGGCGGCGGCCCGCAGGTCGGCAGCAACCGCGGAGGCGCCAACACGTGTGCCGGCCTGTCGGGGACGCTGGCCACGTCGGATGCGCAGGTGCTGGCGCTCGAGGTCGACGAGTCGTGGCTGCCGTGGGCGGTCGCCACGACCGCCCCGCGCTGCGTCGTACTGACCAACCTGACCCGCGACCAGCTCTCCCGACACCACGAGGTGTCGGCGCTGGCCGCGACCTGGCACGCGTGCCTGACCGGGGCGCCGTTGGTCGTCGCGAACGTCGACGACCCGGAGGTGGTGTGGGCCGCCTCGCGAGCACGGACCCGGGTCTGGGTGTCGGCCGGTGAGCAGTGGACGGCCGACTCCGTGGTCTGCCCCTCTTGTGGCGACCGATGTCTGCGGTCCGACGACGACTGGGCGTGCGCCGGGTGCGACCTGCGGCGTCCGACACCGGACTGGTGGCTCGAGGGCTCCGACCTGTGCAGCCCCAGCGAGCGGGTCCCGCTGGAGCTCGACCTGCCGGGCCGGTTCAACCTCGGGAACGCGGCTCTGGCCGTGGTCGCCGCGACCACGGGCGGCGTGCCGGTGGCAGAGGCCGCACGGCGTCTCACGTCCGTGGGCTCGGTGGCCGGACGCTTCTCGCGCGTGCGCCGCGGCGACCACGACCTCCGCCTGATGCTGGCGAAGAACCCGGCCGGCTGGATGGAGCTCCTCGAGCTGATGACCCCGGACCGGCACCCGGTGGTCCTGGTCTTCAACGCCGACGGCGTCGACGGCCGCGACCCGTCGTGGCTGTACGACGTCTCGTTCGAGCAGCTGCGCGGACGGCAGGTCGTCGTCCAGGGCCGACGGGCCGCGGACCTCGTGGTCCGGCTGGAGCTGGACGGTGTGCCCGCCCGACGTGTGGCGGGGCGACTGGCCGACGGGCTCGCCGGTCTGCCACCGGGCCGCGTCGACGTCGTCGGCAACTACACCGCCTTCCGGGCCGCGATCGCGGAGCTGCGCCGTGCCTGAGGCCCTGACGCTCGTCCACGTCTATCCCCAGCTCCTCGGCACGTACGGCGACCGCGGCAACGTGCTGGCGCTGGTCCACCGTGCCCGGGGCAGGGGCCTCGCCGTACGCGTGGTCGACGTGGGGCTCGACGAGGCGCTCCCACGCACCGCCGACCTCTACGTCCTCGGCGGCGGTGAGGACGCGGCCCAGCTCCTGGCCGCCCGTTGCCTGCTCGCGGACGACCGGGCGGCCGCCGTGCTCGCCGAGGCGCCCACCTTCGCCGTCTGCGCCGGTCTCCAGCTGCTCGCCCGCTCGTTCCTCGACGCCGACGGGCGGTCGACGCCCGGGCTCGGCCTGCTCGACGTCGACTGCGAACGGCTCCCGCGCCGTGCCGTCGGTGAGGTGGTCACCGAGCCCGTCGGACTGGCGGGCGCTCCGACCCTGACCGGCTACGAGAACCACCGGGGCGACGCTCGGCTGGGGCCCGCAGCCCGGCCGCTGGGTCGCGTGGTCAGCGGCGTGGGCAACGGCGACGGGCGGACGGAGGGAGCGCAGCAGGGCACCGTGGTGGCGACCTACCTCCACGGCCCGGCGCTGGTGCGCAACCCGTGGCTGGCCGACGAGCTCCTCACCCGCGCAGCCGGACCGCTGGCGGCCTTCGACGACGCACCCATCGAGGAGCTACGGGCGGAGCGGCTGGCGGCGGCAGACCCTCGTCGTCGACGCTTCCTGCTGCACCGCTGACGGGTCAGGCCAGCCGGGCGGCGACCACCCGGTCGAGCACGTCGAGCGGGAGCGAGCCGCTCTCGAGCACCGCGGAGTGGAACTTCTTGACGTCGAAGCGGTCGCCCTGACGATCCTCGGCCTCGGCCCGCATCCGCTGGATCTCCAGCCGCCCGATCATGTAGGACGTCGCCTGCCCGGGCGAGCAGATGTAGCGATCGACCTCGGGCCGGCACACGCCCTCGGTGAGCGGGGAGTTCGCGACCATGTAGTCGATGGCCTGCTGCCGGCTCCAGCCGAGAGCGTGGAGGCCGGTGTCGACGACCAGCCGGCAGGCGCGCAGGGAGTCGGCGCTGTACATCCCCATCCGGTCGACCGCCGAGGAGTACAACCCCATCTCGTCGGACAGGCGCTCGGTGTAGAGGCCCCAGCCCTCGGCGTACGCCGCGCTGTGGAGGTGCTTGCGGAACGTCGGCATCGAGTCGGGCAGCTCCGAGGCGATCGCGAGCTGGAGGTGGTGACCGGGCACACCCTCGTGGAACGCCATCGCCTCGAGCTCGAAGCGCCCCCACGAGGGCGCGTCCTCGGTGTTGATGAAGAAGGTGCCACCGCGCGAGCCGTCGGTGGCGGGCGGGAAGTAGAACGCCTTGGCGCCGACCTCGGTGCCCTGCACGGCGCACGGCGCCTGTGGGACGACCTCGAACCAGTCGGCCATCGCCGCCTCGGCCCGGGCGAGCGCGACCTTGGACTGCTCGACCATCTCGTCGCCGTGCTCGAAGTGGAGCTTGGGGTCGGTCCGCATGGCCTCGAAGATCTGCTCGAGGTCGTCGGTGCCGACGACCTCGGGACCCAGGGCGCGGTACTCGTCGGCCAGCTTGGCCACCTGGGCCAGGCCGATCTCGTGGATCTCCAGCGCGGTCTTCTCGGTGGTCGTGTAGTAGCGCAGGGCGGCGTCGTAGACGTCGCCACCACCGGGCAGCCACGACAGGCCGCACTCCTGCTCGGACCGGGCGTGAGGCAGGGCCTCGCGCAGGGCGTCGCGGTAGTCCTCGAGACCCGGTCGGACCGACCGCTCGACGGCCTCGCGGAGGCCTGCCCGCACCGCGTCGGCGTCGACGCCCTCGGGGAGCTGCACCGCGGAGACCACGGGGTCGTCGGCGGGGGGCACGGCGAGGGCCTTCTCGATCTGCTCGATCGTCGCCGAGACCGCGAACGCGGGCGAGACCCAGCCGGACGACACACCCTCGCGGGTGCGGTCGGCGAGCTGGCGGAAATGAGCACCGACGGCGTCGAGCTTGGCGGGCATGGCGTCGGCGACCGCCTGGTCGGGCACGGCCAGCAGCCCCATCAGCAAGGACAACGTGCCCTGCAGCCCGTGCACCGAGTCGGCATTGCGACAGCCCAGCGGGGTGTCGAGCAGGTCGGCGTGGGCGGTGGCGGAGCTGATGATCACCCCGCGGGTGAGCGCCTCCTGGGGGTCGAGCGACGTGGGCTCGATCCCCTCCGCCCGCTGCGCGAAGTCGCGCAGGGTCGCGGCGTACCGCTCCTCCGCCTCGCGTGAGGCTTCCTCATAGCTCCCGACGTCGGAGTAGTCACCGAGCATGTGCCGCTCGGTCGGCTCCTCGTCGAGGATGGCCTGCCAGTAGTCGTCTGCCAGCTGCCGGAGTTCGTCGCTCAACGCACGCGTCCTTCGGGTCGTCGGGATCGGGTCGCGTCCAACCTAGCCCGGCCCGGTGACAGCGGGCCCCCACATCCCTCCGGGTCAGCCCGTGCCGGCCGGGCCGTGGCCGGCGCCGGTGAGGCCGAGCCGGGCGGTGGTCTCCTCGCGCATCTGGACCTTGCGGATCTTGCCGGTCACGGTCATCGGGAACTCGTCGACGAGCAGCACGTAGCGCGGGATCTTGTAGTGGGCGAGCTTGCCGGTGGCGTAGGCGCGCACCGCGTCGGCGTCGAGAGCGTCTGCGCCGTCGCGGAGCTTGATCCAGGCGCAGAGCTCCTCGCCGTACTTCTCGTCGGGGACGCCGATCACCTGGACGTCCTCGATGTCGGGGTGGGAGTAGAGGAACTCCTCGATCTCGCGCGGGTAGACGTTCTCACCGCCGCGGATGACCATGTCCTTGATCCTGCCGACGATGTTGCAGTAGCCGTCCTCGCGCATCTCGGCGAGGTCGCCGGTGTGCATCCAGCCGTCGGCGTCGATGGCCTCGGCGGTCTTCTCGGGGTCGTCCCAGTAGCCGAGCATCACCGAGTAGCCACGGGTGCAGAACTCGCCGGGCTGCCCGCGCTCGACGGTCTCGCCGGTGGCGGGGTCGACGATCTTCACCTCGACGTGGGGGTGGACGCGCCCGATCGACGCCGTACGACGCTCGAGGTCGTCGTCGGCGCGGGTCTGGCACGACACCGGGCTGGTCTCGGTCATGCCGTAGGCGATCGACGCGGCCTCCATGTGCATGTCGTCGATGCAGTGCTTCATGACCTCGATCGGGCAGATGGAGCCGGCCATGATCCCGGTCCGGAGCGACGACAGGTCGTGGTCGGCGAAGGTCGGGTGGTGCTGCATCGCGATGAACATCGTGGGCACGCCGTACACCGCGGTGCAGCGCTCCTCGGCGACCGCCCGCAGCGTCACCTCGGGGTCGAACCCCGGAGCGGGGATCACCATCGTCGCGCCGTGGGTGGTGCACCCGAGGTTGGCCATCACCATCCCGAAGCAGTGGTAGAAGGGCACGGGGATGCACAGCCGGTCGTGCTCGGTGAAGCCGATCAGCTCGGTCACGAGGTAGCCGTTGTTGAGGATGTTGCGGTGGGACAGCGTGGCGCCCTTGGGGCGGCCCGTCGTGCCCGACGTGTACTGGATGTTGATCGGGTCGCCCGGTTCGAGGGTCCGCATGCGGACGTTGAGGACGTCGGCGTCGAGCGCCTCACCCTGCGCGACCAACGCGTCCCAGTCGTCGGTGTCGAGGTAGACCACCCGCTCCAGAGCGGCGTTCTGCGGCGCCGTCTCCTCGACCATGCCGCGGTAGTCGCTGGTCTTGAACGACGTGGCCGAGATCAGCAACCGCATGCCCGACTGGTTGACGGCGTAGGAGAACTCGTGGGTGCGGTAGGCCGGGTTGACGTTGACGAGGATCGCGCCGATCTTCGCGGTCGCGAACTGCGTGATCGTCCAGCGGGCACTGTT
>CAWCPG010000019.1:0-116609 GCA_963797325.1 uncultured Actinomycetota bacterium
CTGTGGAGAGGCGTCGCGCCGACGTCGGCAGCGCAGGCTCGTGGCATGGACCCCGTCGAGCTGCTCCGGAGCGCTGGCGGGGTGGCCGGGCCGGTGTCCTGCAGGCGTGCGGCCGGCGGACGGTGCGGGCGGCCGTCGCCGCGGGGCTCGTCGTCCACGTGGGGCGGGGCCGGTTCGCCCTCCCGGCCGTCGTCGACACCGTGGGCTCGCGCACGGGATGTCGGGCGTCCTCTCCCATCTCAGCGCGGCGCGCTACTGGGGATGGGACGTCGCCTCGCCGCGGGGCGAGGTCGAGGTCGTGGTGCCGCGTGACCGGCGGCCGCCGCCTCGCGCGCCGTCGTACGACGACGTGACCTGGCGGCCCGTGACGTGGCGCCGCCGGGCGTGACCACGCCGCTGCGCACCGTGCTCGACGTGGCCGTCGACCACCCGTTCCCGCGCGCGCTCGGGGTGGCCGATGCGCGCTCCGCTCGCGGCTGGTCACGGACGACGAGCTGGTCGCCGCCGCGCTCGGTCCGCGAGCCGGGGCCATGCGCGACGGATGAAGGTCGCGCTCGCGGCGACGCGGGCCGACACCAGTCGAGTCCGCCCTGCGGGCCTCGGCGCTCGAGGCAGGGCTCCGGGTCGAGCCCCAGGTCTCGCTCTTCACCGGCGAGCGGGGGTGCGCCCCGACCTCCTCGACGAGGGCCGAGCGCTCGCGCTCGAGGCCGAGTCGTTCACCTGGCACGGGCAGCGCGAGCAGCTGATGAAGGACTGTCGCAAGTACAACGACCTGGCCCTGATGGGTCTCACCGTCGTCCGGTTCGCCTGGGAGCACGTGATGCTGGAGGAGTCCTACACCCGCACGACCCTGGCGGCCTGCGCCCGTGACCGGCAGCGCTGGACCGGCGCGGCCGCGACCCGACCGGTCGCCTGACCTCCGGCACACCTTGCCCCCGTTCCAGGCCCGAACCGGCGGGATTCGGGCACCAACGTGTGTTCGGAGGTCCGCGGGACTGCCTAGGGCAGGCCGTGCCGCGTCCAGTAGGCCGCCATCGCGTCGTCGACCTCCGTCGGCCAGACCCCTCCGGAGCGCTCGAGGGCGGCGCGACCGTGGGTGCGCAGGGCCGCACGCGTGGCGGTCATCGCCGCGACGACGCTCTCTCGGCGGGCCGTCGGGACCGGGAGGGAGACCAGGAGGTCGAGCTGGTCCGTGGTCAGGCGGCTGCTCCACTGCTTCACGCCCGTGACGGGGAGCGGCTGGTTGGACTCGGTGAGGAGGTCGTAGAGCATCCATCGGTAGTTGTGCACGGCCTCCTGCCCGAGCAGCCAGTCGCCGCGCGCCACGACCGCCGCGGGGAAGATCGCCGTCTGCCGCAGGAACTCGGTGACCAGCCGCTGCATCTTCTCGACGTCGGCTCCCTCGCGGCCGCGCCGCCGGCCGGTGGCTCCAGCCCGTCGCGGTCGAGGACTCGCACGCGCTGGGTGTACGACGACCCGGCGACGTCGGCGGGCGACTCCAGCACGACGTCGACGCGCAGCCCCTCGCGGGTGGTGAAGGCGAAGCAGCCCGGCATCCCCGGGATCGGGATCGTGATCACCGGGTCCACCACCGCCCACGCGGCCGGGTCGGCGAAGGCGTCCCGGTCGACCACGGTCACCACCAGGTCGAGGTCACTGCCGGCGTCGGCGGCCCCGCGTCCGACCGACCCGGCGAGCCACAGGGCCCGGACCCCTTCGTCGGGCTCGACCTCGGCGACGATCCGGTCGAGCAGGGCGGCGTAGCCGGGCTCCAGCGGTGCCATCGCCTCCGAGACGTCCACGCCGCCAACCTGCCAGAGCCGTGCCGATCACCACCAGAGGGGAGGGCTTCACCTCCACCCGGTACCCTGGAGCAGCTGCGATCGTCAGATCACGCTCCTCGGCCCCGGACCTCGGCCTGACCGGTCCACGGATCCTGATGACGACAGCGATCAAGTGATCAGAGGCGGTGGCCGATGGCCACGCACACTCATCTCACGCGGTTCGCCCTCAGGCCCGCCCGCGACCGCACGGTCCCGGCGGGCCGCCGGATCAAGACCGGCTCGTTCCCGCACGACGACACCCACCAGCTGACGCTGACCATGCCCGACCGGCAGCGCCACGCGATCGCCGTCATCCCGTCCGACTCCACGACCGCCGACGCGACCGAGGTCCTGGACGGCATCTCGGCTGGACCACCGAGACAGGAAGACCCAGATGCTCGAGCAGACGCCCGCCGTCACCAGCCCTGACCAAGCCGGGGGGTACGGTCCGCTCACCGCCCAGATCCGCGAGCTCGGGCTGCTCCGCAGCAGACCCTGGTCGTACGCCGGGCACTTCGCCCTGGTGTTCGCGGCCCTCGCCGCACTCGTCGCTGCGATGGTCGTCTGGCAGGACTCCTGGTGGCTGCTCCTGCTCGCACCGGCGTTCGGGGTGATCGCCACCCAGATGGGCTTCCTCGGCCACGACGTCGGGCATCTCCAGGTCACCCGCAACGCCACTCGGATGCGTCTCCTCGGGCTCGTGGACGGCAACCTGATGGGCGGCATGAGCTTCGGCTGGTGGGTCGCCAAGCACAACGCCCACCACGCGCACCCCAACGACCTGGAGAGTGACCCGGACGTGCGGGCCGGCGTCCTGATCTTCGACGTCGGCCAGGCGGACGAGCGTCGGGGGCTCGCCGCGTGGACGACCCGGCACCAGGCGGCCCTCTTCTTCCCGTTCCTCCTGGGCGAGGCCGTGAACCTCCACGTGGCCAGCGCCCGCGAGGTCTTCAGGAGTGGGCTGAAGCACCGGGTGCCCGAGGCCTCGCTGATGATCGTCCACTTCGTCCTCTACGTCGGCCTGCTCCTCCTCACGCTGACCTGGCTGCAGGCGCTGCTCTTCGTGGCCGTCCACAAGGGCGTGCAGGGCCTCTACCTCGGCTGCTCGTTCGCCCCCAACCACAAGGGCATGCCGACGCTGGACGCCGCCCAGGCCGCCGACCCCTCCTGCGGCAGGTCCTGACCTCGCGCAACATCCGCGGCGGACCCTTCACCGACGCCGCGCTCGGTGGGTTGAACTACCAGATCGAGCACCACCTCTTCCCGAGCATGCCGCGGGCCAACCTCCGGCTGGCGCAGCCCGTCGTCCAGCAGTTCTGCGCGGAGCGCGGGATCCCCTACCTCGAGTGCTCGGCGTACGCGTCGTACGCCGCCGCCGTCGGCCACCTGCACGAGGTGGGGGCCACGCTGCGCAGCGCCTGACCCGGCTCAGCCGCGGCCGAGGGCGAGCAGCTCGCGGAGGGTCAGGGGCTCGCGGCCGGTGAGCCGGCGTACGTCGTCGGTCACCGCCTCGACCTCGCCCGCCCTGATCGCGGTGTACGTCGAGACCCACGCGTCGTACTGCCAGTCCGGGGCCTCCCAGCGCCGGCGCGACTCGTAGGCCTCCTCCACGGTCTCGTCGTGGAACGTCACGGCCCGGCCGGTCCCCTCGGCGATCACCGCGGCAGCCTGGGCGAGAGTGAGGGCCTCACGGCCGGTCAGGGTGTACGTCGTGTCGGCGTGCGCCGTCGGCTCCCTCGAGCACGGCCACGGCGGCTGCCGCGATGTCGGCGCGCGCCACCGCCGAGAGCCGCCCGTCGCCGGCCGGTCCGCGGATCACGCCGTCCTCGCCCGCCATCAGCGGCAGGAAGTCGAGGTAGAAGTTGTCACGCAGGAAGGTGTGCCGCAGGCCGCTCGCGCGCAGGTGCTCCTCGGTCGCCCAGTGGTCGCGGCCGAGGGTGAAGGTGCAGTCGGGAGCGGCACCGGCGAACGACGTGTAGACGACCTGCTCGACGCCGGCCTCCGCCGCAGCGTCCACGAAGGTGCGGTGCTGGTCGAGCCGGTCGGCCGACTCGGAGGCCGACACCATGAGCAGCGTGGTGACGCCGTCGAGGGCGGCCACGGCGGCCGCGCGGTCGTCGTAGCTGCACGGTACGACGACGGCGCCGTCGAGCACCGGAGCCCGGGCGGGCGTCCGCACCAGCAGCCGCTGGGGTACGCCGTGCGCGGCCAGGCTGCGCGCGACGAGCCCACCCAGGGCGCCCGTCGATCCGGTGACCGCCAGCGGCGGTCGCTGCCATCAGGTGTCCGGGCCGAGCAACAGGTAGCCGAGCCACCCGAAGAACAGCACCAGGGCGCCCAGGAAGAGCCACCCCATCTCGAACTCGAACCCGGCGGTGATGGCCAACGCCAGCACCACACCGATGACCATGCGCCCGTGGTTGTTCTCCACGAGGGTCAATGTATCGGGCCGGCCGGCGGCGCGCATGCCCGAGGGCAGCGCGCCGCCGACGTCTCAACCCTGGGGTATCAGCGTGTGCGCCGAGACGTGGTGGTGCGCACCGAGCGTCGAGAAGGCGCCGACGACGGGCAGGTCCGCGCCGCCCACTCCGATCACGGTTCCGGCCAGGACCGTGGCGAGCCCCAGCGCGAGCGCGTGGCGCGACCACGTCGGAGCGCGGCCACGGCCGCGGCTCAGCAGGACCACCGCGATGAGCAGCGTGGTGAGCTCGAGCGCGCAGGCCATGACGTCGGCCACGCCGATCGCCTCCGGCTCCCCCGCCTCGGGACCGAACGGCAGGCCGGTGGTGCGCGACACCGCCCAGACGAGCAGCGGCACCGCTGACACGACGACCGCGCCGACGAGCGCAGGGACCCGCCACCGCTCGGTCTCGGGCCAGGACGGCGGCCGCACAGAGGATCTCCGCGACGGCGAGGACCACGAAGAACGCCCCTGCCACGAGCCAGTGGCCGAGATGCTCGGGGCCCACGGCCGCGTGGATCACGCCGGCGCCGGCCAGGCCGGCCGCCAGCACCATCCGCGCACCCTCGATCGGGCGCGAGCCCTCGGGCTTCGGCGGGTCCGGCCAGCCGGATCTCGCCACCTCGGAAGGCCACCACGAGCGCCACCAGCAGCAGATCGGTCACGGCCATCATCACCAGCGCGACGAGGACGCCCTTGAGCTCCATGTTCAGCGTGGCCTGCACGCGTGCGGTCGTGCAGGTCGTGTCGCACGTCATGTGCATCGAGCCCATGTGGTGCAGGTCGGCCCGCTGGAGCACGAAGTCGAACCATCCGCTCGCCATCTGGAGCACGACGCCGGCAGCCGTGGCGCAACCGGCCACCAGGCCGATCGTCGCCGCGTTGGCTCGCAGCCCGCGGGGCCGCGGTCCGAACCAGCGCTGCGCGAGCATGAACGCGCCCAGCACGGCGACGACGTACACCGGCACGAGCAGCGACGACTCGCGCAGCCAGGTCGAGAACGGCGCGGACGAGCGCTCGATGGCTCCGACCGCTCCCGCGCAGGGAGACGATCCAGAACCCGTTCGCGAAGGCGAGCACGACTGCGAGCGGCAGCACGTGCGACCAGGAGACGGTGGCCCGCCACCGGTCCCATCCGGGTGCAGCCGGCTTTCGGTCGGGCGCCGTGGCCGGTGCGGCGCCCACGAGGACGTCGTACCGGGTCTCCACGTCGGTCCGCGGCGTCATGGCCGCGCTCCTCGGCTCACCGCGCTCATCACGTGATCGACCAGCCGAACATCATGGCGTGGTCCTCGTGCGCCAGGTTGTGGCAGTGCGCGACGTAGGGTCCCTGGAAGTCACGGAACCCGCGGTAGATGATCACCGACTCGGCAGGGTCCAGGGCGACCAGGTCCTCGCGCGAGTAGTCGTCGGGGTGACCGGGATCCGAACCCTGCTTGGTGACGTCCTTGCCGTTGCGCATCACGGTCCGGTGCTCCTCCATGTGGAGGTGGAACGGGTGCACCCAGCCGCCGCCGCCGTTGCGGATCTCCCACAGCCCGAAGCTGCCCATCTTCATCTGCGCCAGCGGCGAGTTCTTGGAAGGGTTCTTCAGGCTGCGGATGTCGGTCAGCGGGTCGAACGGCTCGCCGTTGATCAGCCACTCGATCTCACCACCGAGCTGGCCGCGCTTGACCTCGAAGATGTGGCGGTTGTCCAGGCCCTTGGCCCAGTCGCTGGGCAGCGGGGGCAACGGCCGCATCGTCTTCGGGATCTGGCTGGCGTCGTCGGCCAGAGCACCGATCCGGAAGGCCAGCACCGGAACCTTGTACTTCGGGTCGGGCGAGAAGCGGCTGGAGTTGTCCCACATCCGGCCGGTGCTCATCTTCATCACGTTGGTGAGGTAGACGATGTCGCCCGGCGTGGTCGCGCGAGTTGTCCATGTACTGGGTGAAGTCGACGATCACCTCGCGCCGCTTGGCCGGCCAGAGCTCGAAGCTGTCCCGCGTGATCGGCGCCGGCAGCAGGCCGCCGTCGGTGGCGATCTCGGTGAACCGCATGCACTCCTGGCCGTCGGGGATCCGGTACTGACCGGCGAGCTCGTCACCGGTGTAGCCGAGGTCCTTGGCGGCCTTCGGGCCCTGGACCGAGCTCATCAGCTTGAACTCGTAGATCCGCGACACCGAGGCGTCGAGGAAGCGGAACCGGTACTTGCGACGCTTGACGTCCAGGATCGGGTACGCCGTGCCGTTGACGGTGAAGATGTCGCCCACGAACCCGTGGTTGGGGAAGTGCCGGTAGAAGGTCTTGCCCCACCACTCCGGGTGCACGCGCGGGTTGCCCGCTTCCGGGTACTCCGCGTCGTGGAAGTCGTGGTGGATGGTGGTGCCGTCGTCGAGCCGGCAGTCGTAGAAGGCGAGCGGGATGTCGTAGTCGACGTCGAAGCTGCCGTTGCCGTTGTCCTTGCGGACACCGGGGAGGCGCAGGCCCTTGGTCTCGTCGCCGGAGTCCAGCACCGGGTCGTAGATCGGGTAGAGGCCGACCAGGCCCTTGTAGACGTTGGAGCCGGTGTGGTCCATGCGGTGGTCGTGGAACCAGAAGAAGCTCTGCTTCTCACGATCGTCGTTGCCTGCCGGCCAGTTCAGGTAGAGCTGGTCGACCCAGTCCTTGCACCGGAACCCGGTCACGCTCTGAGGGCCGCGCAGGTAGGCGTAGTGCGGGTTCCCGTCGCTCTCGGGAGCGGTGTGACCGTTGTGCAGGTGGGTGAGGAACGAGTAGTCCGGCGCGCCGAAGTCCTGGCGGTCGAGGCCGTACGGGTTCTCGTCGAGACGGTTCACGAAGCGCACGAGGTTCGGCTTGCCG
Organism: uncultured Actinomycetota bacterium; assembly: GCA_963797325.1. GTDB lineage: Bacteria > Actinomycetota > Actinomycetes > Propionibacteriales > Nocardioidaceae > Nocardioides. The sequence goes on from CAWCPG010000019.1 coordinate 7,126, forward strand.
TACTCGGCGTTGATCATGGGGCCCGGGAACGTGCCGTTGAAGCCGTAGATCGTGCTCGGCGGCAGCTGCCGCTTGGCGCCCTTGGCCATCGGCTGACCCTGCGCGTCGAAGGAGACCGTGGGCCGGCCGTTCTTGTCGATCGGCAGCACGTCTGACGTGGTGAACGAGTGCGGAGCCACCTTCAGCTCGATCAGGTAGACGTTCGGGTCGGGCGAGCCGACGTCGCTGGACCACTTCTGGTGCCGCTCGTTGCGGTAGGAGTTCTGCTGGCCCTCACCGGGCCCCGGTGGGTTGGTCCAGCCGGAGAAGGTGCCGACCTCGGTCGGCACCATCGCCTTCGGCACGTTGAGCGGGTCGATGAACGGCGACAGGATCAGCGGGCTGGTGGGGAACGCCTCCGTGAAGAACACGGTGTCGCCGAGCGCCGTCGACGTCGCCGCGAAGGCGCCATCGGGCGACAGCAGACCGCGTTGCGACAGGTTCGGGGCCCACAGGTCCCGAGCACCGAGCACGGCAGCTCCGGTCGCCACTCCCGCGCCGACGCGGAGCACGCTCCGGCGCTGGAAGCTGTTGTCGTGTGCCGCGGGAGCGTCCTGTGCGGAGGCGTCCTGCGGCTCCGGCGCAGAGCCGGTCGGGTCGGTCGAAACGATCTCGTCAGTCATGGGCGTGACTTTCAGGTGGAAGGGGCCACCCGGGGACGGACCGTCGGACCCGAGCGGTCGGCCGGCCCCGGCAGCCGGTGTGTGTGCGCCTAGTCGGCCACCCGCACCTTGAGCAAACCTTGTGCTCGGCGCGTCACACCTTGTGATCCCCGTGGAGCTGCCGGTGGGGCACTCGAACCCTGGGGGTTCTGGAACCTTCCGGTGGAGCTGCCCGTGGTGGGGCACTCGAACCCCGGGGGTTCTGGAACATCTTCCGGTGGAGCTGAGGGGACTCGAACCCCTGACCCTCTGCATGCCATGCAGATGCGCTACCAGCTGCGCCACAGCCCCGGACCGCCGCCCGCCGGTCCGGCAGGCAACTCGCGGAATCCTAGCCAACCGGCCCGTCGGTTGCGAAATCGGGTCCGTGCCGGGCACCGACCGCCTTCTCGTTGTACGACGTGAGCCGGAGCCGGCCGTTCGCCGGCCGCTCGGACAGCACGCAGTACCCGCAGTTCTCCGGGCCCTGGAGCGAGCCGGAGAGCTCCCACGGCCAGTCGAGGAGCGCCATCACCCCGACCTTGAGACAGGCGCCGTGGAGCACCACGATGCCGGTCTGGCCCGGCTCGAGGCTGGCGAGGCACTCGTGCAGCGCCGGCAGGATCCGGTCGCGGACCTCCTCGGTGGACTCCTCCCCCGCCACGCGGCGGGAGGGGTCGTGCGCGACCCAGGCGGCGTACTCCTCGGGGTAGTGCTCGGCGAACTCGTCCATGGTCAGGCCCGAGCGCCTCCCCACGTCGTACTCACGGAGGCGGGCGTCGGGCTCGACGGGCAGTCCGCTGGCGGCGGCGACGTACTCGGCGGTCTGCAGGGCCCGGGCGAGGTCGCTCGACCAGACCCGCGAGGGGCCGAAGGCGGCGAGCACCGGGGCCACGGTCTCGGCCTGGGCGCGACCGACGTCGTTGAGCGCCACGTCGGCGTGGCCCTGGGCGCGTCCTTGCGCGTTCCAGTCGGTCTCGCCGTGCCGGACCAGGACCAGGGTGCGGGGTGGTCCCAGAGGAGCGCGCGCAGCGCGCGTCTCGAAGGGCTCAGGCACCGTGGGCGCCGGCGGTGACGTCCGCCGGGAGCTCGATCAGCGGGCAGTCGCGCCAGAGCCGCTCGAGGGCGTAGAACTGCCGCTCCTCCTCGTGCTGCACGTGCACGACGACGTCGCCGTAGTCGATGAGCACCCAGCGCCCGTCGCGCTCGCCCTCGCGGCGGATCGGCTTGGCGCCGATCTCGCGGAGCTTGTCCTCGATCTCGTCGACGATGGACTTCACCTGGCGGTCGTTGCTCGCCGAGGCGAGCAGGAACGCGTCGGTGATCGCGAGCTCGTCGCTGACGTCGAACGCCACGATGTGCTGCGCCAGCTTGTCGGAGGCCGCGCGAGCGGCGGTGTGGACGAGGCTGACGGCGTGGTCGGTGGCGGTCATGAAGCACTTTCGTTGCTGGGGATGGTGGCGGGGTCGCGGTCCGGGAGGCCGAGGGCCGTCCGGCTGGAACCGTCGCGCGGGTAGAGCTGGTGCTTGGCGATGTACTGGACGACGCCGTCTGGCACGAGGTACCACACCGGCTCTCCTCGCATCGTACGTCGCCGGCAGTCCGTGGAGCTGATCGCCAGCGCCGGCACCTCGACCATGGTGACCCGGTCGTGCGGGATCTTGGCGAGCGTGTCGGCGTCCATCACGAAGCCCGGGCGGGTACAGCCGACGAACGTGGCCATCGCGAAGAGGTCCTCGGCGTCGCGCCAGGTGAAGATGTCGGCGAGGGCGTCGGCGCCGGTGATGAAGTAGAGGTCGGCGTCGGGGCGCTGCTCGTGGAGATCGCGCAGCGTGTCACTGGTGTACGTCGGACCGCCGCGGTCGATGTCGACCCGCGAGACCCAGAAGCGGGGGTTGGACGCGGTCGCGATCACCGTCATCAGGTAGCGGTCCTCGGCGGGGGTGACCCGCCGGTCCGACTTCTGCCAGGGCTCGCCCGTGGGCACGAAGACGACCTCGTCGAGCTCGAACCAGGCCTGCACCTCCGACGCCGCGACGAGGTGCCCGTGGTGGATCGGGTCGAACGTGCCGCCCATCACTCCGACACGACGGGCCCGGGCGCTCACAGGGCCCTCATCCGGATCAGCTGTGCTCGCGACCGGCGCCGAAGACCAGCAGCGCGAGCAGCGCCAGCAGCAGGATGGTGAGGACGGTGCCCCCGACGACCCAGTGGTTGATGACGAGCGGGCTGATCATGGCTGAACCCTAGCCGACGGGTTGCGGCTCCTGGGGCCCGCGTCAGCGGACATGACCGTCGCCGGTGACGACGTACTTGGTGGAGGTCATCTCGGGGAGCCCCATCGGGCCGCGGGCATGGAGCTTCTGGGTGCTGATCCCGATCTCGGCGCCGAAGCCGAACTCCCCTCCGTCGGTGAAGCGGGTCGAGGCGTTGACCAGCACCGCGGCCGCGTCGACCTCGGCGACGAAGCGCCGCGCCGCCGCCTGGTCGCCGGTGACGATGGCCTCGGAGTGACCCGTGGAGTAGCGCCGGACGTGCTCGAGGGCGGCGTCCAGGTCGGCGACGACGGCGGCGGAGATGTCGAGGGAGAGGTACTCGACGGCGAAGTCCTCGTCGGTGGCCGCGACCACACCGTCGTACGCCTGGAACGCCGCGTCGCCGTGCACGGTGACGCCGGCCTCCTGGAGCGCGGCGACGACCGTCGGGACGAACTCGTCGGCGACGGCGGCGTGGACGAGCAGCGACTCGGCCGCGTTGCAGACGCTGGTGCGGTCGGTCTTGGCGTTGAGCACGATCGCGAGCGCCATGTCGAGGTCGGCCGCTGCGTCGACGTAGACGTGGCAGTTGCCGACCCCGGTCTCGATCACCGGCACCGTCGACTCCTCGACCACGGAGCGGATCAGGCCCGCTCCCCCGCGTGGGACGAGCACGTCGACCAGCCCCCGGGCGCGCATCAGCTCCTTGACGGTCTCGCGCGACTCCGCAGGCACCAGCTGGAGGCAGTCGGCGGGCAGGCCGTGCGCCTCCACGGCCGTGCGCAGGACGCCGACGAGCGCGGCGTTGCTGTCGCGGGCGCTGCCGCTGCCGCGGAGCAGGACGGCGTTGCCCGACTTGAGGCAGATGCCGGCGGCGTCGACCGTGACGTTCGGCCGACCCTCGTAGATCATCCCGACGACGCCGAACGGGACCCGCACCTGGCGCAGCTCCAGCCCGTTGGCGAGCGTGCTCCCGCGGACGACCTCGCCGACCGGGTCGGGCAGCCGGGCCAGGTCGCGCAGCCCCTCGGCCATCGCCGCGACCCGCTCTCCGGTCAGGCGGAGCCGGTCGACCATGTGCGGCGGGCGTCTCGGCGTCCTCCGCACGGCGTACGTCGGCAGCGTTGGCCTCGAGCACCTCGTCGGTACGCCGGTCCAAGGCGTCGGCCATGGCGTGCAGCGCCGCGTCCTTGACCGCCCGCGTCGCCAGCGCGAGCGTCGCGGCTGGCCACCCGGGCGCGCCGGGCGAGGTCGGCGACGTCCCCCTGGGTACTCATGGGGAAAGGGTAGGCGCCGTTGTAACGTCCGTTATCTCGCCCAGCGCTCCCGGTGCGGGGGCGCAAGTGCAGATAACGGCGGCGTTACAGCTGAGAAGGCGCCGGGTGCTCAGCCCTTGCGCTGGGTGACCTCCTCGGTCACCGCGGGGAGGACCGAGTGGAGGTCGCCGACGACGCCGAAGTCGACCAGCTCGAAGATCGGGGCCTCGTCGTCCTTGTTGACGGCCACGATCGTCTTGGAGGTCTGCATGCCGGCGCGGTGCTGGATGGCGCCGGAGATGCCGGCGGCGATGTAGAGCTGCGGCGAGACGGTCTTGCCGGTCTGGCCGATCTGGTAGCTGTGCGGCTTCCAGCCGGAGTCGACGGCCGCACGGGAGGCGCCCACCGCCGCACCGAGGGCGTCGGCGAGGTCCTCGACCGGCTCGAACTTGCCGCCGGTGCCACGCCCACCCGAGACCACGATCGCGGCCTCGGTCAGCTCGGGGCGGCCGGTGGCCTTGCGGGGCTGGGAGGCCACGATCTGGGCACCCTTGGCGGCGTCGGAGATGGTCACCGAGACCTCCTCGAGCGCGCCGGCGCCGTCGGCCTCGACCGGGGCAGTCGAGTTCGGCTTCACGGTGATGATCGGCGTGCCCTTGGTGACCTTGGCCTTGACGGTGTAGTTGCCGGCGAAGACCGACTGGGTCGTGACCGGCCCCTCCTCGACGTCGACGGCGTCGGTGATCAGTCCGGAGTCGATCTTGATCGCGAGGCGGCCGGCGATCTCCTTGCCCTCGGCGGACGAGGCGATCAGCACCGCACCCACGCCCCCCGACTCCTGGGTCTTCTCGACCAGCTGCTGCAGGGCCTCGGCCTTGGGGGCGACGAGGTAGCCCTTGAGCGGCGCGTCGTCGACGGCGTACACCTTGGCGGCGCCGTACTTCTTGACGGCCTCGGCGACCTCGGCGTTCTTCTCGGCCGGGCCGAGGTAGACCGCGGACGGCTCGCCGAGCCGCGCGGCCAGGGTGAGCATCTCGTACGTCGGCTTCTTGACCGCGCCGTCGGCGTGGTCGACGACAACCAGGATCTCGGACATGCGGTCAGTCGCTCCTCAGATGAACTTCTTGGCGGCGAGGAAGTCGGCCAGCGCCTTGGCGCCCGTGCCGTCCTCGTCCTTGACGATCTCGCCGGCCTCGCGCGGCGGGCGCGCGGTGGTGTCCTCGACCTCGGCTCCAGGCCACGGACAGCCCCACGTCGCCGGCGTCGACACCGAGGTCGGACAGCGACAGGGTCTCGAGCGGCTTCTTCTTCGCCGCCATGATCCCCTTGAACGACGGGTAGCGCGCCTCGCCGGACTGGTCGGTCACCGAGAGCACCAGCGGCATCGTGCCGCCGACGACCTCGGTCGCGATGTCGCCGTCGCGCTTGATCCGGACCTGGTCGCCCTGGGCCTCGACCACCGACGCCAGCGTCAGCTGCGGCAGCCCGAGGCGCTCGGCCAGCATCGCGGGTACGACGCTCATCGAGCCGTCGGTCGACGCCATCCCGCACATCACGAGGTCGTAGGAGCCCTTCTCGGTGCCCTTCTGAATCGCCTTCGCCAGCACCAGCGAGGTCGCGATCGAGTCGGAGCCGGCGATCGCCTCGTCGGAGACGTGGACGCCCTGGTCGGCACCCATCTGCAGCGCCTTGCGGACCGCGTCCACCGCCTGCTCCGGGCCGACGCAGACCGCGGTGACGGTCGACGTCGTCGGGGTTCTCGGCCTTCTCCTTGATCTGGAGCGCCTGCTCGACGGCGTACTCGTCGAGCTCGGACAGCAGCCCGTCGACGCCCACGCGGTCGACGGTCTTGTCGTCCTCGAAATGACGGTCTCCGGTGGCGTCCGGCACGTACTTCACACAGACAGCGATGTTCATGGCCGCGACGGCCCTCCTCGTGATCTCGGGTGTGCTTGCGAGGTTACAAGGCGCCACGACGGCGGTGGAACCGGCCCGACGGTGGCATCTCTCACAGTGACACTGTCACGGTCGGCTCGTTCGCCGGCTCCGGGGTCCGGACATGCCTGCGGCCCCGGTGAACACTCACCGGGGCCGCAGACGCAAGCGTCAGGCGTGGGTCACTTGACCGTGAACGATCGCCTTGCCGGTCGAGCCCTTGAGGTTCGCGTGCCGGCGTACTTGGCGGTGACCGTGTACTTGCCCTTGGCCTTCACCTTGGTGAAGCTGACCTTGGCGACGCCCTTCTTGCTGATGGCGCCGTTGACCGTCTTGACGGTCTTGCGTGCCCTTCTTCAGCGTGAACGTGACCTTGCCGGTGCGCGGCGAGGCCGAATTCGACTTCACCTTGGCGGTGGCGGTCGCGGTCTCTTCTTGGCGGTGTACTTCGCCTTGTCCTTGGTCTTGGTTTGTCCTTGACGATGGTGGTGTCGCGTCGGCCGGGTGGCGTTCATCAGCGTGGTGGTGCCGGCGTCGTTGGCGCACTGGCCGAAGTCCGCGCGGGAACGTGACCGTGCCGAGCTTCTTGCCGTGGCGTCGAAGCCGGTCAGCGTGACCAGCCCAGGTTGCCGAGCGTGAAGGTGAAGGCGCCGACCTTGGTGCCGGCGAGCGTCGAGCCCGACGCGCGGGCGTCGGTCGAGCCGGCCGCGCCGTTGCCCAGCGTGGTCTTGGCGATCTTCAGGTTGAGACCGGCCTGCGTGGCGACGGCCTTGGTGGTGATCGTGCCGTTGAACGATGTCCAGCCAGGCCGCCGGTGGCCAGGCCGGTGGTCGCCGCGTCGAGCGTGAAGGTGGCGGTGGTCGTCCAGCGGCTGGCCGGCGGCCATCTTGGCCGGGGGTGCGTTCACGTTGTAGACGGCCGACGGGTGGGCGTCGCCGAGCGCGGTCGTGCAGGTGTAGGTGACCGAGGCGGTCCGCCGGCGGCGAGCGCCGGGCCGGCGACGCGCCGAGCGTCAGCGCGGCGGCGCCGGCGGCGCCGATGAGCTTGTAGTGGGTGCGAACAGACATGAAGTGGAACCCTCCCAGGGTCGGATCGCGCACGGCCCCCTGGCGCGTGCGCCTGCACCTCATCACACCGTCACGACAATTACCAGCGACCGAGGTCCGTCGTAGCGGGATTTGTGTCGAATCTCAGGATCGGCGCGGGATTCGTCACGGCCGGATGATGCGTTCGAGGATCCGGCCCGCCGACCAGCCAGACGACGGCGGCGAGGCCCCAGTTCACCAGCGCGTTCTTGGTCGCGGCGGCGTGGGTCTTCCCGGCGAAGTGGGCCACCCCGTTGTCGCGGGAGAAGACGCCGAGGTCGAGCTTGTCGGCGGTGTCGATGACGAACTTCACCAGGGCGTTGTCGGGGTTCGCCTTGAGCGCGATGCAGAGCGCGCCGGCGGCCAGGAACAGCGCGGCGACCGCGCAGACCACCCAGACCACCTGGGCGACGCGTCGGCGTACCTCGTCGGTCGTGCCGGCCATCGACGTCGCTCCCCCGCCTGCTCAGCGACCGGTGAAGCGGGCCTTGCCGGGCCCGTCCTCGACGAACGACGTCATCCCGATCGTGCGGTCGTCGGTGGCGAAGAGCGCGGCGAACTGCTGGCGCTCGATGGCCAGGCCGGTGTCGAGGTCGGCCTCGAGCCCGAGGTCGATCGCCTCCTTGGCCGCGCGGACGGCGTACGTCGCGGCGTGCGCGAACTGGCCCGCCCAGGCGACGGCCTCGTCGTACACCTGGTCGGCGGGTACGACGCGGTCGACGAGCCCGATCGCGAGCGCCTCGTCGGCCTTCACGAAGCGGCCGGTGAAGATGATGTCCTTGGCCCGGCTCGGGCCGACCAGGCGGGTCAGCCGCTGGGTGCCGCCGGCGCCGGGGATGATGCCGAGCAGGATCTCGGGCTGGCCGAGCACGGCGTCCTCGGCCGCGAAGCGGACGTCGGCGCACAGCGCGAGCTCGCAGCCGCCGCCGAGCGCGTAGCCGGTGATCGCCGCCACGACGGGCTTGGGGATCCGGGCCACGCTGGTGAACGCCGACTGGAGCGCGCCGCTGCGCTGCACCATGTCGACGTACGACATGTCCGCCATCTCCTTGATGTCGGCGCCGGCCGCGAAGACCCGCTCGCCGCCGTAGACGACGACCGCCTTGACGTCGTCGCGCGCCGTGGCCTCCGTCGCCGCGGCGCGGATCTCCTCCTGCACCTGCACGTTGAGGGCGTTCATCTTCGGCCGGTCGAGCCGGATCGTGCCGACGCCGTCGGCGACCTCGAGCCGCACGAACTCCGCCATGTCTCCTCATTCCGTCGATGTCGTGGTCTCGACCGGTGACCGGGTCTCGACAAGCCCGACCGACGGTAGCCGAGCGTCCGACACAATGTCGCGGGTGACCCCCGGAATGTGGAGCCGTCGCGGCGAGACGACCGCCGTCTGGCCGGGGCGCACCTGGCCGCTGGGAGCCGACTGGCGCGAGGAGGCGACGAACTTCGCGATCCACGCCCCGGAGGCGACCCGGATGTGGGTCTGCCTGTTCGACGACGCCGACGGTGTCGACCGGAGACCCGCCACGAGCTGACCGAGCTCTCGCTCGGCATCTGGCACGGCGCGGTGCCCGGCGTCGCGCCGGGGACGCGCTACGGCTTCCGCGCCGACGGGCCGTGGAAGCCGGAGCTGGGCCTGCGCTTCAACCCCGACAAGCTCCTGCTCGACCCGTACGCCCGGGCGGTGAGCGGCGAGCTGGCGAACGACCCGGCGATCTTCGGCTTCGACGCCGGCCGCGCCGGACGCCCGCGACACGCCGCGACAGCGCGCCGTACGTGCCGAAGGGGGTCGTGGTCCACGACCCCGGCTTCGACTGGGGCGACGACCGGCGGCCCTACACGCGCTGGCGCGACACCGTGATCTACGAGCTCCACGTGAAGGGGATGACCGCGCTGCACGACCGGGTGCCCGAGCACCTGCGCGGCACGTACGCCGGGCTGGCGACGCCCGCGGTGACCGACTACCTGCGCGACCTCGGCGTGACCGCGGTGGAGCTGCTGCCGGTGCACCAGTTCGTGAGCGAGCCGCAGGTGATGGCGCGCGGGATGCGCAACTACTGGGGCTACAACACGCTCGGCTTCTTCGCTCCCCACAACGGCTACTCCTCGGCGGGCGACCGCGGCGAGCAGGTGCGCGAGTTCAAGGAGATGGTGCAGCGCGTTCCACGCCGCGGGGCTCGAGGTGATCCTCGACGTGGTCTACAACCACACCGCCGAGGGCGGCACGGACGGCCCGACGCTGTCGTTCCGCGGCCTCGACGACACGCGGCTTCTACCACCGGGTCGACCACACGCCGCCCGGCGACCCGTACGACGACACCTACTGGGACGTGACCGGCTGCGGCAACACCGTCGACACCTCGAACCCCTTCGCGCTGCGACTGATCCTCGACTCGCTGCGCTACTGGACCCGCGAGATGCGGGTCGACGGGTTCCGCTTCGACCTGATGTCGGCGCTGGCGCGCGTCGGGTACGACGTCGACATGGGCAGCCACCTGCTCACCGCGATCGGCCAGGACCCGACGCTGCGGCACGTCAAGCTGATCGCGGAGCCGTGGGACGTGTCGATGGAGGGCTACCGGGTCGGGGAGTTCCCGCCGCTGTGGGTGGAGTGGAACGACCAGTACCGCGACACGGTCCGCGACTTCTGGCGCGGGCAGTCCGCCGGCATCCGGACCGTGGCGACCCGGCTGGCCGGCTCGTCGGACCTGTACGCCGACGACGGGCGCTCGCCGTACGCCTCGGTGAACTTCGTGACCGCGCACGACGGCTTCACCGTGCGCGACGCGGTGTCCTACGAGCGCAAGCACAACCGGGCCAACGGCGAGGACAACCGCGACGGGAACGACAACAACCGGTCGCAGAACTTCGGGGTCGAGGGCGAGACGGACGACCCGGAGATCGTGGCGCTGCGGCGTCGGCGTGGCGGCGAACCTGATGGTCACGCTCTGCCTGTCGAACGGCGTACCGATGATCACCGCCGGCGACGAGCGCGGGCGCACGCAGGGCGGCAACAACAACCCCTACGTGCAGGACAACGAGGTCTCGTGGGTCGACTGGCGCGCCGACGACGCGTGGCTCGACGTCTACGAGGTGACGAAGGCGGCGCTGCGGCTGCGCCGTGAGCACCCGGCGCTGCGGCAGCGGCACTGGTTCGAGGGGCGGCCGACGATCGAGGGTGGCCGCAAGGACCTGACCTGGCTGCACCCGAGCGGGCGCGAGATGACCGGCGACGACTGGGCCGACGACGCGCTGTCGGTGGTCGGGATGCTCGTCACCGGCGACCCGCTGCGCTCCCCCGGGCCGCGCGGCGAGCAGCAGTGGGACGCGTCGTTCCTGATCTGGCTCAACGCCGAGGCCGAGCCGGTGGCGGTGACGATGCCGCCCGACGGGTGGAACGACAGCGGCGAGGTCGTGGTCTCGACCTGCCCCGAGCACCCCGCGGGAACCGCCGTCGACCCGGGCGCGTCGCTTCTCCTGGGCGCCCGCACGGTGGTGGTGCTCCGCGAGGGCTGAGCGCGGATCGCGATGAAGGAGGCCAGGGACGCACCGGTCCGGCGCCGCAGGCGTGGGCTGACCGTGGCAGCGGCCGGCACGGCGGTCCTCGTGGTCTTGGCGGTCGCGCGTCGGTACGTCGTACGCGACACGGAGCCCGCATCCGAGCGTGCTCGAGGCCCCGTCCCGTCGTCGGCGGCGGGCACCAGCCGCCGCTGCCACCCCGGCAGAGCAACGCCGCGAACCGAGCCGCCGCGGCGCCGCGACGCGGTCGCCGCGCTGGCGCTGATCCGCGGCTACCCCGGGGCCATCGCGTCCGGCCCGCTGCCGCGAGCTCGGCGACGACACGCTCTCGACCGTGACGCCGGCGGGGCACACCGAGGTGCGGTCGGCGTACTGGCTAGTGTCGGGGTGTCGGCTGCGAGGGCGGTCGCCCGGTGGTACGCAGCGCATCCTCCGGCCGGCTTCTCCAGCGGCGGCGCGGGCGCCGTCGGGCGGTCAGGGCGACGGGACGACGTGGATCTCCGAGGTGTACGACGAGCCAGCCGGCTCGGCTCGGTCACCGCGTCGCGGACGTCGGTCGAGGTGCAGACGACCGACGATGCGCCGACGGGGTCGGGGTCCGGGCGACCGTCAGCGCGGTGTGGGCTCCGGCGCGGCCACGCCCGTCGTACGTCCAGGACGTGCGGTCGATCGAGGTGAGGACCACGCACGAGGTGTACGGCCGAAGGGTCGGTCACGCCGCCGCGCGGGCGTTCACGGAGACGGCCCCGGCTCGGGTGCTGCGCGGCCGCGACCGCGTTCAACGACCTGCCGGGGACGGCGCCGGTGATCCACAGCTGCCCGATGATGCGGGACAGCTGGGTCGACAAGATCGTCTTCCACACGGCGAGCGGCGATCTCGTCGCGATCGCGCGCAGCGGCGCCTGCGGCTTCGGGATGAGCGTGTCCCGCGACGGACGCCGAGTCGCGCCGTACCTCGGCGATGCGAGTCACCTCCTGACGGCGCTCGGGCTTCGCCACTGACCGGGGCTCGGATCGGGGTCATCCCCGATGTCCGGCCGCCGGTCGGTCGCGCAGGCTGGGAGCGATGACCTCGACGCCTGCCCAGGAACCGCGCACCCGCGACACCCGCGGCTGGTGCTGGCGATCCTGGTGATCGCGGTGGTGGCGACGCCGGTGCTGGCGTTCCCCTACGTGCTGCTCGACCGCGCGGCCAGCCGGATCGACGTACAGACCGATGCGGCGTGGGTGCTGCTCGTCGTCCACGTGCCGTGCGCGGCGGCGGCGATGATCCTCGGCGCGCTGCAGTTCGTGCCGCGGATCCGGGCGAACCGGCGGCGGCACCGGATGATCGGCCGCACCTTCCTCGGGCTCGGCACCGTCGCCTTCGCCCTCACCGGCATCCCGCTCGCGATCACGACGCCGAACGGGAACCTGACCCGCTTCGGCGTGCTCGTCCCGGCGGTGCTGTGGCCGTGCGTCGCGGTGGTCGCCTACCGGGCGATCCGCGCGGGCGACGTCACGCGCCACCGCGAGTGGATGACCCGCCTCTACGCCCTGACGTTCTTCGCGATCACCGCCCGGATGGTGACGCCGCTCCTGCTGCTCGTGCAGGTGCCGGTCATGCAGAGCCGGTACGACGGCGACGTGCAGGCGGCGGTCAGCGCGAGCATCCCCTACGGCCAGTGGCTCGGCTGGATCATCAACCTGCTGGTCGCGCAGTACGTGATCCACCGCTGGCGCACCCACCCCGAGACCGCGCCGCACCTGACGCCGAGTCGGCTTGTGACAACTCGGCGTGAAATCAGCGCCTCTTTGCGCCGACTCGGCGTGAAATCAGCGCCTCTTTGCGCCGACTCGGCGTCAGGGGAGGGCGACCAGGCCCATCTCGGAGACCGAGGCGAGGACGCTGTGGCGGGGCACGATGCGCACGGTGTAGCCGAAGGTGCCGCCGCGGCGGAGCTGGACCTCACCGTCGAAGCGGTAGCGGCCACCGTCGTAGCTGTCGGCGAGCGTGAGCACCGGCGACCTGGGTGTCGACGAGGTCGTCGTCACCGTCGATCACGCCGTGGACGACCTCGACCGCGACGTCGTCGGGCGTCAGCGAGCCGAGCGCGACGAAGCTCCGCACGGTCAGCGTCGAGCCGACCTCGGGGTTGTCGCCGACGCCGTGGCTCTCGACGTGCTCGACGCGGACGTCGTCCCAGCCGGCACGCACCTCCTTCTTCCAGGCGGCGAGCTCGGTGGCGCCCTTGTAGTCGGAGTTCAGCGCGCGGCCGGTCACCGCGGCCGGCGTGTAGAGCATCCGGACGTAGTCGCGGACCATCCGCGTGGCGAGCACCTTGGGGCCGAGCGACTTCAGGGTGTGGCGGACCATCTCGATCCAGCGGGTCGGCACGCCGTCCTGGTCGACGTCGTAGAAGCGCGGCGCGACCTCCTTCTCGATCAGGTCGTAGAGCGCGGTCGCCTCGAGGTCGTCGCGACGGTCGACGTCGTCGACGCCGTCGGCGGACGGGATCGCCCAGCCGTTCGAGCCGTCGTACCACTCGTCCCACCAGCCGTCGAGGATCGAGAGGTTCAGCCCGCCGTTGAGGGCGGCCTTCATGCCCGACGTGCCGCACGCCTCGTAGGGGCGCAGCGGGTTGTTCAGCCAGACGTCGCAGCCGGGGTAGAGCGGCTGCGCCATGGCGATGTCGTAGTTCGGCAGGAAGACGATGCGGTGGCGCACCTCGGGGTCGTCGGCGAACCGGACGAGCTCCTGGATCAGCTTCTTGCCGCCGTCGTCGGCCGGGTGGGCCTTGCCCGCGATCAGCAGCTGGATCGGCCGCTCGGGGTGGAGCAGGAGCCGCTTGAGCCGCTCGGGGTCGCGCAGCATCAGCGTGAGCCGCTTGTACGACGGCACGCGCCGAGCGAAGCCGATCGTCAGCACGTCGGGGTCGAGCGCCTCGTCGACCCAGGTGCACTCGGCCGCGGGGAACCCGCGCGTCGTACAGGACTTGAGCAGCCGGCGGCGGGCGTCGTGGACGAGCCGCTCGCGCAGCAGCCGCTTGACCGCCCAGATGTCGGCCGAGGAGACCTGGTCGACCGCGCTCCAGAAGGAGTCGACGTGGTCGGCGCCGCCGTCGCCGCCGTGGCGGCTGGCGAGGTCGAAGACCTCGCGCCCGACCCAGGTGGGGGCGTGCACGCCGTTGGTGATCGAGGTGATCGGCACCTCGGCCTCGTCGAAGGCGGGCCACAGGCCGTGGAACATCTCCCGGCTCACGTGACCGTGGAGCTGCGAGACGCCGTTCGCACGCTGCGCGAGGCGGAAGCCCATCACCGCCATGTTGAACACGGTCGGGTCGCCACCGGCGTAGTCCTCGGCGCCGAGGGCGAGGATCCGGTCGATCGGGACGCCGGTGAGCGGGCCGGCCGAGCCGAAGTACTGCTCGATCAGCTCGCGGGAGAACCGGTCGATGCCGGCGGGCACCGGGGTGTGGGTGGTGAACACGGTGGAGGCGCGGGAGACCTCGAGGGCGGTGTCGAAGTCCAGCTGCGGGCCGCTCTCCTCGACGGTGAGCTCGCGGATCCGCTCGAGACCGAGGAAGCCGGCGTGACCCTCGTTGGTGTGGAAGACCTCGGGCTCGGACGCGCCGGTGATCCGGGCGTGGACGCGCAGGGCGCGCACGCCGCCGACGCCGAGCAGGATCTCCTGGCGGAGCCGGTGCTCGGAGGTGCCGCCGTACAGACGGTCGGTCAGCTCGCGGTAGTGGTCGGGGTTGCCCTCGACGTCGGAGTCGAGCAGCAGCAGCGGCACCCGGCCGACCTGCGCCACCCAGATCTTGGCGAGCAGGTCGGGGCCGTCGGGCTGGGCGATGGAGATCAGCGCGCGGTCGCCGTTCGCCTCGCGGAGCAGCGAGATCGGCAGCTCGTCGGGGTCGAGGACGGGGTACTGCTCGAGCTGCCAGCCCTCGCGGGAGAGCGACTGCTTGAAGTAGCCGGCGTGGTAGTGCAGGCCGACGCCGACCAGCGGTACGCCGAGGTCGCTGGCGGCCTTGAGGTGGTCGCCGGCCAGGATGCCGAGGCCGCCGGAGTACTGCGGCAGCACGGCGGTGATGCCGAACTCCGGCGAGAAGTAGGCGATCCGCGTCGGCGCCTCGCCGCCGGCCTTGCGGCCGTACCAGCGCTCGCCGCCCGAGGTAGGCGTCGAGGTCGGCCTTGGCCGCGCCGAGCCGGTCGAGGAAGGCCTGGTCACCGGCCAGCTGCTCGAGCCGGTCGGGGCCGACCGCACCGAGCAGGCGTACCGGGTCGTGCTTGGTCGCCTCCCAGATCTCGGGGTCGACCTCGGCGAAGACGTCCTGGGTCGGAGGGTGCCAGGACCACCTCAGGTTCCCGGCGAGATCCCCCAGGGCGGACAGCGCCGGGGGCAGGACCGGACGGACGGTGAATCGTCGGATCGCACGCACGGGAGGACGGTAGCCGAGAATCACTGGATCGTTCCAATTCGTCCGGAACCAGTTGATTCTGGCGTGCTCGTCACGACGGATCGGGGTACTGCACCCTCGTCTTGCGTGCGCGATGGTGAACCGGAAGGGTGGCGAGCATGGTCGGTCGCATCCCCGTCATGGACGTCATGCCCTTGGTCGACCTCGGTCGCCTGCCGGCGAAGGCCACGGCCGGGGAGTCCCTGCCGGTCGGGCCACGGTGTTCCGCGAGGGCCACGACCAGCTCGGCGCCGAGGTCGTGCTGGTCGCGCCCGACGGCTCGCGCCGCCCACCGGTGCGGATGCTCCCCGACGGCGACGCCCCCGACCGCTACGTCGCGTGGGTCACGCCCGACGCCGAGGGCGCCTGGACCTTCGAGGTGCACGCGTGGTCCGACCCGCTCGCGACCTGGGAGCACGACGCGGGGCTGAAGATCCCGGCCGGCGTCGACGTCGAGCTGATGTTCACCTAGGGCGGGCTGCTGCTCGACCGGGTCGCCGCCGACCGCGGCCCTGGACGCGCGCGAGGCGGAGGTGGTCCGCGGTGCGGCGTCGGCCGCCCGCGACACGTCGCGCCCGGTCGAGGCGCGGCTCGCGGCGCTGCAGTCCCCCGACCTGGTGCGCCGTGCTGCCGCCCATCCGCTGCGCGAGCTGGTCACGGTCGAGGGCCCCTACCCGCTGTACGCCGACCGGCAGCGGGCGCTCTTCGGCGAGCTGGTACGAGTTCTTCCCGCGGTCGGAGGGCGCGACGTACGACGAGAAGACCGAAGACGGTGGTCAGCGGCACGTTCCGCACCGCCGCCGAGCGGCTCGACGCCGTGGCCGCGATGGGCTTCGACGTCATCTACCTGCCGCCGATCCACCCGATCGGCGAGGTCAACCGCAAGGGACCCAACAACACCCTCGACCCCGGCCCCGAGCGACCCCGGCTCGCCCGTGGGCGATCGGCAGCAAGGACGGCGGGCACGACGCGATCCACCCCGACCTCGGCACCCTCGCGGACTTCGACGCGTTCGTGGCCGGGGCCACCGTCGCTGGGCCTCGAGGTCGCCCTCGACCTGGCCCTGCAGTGCGCGCCCGACCACCCGTGGGTCACCAGCCACCCCGAGTGGTTCACCACCCAGGCCGACGGCACCATCGCCTACGCCGAGAACCCGCCGAAGAAGTACCAGGACATCTACCCGCTCAACTTCGACAACGACCCGGCGGGCATCTGCCGCGAGGTGCTCCGCGTCGTCCGGCACTGGATGTCGCACGGCGTGCGGATCTTCCGCGTCGACAACCCCCACACCAAGCCGGTGGCGTTCTGGGAGTGGCTGCTGCGCGAGGTCACGCCGGACCGACCCCGACGTGATCTTCCTGGCCGAGGCGTTCACCCGGCCGGCGATGATGCAGCGCGCTCGGCGCGATCGGCTTCCACCAGAGCTACACCTACTTCACCTGGCGCACCGCCAAGTGGGAGATCGAGGAGTACCTCCGCGAGGTGTCGACGCAGACCGACCACCTGATGCGGCCGAACTTCTTCGTCAACACCCCCGACATCCTCCACGCGTTCCTGCAGTACGGCGGGCCGCCGGCGTTCAAGATCCGGGCGGTGCTCGCGGCCACCGGGTCGCCGAGCTGGGGCGTGTACGCCGGCTACGAGCTCTACGAGCACGTCGCGGTGCGGCCGGGCAGCGAGGAGTACCTCGACTCGGAGAAGTACCAGATCCGGGTCCGCGACTGGGCCGCCGCCGAGGAGGAGGGCCGCACCCTCGCGCCGTACCTCACGCAGCTGAACGACGTACGCCGCGCCCACCCGGCCCTGCAGCAGCTGCGCAACCTCGTCATCCACTCCAGCGACGACGAGAACGTGCTGGTGTTCAGCAAGCAGGCACCGGTGGTCTCGACAGGCTCGACCGACGGATCCCGGCCGACCGACGACGGCCGACCACGACCGGCCGACCGACGGTCGGGCGGACGACCTGGTGATCGTGGTGATCAACCTCGACCCCCACGCCGCGCGCGAGACGTGGTCCACCTCGACCTGCCCGCGCTCGGGCTGGACTGGCACGACAGCCTCGCGGTCCACGACGAGATCACCGGCGAGGACTGGCACTGGGGCCAGCACAACTACGTCCGGCTGGACCCCGGCGTCGAGCCCGCCCACGTGCTGACCGTGCGGAGGACCGTATGAGCGTGGTCTCGACAGGCTCGACCGACGAAAGCGGGCGACACGACCGGCGAGAGCGGGCGCACGACCGGCGAGCGCCGACGCGAGCGACGACGACGGGGCACGAGAGCACGATCGTCGGGGCGACCGCGGAGCAGCAGCAGCCCGACTGGTACAAGACCGCGGTCTTCTACGAGGTGCTGGTGCGGTCGTTCCGCGACTCCAACGCCGACGGCACCGGCGACTTCCGCGGGCGTGATCGAGAAGCTCGACTACCTCCAGTGGCTGGGCGTCGACTGCCTGTGGGTGCCGCCGTTCTTCACCTCGCCCCTGCGCGACGGCGGCTACGACGTCGCCGACTACACCTCGATCCTCCCCGAGTGCGGCACCGTCGACGACTTCCGCGAGTTCGTCGACGGCCGCCCACGAGCGCGGCATGCGGGTGATCATCGACTTCGTCATGAACCACACCAGCGACGCGCACCCGTGGTTCCAGGCCTCGCGCAGCGACCCGGACGGGCCGTACGGCGACTTCTACGTCTGGTCGGACACCGACGAGCATGTACGAGGACGCGCGGATCATCTTCGTCGACACCGAGCCGTCGAACTGGACCTGGGACCCGGTCCGCCAGCAGTACTTCTGGCACCGCTTCTTCTCCCACCAGCCCGACCTCAACTTCGACAACCCGAAGGTCCACGAGGCGATGCTCGAGGCGATGTCGTTCTGGCTCGACATGGGTCTGGACGGCTTCCGGCTCGACGCCGTGCCCTACCTCTACGAGCGGCCGGGCACCAACGGCGAGAACCTCCCGGAGACCCACGAGTTCCTGCGCATGGTGCGCCGTTCATCGACGACAACTACCCCGGCCGCGTGCTGCTCGCCGAGGCCAACCAGTGGCCGGCCGACGTCGTCGACTACTTCGGCGGCAAGCGCGACGAGGACACCGGCGAGTACGCTCGGCGACGGCGACGAGTGCCACATGTGCTTCCACTTCCCGGTGATGCCGCGCATCTTCATGGCCGTACGCCGCGAGTCGCGCTTCCCGATCTCGGAGATCATGGAGCAGACGCCGCCGATCCCGGACAACTGCCAGTGGGGCATCTTCCTGCGCAACCACGACGAGCTGACCCTCGAGATGGTCACCGACGAGGACCGCGACTACATGTGGGACGAGTACGCCAAGGACCCCCGCATGAAGGCCAACATCGGGATCCGCCGGCGCCTGGCCCCGCTGCTCGACAACGACGTGAACCGGATGGAGCTGTTCACCGCGCTGCTGCTGTCGCTGCCCGGCAGCCCGGTCCTCTACTACGGCGACGAGATCGGGATGGGCGACAACATCTGGCTCGGCGACCGCGACGGCGTACGCACGCCGATGCAGTGGACGCCCGACCGGAACGCCGGCTTCTCGTCCGCCACGCCCGGCAAGCTGCACCTGCCGGCGATCCAGGACCCGGTCTACGGCTACCAGAGCGTCAACGTCGAGGCGCAGCTCGAGGACTCCTCGTCGCTGCTGCAGTGGACGCGCCGGATGATCCACGCCCGCCGCGGCCACCCGGCGTTCGGGCTCGGGGCGTTCCTCGACCTCGGCGGCACCAACCCGTCGGTGCTGTCCTACGCCCGCGAGCACGACGCGGCCCGACCGGCACCGAGCGACATGATCGTGTGCGTCAACAACCTCTCCCGCTTCGCCCAGCCGGTCGAGCTCGACCTGCGCCGCTGGGAGGGCTACGTCCCGGTCGAGCTGCTCGGCGGCGTGCCCGTTCCCCGCGATCGGCGAGCTCCCGTATCTGCTGACCCTGGGTGGGTACGGGTTCTACTGGTTCCGGCTGACCGCCCCACCTGAGGAGGCCACCGCCCCGTGACCGACGAGATCCGTACCGACCGCACCACCGACGTCCGGCGCGCCGACGACCGGCGGCAGCTCCTGACCGAGTACATCGAGGGCGCCCGCTGGTTCGGCGGCAAGGGCCGCGGACGGCGGGTGACCGGCGTACGCCGGCTCGGGCGTCGTCGCCGACGAGGGGCCGCGCGTCGTCGTCGACCTGGCCGAGGTGACCTACGACGACGGCGACGTCGAGCTCTACCAGGTGCCGCTGGCGCTCTACACCGATCCCGAGCACCGGCTCGACCACGCGTTCGTCGGCTGGTGGGAGGACCCCGAGGTCGGCTGGACCCACGCCTACGACGCCGTCCACGACCGCGAGGCGATGGCGGCGTACCTCCGCGCCTTCGCCTACCCGCCCGACGGCCCGCTCGACTTCCACCGGCTGCCCGGTGAGGAGCTCGACCCGACCGCGCCCTCCACGCCGTTCACCGGTGAGCAGTCGAACTCCTCGGTGGCCTTCGGCGAGCAGGCCCTGCTGAAGATCTTCCGCCGGGTCACGCCCGGCACGAACCCCGACATCGAGATCCACGAGGTGCTGACCCGCGCCGGGTCCGACAACGTCGCGGCGCTGCTGGGGTGGATCGAGGTCTCGACGCGGCGCGACGGGTCTCGACAGCGCTCGACCGACGACCGCGGGCGGCGCTGCAGCTGGCGATGCTGCAGCAGTTCCTGCGGACCGCCAGCGACGGCTGGGAGCTGGCGCTGACCAGCGTGCGCAACCTGTTCGCCGAGGCCGACCTGTACGCCGACGAGGTCGGCGGCGACTTCGCCGGCGAGGCCCAGCGGCTCGGCGAGGCGGTCGGGCACGCATCCACGCCCTGCTCGCCGAGCACTTCCCGACCGTCGAGCGCGACGGCGACGACCATGCCGAGCTGGCCGCGGCCATGACCGACGCGGCTCGACGCGGCGATCGCCGTCGTACCGGAGCTCGGCCGAGCACGCCGACCGACCTGCGCGGCCTGTTCGCGGCGGTCGGCGCGATCGAGTCGGGCACGCGTCCAGCGGGTCCACGGCGACCTCCACCTCGGCCAGACGCTGCGCACGGCCAAGGGCTGGAAGATCGTCGACTTCGAGGGCGAGCCGGCCAAGCCGCTGGCCGAGCGCGTCGCTGCCCGACTCGCCGTGGCGCGACGTCGCCGGGATGCTGCGCTCCTTCGACTACGCGCCGCGGGTCGCGGCGATGACCGCCGCCGCGACCGGCGACGACGGCAGCGAGCAGCGCGCCTTCCGTGCGGCCGAGTGGTCGGCGCGCAACCAGGCGGCGTTCCTCGAGGCCTACGCCGGCCGCGAGCTGACCGGCCGACGAGCAGACCCTGCTCGCGGCGTACGTCGCGGACAAGGCCGTCTACGAGTGCGTCTACGAGGCGCGCAACCGGCCCACCTGGCTGTCGATCCCGATGGCGGCGCTGGGCCAGGCCGGCCGTCGGCAGCCCAGAGAGAGGGACAGCGATGAAGCAGGTGCCGACGTCCGAGATCGAGCAGCTGACCCGGGGTGAGCACGGGCAGCCGCACGCGATCCTCGGGCCCGCACCCGGACGGCGACGGCGGTGACCTTCCGGGCCTTCAAGCCGCTGGCGCGCACGGTCACCGCGGTGACCTCCGACGGGACGCGGGTGCCGCTGGAGCACGAGCACGAGGGCGTGTGGGTCGGCGAGTGGGTGCCGGGTGGTCTCGAGACGGGCGCAGAGCGCCCTCCTCAAGCGACGAGCGGACGCGCGTCGACGTGCCGGACTACCGGCTCGAGGTCGACTACGGCCAGGGCGCGATCACCGTCGACGACCCCTACCGCTTCCTGCCGACGCTCGGCGAGGTGGACCTGCACCTGGTCAACGAGGGCCGGCACGAGCTGCTGTGGACCGTGCTCGGCGCGCGGGTCCACCACTACCGCTCGGCGACCGGCGACGTGTCCGGGCACGTCGTTCGCGGTCTGGGCGCCCGGGCGCGCGCGGCGTCCGGCTCGAGGGTGACTTCAACAGCTGGGACGGCCGCGAGCACCCGATGCGCCAGCTCGGGCGAGTCGGGCGTGTGGGAGCTGTTCGTGCCCGGGGTCGGGGCCGGCGCCGGCTACAAGTACGTCATCCTCGGCGCCGACGGCGAGTGGCGCGAGAAGGCCGACCCGATGGCCTTCTGGGCCGAGGTGCCGCCGGCGACGTCGAGCCGGGTCTACGAGTCGAGCCACGTCTGGGGCGACGACGCCTGGATGCAGGCGCGCGCGCCGCGGCAGCCGGTGCACGAGCCGATGTCGGTCTACGAGGTGCACCTGGCGTCGTGGCGCAAGCGGCACGGCCAGGTCCTCACCTGGGACCAGCTGATCGACGAGCTCGTCCCGTACGTCGCCGACCTCGGCTTCAGCCACGTCGAGCTGATGCCGGTCATGCAGCACCCCTTCGGTGGCTCCTGGGGCTACCACGTCACGTCGTACTTCGCGCCGGACTCGCGCTTCGGCGACCCCGACGGCTTCCGCCGGCTCGTCGACGCCTTCCACCAGCGCGGGATCGGCGTGCTCCTCGACTGGGTGCCGGGCCACTTCGCCACCGACGCGTGGGCGCTGGCGCGCTTCGACGGCACGCCGCTCTACGAGGACCCCAACCCGCAGCGCGGCTGGCACAAGGAGTGGGGCTCCCACATCTTCAACTTCGGCCGCCGCGAGGTGCGCAACTTCCTCTACGCCAACGCGCTCTACTGGCTCGAGGAGTTCCACGCCGACGGCCTGCGCGTCGACGGCGTCGCCTCGATGCTCTACCTGGACTACGCGCGGCCCGCGGGCGAGTGGACGCCGAACAAGTACGGCGGCAACGAGAACCTCGAGGCCGTGCAGTTCCTCCAGGAGATGAACGCCACCGTCTACAAGCGCGTCCCCGGCGCGACCACGATCGCCGAGGAGTCGACCTCCTGGCCCGGCGTCACGCGCACCACCGACAGCGACGGGCTCGGCTTCGGCTTCAAGTGGAACATGGGCTGGATGCACGACACCCTCGACTACCTCAAGCGCGAGCCGGTGCACCGGTCGTGGCACCACAACGACCTGACCTTCGGACTCACCTACGCGTTCAGCGAGAACTTCGTGCTCCCCCTCTCCCACGACGAGGTCGTCCACGGCAAGGGCTCCCTGCTGCGCAAGATGCCCGGCGATCGGTGGCAGCAGCTGGCGAACCTGCGCGCCTACCTCGCCTTCATGTGGGCCCACCCGGGCAAGCAGCTGCTCTTCATGGGCGCCGAGCTCGGCCAGGAGTCGGAGTGGGCGGAGTCCCGCGAGCTCGACTGGTGGCTGCTCGACCACCCCGAGCACCTCGGCGTGCACCGGCTGGTCAAGGACCTCAACCCGCCTACGCCTACTCCCCCGCGATCTGGTCGCGTGACGACGAGGGCTCGTCGTTCGAGTGGATCGACGCCAACGACGCCGGGCGGAACGTGTTCTCGTTCATCCGGCGCGGGGTCTCGACAGGCTCGACCAGCGGCTCGACCGGCGGCTGACCCTCGGTGTGCGTGTCGAACTTCGCGGCCGTCCCCCACAGCGACTTCCGGCTCGGGCTGCCCTGCCGCGGGCGAGTGGCGCGAGGTGGTCAACACCGACGCCGGCGACCTACAGCGGCTCCGGCGTCGGCAACCTCGGCTCGGTCACGGCCCACGAGGGCCAGCAGGGCGGCCAGCCCGCGCACGCCACCCTGGTCGTGCCGCCGCTGGCGACGATCTGGCTGCGCCGCGACTGACGCGTTGTGAGGGCACGCCTTGTGCCCCCACACGAGGCGAGGCAGCGGCCGTGGTGGAACACTCCGTGCCCCCACCTGGCGCGGCTGATCCGACGTTGTGGAACACCGTGTTGCACAACGCGCGCTCCCGGCTGCCCGGTGAGGGACCACCCCGTTCCACATCGGCCGTCAGGTCCCGGCCGTTGAGGGCTCGGCCCGAGCCCTCACCGGAGTCCTGTGGACAGACACCGACGCGGGTGAGCCGGTCGGCGTAGGAAGGAGGCATGCCCAGGCTCATCGACTACGTCGGCCGCTTCGAGTTCATCCGCCAGGCCGCCTTCGCGCGTGGTGCGCGACGAGAGCGTCGACGCGCTCTCTCGCCGGCGAGTCGCCGCGGAGCTCGGGACGGGGGTCAACACCATCCGTCGTTCGGTGGCTGGATGGGCGGACCTCGCCCGCTTGGCGGCGGACCAGGTGCAGAGTCGCCGCAGGCTCGGGACGGCTCGGGCGACGTGACGCCGATCCGGTCGAGGCGGCGGCCGGTCTGGTGCGGTGCTTGATGCCGGAGGACGCCTCCCATCTGGACGAGGAGCTCGTCTGGCTCAAGCTCGTCGCTGCGTGTGCACTGCGGCCGAGCGGGGTCGAGCCGCCGGGGCAGGTGCGGCACGAGTTCCAGATCGCCCAGCGCGGCTACGACGACGGTGTGCCCCTCGGCGCCGCCGGCGAGCGAGGAGACCTCCGGCGAGCTCGAGGACCGGGCGACGGCGCTCCAGCCGTACGTGGCGGACCGCGACCGGGAGCTGAGCGGTGCGATCAGCGACATCCTGGACCTGCTCGAGGTGCCGGAGCCGCGCGAGGACGTCGCCGCGACGATCGTGGCGCTGGTCGAGGGGCTGACGCTCTCGGCCTGCCTGGGCACGGCTCACCCCCGAGCGGGCCACGGAGCTCGCGGTCGCCCACGTGACGGGGCTCGGGTCCGCGCCGCACGGAGGCGGTCGCGACCGGGTGATCGGGGTCTGGCTAGGGTCGGAGGGTGAGTGACCGTCCCGGAGCAGCCGGACGCTGACCGACGGGGTGGTCACCCTCCGGCCCTTCGTGGAGTCCCACATCGGCGCGCACGTCGACGGCGAGGACGACGAGATCGCGGCTGTGGTTCGGCGCAGCCCGGCCCCTCGACGTACGACGGCATGCGGCAGGTCGTCGACGCGCTGGCGGCGGGAGCGGGAGGCGGGGACCCGGTTCACCTTCGCGATCGACGCACGACGGGCGAGTTCGTCGGCGGGGTCGAGGCGCGGCCTCGCGGTGACGTGACCTCGCTGAGCTGGTGGCTCTTCGCCGGCCAGCGCGGCCGCGGCTACGCCACGCGCGCGGTCCGCCTGCTCGCCGAGCACGCGATCGAGCACCTCGGCGCACGCCGGGTGCAGGCCGAGGTCGACCCGCGCAACGCCGCCTCGCTACGCGTGGCCACGCGGGCAGGGCTGCGCCGCGAGGGTGTGCAGCGCGTGGAGCCCGGGATGGTCGACCGCGCCGACGCGACCGGCATGGTGATCCTGGCCCGGCTGGCCAGCGACCCGCCGCTGACCGAGCCCACGGCGTTCCGGGCCCTGCTCAACTCGCTTCCTCCCCCGCAAGCGCGCGATCAGCCAGCTCCTCGTGCGCGACCGCGACGGCCGGGTCCTGATCTGCCAGCTCACCTACAAGCGCGACTGGGACCTGCCGGGCGGCGTGGTCGAGGTCGGCGAGTCACCGCGCGACGCCGCCGCCCGCGAGATCGAGGAGGAGCTGGCGCTCGACCGTCGACGCCGGCGACCTGCTCGTCACCGACTGGCTCCCGCCCTGGGGCGGCTGGGACGACGCGGTCTGCCTGGTCTTCGACGGCGGCGAGCACGACGCCGTCCCTCCTCGACCCGATGGTGCTCGAGCCACGCGAGATCCGGAGCGCCGAGTTCGCCACCCTCGAGCAGGTGCGCGAGCGCTGCGCCGACTTCACCGCCCGCCGGATCACCTCGGCGCTGGCCGTCGCGCGCGGCGACGCGCGACCGTCGTACGTCGAGAGCGGCGGCACCTGACCCCGTCAGCCGAGCCTGTCGAGACCACCCGATGAGGGACCTTCGGGCCTCGCCAAGGTCGTCGTAAAGGGCGAGGATCGGACCCATGACCTACGTCTACGACTTCAGCTACGGCGACAAGGACCAGAAGGATCTCCTCGGCGGCAAGGGCGCCAACCTCGCGGAGATGACCAACCTCGGGCTGCCGGTCCCGCCCGGCTTCACGATCTCCACGGAGGCGTGTCGGGCGTACCTCGAGGCCGGCGACGTGCCCGACGGGCTCGACGACGAGATCGGCGAGCACCTGCAGCACGCTCGAGGAGGCGATGGGACGCCGCCTCGGCGACGCCGGCGACCCGCTGCTGGTCAGCGTCCGGTCCGGAGCCGAAGTTCTCGATGCCCGGGATGATGGAGACGGTCCTCAACGTCGGCCTCAACGACGAGTCCGTGCAGCGGCCTGGCCGCTCAGAGCAACGACGAGCGGTTCGCCATGGACTCCTACCGCCGGCTGCTGCAGATGTTCGGCGCCACCGTGCTCGGCATCGAGTCCGAGGTGTTCTCCAAGGCCCTCGACAAGCTGAAGAAGGACCGCGGCACCGAGTCCGACACCGACCTCGGCGTCGACGACCTGCGCGAGCTCGTCGACACCTTCAAGAAGTCGATCGCCGAGCACGCCGGGCGCGACTTCCCGCAGGACCCGCGCGAGCAGCTCGACCTGGCCATGCGCGCCGTCTTCGAGTCGTGGAACACCGAGCGCGCCGTCCTCTACCGCCGCCAGGAGCGGATCGAGGAGGGCCTCGGCACCGCGGTCAACGTGCAGGCGATGGTCTTCGGCAACCTCGGCGACGACTCCGGCTCGGGCGTCGCCTTCACCCGCGACCCGGCGTCGGGCAACCAGGGCGTGTACGGCGACTACCTCCAGAACGCGCAGGGCGAGGACGTCGTCGCGGGCATCCGCAACACCGTGTCCCTGGCCGACATGGCGACGATCGACCAGAAGTCGCACGACGAGCTGCTCGGGATCATGGCGACCCTCGAGCAGCACTACCACGACATGTGCGACATCGAGTTCACCGTCGAGCGCGGGCAAGCTCTGGATGCTCCAGACCCGCGTCGGCAAGCGCACCCCGGCGGCGGCGTTCCGGATCGGCCGGCACATGACCGACGAGGGCCTGATCGACACCGACGAGGCCACCCGCCGGGTCACCGGCGCCCAGCTCGCCCAGCTGATGTTCCCCAGCTTCGACGAGGCGGCCGAGCGCAACCTGGTCGCCAACGGCATGAACGCCTCCCCGGGCGCGGCCGTCGGCAAGGCCGTCTTCGACTCCGACACGGCCGTCGAGTGGGCCGAGCGCGGCGAGGACGTGATCCTGGTCCGCAAGGAGACCAACCCCGACGACCTGCGCGGCATGGTCGCCGCCAAGGGCATCCTCACCAGCCGCGGCGGCAAGACCTCGCACGCGGCCGTGGTCGCCCGCGGCATGGGCCGCACCTGCGTCTGCGGCGCCGAGGCGCTCGACGTGAGCGCCAAGAAGCGGCGGGCCAAGGTCCGCGGCGGCGAGGACGATCAACGAGGGCGACGTGATCTCGATCGACGGCACCACCGGCGAGGTCTTCCTCGGCGCCGTGCCCGTCGTCGACTCCTCGGTGATGCGCTACTTCGAGGGCGACGAGGTCGACGAGGACATCGTCCTCGCCGTCGACCGCGTGATGGAGCACGCCGACGACGTACGCCGGCTCCGGGTGCGCGCGAACGCCGACACCCCCGAGGACGCCGCCCGCGCCCGCCGGTTCGGCGCCGAGGGCATCGGCCTGTGCCGGACCGAGCACATGTTCCTCGGCGAGCGCCGCCAGCTCGTCGAGAACCTGATCGTCGCCGACGACGAGGCCGGCCAGGAGGCCGCGCTCTCCGCGCTGCTGCCGCTCCAGCGCGACGACTTCATCGGCATCTTCGAGGCGATGGACGGGCTGCCGGTGACGATCCGGCTGATCGACCCGCCGCTGCACGAGTTCCTGCCCGACTACACCGAGCTGTCGGTCAAGGTCGCCCTCGAGGACGACCACCACGACCTCGACGAGCACGACCAGAAGCTGCTCGAGGCGGTCAAGCGGCTGCACGAGCAGAACCCGATGCTCGGCCTGCGCGGCGTCCGCCTCGGGATCGTGATCCCCGGCCTGTTCGCGATGCAGGTGCGCGCGATCCTCGAGGCCGCGGCCGAGCGGATCGCGCAGGGCGGCGACCCCCAGCCGGAGATCATGATCCCGCTGGTCGCCTCGGTCACCGAGCTCGACCTGGTGCGGGGCATGGTCGCCGAGGTCGCCGCGTCGATCGAGGAGGAGCGCGGCCAGGCCGTGCCCCACAAGGTCGGCACCATGATCGAGCTGCCGCGGGCGGCGGTGACCGCCCACGAGATCGCGAAGTCGGCGGAGTTCTTCTCCTTCGGCACCAACGACCTGACCCAGATGACGTGGGGCTTCTCGCGCGACGACGTCGAGTCGTCGTTCTTCAGCCGCTACCTCGAGGCCGGCATCTTCCAGGTCAGCCCGTTCGAGAGCCTCGACATCGACGGCGTCGGCCGGCTGGTGCGCCATGCCACCGTGATCGGCCGCAAGGCCAACCCCGACCTCCACGTCGGGGTGTGCGGCGAGCACGGCGGCGACCCGGCGTCGATCCACTTCTTCGACGAGGTCGGGCTCGACTACGTGTCCTGCTCGCCGTTCCGGGTGCCGGTCGCCCGGCTGGAGGCAGGTCGCTCGGCGCTGCGCAGCACCTGACAGCGGTCGGTCACCGGGTTTCGAGACGGCCAGCGCGCTCCTCAGCCGAAGGGCCAGCCCTCGCGCATCGGCCCGTCCACCCCGGGCTCGATGTAGTGCTCGGAGCCGAAGATCATCGCGAACACCTCCGGCGGCATCGACAAGAAGCCCTCGATGTCGGTGGCCTGGGAGCGATGGGCCTCCAGGGCGGCTCGTCGCTGCGCGAGGTAGGCGGTGACGTCGACCCGCCAGGTGATCTCGTCCTCCGGCGTGCCGAGCGGGTTGCCGTCGTCCATCGGCGCCTCGGGGTCGAAGTCCTCGAACGCGTCGAGCGCGGCGCCCTGCTCACGTCCGGCCGCCAGCTGCCGGGAGATCTGGGTGCGGTTCATCGTCGACTCGAGCAGGCGCGGTCGACGGGCAGCCAGCTCGGCTGCCCGGTGCACGACGTGGTGCACGCGCACGTGGTCGGGGTGCCCGTAGCCACCGTGCCAGTCGTAGCCGACGACGACGTCGGCGTCCTCCTCGTCGAGCACGTCGGCCAGGCGCCGGGCCGCCTCGTCGAGGTCGGCGCCGTGCAGCGAGTCCGGCGCGTCGTTCTGCTCCCAGCCGCTCATGCCGGAGTCGGCGTACCCGAGCCACGCGATCCGGGCCAGCCCCAGAGCCCGCAGCCGAGGCCTCGGCCTCGCGACGCCGGTAGGCGGCGACCGTCTCGCCGTCGGCGAGATCGGCGGCGACCTCGCCGTGGTCGCCGTTGGTCGCGAACACCACCACGACCCGGTCCCCCTGCGCGGCCGCGCGGGCCATCGCCCCGGAGGTCTGCGACGCCTCGTCGTCGGGGTGGGCGTGACAGAAGACGATCGTGGTCACCGGGTGTCCGATCAGAACAGCGCGGACGCGAGGCTGCTGGCGGCCGCGCATCACGCGCGGGTCGTCGTTGCCGACCGCCGAGAACAGCTCGACCAGGTGCTCGCGCGCCTGGTTGCGCTCGTCACCCGCGGTACGACGTACCAGGGCGACCAGGCGGTCGAAGGCGTCCTCGACGTGCCCGCCGAGCAGGTCGAGGTCGGCCACCAGGCTCTGGGCCGCGACGTCGTCCGGGGTCGGCGGCCGCGGCCGCGCGCGCGGCGTCGAGGTCGACGCCCTGGGTGCGCTGGAGCACCTTGGCCATCGCCAGCCCGGCGGCGGCCTCGGTGTCGGCAGGGTTGGCGGCGACGAGCCGTTGGTACTCGGCCACGGCGCCGTCGATGTCGTTGTCCTCGAGCGCCTGCTGGGCGGCGGCGTACCGCGGGTCGACCGGCGGCTCCCCCTCGTCGCCCTCGGCCGCGGCGACGTGCAGCGGCTGGTGGCGGCCGGAGATGCCTTGCGCGGTCAGCCCCTGCGCGAGCTGGTTGAGCAGGGTGCGGATCTCGTCGAGCGTCAGGACCCCGGGGATCGGCTGGGCGGCCGGGCGGCCGTCGAGGATCACCATCAGCAGGGGCACCTGCGGGATCTGCAGCGCCTGCGCGATGGTCGGCGCCGCGTCGATGTCGACCAGACCGGCCAGGAAGCGGCCGTCGTACTCGTCGGTCGCGGTGACCACGTCGTCGGACATCGCGGAGCTCTCGGGCGCACGCGACGGCGAGTAGAAGACCAGCACGACCGGCGCGGTGACCGAGGCGTCGAGGACGGCCTGGAAGTTCTCCTCCGAGATGTCCAGGGCGTACGACGACCGGACACCGCCGGTGGGCGACGCACCGGGGGCAGCTGCGCCGGGAGCACCGGGGCCGGGCGCCCCGGCGCCGGGTGCGCCGGGTGCGCCGGCGGGAGGCTGGGCTCCGCCCGCGGCGGGGCGGCTCAGGCCCGAGAGGTCGATCGCGCCCGGACGGCTGAACGGCTGCTGGGTCATGGTGGCAATCCTAGGGAAGGCCCCATGGCGCCCGGAGGAGGCCCAGCTCCACGGCCTCCTCCCACAGCTCCTCGCGGACGCTGGGGTGGGCGGCGTTCTCGATCAGCTGCCTGGCCTGCTCGGCCTGGTCGTTGCCGTAGATCTCGGCGATGCCCAGCTCGGTGACCACGGCGGTCATCTGGAACGAGGTCACCGGCTCGTCGACGAGCGGCACGATCGTGGAGCAGTCCGCCTTCGGGTGCCACGACCGCAGCGCGATGAACGCCTGGCCGCCGTTGCTGTGCATGGCGCCGACGATGAAGTCGGTCTGGCCGCCGAAGCCGCTGTGGATGCGGGCGTTGATCCGGCTCGCGTTCGCCTGCGCGAAGAGGTCGACCTGGAGCGCGGTGTTGACGCTGATCATCGCCGGGTTGCGGGCGATCAGGGCCGGGCTGTTGGTGATCTCGGTACGCCGCATCTCGACCCGGTGGTTGCCGTCGACCCACTCCAGCAGCTCGGGTGAGCCGAAGAGGAACGACGCGGTGAGCGGCACCTCACGGTCGAGCGCGCCGGCCCGCTCCAGCGCCAGGACGCTGTCGGAGAACATCTCGGTCCAGACCCGCAGCCCGCGACGACCGACCAGCCCGTGCATGGTCGCGTCCGGCACCGCACCGATGCCGGCCTGGAGCGTCGCCCCGTCGGGGACCCGTTCGGCCACGAGGCTGCCGATCGTGGCGGAGTCCTCGTCCACGGTCCCGACCGGCGCGCTCGGCATCGGCCCGTCGGCCTCGACCAGCACGTCGACCATCTCGAGGTCGAGGACGGCATCGCCGAACGTCCACGGCATCTCGGCGTTGGTCTGCGCGATCACCACGCCGCCGTTGCGCCGGGCGGCCTCGACCGCGGCGGGCAGCACGTTGACCTCGACACCGAGGGACACCTTTCCGTCCCGCGGCGGGGTCGTGTGGAGCACCACCGCGTCGGGGGTCATCCGGGTCTCGAAGAGGTTCGGCACCATCGACAGCCGCGACGGCACGTAGCTCAGCCGCGGGTTCTTGCGCATGCCGGGGCCGACGAACGACGTCTCCGGGGTCACCCCGTCACGGTCGGGCATGCCGGGCGGCGCGTTCAGCACCCAGACGCGGTAGGTCTCCAGCGCCTCGTCGACCAGCCCGAGGGTGTGCCACGGCACGGCATGGTTGCCGGAGACGACGACACGGGGATGGGCAGGGAGCGAGCGCAGGGCGCTCTGGAGATCCACGCGCCCACTTTCTCAGAAGCGGGCGGGCTCCCGGTACTCGCCCCACTCCGCGCGCAGCGCGTCGCAGATCTCACCGAGCGTCGCCTCGACCCGGCAGGCCTCCAGCATCGCCTCGATCATGTTGCCGTCCGTGCGGCCGACCTCGACCATCCGCTCCACAGCGGCCTTCGCCGCGGCGTCGTCCCGCGTCGTACGCCGCTCGGCCAGCGCGCGCACCTGCTCGACCTCGACCTCGTGGGAGACCCGCAGGATCTCGAGGTCGTGGGTGACCGAGTCGGTGTGCACGTTGACGCCGACGATCTTCTTGTCACCCTTCTCCAGCGCGACCTGGTACTGGAACGCCGCCTCGGCGATCTCGGACATGAACCAGCCGTCCTCGATGCCGCGCAGCAGGCCCTTGGTCATCGGGATCTCGCCCCGGCGTGACGCAGCCGCGAGGCCCTCGATGTCGTCGTGGGTGAGGTCGGAGCCGCCCATGGCGAGGATCCGGTCGAAGATGGCGTTCGCCTCGGCCTCGATCTGGTCGGTGAGCGCCTCGACGTACCAGCTGCCGCCGAGCGGGTCGGCGACGTTGACGACGCCGGTCTCCTCCATGATCACCTGCTGCGTGCGCAGGGCGATCTCGGCCGCCTGCTCGCTGGGCAGCGCGAGGGTCTCGTCGAGGGCGTTGGTGTGCAGCGAGTTGGTGCCGCCCAGCACGGCCGAGAGCGCCTCGATGCCGGTCCGGACCACGTTGTTGTAGGGCTGCTGCGCGGTCAGCGAGACCCCGGCGGTCTGGGTGTGGAACCGCAGCCACTGCGCCTTCTCGCTCTGCGCGCCGTACACGTCGCGCAGCCAGCGCGCCCAGATCCGGCGCGCGGCACGGAACTTGGCGATCTCCTCGAAGAAGTCGACGTGGGCGTCGAAGAAGAACGACAGGCCGGGGGCGAAGACGTCGACGTCGAGACCGCGGCTCAGCCCGAGCTCGACGTACCCGAACCCGTCGGCGAGGGTGAACGCGAGCTCCTGCGCGGCCGTCGAGCCGGCCTCGCGGATGTGGTAGCCGGACACCGACAGCGGCTTGTACGCCGGGATCTTCTCCGCGCAGTACTCCATCAGGTCGCCGATCAGGCGCAGGTGCGGCTCGGGCCCGAAGAGCCACTCCTTCTGCGCGATGTACTCCTTGAAGATGTCGGTCTGCAGCGTGCCGTTGAGGACGCCGGTGTCGACGCCCGCGCGCTCGGCCGCGACGAGCATCATGCAGAACACCGGCACGGCCGGGCCGCTGATCGTCATCGAGGTGGTGACGGCCCCGAGGTCGATCCCGTGGAAGAGACGCTCCATGTCGGCGGCGGAGTCGATCGCGACGCCGCAGTGGCCGACCTCGCCGAGGCTCTTCGGGTCGTCGGAGTCGCGGCCCATCAGGGTCGGCATGTCGAAGGCGACGCTCAGCCCGCCGCCGCCGCGGCCGAGGATCATGTGGTAGCGCTCGTTGGTCTGCTCGGCGTTGCCGAAGCCCGCGAACTGCCGGATCGTCCAGGTGCGGCCGCGGTAGCCGGTCGGGTAGAGCCCGCGGGTGAACGGGAACTCGCCCGGCCACTCGGAGGTCTCGGTGCCGTACGCCGGCTCGACGCCCATCCCGGACACGGTCGATGAAGTCGGCCTCGCGCACCCGCGACTGCTCGTAGCGGGCCTGCCAGCGGGAGCGCGCGTCGTCGCTGGTGCCGGGGGTCGAGCCTGTCGAGACCATGTCGTCCATACGCAGATACTAGGACGTCCTACTATCTCGCGCGACTCGCGACGGTCACCCGAGCACCGACGACCGGCATTGGGGGCGCGCAGGTCGCTGCGCCCGTGGACGGTCGCCGGCGGACGGGACCCACCTCCCCCGTGCGGCTCAGCCGAGCGGTGACGTGCCGCAGCGCGTGAACCAGGGCAGGGTGGCGAGCCCGGCGTGCACGCTGATGCTGCGGTGGCCGGTCCGTCGAGCGCCGGTACCGTGCAGCTTCCAGCAGCCTTGCGGGAGGTAGACGCGGCGAGAGGTCGCGCCGTCCTTCACGACGGGTGCGACGAGCAGGTTCGGTCCGAGCAACCACTCCTGGTCCTGGTGCCAGCCGGCCCGGTCGTCGGGGTCCTGCCACCACAGCGGGCGGGTCGGAGGGGCGCCGGTGCGGTCAGCCTGCTGCCAGAGCTTCGTGATCAGGGGTCGCGCACGCAGGTGGAGGCGTGAGAGCTGCCGGTAGACGCGGACCGTCTGCTGGTCGAACGACCACGGTGCGTGAGTGCCGGTGATGCCACTGCCGTGCAGCCTGAACATCGGGCTCAGGGCTGCCCACTCGGCCCAGCGCAGGAACAGCGGCTTGGTGGTCGGCGGAGACACGTAGTCGAGGTACCCGCCGATGTCGGTCGCGTAGCCATAGGCCCCGCCGACGGCGCGGTTGAGCATGTCGGTCGTGAGCGAGGCCAGGCCCGAGGCTCGGCCCCAGTCGGTGTTCTCGTCGCCCGGGAAGTTCGAGAACTCGTACCTCGCGGTGCCGGGCAGCCCGGTGTAGCCGGCCCGGGTGAAGAACCACGGGTGTCGCGTCGGGTGCGCCTGGTGGTACCGCCGGACCTCCTGCATGGTCGCCTTGGCGTACAGGGTCAGGTAGTCGTTGTGCCGGGTGACGCCGGTGGTGCCGTCGGCGAAGTGCATGTCGAAGAGCACCTGCTCGCCGTAGTCCTGCATGAACCCGTCGAAGCCGAGGTCGAGCAGGTCCGGCACCTGCTGCTGCCACCAGCGCACGGCGGCGGGGTTGGTGAAGTCGACGAGTCCGAACCGCTTCGAGCCGGAGCCCACCACGTAATAGGGGCTGCCGTCCGCCTTCTGCACCGCGTACTTCTTCGCCGGCGTCGAGCCCGGCGTCAGCCAGGGTCGCAGGTAGCCGAGCGGATGGATGCCCCGGGCGCGCAGCTCACGGATCATCGCCGCCTGCTGCCGAGGGTGCACCCAGGTGTGCAGCGCCAGGCCGTGGTTGGGGCGGCCACGCGGGAAGCCCCAGCCTTCGATGCGGTACGCCGTCAGGGGCAGCCGGTACCGGTCGATGTTGCGGATGTCTGCCCGCAGCTTGCCCTGGTAGTCCCCGAAGGTCTCGCCGGTGTTCTTGACGAGCCGGTCCATCATGGTGCCGAGCGCCCAGTGGGGTGGGACCCGGTGCCGTCCGGTGAGTGCGGTCAGGGTGCGCACGGCACGCTTCGGACCACCCGGCGCCACGACGTAGTCGAGGTGCGACGCGGAGGCGGTGACGTTCCACGCGTCCTCCCGGTCGGCGGCGAGCTTGAAGCGCGCCAGCTCCGGCTGGGCGAGCAGGAACCCGTAGTGGGTCGTCCAGAACATCGCCTGCGGGTAGTACGTCGCTGCGGCGCCGTTCGGGAACAGGTTGAGCTGGTCGGGCGGGGTGCTCGGTCCGCTTCCTCCGGCCAGGTCGAGGTTCTCCTCGTTGACCATGCTGGAGATGACGCGGCCACGCTGGTCGAGCCGGTCGTGACGCCCGCCGAAGCCGAAGAAGCCGTCCGCGGTCGACGCGGTGAAGGAGTCGCCCAGCATCGCGACGCCGTCCGACGGCACCGCGTTCACACGCACGTGGACGGCACCCGCCTGAGCGCCGACGCGCACCGTGAGCACACGCCCGCTCGGGTCGTTGGTGGACAACGTCAGGACCAGGTCGCTGCCGTCGTGGGTGACGCTCACGACGTCCTGCGCGGCGTACCACGTGCCACTGCGAGTGCCCGACAGGAGATTGCCGATCCACTCGCCGTCCGTCCGCTGAGTCAGCGTCTCGGTGCCGACCATGAAGGACAGCGGCGAGTAGAGGGTGGTGGTGTGCTGCTCGTCGACGCCGGTGCCGATCGGGTCCGCCGTGAGCGGCTCCGCGAGGGTGTCGGGGTCGGCGTGCGCCACCTCGTCCAGCACGTCGTTGCCGGACGCGTCGGTGACCCTGAGGTGGAAGGGACTCTGATCGACGACCACCCGGGCGCCTGCACCGGCGTCCACGACGAGCGGGCCGTCCGGGGGCGGCGGATCTGTCGCCGCGCGGGCGCTGGGGGACGACAGAGGGGCGAGGGTGAGGGCCAGTGCCGAGGCGGCGACGGCGGACGCGATGCGAAACACGGCGACAACCTAGAGCGTCGGCCTCCCCCTCGTTCGCCGACCCCCGGGAATCGGCCGGCGAGTCGCCACCGCGGCCCGGTCCGACGTGCCGACCAGCTGCTCGTCGTTCATGGGGTCCGACCTCGCCGGCGGTCAGCGCCGCCAGCGGTAGAGCTGCCCGTCGCGAACCTCCACCGCGGTCGGTGGCCGCGGTGTCGGATGCCCTGCGAGATGGTCGAGCAGCCGGGTGCGGCCGCGCACCGACACGTCGCCGTCCTCGAAGCGGAGGTAGGGATGCAGGAGCGGGCGTACGGCGTGCCAGTCCTGGCGCTCGACGAGGTCCCAGACCCGCATCGCCGGCTCCGGGAGCTCCGGGAGGTCGTGGAGCATCTGCGGCGTGCACATCCGCCAGGCGTCGGTCACCAGCTCGCGCATCTCGTCGTCGGGCAGCCGGTCGAGGTGGGCGCAGACCCACTGGTAGCGCAGGTCGGCCGTGCCCGGCAGGAAGAACGTCTCGGGGTCGGAGGCGACCAGCCCGTCGCGCTCGGCCTTGGGGAACCCGAAGCCCATCTGCGTCTCGTCGCGCGAGAACGCCACGAAGACGATCTGCTTGACCTTGAGCTTCCACCGTCGGTTGACCTCACGCTCGTAGACGCGGGGCAGGGCCAGGCCCACCCGTCGTACGGCGTCGGCGGTGGTCACGTGAAGTCGCCGGCCCCCCGCCGTACCGGAGCGAGCAGGGCCGAGAGCTCCGAGAGGTCGTCGTCGGAGAGTGCGCCCAGCGCGAAGTCGGCGCCCACGAGGTCGGAGGTCGCGCGCTCGACGAGGGCGCGGCCGGCGTCCGTGATCTCGGCGAGGACGGCGCGGCCGTCGTCGGGGTGTGGACGGCGGGTGACCAGTCCATCGGCCTCGAGCCGCTGCACGATCGAGGTGATGGAGGTGGGGTGCACCTGCAGCCGCTCCCCCATCTTCCCCAGCGGCAGCGAGCCGCGCGAGGAGAAGCAGAGCAGCACCAGCGCCTCGTAGCGGGCGAACGTCAGTCCGTGCGGCCGCAGGATCGCGTCGAGCCTGCCGAGGACGAGCTGCTGCACCCGCATCAGCGAGGTCACGGCGTGCATGGCCGGGACGCCGTCCCACCGCAGGGCCCACTGCCGGGCGGCCTCGTCGATCGGGTCGAACGGCAGCGGCATGGGGTGGAGCCTATTCCCGACGACGGACAGGGCCGGTCTGTGGTGGGATCGTCGCAATGAGCGACGTCCCCCCGCACCTGCGTCCCTTCGTGCTCCCGCACGAGCCGGTCACGCCCACGTCGTCCAGAGACCTCGACCTCTACCTGCCACGCTCGAGCACTCCGGCACCGGCGGTGCTGATGGTGCACGGCGGCCCGATCCGGCGCGACCGCCCCGTGCAGCCGCGGCAGTGGCCGGTGTTCCGGGGGTACGGCGCGCTGCTCGCGCAGGCCGGCCTGGTCGGGGCGATGTTCGAGCACGGCTTCGTCGACGACGAGAGCCTCGGGATCGCCCGCGACGACGTGCGATCGACCCTCGACCTCGTGCGCTCGGATCCTCGGGTCGACCCCGAGCGGGTCGGGCTGTGGTTCTTCTCCGTCGGCGGGCTGCTGATGGGGTCGTTCCTCGATCCCCCTCCCGAGGGGGTGCTGGCCGTCGCCGGCACCTACACGCTCGCCGCCGATCCCGACCTCGCCGACATCGCGGGCCTCGATCTGCCGCCGGCGCTCGAGACCGCCCCGACCTCGAGCGTCCCGCTGCTGCTCGTCCGGCCCGAGCACGACTTCGACTGGATCGTGCCCGGCACCGACGACCTGCTCGCCCGGTGCGCAGCGGCGCACCGTCCGGTCGACGTCATCGATGTACCCGGAGCCCACCACACGTTCGAGGGCGTGGACGACACCGAGGCCTCGCGCGACGCGATCCGCGGCTCGGTCGCATGGTTCGCCGCGCACCTTCTGGCGCGCTGAGCGTTCTTGCCCACGGCTATTCCAGACGTGGTCGATATCGGATCCATTCCGGTTGTATTCCGAGTTTCGGTGGTGGTTTGAACTCGGGATATCGGTCGTCGGGGTTGAGCCGTATCTCCCAGGGCGTGTGGTGGATGACGCGGTGGTGGTGGCCGCATAACAGCGCGATGTTGTCGAGGGATGTCTTTCCGCCGTTGATCCAGTGCCGGATGTGGTGGGCGTGGCACATCAGGGGTGGTCGGGTGCAGGCGGGGAAGGTGCAGTGCCGGTCGCGGATGACCAGGGCGGTCCAGATCGGGGGTGTGACCAGGCGGTGGAGTCGTCCGACGTCGAGGACCTCGCCGCGGGTGCCGAGGACGGCGGGGATGATCTCGGCGTCGCAGGCCAGACGGCGGAGGACGTCGGGTGGGAGGTCGGTGCCGTCGGCGGTCGTGCCGCCGACCCGTGGGCGTTCAGCGCCTGCTTCAGGGTCTGGTGGTCGACGGTGACGATGAGCCGGGCGGGGGTGGCGTGGGTCTGGGGTGGCAGGTCGGTGGCGAGGGCATGCTGGGCGGTGGTGACCAGGGCGTCCCACATCCGGGTGCCGTGGTCACGCGGGTCGGGGAACTGCTCCCCGGTCTCCGGGTCGACGGTCGGGTCGGGGACGGTCAGGGGCAGCAGCGCTGCCTTCAGCAGGGCTCCGTCCTCGGCCGTGCCGCGGCCCCGGATCCGGACTCCGCCGGCCCGGTCCTCGCTGATCGCGAGGTGCCGGTGAGGTGGGCGGCGCGTTCGTCGCGTGCGAGGGCGGCTTCGAGCCGGCGGTCGACGCCGTCGGGGTCGACCACCTCGACCACATGCCGCCCCGCGCGAGCCAGTTCGGAGGCGTTGAGGTGGGCGGCTTGGCGACGAGGACCTTCTCCCCACGACGGCGTACCCAGTCACCGGGAGGGAGGTCCTCGACCGCACCGACGATGACCTCGGCCTGGGCCGGCGACACCGACCCGGCCAGCAGGGCGTCGCGGGTGCGGGTCAGCGGGCCGCACAGGGCGTGGGCCTGCGTGACCCGCTTCTTGCCCTCCCCGTGCCGCAGCCCGGCCAGATGGGTCAGCCAGTCACCGGTCGAGCCGTAGTGCAGCTTCGTCCTTCGCCAGGTCCCGGGCGTCGACCTCGACCACCGCACCGGCCTCGACCGCGGCGGCGGCCGAGAGCAGCTGCTGGACCTGGGCCACCACGTCGACCAGCTCGTCGTCCGAACGTGCCGACCACAACGTCTCGGCCACATCCCGCACCGCCGCCACGGCATCGGCCAGCACCTGCGCAGGTGAGGCGCCGGGGGCGAGGTCCGAGATCGACATAGCAGAATCGAATCAGGCACCACCGACACTCAAAGCGTTATGCACAGGGTTTATCCCGGTATCCGAGATCAATCCACAGAAACTAATTTCGAGACACCCCTTATCCACAAGAATGTGACACCGCCACCACAAGGAGCACCCCAGCAGCGGCGAGACGAAAGCCAACGGTGCGAGAGGTACCGCGACCGACCACCAACCGCCACCACCCTCTCGATCGTCACCCACCGCCACCAGCCAACCCACGACGAACGAAAGCGCGGACCTCGCCGTGGTCTCGACAAGCTCGACCGACGGAGGTGGACCGACCGACGGCGTCGGACCGACCGACGGCCGACGTGGTCTCGACAAGCTCGACCCACGGAGGACGTGGTCTCGACACGACGGAGGCGGACCGACTGACGGAGGACATGCGGTTGTTCAGATCGCGGCCAGCAGGGTGTCGGCGGCCGTGTACGGGTCGGACTCCCCCGCCGCGACCGCGGCGGCGAGCTCGTCGAGCTCCGAGCGCCCGTGCACGTCGCCCCAGCGCTCCCGGAGAGCGGTCACCGCGATCGCCTCGATCTCGTCGCGCGCACGCCGGGTACGACGGGTGGCGAGCTCGCCGGACGCCTCCAGCCAGGCGTGGTGCCGGTCGATCTCGGCCACGACCTCGTCGAGCCCCTCGCCCTTCGAGGCGACCGTCTTGACGATCGGCGGCCTCCAGGAGCCCTCGCTCCGCTCGGCCAGGGCGAGCATCGAGCGCAGGTCGCGACGCAACGTGTCGGCGCCCTCGCGGTCGGCCTTGTTCACGACGTAGAGGTCGCCGATCTCGAGGATCCCGGCCTTCGCGGCCTGGATCCCGTCGCCCATCCCCGGCGCGAGCAGGACCAGCGTGGTGTCGGCGAGCCCGGCGATCTCGACCTCGCTCTGCCCGACCCCGACCGTCTCGACCAGGATCACGTCGCAGCCGGCCGCGTCGAGCACCCGCAGCGCCTGCGGGGTGCGTCCAGGCCAGGCCGCCGAGGTGCCCGCGCGAGGCCATCGAGCGGATGTAGACGTCGCGGTCGAGCGCGTGGTCCTGCATCCGCACCCGGTCGCCGAGCAGGGCACCGCCGGAGAACGGCGACGAGGGGTCGACGGCCAGGATGCCCACGCGCTTCCCGGCCGCGCGCAGCCGACCGACGAGGGCCGAGGTGGAGGTGGACTTGCCGACCCCCGGCGACCCGGTGATG
This sequence comes from uncultured Actinomycetota bacterium, assembly GCA_963797325.1. Taxonomy (GTDB): domain Bacteria; phylum Actinomycetota; class Actinomycetes; order Propionibacteriales; family Nocardioidaceae; genus Nocardioides. Next base: position 46,576 of record CAWCPG010000019.1, read on the forward strand.
CCCACGATCTGGGCGTGCCCGGCGTACGGCGCGAGCGCGGCCATCACCTCGCGCAGCAGCGGCGACGCGTCCTCGACCAGCGAGATCAGCCGGGCGACCGCGCGTGGGTCGCCCTCGCGGGCGCGGCGGACGAGGTCGCCGACGTCGCCGCGTGGAGCGTCGGCTCACGCACCGGGCACGCGGACGATCAGCGCATCGCCCTGGCCGCCGCCGCCGCACAGCGCGGCCGCGCCGACACCGCCACCGCGGCGCTTGAGCTCCAGCGCCAGGTGGAGCACGATCCGGGCGCCGGACATGCCGACCGGGTGGCCGAGCGCGATCGCGCCGCCGTTGACGTTGACCTTCGACTCGTCGATCCCGAGGGCACGGGTGGAGTCGATGCCGACCGCGGCGAACGCCTCGTTGAACTCGACCAGGTCGAGGTCGGCGGGCGTGATGCCCTCCTTCTCGCAGGCCAGCTTCGTCGCGTTCGCGGGCTGCATCTGCAGGGTCGAGTCGGGGCCGGCGACCATGCCGTGCGCCCCGATCTCGGCCAGCCACTCCAGGCCGAGCTCCTCGGCCTTGGCCTTGCTCATCACCACGACCGCGCAGGCGCCGTCGGAGATCTGGGACGCCGAGCCGGCGGTGATCGTGCCGTCCTTGCGGAACGCCGGGCGCAGCGCCGACAGCGACTCGACGGTGGTGTCGCCGCGGACGCCCTCGTCGGAGGAGACCACGACCGGGTCGCCCTTGCGCTGCGGGATCGACACCGGGACGACCTCGTCGTCGAAGACGCCGTTCTTCCAGGCCTCGGCGGCCTTCTGGTGCGAGGCGGCCGCGAAGGCGTCCTGCTCCTCGCGGGTGAGCTCGGTGTGGGCGCCGTTGTAGTCCTCGGTCAGCGCGCCCATCGCCTGCTGGGTGGCCTGGTCGTAGAGCGCGTCGTAGGCCATCGAGTCGACCAGCGTCGTGTCGCCGTACTTGAAGCCCTCGCGGGACTTCGGCAGCAGGTGCGGGGAGTTCGTCATCGACTCCATGCCGCCTGCGACGACGATGTCGGCCTCACCGGCGTTGATGAGGAGGTCGGCCTGCGCGATCGCGTTCAGGCCGGACAGGCACACCTTGTTGATCGTGATCGACGGCACCGAGAGCGGCAGGCCACCGGCGATGCCGGCGCTGCGGGCGGGGTTCTGCCCGGCGCCCGCCAGGATCACCTGGCCCATGATCAGGTAGTCGACCTGGTCGGCCGACACCCCGGCCTTCTCCAGCGCCCCCTTGATGGCCACGCCGCCGAGGTCGGCCGCGGACTGGGACTTCAGGCCACCGAGCAGACGCCCGATCGGCGTACGTGCCCCGGCGACGATGACGGTTCCGGACATGGTGCCTCCAACCAACGATGCGGTGATGTCGGTGACGATACCCACGCGCCTGCGGGGCCGCGAGGCCGGACCGAGCGGCACTGCTGAGGAAAACGTCACACGGGTCAGGGCCACTCGTCCCGTGCGGTCGCGCCACCGTCGTACGACGATGGAGGCATGGCCCTCGACGTACCCGCCCACCTCTTCACCCACATCGACCACGTCGGCATCGCGGTCGCCGACCTCGACGACGCGATCGAGTTCTACCGCGACACCTTCGGCATGGAGACCGTGCACCGCGAGACCAACGAGGAGCAGGGCGTCGAGGAGGCGATGGTCGCGGTCGGTGACTCCGGCAGCTGCATCCAGCTGCTCGCGCCGCTCGACCCCGAGTCGACGATCGCGAAGTTCCTCGACCGCAGCGGTCCGGGCCTGCAGCAGCTGGCCTACCGCGTCACCGACCTCGAGGTGGTCTGCACGATCCTGCGCGACCGCGGCGTCCGCCTGCTGTACGACGTGAGCCGGCGCGGCACGGCCGGCTCACTGGTCAACTTCGTGCACCCCAAGGACGCCGGCGGGGTGCTCGTGGAGCTGGTCGAGCCGGCCCCGATCGTCTGAGCAGCGCGGTCCCACCCACGGCGGCGGCGACGGCGAAGCCGATCGCGACGACCCCGGCGACGCGCTGGTCGGTCGCGGGGTCGGTCCACCACAGGCCGAGGTCGTCGTACCAGCCGCCCGCGAAGGGGATCGAGCTCGACCACATCCGGATCCCGTACCAGCCCAGCACGCCGACGAGCACGAGCAGGGCGCCGTCCGGACGGGCATCGTCCGGGGCAGGCGGCCACCGTCGACAGCATCACGAGCAGCCCCGCCGCGAGCGGCGCGGCCGACAGCAGCAGGTGGGTCAGCTCGCCCGCGGAGGGACAGCTGGAGGGCCGCGGTCTGCAGCACCACCGCCAGCACGACCACGAGCACCAGGACCGCGTGGGAGGGGCGCACCAGCGCGCGCCACCGACTCTCGCGCAGGCGACGTGCCAGCGCCTCCCGAGGCCCGGGAGCAAGCCCGCCGACCAGCAGCGGAGGCGCGACCAGCGCCAGCACGAGCACCTGGGCGACCTGGGCGCTGAGCAGGACCGTGGAGTAGGCCGCGAGGCCGCCCACCAGCGCCCACGCCGTCACGGCCACGCCGGCTGCCAGGGCCAGCCGACGAGCGGGCGACGAGTCCGCCCACCCGTGCGCGCCAGGCCCAGGCGAGGAACAGCCCGCACGCCACCAGCACCGCGGAGAGCATGAGCGCGTCGTGCCGGAACGCGGTCAGCGCGGTCACCGGGCCCAGGGGCGCCAGGGTCGGGTCGACGGTCGGGTAGGCCACGGCGTGTGGCGGGACGGCCCGCAGCGAGGCCGCGATCGGCGGCGCGGTGCGCGCCAGCACGACGGCGAGGCCGACGGCCACGCCCATCAGCGCCAGCTCGACGACGGCCAGACGGGCGAAGGCGCCGGTGCGGCCCACGACGAGCGCCGGGATGCTGCGCCGCCGGTGCCTCCAGCCGAGGGCGCCGACCAGCACCAGCAGCACGGTCTTGAGGAGCAGGAGCCCGCCGTACGTCGAGGTCCACAGCGCGGGCGTCGCCCCCAGCCGGGTCCAGGCGCCGGCCAGGCCGGACACCCCCACCGCGGCGCAGCAGACCAGCGCGAGGTGGCTGAAGCGGGTCACCGCGACCGGGAGCACGGAGGCGCACGGCCGCAGATGGACGACGAGGGCGAGCAGCCCGCCCATCCACAGCGTCGCCGCGAGCACGTGCACGAGCAGTGCCTGGGTGGCCAGGAAGTGGTTGGACGCGGTGGCCGCGTGGCCCGTGGTGAGCAGCGGTGCGAGCAGCGCCGGCGCGACGATCGCCCAGGCTCGCGCGCCGGCGCGAGTCCGTACGGTGCCGATCCACAGGGCCAGGGCCGAGGCACCGACCACCACCAGCACCATCGCGCGGCCCTGCGGCAGGTCGACGCCGTACCAGAGGAGTGCCGTGTGCCGGGGCAGGTCGGCGACCGGCATCCCGACGACCTGGGAGACCGAGGCCAGGAGGTACGTCGTGCCGGCCGCCGCCCACAGCCAGGCCCAGCCGGCGGCGGCCCGGCGCAGCCGCGCCTGCGCGACTGCGTTGTCGGGGACCAGCCAGGCCAGGGCCGTCACCGTGCCGATGGCGCCGATCGCGGTCAGGTCGAAGAGACTGCGCGACACCGGCAGCAGCCGGGCCGTCAGGGGCCCGGCGTCGGCCAGTCCGGCGGCGCGCCCGGTGGCGGCGCCGCCCCCGGTGACCGCGAGACCGGCGACGACTGTCACGACGACCGCGGTCAGCACGAGGCCGAGGACCCGGAGCCCGGCCGGGTCGGTGCGCGCGCCGGCGGCCGCCGGTCGTCGCTGCTGGAGGAGGGTCACGAGGCCGCCGCCCGTCGTACGCCGTGCGCGACGCGCAGCCCGACGGCGGTGGCCACGGCGAGCAGGCCCAGCAGCGGGACCACCCACGGCCGACCACCGTCCGGCGCGGCCGGACCGGCGTCGACCACCGAGCGACCCGTCCCGGAGGTCGCGGCGTCGGCGGCCACCGTGAAGGCGTACTCACCGACGACCGGGTGGCCGTCGGGAGCGACCACGCGGTAGGCCACGCGGTAGCGGCCGGGCCCGACCTGCCCGAGGTCGGCGACCACACGCGAGTCGAAGGCGTCACGGGTCCCACCACGTGGTCCCGTCCCGACGCGTCCTCGACCACGACCTGCGCCAGCCGCGCCTGCACCGTGGAGGTGAAGCCGAGCTCGACCCGGCCCGGGGAGGCGCCGAGGGTGCCGTCGACCGACGGCGTGGCCGAGGCGAGTGCGGTGTGGGCCGACGCCGGGGCGGTCCCGATCAGCACGGCCGCCACGGCCGCGAGCACCGCGACGAGCACCGCCGCGACCAGGTGCCGGCGCCGGGCCGCGGTCATCGGCTGCTCCCCGCGAGCTGGCCCGCTTCGTCGGGCGGCCACACCACCGCGACGACCCGGCCGGTGACGTCGGCGACCGGCACCGGGCCGAAGGCCCGGGAGTCCTCGGAGTTGCCGCGGTCGTCGCCCATCACGAAGACCGTGCCCTGCGGCACGTGCACGGGGCCGAAGTAGACGCTGTCGATCAGGGAGGGGTCCGACCACGGCTCGACCACCACGTGGCCGTCGACGAACAGGCGGCCGTCGCGCAGCCCGACCACGTCGCCGCCGAGCGCGACCACGCGCTTGACCAGGACCTGGCCGTCGTGGCGGAACGACACGACGTCGCCCCGCTGCCAGGCGACGTGCCCGGCCCCCGGCTTCCAGGTGAGCACGCGGTAGCCCGGCTCGAGCGTGGGCGTCATGCTCGAGGTGCCGACCACCAGCGGCTCCGCGACCCACGCGCGCAGCGGCCACTGGACGACCAGCACCAGGACGGCCACCCAGCCCAGGCCGGAGAGCAGCCGCCGACCGCGCCCACGGCGACGGCGCTCTCCGGGTCGAGCGGCGACCGTGCTCTCCTCGACGGTCGACACGTCGTACGCCGCTCAGACCGGCCGCGCGGCGGCGGCCGTGATCGGGTCGTACTCGGGCAGGTGCGTCGGGTCGCCCACGCTGAACTGCATCATCATGTCGTGGTCCTCGTGGACCAGGTTGTGGCAGTGCATCATGTAGCGCCCGCGCGGTCGCTGCCAGCCCTCGCCGGCCGCGGGTCCGCCGAAGCTCATGGCCACCCGGACGGTCTCGTTCTCGCCGACGTACACGACGTCCTTGGCGCCCTTCTCGTGCGGGAGCACCTTCGCGGCCGAGCCGTTGCGCGAGAGCACCTGGAAGTCGATCAGGTGGATGTGCACCGGGTGGAACCAGCCGCCGCTGGTGTTCTTCAGCTCCCAGATCTCGACGGCGTCCATGTCCATCTCGGCCATGCAGTGCGTGTAGCCGCTCTCGATGACGTTCTCCCAGGTCTCGCCGTTGATCGTCCAGCGACCGTGCGTGCGGACGAAGGCGAACTGGCGCACCGGGCGTGTTCTGCGCCAGCAGCTGCGACTCGGTCCAGGTCATGCACTCGGGGGTGGTCACCTTGGACGCCCAGTCGGCGGGGACCGTGTTGTCGACGGTGTTGGTGACCGAGGTGCCCACCTTGAAGCGCATCACCTGGGTGATGCCGGTCGTAGTCGATGTTGTTCTTCGGCAGCAGGTTCTTCAGCGTGATCGTGGCGCCCTTGTAGCCGCGGAAGTCGACCAGGATCTCGTAGCGCTCGGCCATCCCGTGCCGGAAGCTGCTCACCACCTGCGGCCGGGGCATCAGCCCGGCGTCGGTGCCGACCACGGTCATCGGCACGGTGGAGCGGCCGTCGTGGAGCTGCCAGGTGTAGGAGCGTGAGACGGAGGCGTTGAGGATGCGGAACCGGTACAGCCGGGGCTCGACGTTCATCAGCGGCCACGGGACGCCGTTCACCAGCGGGCACGTCGCCGTACACGCCCGACTCGGAGTTGTCCTCGTAGATCAGCCGGCCGCTGGTGTCGAACATCGCGTCGCGGATCACGACCGGCACGTCGTACGGCGCCGACAGGGAGCCGGGGGCACCGGTCGGGATGCCGAGGTGCGCCTCCTCCTGGTCGTGCAGGATGTAGAGCCCGGCGAGCCCGTTGTAGGCGTTCTGCGACGTGTGGTGGACGCCGTGGTCGTGGTACCAGAGGGTCCGGGCGTCCTGGCAGTTCGGGTAGAAGTACGACTTCACCTGCCCGGGGAAGGTGAGGTCGGAGGCGTAGCCGTCGAACTGCGGCATCGACGCCGAGCCGTGCAGGTGGGTCGAGGTCGACCGCTGCCACGGGTCCGAGGTGTACGCCGACGGCGCCGGCACGCTCGAGTACGGCGCGGGCGGCGGCTGCTGCAGCAGGTTGGTCTGGTTCACGACCACCGGCACGCCTCGTTGCACCCGCAGCGTCGGGCCCGGCACCAGGCCGTTGTAGCCGAAGACCGGCGTCTGGTAGCCGGGCAGGATCGAGGCCACGGTGAAGCGCTGGTTCATCTCGTAGCGGGCGTAGCTGCGCGCGACCCCGTCCGCGCCGCCGCGGAACATGCCGGTGCCGACCGGGGCGAGCTCCGCCGGGCGCTGGAACGGCAGCGTGAACATCCCCGGCATCTTGCTGGTCGGCAGCCGCGAGGCCGACTTGGTGAGCCCGGTCCGGGCCAGCGGCAGCGTCGCTGCGAGACCGGCCACCCCTCCGAGCTTGATGATGTCGCGGCGTGTGAGAGCCATTCCGAACGTTCCCCCCTGGAATCGTGAGGCATCGCCTCACCCAGCAGGCTCGTCGACCGTCCTTGGGAAATCCTTGAGAATTCGAGCAAGAACTCTCAGGAAAGCGTGGGCTAGAAGCCGGGGACGTCCTCGAGGAAGCGCGCCCGCAGCCGCGTGCCCTGCGGCCGGTTCGGGAGCAGCTCGAGCGTGCCGCGCGGCGTCCTGCACGGAGTCGCGCAGCAGCCTCAGGCCCAGGTGGCCCTCCTCCGCCGGGAGCTCGTCGCCGACCCGGGTGCCGGACTCGGTGTCGTCGGCGCCCTCCGTGTCCAGGGCGTCCACGGCGTCCCGGGCGTCTGCGTCGAGGCCGCGACCGTCATCGGCGACCACCACGTGCACCCAGCCGTCCTCACGTCGGATCTCCACCAGGGCGGAGCTCGCGTCGGCGTGCTTGACCACGTTGCGCAGGCCCTCGCGGACGATCCGGTAGGCGAGCTGGGCCGCACCCTCCTCGAGCCGCAGCGACCGGTCGACGTGCACCTCGGTGTCGACGCTGGTCGGCGGTCTCGAGCACGAGGTTCTCGACCGCGAGCAGCAGACCGGACCCGGTGAGGTCGGGCGGGTAGACCTGGGCCATCAGCGACCGCAGCCGCTGCACGTTGAGGGTCACCAGGTCGTGGATGCGCGCGAGCAGGAGGCCGTCCTCGGGGGACGCGCGGTTCTCGCGTGACCCGTTCGGCGACCAGAGGCAGCACGAGCCCCGCGCCGGCGAGGTCCTGGATGACCCCGTCGTGGAGCTCCTGGGCGATCCGGCGGCGCTCGAGCTCGGAGGACAGGAGCGCGTGCCGGGTCATCCGCTCGCGGTCCACGTGGGCGCGCTCCACCCGTCGGGCGAGCCGGAGGCTCAGCGGCAGGACAGCCACTCCGAAGACCACGCAGCGCGGCGAGCCCACCAGCACGGTGGCCCGGACGATGGCGTCCTGCTGCGGCCGCCGTCTTGTCGGGGCGACATGTAGGTCTCGAAGAGGATCCGGCTGCCGTCGGCCCCGCGGCGCCGACGTAGGTCTCGATGACGGTCCCGGTCTCGTTCCGCTCGCTGACGTTCTCCGGGTCGGCGAGGTCGCTGTAGTCCGCGACGCGGGTCGTTGCTGGCCAGGGCCTCGACCTGGTCGGGCTTCAGCTGTAACTTCCGTCCGATCAGCTCGGTCTCGTCGGACCACAAGATGGTGCCGTCGTCCGACCAGATCTTGACGTGCCGGATCGTGGGGTCGCTCATCCGGTTGCCCATCAGCCGGGCCATGTCGTGGACCGCGTCGGGGTCGTGCTGCCGGAAGGCCGGCGTCACCAGCGGTGCGGCCAGGGTGTCGGCGATCGTGGTGGTGATGTCGCCCGCCTCGTCGAGGGTCGCGTCGCGCGCGACCGCCCGAGCGATCAGGATCGAGATCAGGACCAGTACGGCGAGCGTGCCGGCGGCACCGATGCGCGAAGCGCCACAGCGCCGTACGCACCGCCCGCGAGTCGGCCGCCTCCCGCTGGTCGGCCGCTGCGCAGCCTCACTCGAGCAACCCCTCGCGCTTCGCGATCGCCACGGCCTCGAGCTGCGAGTGGGCGTCCAGCTTGGAGAGCACGTGGCGGACGTGGCCGCGGAAGGTGTGGATGGAGATGTCGAGCACCTGGGCTGCCCGTCGGGCGTCGATGCCCTCGGACATCAGCGCGAGCACCTCCGTCTCACGGTCGCTCAGCGGCGTGTGGCGGGCCGGTTCGTCGTGCCCTCGGGTGATCAGCGTCTGCAGGAGCGACTGGTCGACGACGAACGAGCCGCGACGCGCCGTACGCAGGGCATGCAGCACGTTGGGGAGCGAGCCGACCTTGGGCAGGAGCGCGCAGACCCCCGCATCGGCCGCGCGCGTCACCAGGGACCGGCTGGCGTGGGCGGTGAGGACCACGATCCGCAGCTCCGCGTGACGGGCCAGCAGCTCGGCGCTCAGCGCGATCCCGTCGTCGGTCTCCGAGCTCGACGTCCATGATCGCCAGGTCCGGCGTCAGGTCGTCGACCAGGTCGCGCGCGGTGGCGGCATCGTGCGCCTGGCCGACGCACTCGATGTCGTGCAGCCCGTCGAGCGCGAGCACCAAGAGGTCGCAGAAGGTCCGGTGGTCGTCCACCACAAGAACGCGCTGCACGCGTGCAGCGTCGTCCGCCCCCGAATGTTCGCTCATCCTGCAGTCCCCGTCGGCCGGCTCCGCCTTCGCGGAGCCCGACCTGTGCGAATGATGCCCGATCCCGCCCGCGCGGGTCCAGGGAATGCCGGATCCGCCCTGGTCAGGCCACGGCCAGGATCCGCGCCGCCACCTCGGCGAGCCGCGAGTCCTGCTCGGGGACCACGATGCCGGGCCAGCCCTCGAGCCGCTGCCGCAGCAGGCGCATCAGCACCTTGAGCTCGGCCCGGTCGGCGGAGCGGCCGCCGTCGACGTGGGCCAGGAGCCGGGCGTAGATGGCGCGGCTCACCGGCGACGGCTCGACCCCGACGCGGTCGAGCATGGCCGCCCGGAACCGGCCGTAGGCCGTCAGCCCCTCGCCCGGGCGGCCGGTCTGCTCCAGCGACTCGAGCACGACCTGCCAGGCGCCCTCGGCGCACTCGTCGAGCGCGATGGCGTGCTGCGCGATGCGGTGGGCCGTCTCGTGGTCGCCGAGGCGGTACGCCGCGCGAGCGGCCTCGGTGCACGAGGCGACCAGCTGGGTCTCGAGCTCGGCCCGGGCCTGCTCGGCCCACATGCTGTACACGTTGCCCGCCAGCAGCGGCCGCGGTGGAGGTCCAGCGGCGAGGACACCAGCGCCGGGCGCGCGCAGTCGTCGGCCGGGGCCGCCGCCTGCAGCAGCCGGCGCATCTCGACCACGTCGACGGAGACCCCGGCATCGGTGAGCATGTAGCCCTTCGCCGTGGTGGTCAGCGCCGAGGACCGCCCGGTGCAGCCGATGTCGCGGCGCAGGGTCGAGATGTGGCCCTCGAGCGTGCCGACCCACGAGCGGGGCGGTGAGCCCTCCCAGAGGCGGTCCGCGATGACGTCCTTGGCCAGTGACTGGCCCTGCTGCAGTGCCAGCATCTCGAGGATGCGGATCGACTTGACCCCGGCGATGGGTCGGGCTCTGCCGAGCCCGTCCATCACTGCGGTTTCGCCGAACAGAACAATACGGATCTGCGACATCGGTGGCCCCCCCAGGCACCCGTGACGGCACTCCCCCAGCGCCATCGAGAAGGCATATCTTCGCTTCCGCGGGAGCCGTCCGACAGCCCCGTCTGCGGGGGTCAGCACGACAACTATTGACTAGTCCCTGGGGACGACGAGCGGGCCATCCCCACGGGGTCGGGTCCGGACCCGGGGCGCGAGCCCGGGTCCGGAGCCGTGCCTACTTCGACGTGCCGGTCACCGGCACGACCGGGCTGTTGACCGCGTTGCTCACGAAGGTGAGCGTCGTCGACTTGTTCCCGGCCGGCGCCTTGGCCGTGAAGGTGATGTTGACCTGGCAGTTCTTGCCCGGCGCCACGGCGACCGTGCAGGTCCCGGCGTCCGCGGTGAAGTCCACCGTGCCCGCCAGGGTGACCGCCGTGATCGTCAGCGGGGCAGTCCCGCTGTTGGTGATCGTGAACGGCTTGGTCACGGTCTTGCCGATGGCCTGGGTGCCCAGCGCGAACGTCGGGTCCTTCAGCTGGATCTGCGACGCCGTGCCCGTGCCGGCCAGCGACACGGTCGGGGCAGCCCCCAGCGCGTTGCTGGGCAACGAGAGCACCGCGGCACGGTTCCCGATGGCCGTCGGCCGGAACGCCAGGCTCACCTGGCAGGTTCCGTTGGCCGGGATGGCCTGACAGGACGGAGGCACGGTGACCACGTAGTCACCTCCCGCGCCGGTCAGAGTCGGAGCAGCCAGGCTCAGGCCGTCACCGCCCGTGTTGCGCACCGTCACCTGCTGAGCCGCGCTCGTCGACGACACCGGGGTGGCCGCGAAGGTGAGCGACGTCGGCGACGCCGCGATCTGCGGGCCGGTCGGTGCCAGTCCCGTGCCGGTCAGGTCGACGGCCGCCAGCGTGACGCCGCCGGCGGACCGGAGGCTGAGCGTCGTCGACGCGGAGCCGGCCGTCGTGGGCGCGAAGCGCACCTGGACGGTGCAGGCGCTCAGCGCAGGCACGGTGCCCACGCAGGTCCCGCCGATGACCGAGAACGGTCCCGCTCCGACCTGTGCCGACGCCACCGCCACCGGGGAGGTCCCGATGTTGGTGAAGGTCAGCGTCTTGGTCACCAGGTCGTTGACGGTCACGGCCCCGAAGTCCGTGGCCGCCGGCGCGGCCAGGCCGGAGGCCAGCTTGCCGACCACGGCGAACTTCGCCGTGCGACCGAGCGACGTGCCGGCCTTCTGCACCTCGAAGTAGTTCGCGGCTTCGGTCTCGCCGGGCGGGACGTACGTCGCGCCCACCACCTGGTGGAAGGTCACGCCATCCCCGAGGTAGCCCACCGGAGCCGCGAGCCCGACGCCCGGAGCCCACCGCAGGAAGCCGTTGAACTGGTCGCCCCCGAGCGCCTCGGCGTAGTCGCACGGCGGGGTGGTCGTCCCCGCAGCCGGACCGGCACAGCCCACGCTCACGGTGCCGTCGGTGCGCTTGAGTGCGCCCGTGGCGTCGGTGGTGAAGGACTGCTGGCCGTACGGCGTCACGAACGAGTACGTCGTGGTGGGGCACAGGGTGGTCGCGCGGGGGCCGAAGATGATCCGGCTCCGGGCGAAGGTGATCTGCTGGCCGGCCTGCGGCGTGTCGGTGACGAACGCACCCTCCAGACCCTCCAGCAGCGAGACGTCCGCCGAGGCCGTGGTGCCGTCACCGCAGTCGTCGTTGATCGTCAGCGGCTCGGAGTTCGCCACCGTGTAGAAGAACTCGCCGGGGAAGTTGCCCGGGAAGCTCACCGGCAGCGCGGTGTCCAGGTTCGGGTCCGGCGCCATGGCGCAGTTGCCGTCGTTGGGGTTCGTGCACGGCGCAACGCGCACGCCGTTGGCGTCCTGGTAGTAGGCCGGGAAACCCTGGTCGATCGACGGCGACACAGCGGCGCCACCGGCGAACCCGGTGCCGGACAGTGTCACGTTGCGGAAGGACGGCGACGACGGCGGCAGCGCGTTGACCGTCAGGGTCGCGGTCAGGTCGCCGGCCGCGACCGGCGCGAAGCGCACCGCGAGGTGACAGGTGGCTCCGACCGGCAGCGCGTCGGGGCAGTCGCCACGCGTCACAGAGAAGCTGGCTGCTCCGCCACCCGTGATGTCGAGATTGCCCAGGTCGAGGTCGGCCGTGCCGCCGATGTTCGACACCGCGAGCTGCTGAGCCGGCGACGTGCGGCCTGTGTGCAGCTGGGCGAAGGACACCGAGGAGCGGTCGACCGACAGGGCGGCCGTCCCCTCCGACGGGGTCCCGACCCCGCTCAGCGGGACCGCCAGCGGCGAGTTGAGTCCGGTGTGGTCCACCATCAGCGAGGCATGCTGCGGGCCCACGTCGACCGGCGAGAAGTTCACCGTCACCGAGCAGGTGTCGCCCGGGGCGAGGGCCGCCTGACAGGTCGAGCCGCTCGAGGTGAACGAGCCGGCGGCGTCCCCGGTCACCGAGAAGCCGTTGACCGTGATCGGGTCGACGCCCTGGTTGGACAGGGTCACCACCCGAGAGGCGGGAGCAGAGCCGACCGGCAGCGCGTCCGGGAAGGTCGCGCTCGAGGGGTCGGCCACGAGCGGGCCACCGAGCTTGCCCATGACGTTGAACTTGTCGGTGCGCACGACCAGGTTGGCCGGGGCTACCGCGCCGTCGTAGAGAGCGACGTAGTTCACCGGGCTGCCGTCGCGGTGGTACGGCGCACCGACCACCGTGTGCAGCACGTTCGGGTCACCGAGGTAGCCCGCCGGCGCGTGGGGCAGCTGGCTGGGGTCCCAGCGCAGGAAGCCGCCGAGGACGTCGCTGCGCAGGGCCAGTGAGTAGTCGCACGGCACGTCCGGCGGAGCCGGCGTGCAGCCGACGTCGGTGGTGTTCGCCCCCGGCTTGAGGCCACCGAGATCGTCCGTGGTGACCTTCCAGGTGCCGTACGGCGTGACGGCCGTGTAGTCGTGGGCGGGGCACAGGCCGCCGCTCCCCTGCACCCGCAGGCGACCGAAGGTCATCTGCTCACCCACGGCCGGATCGCCGTTCAGGAAGGCGCCCTCGAGGGCGAAGCGGAAGCGCAGCTTGCCCGGAGCAGTGCCGTTGCAGCCCGGCGTCGAGAGGACGTCAGCGTCCGCGTCGTACCAGAAGAACTCGTCCGGGAAGTTGTCCGGGAAGCTCAAGGTGGTGTTGGTGCCGTCGAAGGTGCCGCCCGGGAGCACGAGGCACTCGGGGTCGTTCGGGTCGAGGCACTGGTCGAGGCGCACGCCTCCCTCGTCCTGGTACCAGTCGGGGAAGGTGAGCGTGTTGGTGGCCGACACCGCGGCGTGGCCGCCGATGCCGGTGCCGCTCAGCGGTACAGAGGTCACCGTCGGGGTCGCGTTGCTGGTGATGTTCAGCGTCGTGGCGCGGGCACCGAGCACGCTCGGCGCGAGGGCGGCATTGATCAGGCAGGTGCCGCCGTTCGGTGCGACCGGGTCCGTGCAGTGGTTGATCACGCTGAAGTCCGCTGCGTCACCACCCTGGAGCGAGACGGCGGAGATCGCCAGCGGCGCCGTGCCGTTGTTGGTCACGGTGACGTCCTGGTCGGCGCGGCCGAAGACGATCCGCACCTGGCCGAAGTCGATCGACGACGGGGACACAGCGATCGCGGGCGCCTCGGTAGGCGCCGTGGCGGTGCCGCTGAGCGGCACCTGGAGCGACGCGCCGAACGAGTTGTGCGGGACCGTCAGCGTGGCCGAGCGGGGTCCCGAGCTGGCCGCGGCGGGGTTGAAGGCGACCGAGATCTGGCAGCTCGCGTCCTGGGCGGTGGGCCGACCGGAGCAGCCGTCGCTCACGAGCGAGAACTCGGCGGCGTTCGGACCGGTGATGGTGGCCGCCCCCGGGGTCACGCCGGTCGCGGCGAGCGTGGTCACGGTCACCGTCTTGGCCGCACTGCTGGTGCCGGCGGCGACACCGCCGAAGTTCACCGGGCTCGGGGACGCCGACAGGGGGCCGGCCAGCTTGCCCGCCACGGTGAAGAGGTTGGTCGACAGGTTGATCGGGGTGTTGTTGTTGGCACCCGGACCGGTGACCCGGAAGAGGTTGCCGTTCGTGCCGCCCACGATCTGGTGCAGCGTGGTGCCGTCGCCGAGGTAGCCACTGGGAGCAGCCGGCGCGACGGCCGGGTCCCAGCGCAGGAAGCTGGTGGCGTTGGGGCTCGCGAGGGCGAGCTTGAAGTCACAGACGTTGGGCGCGACCGGGGCGCACCCGACGTCGGTGGTGCCCTGGTTGCGCGGGAGGGCGCCGTTGGTGTCGGTGGTGAAGCTGAAGCTCCCGTACGGCGCGGTGACCTGGTACGTGGACTTCGGGCACAGGCCACCGGTCAGGATCAGCCGGACGCGACCGAACACCATCTGGTCACCGAACTTCGGCGCCCCGTTGACGAACGCACCCTCGAGGTTGTTGATGATCGAGATCCGGCCGGCCTTCGCTCCCTTGCAACCCGGCGTCGCCAGCCGGTCGGACTGGGAGTTGAGGTAGAAGAACTCCGAGGGGAAGTTGGTCGGGAACACCGTGGGCTTGGCCGTGTCGAAGCCGGCATCCGCAGCGACGATGCAGTTCGCGTCGGCCGGGTCGAGGCAGGGAGCCACCCGGGTGCCGGTGTTGTCCTGGTACCACAGCGGGAAGCCGTTCGCCGGGTCCGTCCCCGGGGACACCGTCGGCGGGGTGGTCGCCGCGCTGCTGCTGGCCAGAGGCAGGGCCGCCAGCACTCCACCCATCAGCAGGACGACCAGCGCCAGGACGAACGGTCGACGGCGTGGCGCTCGTGCACCTGACCTCTCCGAGCGTCGTACCAGGTCGGTGTCGTGACGTGCTCGCATGGCTCCCCCAGGAGATCCACCCCCGCCCGGCGACGGGTGTGCGAGTCCAGACAGCCAAGGTGCCCTTGCGGTTTCCTTGTGATGGGTGAGCTGGTGATGGGTGAGAAGGCGCACACGGCGCCCCACGCCCCGTGGCCCGTCGGTACTCTCCGGACGCACCGCCCATCGACCGTCAGGAGCAGTCGTGCAGCAGATCCTCGACGCCATCATGTCCGGCACCGCGACCGCGGAGGACTTCGCCGCCCTCGAGGTCCCGCAGGGCTATCGGGCCGCCACCGTCCACCAGGACGAGGTCGACATGTTCGAGGGGTTGGCGAGCAGGGACAAGGACCCGCGACAGTCGATCCACGTCGAGGACGTCCCGCTCCCCGAGCTCGGGCCGGGCGAGGCACTGGTGGCCGTGATGGCGAGCGCCATCAACTACAACACCGTCTGGACCTCGATCTTCGAGCCGGTCGCGACGTTCGGGTTCCTCGAGCGCTACGGCCGGCTCAGCCCGCTCAGCAAGCGGCACGACCTGCCCTACCACGTGGTCGGCTCCGACCTCTCCGGCGTGGTGCTCGCGACCGGGGTCGGCGTCCACCTCTGGAAGCCCGGCGACGAGGTCGTGGCCCACTGCCTCTCGGTGGAGCTGGAGAGCCCCGACGGCCACAACGACACGATGATGGATCCCGAGCAGCGGATCTGGGGCTTCGAGACCAACTTCGGCGGCCTGGCCGAGATCGCGCTGGTGAAGTCCAACCAGCTGATGCCCAAGCCCGCCCACCTCACCTGGGAGGAGGCGGCCTCGCCGGGGCTGGTGAACAGCACGGCGTACCGCCAGCTGGTGAGCCGCAACGGCGCCGGCATGAAGCAGGGCGACAACGTGCTGATCTGGGGCGCCAGCGGCGGGCTCGGCGGCTTCGCCACGCAGTACGCCGTCAACGGCGGGGCGGTGCCGGTGTGCGTCGTCTCCAGCGACGAGAAGGCCGAGATCTGCCGGTCGATGGGCGCCGAGCTGATCATCAACCGGGCCGAGGCCGGCTACAAGTTCTGGAAGGACGAGCGCACCCAGGACCCCAAGGAGTGGCGGCGCTTCGGCTCCGACATCCGCGAGCTCACCGGCGGCGAGGACGTCGACATCGTCTTCGAGCACCCGGGTCGCGAGACCTTCGGTGCCAGCGTGTACGCCGCGCGCAAGGGCGGCACGATCGTCACCTGTGCCTCGACGTCGGGCTACCTGCACGAGTACGACAACCGCTACCTCTGGATGAACCTCAAGCGGATCATCGGCTCGCACTTCGCCAACTACCGGGAGTCGTGGGAGGCCAACCGGCTGATCGCGAAGGGGATGATCCACCCCACGCTGTCGAACACCTACCCGCTGGCGGAGGTCGGCCGGGCCGCCCTCGACGTCCACCACAACCTCCACCAGGGCAAGGTCGGCGTGCTCTGCCTGGCGCCCGAGGAGGGGCTGGGCGTCCGCGACGAGGAGATGCGGTCGCGCCACCTCGACGCGATCAACGCGTTCCGCGGGATCTAGGTGAGCCGTCGCCGGAGGCGAGCCGGGGTGGAAGCGCTCCACCCCATCAGACACACTGGGCCACACACCGATCTCTTCCGGGAGGACCCCCACACCATGAGCGACCAGGGCCTGTCCATCTTCGACGAGCCGGACGGCGAGGCCGCCGACGAGCAGCCGACGCAGGTGCTGGAGGCACAGGGTCCCGACGACTCCGCGAAGTCCCCGAAGTCTGCGGACTCGGCGAAGTCCGAGGAGTCGGCGAAGCCCGCGAGCTCGGCGAAGCCGGCCGCCCCGAAGCAGAAGGACGCGGCTCCGGCCGCGCAGCAGGACGAGGCGGCGAAGCCCGCCGCACCGGCGCCGGCCGCGACCGGCGGCCGCCCGGTCCCGCCGCCGCGCGCCACCCCGACCACGCAGACCGTTCCGGTCACCCCCGCAGCGCCCGCTGCCCCCGCCGCTCAGGTGGGGTCGCCGTCGTTCGCGACCGTACGCCGCGGTGGCTACGACAAGGCGGCCGTCGACAGCCACCTGCGCCAGGTCGCCCAGGACCGGTCGGGGGTCACCACCGCCCTGAGCCGGTCCGAGCAGCGCGTGGCCGAGCTGGAGGCGGCGCTGGAGACGGCCCGCCACGAGCTCGCCGAGAACGACAACCCGTCGTACGCCGGGCTCGGCGGCCGCGCCAGCGCGATGCTGCGCCTCGCCGAGGAGGAGGCCGCGGAGATCCGTGCCGCGGGGCAGAACGACGCCGACGACATCCGCGAGCAGGCCACCCGCGACGCCCTGGGGATCCGCGCCGAGGCCACCAAGGAGGCCGACGACATGCGGCTCGTCCAGCTCCGCGAGCTGGACGAGATGCGGGCCCGGATCACCGCGGACAGCGAGCAGGAGCGGTCGCTGGCGCAGAGCGAGGCCGAGGACGTGCGCGCCGCCGCCAAGCGCGAGAGCGACCAGGTGCGTCTCGCCGCCGAGCAGGAGACCAAGGAGCTCAAGGTCACCGCCGTCCGCGAGGCGGAGCAGGCCCGGGCCAGCGCCGACCGCGAGGTGCAGGAGGCACGGCGCACGCTGGCCGTGGAGAAGGAGCGCCTGGCCCGCGAGGCCAGCGACCACCACGCCACTGCCACCGCCGAGACCAAGCGCCTCGTGGAGGAGGCCGAGCAGCGCGCCGAGGCCGCCGAGGCCCGGGCGCGTGAGGCCACCAACCAGGCCACCACCCACCGGCAGCAGGCCCAGACCGAGGCCGACGCGCTGCTGGCACGCGCCCGCCGCGAGGCCGAGCAGATCGTCGCCTCGGCGCGCACCCAGGCCGACGCCCTGGCTGCTTCCGGCAACGCCGAGCAGGAGCGCCACCTCGCGGCCCTCAAGGCCGAGGTGGACCGGATGACCAAGCGCCGCGAGGCGATCTCGGCCCAGCTCGGCTCGTTGCGCGAGCTGATGTCGGGCTTCGGCGACGACGAGTCCTGAGTCTCGCCGGTGACCGATCTCGGAACCCCGGGCCGCCCGCTCAACCAGCGTTCCCCCTTCATGTGGGGATTCCTCGGCGGTGCCGGTGCACTGCTCGCTCTCTGGCTCGGGCTGCTGGTGCTCCGCATCGGCGGGGTCCTGGTGCTCGTCGTGGTCGCGCTGTTCCTCGCCGTCGGGCTCAACCCGGCCGTCGAGCTCCTCATGCGTCGCGGGCTGAAGCGACCGTGGGCGGTGCTGGTGGTGATCACGGCGGTGGTCCTGGCGTTCGCCGGGTTCCTCTTCACGATCGTCCCGCTGGTCACCGAGCAGGTCACCACGCTCAACGACAACCTGCCCCACCTGTTCGACCAGCTCCAGCGCAACGCCACCATCCGCCGCTTCGACGACAAGTACGACGTGAGCAGCCGGATCACCGACTACGTCAAGAACGGCGGACTCGCCGAGAAGGCGTTCGGTGGCGCCCTCGGCGTGGGGCTGGCGATCCTCGGGATCCTCGCCAACACCTTCGTCGTCACGGTGCTGACGCTCTACTTCCTGGCGTCCCTGCCGACGATCAAGAACGCGGCGTACCAGCTCGTGCCGTCGACGCGCCGCGAGCGGGTCGCGCTGCTCAGCGAGCAGATCCTGCGCAACGTCGGGGGCTACGTCTCCGGCGCTTTCGTGGTCGCGGTCTGCGCCGGGCTGAGCACCCTGGTGTTCCTGTTCATCGTCGGTCTCGGGAAGTACGCCGTGGCGCTCGCGCTCGTGGTGGCGCTGCTCGACGTGATCCCCATGATCGGGGCCACCATCGGCGCCTTCATCGTCTGTGCGATCGCCTTCGCCACCGACGTGTCGACCGGCGTGATCTGCGTGATCTTCTACATCGCCTACCAGCAGCTCGAGAACTACCTGATCTACCCGCGGGTGATGGCCCACACCGTGTCGGTGCCCGGCGCGGTCACCGTGATCGCCGCGCTGATCGGGGCCTCGCTCCTCGGCGTGGTCGGCGCGCTGCTCGCGATCCCGACGGCCGCCTCGATCCTGCTGCTGGTGCGCGAGGTCTGGCTGCCACGCCAGGAAGGGCGCTGACGCGGCGTCAGACGCGGGTCTGGGGCTCGCCGAGCTTCACCAGCACCACGCCGGCGAGCACGAAGACCCCGCCGAGCAGCTGCACGCTCCGGGGCAGCTGACCGAGCAGGAGCCAGGCGAACACCACGGCGAAGAGCACCTCGAGCAGCGCGGCGAACGACGCCATCCGGGCGCCGAGCCCACGCGCGGCGAGGATCCCGGCGACGTACGCCAGGGCGGCGGTGACCACGCCCAGCGCGAGCACCGGCAGCCACCACGGCACGCTCGTCCCGCGGTACGACGCGTCGTCGGTGGAGGCGGCGAACGTCACCAGGCCGACCAGGCCGGCGGCCCCGAGGCCGATCGCCCCGACGACCAGGCCGCCCGCGGCGAGCACGATCGGCGGCAGGACGTCCTCGTCGGAGGCGGAGACCACGAAGAAGAACGCGCAGCCGGCCATCGCACCGAGCGCCCAGATCACGCCGAGGCCGTCCACGGTGCCGGCCGAGAAGACGTCGAGCACGAGCATCAGCCCGGCCCCGGCGACGAGCGCGCCGACCACGGTGAGGCGGCGTCGGCCGCTGTCCGTGGCGCGCCCACAGCCAGCCGATCACGGCGACGGGCGCGGTGTACTCGATCAGCAGCGCCACGGCGACCGGCAGCCGGTCGACGGCGCTGAAGTACGCCAGCTGGCAGCCGGCGACCGCGATCACGCCGTAGGCCAGGAGCAGGCCGGCGTGGGCGCGCAGCAGCGACCACCGGCCGCGCAGCGCGACCGCAGCCGGGACGACCAGTACCGCCGCGCCGACCACGATCCGGCACAGCACCAGGGCGGCCGGGCTCCAGCCCGCGTCCAGCAGGGCGGTGGCCAGGGCGCCGGACAGGCCGAACGAGGCCGCCGCCAGGGCGGCGAAGCCGAACCCGGCCCCGCTGCGGCGCGACGACCGCGCACGCACCTGGGTCGTGTCATGAGTCAACGTGGCCATGACACATGACACTACGGAGCCGACGTGTAATCTGTCAACGTGACTTTTGCTCATGACACCGAGGCGGCCCTGCTCGCCGCGGTGGCGCTGGTCAACTCCGGCGAGGAGCCCGACACCCTCACCACGACCGAGGAGCTGGCGGGCTTCCTCGACGAGCACGACTACACCGGCACCCGCCTCGGGATCCCCGCCGAGCTGACCGCCGTCCGTGACCTCCGACCGCGCCTGCGCACGCTGCTCACCAGCGACCGCGACACGACGGTGGGGCTCGTCAACGACCTCCTCGCCGAGGAGCACGCCCTCCCCCAGCTGGTGCGCCACTCCGGTCACGACTGGCACATCCACGCCGTCGCCCCGGACGCGCCACTGGCCACCCGGATCGCGGTCGAGACCGCCCTCGCGATGATCGACGTGATCCGCGCCGACGAGATGTCGCGCCTCGACGTCTGCGACGACCCGGACTGCGAGGGGCTGGTGCTCGACCTCTCCCGCAACCGCTCCCGCCGCTTCTGCAGCACCACGTGCAGCAACCGGGCAGCCGTCGCGGCGTACCGCGCACGCCGGCGCTGACCAGGCTTCCGGACGCGGAGCGTCCGCAAGCCGCCGCTAGCGTGAGTCGCATGGCCCTTGCCCGCGTCCCGGTCGACACCGCCACCCTCACCGTCCGGGCCCTCTCGGCCGACACCTGGGACGCCTTCGCGGACCTCGTCGAGCGCCACAACGGCGTCTTCGGCGGCTGCTGGTGCACGTACTTCCAGACGCTCCACGAGGACAAGACCTTCACCGCCGACGGCAACCGGGCGCTCAAGGAGCGGCTGGTCCGCGAGGGTCGGGCCCACGCCGCGCTCGTCTTCGACGGCGACGTCGCGGTCGCGTGGTGCGAGTACGGCTCCTGCGCGGAGCTGCCGAACATCTACCACCGCAAGCAGTACGACGCGGAGGCCGACCTCTACCCCGACTACCGGCTCACCTGCCTCTTCGTCGACAAGCGGTACCGCCGCAACGGCGTCTCCGAGATCGCGCTCGCCGGCGCGATCGACCTGATCGCGCAGGCCGGCGGCGGTGTCGTGGAGGGCTACCCCCACGACACCCAGGGCGCGAAGCAGTCCGTGCTCTACAACGGCACGCGCCGGATGTTCGAGGACGCCGGCTTCGAGCTGGTGCGGACCAAGGGCCCGAAGAACACCGTGATGCGGAGAGCGGTCAGCCCCGCGCGTCGAGGAAGCGGCGCAGCACCTCGATGAACACCCCTGGCTGCTCGGAGTGCACCCAGTGCCCGGCCTCCTTGACGGTGACCAGCCGGTGGGCGGGGAACCAGCGGTCCATGGCGTCGGCGTAGTCCGGCGTGATGTAGTCCGAGCGCGCCCCCGCGACCCACAGCACGGGACCCCGGTACGGCGGCGTGCCGGCCAGCCGGTCCTCGGGCCAGCCGCCGATCGTCGGCAGCGCCGCGCCGAGCACGTCGAGGTTGACCTGCCAGCGCCAGCCGTCGCCGTCGCGACGGAGGTTCTGGAGCAGGAAGCCGCGCACCGTCGGGTCGGGCACCGCGTCGGCCAGGGCGGCGTCCGCGTCGTCGCGCCGCGTCAACGAGCCCAGGTCCAGCCCGCGCATCGCGGCGACGAAGCCCTCGAACTGCGACAGCCGGTCGTAGGGCACCGGCGACACGTCGACCACGCAGAGCCGCTCGACGAGCTCCGGGTGACGCAGGGCCAGCACCATCGCGACCTTGCCGCCGAGCGAGTGGCCGACCAGGGCCACGGGATCGTCGGCGCTCAGCAGGCCGGCGACCTGGTCGGCGATGGTGAGGTAGTCGAAGCCCTCGCCCCAGCTCGAGCGACCGTGGTGCGGCAGGTCGACCAGGAGCACCCGGTGCCGGTCGGCCAGCGCCTTGCCGATCTGGGTCCAGTTCCGGCCCTGCCCGAACAGCCCGTGCGCGAACACCACCCGCGACCCGCTGTCACCCAGCGCCGTCGTGTGCAGCGCACCGCCGTCGGTCGGGCGTCCTCCGTCGGTCGGGCGTCCTCCGTCGGTCGGGCGTCCTCCGTCGGTCGGGCGTCCTCCGTCGGTCGGGCGTCCTCCGTCGGTCGGGCGTCCTCCGTCGGTCGAGCTTGTCGAGACCACGGGCCCCAGGCTAGTGAGTCCCCGGTGCCGTCAGCCGCGGCACCGCCGGTGGCCCAGCGCCCCGAGCAGGTCGGACGGCGCTGTCGCACCGGAGCGTCAGCAGAGACCCGGCTTGAGCTCCGCGGCACTCTGACCCTGGTCCCAGGTCCGGAGCCGGTCGGCCATCGACCAGAAGACCTGGGAGTAGTCACCCTGGTCGGCGATGTCGACGAGCAGGGGCCAGTGCCGGCTGGCGGCGAAGGCGTCGACCGCCGCCTGCCGCTGGCTCGCCGAGCCGCCGTCGAACACGTCGATCCAGGCGCACCCGACCGACCCGGCCACCCGCGCGGACGCCTGGTAGGCATCGTTGAAGCCGGCGAGCCGGACGTCGGCGGCGGTGAAGCCGGGTGGTACGTCGACCCCGCGGAGCAGGCGCGCGATGGCACGGTCACGGTTCTCGGGCGTGACGGCCTGGTCGGGCATCGCCTGCGCGAAGCCGGCCTCGTCGGTCAGCGCCAGGCTGTCGAGCAGCCCCCGGAACTCCGCCTTGCTCATGCCGGTGCCGCGGATCTCGACGAAGTGACTGCCCTGCACCGAGCGGATCACGGTGTGGTCGTCCGCGGCGTAGGTCCACATGGTGCCGGGCTGACCCAGCACCTGGATCGGCTGGCGGTCGTCGAGCACGTTCCGGTCGGCGTAGTA
This sequence comes from uncultured Actinomycetota bacterium, assembly GCA_963797325.1. GTDB lineage: Bacteria > Actinomycetota > Actinomycetes > Propionibacteriales > Nocardioidaceae > Nocardioides. The sequence goes on from CAWCPG010000019.1 coordinate 68,984, forward strand.
GCCGTCGTACTGCGACGCGGCGTACTGGTCGACCTCGAGCTCCTGCGAGTCGTGGGTGAACTGCATCTCGCGGACGCCGTAGCTGTCGGAGACGTTGCCGACCTTCCACCCCGGGAGGTCGAGCGTCACGAAGGTCCCCCCTCCCGGGTCCGAGGCGAAGAGCGAGCCCGGGGCGGAGAACGGGGTCGGCGGCCGGAGCGCCGGAACGGCGGCGACGGTCACCGCGACGACGGCGACGGCGCCGACCACCCCGCGGGCGGTACGGCGTACCCGGCGGTGCCTGCGCCCGACGCGCCGGATCCGGTCCAGGTCGGGTGTGTCCGGAAGGCCGGAGTCCAGCCCGTCGATCGCGTGCTGGAGGGTGTCGAGGTCATTCATCGCACGGCCCCTTTCGGTGAGTCCTCGGCGAGGCGCAGCTTGCCCATCGCCCGTGAGCAGGTGCTCTTGACGGTCCCGGTCGAGCAGGCCAGCAGCCGCGCGACCTCCGTCTCCGAGAGGTCGAGGTAGTAGCGCATCACGACCATCGACCGCTCCCGGTCCGAGAGCGCGGCCAGCCGCGCCCTGAGGTCGACCCGTGCCTCCGCGTCGGTGGCGGCGTCGGCGCTCGGGCCGTCGGGCACCTCGTCGACGGGGTCGACCCGGACCCGCTGACGGCGGCGCCAGGTGTCGATGTAGGCGTTGACCAGGGCCCGTCGGACGTAGGCGACCGGGTCGTCACGGCGCACCCGGGGCCAGCCGGCGTACGCCCGGACCAGGACGCCCTGGAGCAGGTCCTCGGCGTCGGCCGCGTGCCCGGTCAGGGCGAACGCCGCCTGACGCAGCCTCGGCCAGGCCGAGGCCACGAACCGGTCGAACTCCTCGTCGTAGGCCTTCATCTGCTCATCCCCTGCGGGAGTGTCGGGACGAGGGCCGGGTGGCCCTCACCTCCTACGACGAACGAGCGCGGCGTCAGGTTGAGTGACCACACCACCGGCGGACGCCGTCGCTCGTGAGGTCGACGTCGCGCCGGACGACGGCGATCGTGTCGCCCCAGTTCCGGCAGGCGCGGCGGAAGGCCTTGTCGGCGTACTCCACGGCGAGCACGTGGCTGCCGTAGTGGGCGACGTAGCGCCCGCACTCGTGGTACTGCGCGCACTGCTCGGCGACCGCGAAGTCGAAGCCGACCGCGGTGCCGTCCCACTCCGCCCAGTTCTTCTGGGCCGCGGCGAGCCCGTGCGCGTGGGCACGCGGTGACCAGCAGCGCGGCGTACGCCCGGGCGTCGGCGCGGGTGACCAGCTGGTGGCTCCGGCTGAAGGAGTCGAGGTTGTCGTACTCCACGGCGTCGAAGCCGTCGCGGGCGCAGCGGGCGGTCCAGCGGCCCATGATCCGCGCGAGAGCGGCCCGCTTCGCCGTGGTGCGGATGTCGAGCAGCCACTCGCCCCACACCGAGTCGACGACGGGCTTGCCCTGGCGCTTGAGCACCAGCGACCAGTGCCGGTGCCAGAACCGCTTCTCGTTCGACCTGGGTCTGGAAGCCGTTGACGTAGCAGATGTTGTAGGCGCCCTTCACCGGCTTCGCCCGTCGGTCGCGCTCGACGATGCCGACGTGTGCGGGCACGCTGCGGGCCCCGCCGAGCTGGTAGTCCCAGTCGGTGCCGGTCGGCGGCAGCGTGACCGTGGCGGCGTACGACGGGCCCGCGACGAGCGCGAGCAGCAGTGCGCAGCAGGACCAGGCGCGGGCGCGCGGCCCATGTCAGAAGTCGAAGCCGTCGAACATGTCGCCGATGCCGCTGCCGATGTCGCCGATCCCGTCGCCGATGCCGCCGGCGAGGTCGCCCATGCCGTCGCCCATGCCGGCGGCGAGCGCGCCGAGCCCGTCGCCCATCCCCTCGAACATGAAGCCCATGAAGATCCAGTCGAGCGGGCCGAAGCCGCCGAAGTAGCCGGCGGCGTACGGCCGGTAGGCACGACCGCCCTCCCAGTACGGCACCCGCTTCGTGCCGACCATCACCTGGCGCGTGTCGGGCTCGGCGCCGGCGCTGACCCGCTCGGCGTCCAGCGCGCAGGCCGGCACCTGGCGCTCCGCGCCGCCCATCGGCGCGTAGGGCACGTCGGTCGACCGACAGCCCGTGCCGGGGGTCGAAGAAGCACGCCGGCCGACGCTGCGGGCAGCGGCTCGCCGGCGACCCGGGCCCGGACGCAGGCGATCGCGTAGCGGCCGTCGTCGAGGATCTTGGTGACGTCCTGCACCTGCTCGGGCCGGGCGATCGCGTCGGCCGCGGTCTTGGCGGCCTCGTAGCTGTCGAGCGCCCGCTGGTAGTCGGCGTTCGCCCCGCCGTCGAGCGGCTGCCCGGCCAGCTCGAGGTCGAGGTCCTGCAGGTCGACGCCGAGCGCGGTCACGTCCTCGAACGCCAGCTTCTTGACCGGCTCGAGCTCGCGCGGCGGCCCGCTCGCGCCTTCAGCGCCTTGTTGCGCCGGCGGACGACGACGAACAGCAGCCGCGACGAGCGCCACGACGACGACCAGCACCCACCCATGCGCCGAGCCTACGTCGTGCGGCTCAGCCGTCGCCCGGCCGCGCGGAGGGCCCGCCCGCCCATCTCGGCCAGGACGTCGCGCAGCTCGGCGGGCTCCTGCACCTCGAACTCCCAGCCGAGGCAGGACAGGTGGAAGGCGAGGCCGTAGAGCGTCTCGGACCCCGCCTCGAGCAAGCGTGGTCGCGTCGTCGACGGCGCGTCAGCACGACCGACCGCACGCTGGTGCGCTCGGCGACCTCGGCCAGCGGCGCGTGCACGAGCGATCCGCGCCTGGAAGCGGTACGCCGCGCTGGCCACGGCGCGCTGGACGTACGCCGCCGGGTCCTCGTGCTCGCGCTCGCGGAACCGCCACGTCGTCGGCTCGACCGCGCTGCATCCGGTCGAGCCGGAAGGTCCGCCAGTCGTCGCGGTCGACGTCGTAGGCCATCAGGTACCAGCGGCGGCCGGTCGCCACCAGGCCGACCGGCTCGACGGTGCGGGAGCTCGGCGTACCGTCGCGCGCCTCGTAGTCGAAGCGCACCCGCACGGTGTCGCGCACGGCCCGCGCCAGCCGCAGCAGCGCCTCGCCGTCGACCGTGGCCTGGCCGTGGTCGAGGGTCTGGGTCGCCTCGTGGATCGCGCGCACCTCGCTGCGCAGCCGCGGCGGCATCACCTGGTCGAGCTTGGCGAGCGTGCGCAGCGCGGCCTCGCTGGCCCCCGACACGGTGCCGCCGGCCGCCATCCGCAGCGACACCGCGACCGCGACCGCCTCGGCGTCGTCGAGCAGGAGCGGCGGCAGCCCGCGGCCGCGGCCGAGCTGGTAGCCGCCGCCGACACCCTGGGTGGCCTGCACCGGGTAGCCCAGGCGCGCGCAGCCGCTCGACGTCGCGGCGGATGCTGCGGGTGGTGACGCCGAGCCGCTCGGCGAGCTCGGGCCCGGTCCAGACCGGCCGCTGCTGGAGCAGCCCCAGCAGGTGCAGCACGCGCTCGGTGGTCTCGGCCATGACCCGGAGTCTGCCAGCGATAGCGGACAGGTCCTGTCCTGTTTGTGCGTCGACACTGGTCCGACACCGACCGAAAGGAACCCGTCATGGCCCTCCACGTCCCGCCCGTCGCCGACGAGACCGACGCGATCGCCGCCTTCCTGGCCCAGCCGCAGGACGCCTTCCGCGCGCTGCTGCACGGCCTCACGCCCGCGCAGGCGCCGCCGCACCGAGCGCGTCGTCGCTCAGCCGTCGGCGGCCTGGTGCGAGCACGTCACGCCGTCCAGCGGCTGGCTGGCCAGCGCCGAGGCGGCTCCGGCGCTGCCCGAGCCGAGCGGCGGCGGCGTGGACGACTACCTCGACGGCTTCCGCTTCGACGCCGACGGGCTCGCTCGACGACCTGCTGGCCGACTACGACGAGGTGTGCGCGGCCGTGCTCGACGCCGTACGCCGGCTCGACCTCGACACCCCGGTCCCCGTGCCCGACGCGCCGTGGTTCCCGCAGGACGTCGAGGCGTGGTCGGTGCGCTGGGTGTGGTGGCACCTGATGGAGGAGCTGACCCGGCACGCCGGCCACGGCGACATCGTCCGCGAGACCGCTGGACGGCGCGACGATGTACGCGCTCGTGGCCGCCCGCGACGGCCTGCCCGACCTGCCCTTCCTCAAGGCCTGGAAGCCGGCCGCGGAGGTCCGGCATGACGACCGACACGGACTGGCGACGCGTGGGTGGAACGCCCGCCTGCGCGACCAGCTCGACTTCCACTACCGGCACACGCTCCGGCCGCGGCTCGAGGGGCTGACCGACGAGGAGTACCTCTGGGAGCCGGTCCCCGGCTGCTGGAGCCTCCGGCCGCGCGCGGAGGCGACCACCAGCCGACGCGGCCGGCGGGGGCGACCTGGTGCTGGACTACGCCTGGCCCGAGCCGACGCCGGCACCGGTGACCACGATCGCCTGGCGGCTGGCCCACGTGATCCGCGGCTGCCTGGCGCATCCGCACCGCCAGCCACTTCGGCGGCCCTCCGGCCGATCCCGAGACCTGGGTGTACGCCGCCACGGCCGAGGAGGCCCTCGACCAGCTCGACGCGGCGTACGACGCGTGGTCGGCCGGGGTCGAGTGCGCTCGGCGACGAGGGGCTCGCCCGTCCGTGCGGGCCGGCCGAGGGACCGTTCGCCGAGGCGCCGCTGGCCGACCTGGTCCTCCACATCAACCGCGAGCTGATCCACCACGGCGCCGAGATCTGCCTGCTCCGCGACCTCTACCTGCGCACCGACCGACCACGAGGAGTCCCCATGAGCCGCACGATCCAGGTGACCTTCGACGCCGCCGACCCGATCGCCCTGGCCGGCTTCTGGGACGAGGTGCTCGGCTACCGCTACGACTCCCCGCCCGCCGGGCTTCGAGACCTGGGAGGAGGCGCTCGACCACTTCGGCGTACCGGAGGAGGACCGCAACAACGCCTCCGCCTCCGTCGACCCCGACGAGACCGGCCGCGCCTGTTCTTCCAGAAGGTGCCGGAGCGCAAGACGGCCAAGAACCGCCTCCACCTCGACGTCCGAGCCGCTCCGGGGCTCCAGGGCGACGAGCGGATGGCCGCGCTGGAGTCGGAGTGCGAGCGGCTCGTGGCGCTGGGCGCGACCCGCCTGAGCCGCCACGAGCCCGAGCCGCCGATGAGCGCCGGCTTCATCGTGATGCCGGATCCCGAGGGCAACGAGTTCTGCCTCGACTGAGGCTGCAGGCCCTCCCGCAGAAAACGCGGAACGGATCACCGACAGGCCCGGGGCAACGCCGATCTGTTCCGCGTTTTCCTCCCCTCGCGCCCCAGCGGCGCGTCAGCGGCCCAGCGTCTCGCCCGAGGTCGGCTGGTGGGTCTCCAGGTAGCGCTCGACCCGGCGGTCGGGCACCAGCCAGATCAGGGCGACCACGACGAACGGGACCAGCCCGAGCCACGGCTCGACGAACGCCAGCAGGATGCCGCGCACGTAGAGCACCGGCGAGAGCTTGCCCTTGAGGTCGCTGCCGAACGCCTCCCGCATGCGCTCCCGGCTGACCGGCATCCGCATCATCCGCGGGTGCAGGATCGTGAACGCGATCGCGGCCAGCAGCAGGTTCACGCCGTACACGACGGTCGACGCCCGGCCGAACGTGCTCGTCCATCCAGTCGGTGGTGAACGGGTAGAGCGAGAGCCAGAACAGCAGGTGCAGGTTGGCCCACAGCACCGAGCCGTCGACGGACTTCGCGATCTGGAACAGGTGGTGGTGGTTGTTCCAGTAGATGCCGATGTAGACGAAGCTCAGCACGTAGGTCAGCAGGCTCGTCGCGGAGTCGTGGAGGTCGGAGAAGTTCGGCCCGTCGGGCGGCTTCAGCTCCAGCACCATCACCGTGATGATGATGGCGAGCACGCCGTCGCTGAACGCTTCGAGGCGGCCCGTCGACATGCGGGCCGATCCTAGGCGGAGTAGTCCCGGAACCCGCGCTGCGTCTTGCGGCCGAGGTAGCCGGCGGTGACGAGGTGCTCCAGCAGCGGCGCCGGCGCGAAGCCGGGCTCGCGGAACTCCAGGTAGAGCTCGCGCTGGATCGCCAGCGACACGTCGTTGCCGACCACGTCGAGCAGCTCGAAGGGCCCCATCGGCAGCGCACAGCCCTGCTTCATCGCGATGTCGATGTCGTCGGCGGTCGCGTAGTGCGCCTCCAGCATCTTCACCGCGTCGTTGAGGTAGGGGAACAGCAGGGCGTTGACGATGAACCCGGCCCGGTCACCGCACGAGACCGCCACCTTGCCGACGCTCTCGCACAGCGCGAGCACCGTCTCGCGGACGTCGTCGCCGGTGGTGACCGTGGAGACGACCTCGACCAGCTTCATGATCGGCGCGGGGTTGAAGAAGTGCATGCCGATGACGTCCTGCGGCCGCTTGGTCGCGGTCGCGCACGAGATGATCGGCAGGCTGCTGGTGGTCGTGGCCAGGATCGCGCCGGGCTTGCAGATCTCGTCGAGGTTCTCGAACAGCGTGGTCTTGACCGCGAGGTCCTCCGCGATCGCCTCGACCACGAGGTCGACGTCGGCGAGGTCGTCGAGGCTGGTGGTGCCGGTCAGCCGGCCGAGCACCTCGGGCTTGACCGACTCCTCGAGCTTGCCGCGCTGGATCGCCTTGTCCAGCGAGCGCTCGATGGTGGCCCGGACGCCGTCGACCTTGGCCGCCGCCCGCCCGACGTACGTCACGTCGTACCCCGCCTTGGCGAAGACCTCGACGATGCCGGTGGCCATGGTGCCGGTGCCGACCACGCCGATCCGCGCGATCGGGCGCACCAGCTGCGGCTTGTCGTCCGGGCTCGGGGTGTGGGCGTCGGCGACCACGACCGGGCTGTCGGGGCCCTCGTAGGTGTAGAAGCCGCGGCCGGTCTTGCGGCCGAGGAAGCCGGCGGTGACCAGCTGCTTGAGGATCGGGGTGGGCGCGTGCAGCCGGTCGCGGCCCTGCTTGTACATCGTGTCGAGGATCTCGTACGCCGTGTCGAGGCCGATCAGGTCGAGCAGGGCCAGCGGGCCCATCGGGTAGCCGCAGCCGAAGCGCATCGCGGCGTCGATGTCCTCGCGCGACGCGAACCGTGGCCTCGTACATCGAGGCGGCGTGGTTGAGGTAGCCGAAGAGCAGGGTGTTGGCGATGAAGCCGGCGCGGTCGCCGCAGATGACGGGGTTCTTGCCCAGCCGGGCCACGAGCCCTTCACGTCGTCGAGCACGTCGGGCTCGGTGACCACGGTGCGGATGATCTCGACGAAGCTCTGGACCGGCGCGGGGTTGAAGAAGTGGACGCCGATCACGCGGCCCGGGTGGGCGTTGGCGGTCGAGATCTCGGTGACGCTGAGGCTCGAGGTGTTGGTGGCCAGGATCGCCTCGGGCTTCACGATCGCCTCGAGGTCGCGGAAGATCGACTTCTTGACCTCGATCGACTCGACGACCGCCTCGACCACGAAGTCGGCGTCGGCGAGGTCCTTCATGCTCGTGGTGAACGAGACCCGGTCGACCAGCGCCTGCTGGTCCTCCTCGCTGAGCTTGCCGCGCGAGACGGCGCGAGCGGTGGAGTGCTCGAGGTGCTGACGGCCGCGCTCGACGCTCTCGTCGTTCACCTCGACCCCGACCACGGAGAAGCCGTTGCGGGCGAACACCTCGGCGATCCCGGCGCCCATCGTGCCGAGACCGACGACGCCGATCGTGGTGAACTCGCGGGACGACGGACTGGCCTCGGGCGCGGCTGCTCATGGGGCGCATCCTCCCACGCGGTCCGTGGCACGAGGCGGCGAGGTTTCTCACACGTCGGGTGCCCAGACGGGTATCCGATCGTGACCCGAACGTGTCCACCGCGCGGTCGCCGACCCCTACGCTCTGGCCACCGGACCAGGAGGTGACTCGTGCGCGTGACCCGTGCGGGCGTCGCTGCGCTGGTCTCCTTGTCCCTCGCTGCGATGCTCGCGGGGTGTGGCGGAGGCGATGACTCACCCTCGTCCACGGCTCCCACGCAGCAGCCGTCGGCGGGGTTCAACGACGGTCCGGACGCGATCGCCAGGGGCCCGATGACGGTCCACGGCGCGACCGAGGGCGGCACCCTCACCGTCCTCACGCAGGCCGGCCTGCGGGGCTCGCTCGACCCCGCACAGGTGCACGCACCCGACCTGCTCTCGATCGACCGCGGCCTGTTGACCCGTTCGCTGACGCAGTACCGCTAGGACCCGCAGGGCCGGCACATGATCCTGGTCCCCGACCTCGCCACCGATCTCGGCAGCCACAACGACGACTACACGCTGTGGAGGTACGTCGTACGGCGGGGGGCACGTTCGAGAACGGCGAACCCGTCCGGGCCCGCGACGTCGTGCGCGGGATCCGGCGCTCGTTCGACACCTCGTCCGAACGACCGTTCGTCTCCGTGCGGTGGCGGCGGAACCTGATCGAGATGCGGTTCGCCCACCCCTCCCCCGACGTGCCGTACCTGGTGTCCGCACCGGCGTTCGGTCCGGTCCCGGCAGGACCGGACGCTGACGCGGGTCGCTATCGGCTGCACCCATGGGCGACGGGGCCCTACCTGGTCCAGAGCTACGTCCCCGGTCAGGAGCTGGTGCTCACGCGCAACCCCCAGTGGGACCCTGGGAGCGACCCCGGGCGCACCCAGTACCCCGAGGGCTACGTCTTCCGTGCCGGCGTGCCTTCTGCCGAGATCGACCAGCAGCTGCAGTCGGGGTCCGGCGCCACCACCCTGACCTACGACGACGTACGGCCACAGGATCTGCACGGGCTCCAGGACGCCGGTCGAGTCGTCTCGGAGTGAAGCCGTGCCTGACCTACTGGGCGCCCGACCAGCGCGTGCTCACCGATCGACGGGTGCGCCTGGCCCTGGCCTGGGCCTACCCGTACCGCCAGGTCCTGCGGATCCGCGGGCTCGTGCCCGGCGTCACCGCGCACCCGGCCACCAGCCTCGAGCCGCCCTTCATCGCCGAGCCACCCGGCACGCCGAGCCGTACGCCACCCGCGCTCCGCGGGCACCGGGCGTTCCAGACCTCGCCGTCCCGGGCACGACATCTGCTCGCGCAGGCACACGCGCTCGGACAGCCGATCCGCTTCCTCTCCGTCCCCGGCGACCAGACGAGCCGCCGCACCGAGCACGCGCTGGTCGGTGCGTTGCGGGCGGCGGGGTTCGCCCCGCATCCCGTCACCGCGCCGTCGCCGTCGGGTGCAGGCGCTCGGCTCGACGTACGAACGTCGACCTGGTGCGGTGCCTACCCGTCCGGCGGCGCCTGGGTCCCGCCGCTCCTCGCGACGGCACGTCCGGCGATCGCCGAGATCCGACTGCGCCCCCTCGAGGAGCAGGCGGGCCGCTGGAACGCCCTCGACCGGACCGCGATGCAGCGAGGGTTCCCCCTGGTGCCGCTCTGGTACCACGGCGTCGCCATGGCGCACGGCGACCGGGTCCAGGGGATGCTCGACGACACCACGTCCGGGATGCCCGACTGGAAGAGCCTCTGGGTCAGCCCCTGATCAGCCCGCCAACGCCGCCACCTCGTCGGCGCAGCCCCAGGAGAGGGTGACGCCGGCGCCGCCGTGGCCGTAGCAGTGGATCACGTCGCCGACCCGCTCCAGCCGGATCTCCGGGCGCGACGGACGCAGCCCGACCTTGTGCCGCAGCACCCGTGCCTCTGCCAGCGCCGGGACGAGGGCGGTCGCGCGGCGCAGGATGTCGGCGGCGGTCGCGGGATCGCGGGTCCGGTCCCACACGCCCGCGTCCTCGGTGCCGCCGAGCACGATGTCGCGGCTGCGCGGGATGACGTACGTCGGGCCGTCCTCGTCCAGCCACCACTCCTCGAGGCCGATCTGCTCGACCAGGACCACCTGGCCGCGCACCGGGCTCAGCGACGGGTCACCGGCCAGGACGCGCGAGCCGAGGCCGGAGCAGTTCACGACGAGCGGGCCCTCGGGCAGGTGGGCCAGCGCCACGCGCGTCACCGTGCCGCCGGCCGCCTCCACCCGCTCCCGGAGCCAGGTCAGGTAGCGCGGCATCTCCACGACCGGCGCCACGAACGACCACCCGTCGGCGTACGGCGCGGCGGGTCGCACCCGGGCCAGGTCGGGCACCGCCTGCCTCCACCAGGGGTCGGGCGTCGCCTCGCGGAGCACCTCGGTGCCGCGTCGCATCACGACGCCGGAGGCCTCGTCCTCGGCGAGCGCGGCCAGCGCGGCGTACGTCGTACGGCCCCAGGCGGTGACCTTGTCCTGCGGGAGCGCGAGGTAGGGGTACCAGACCGCGGCCGCCACGCTCGAGGTCGTCTCGAGCGGGAGGTCGCGGGCGAGCACGTCGACGCGGTGGCCGGCCTCGAGCAGGCGGAGCGCGCAGCTGAGGCCGAGCACCCCTGCCCCGACCACGACCACCCGGTCCGCCATGCGGCCGAGTCTGCCGCACCGGGTAGATTCCCGGCCCGTGAGGCTTCGATGAGGTTGGGTCGATGAGGTTGGTGGTCGCGCGCTGTCAGGTCGACTACGCCGGACAGGCTCACCGCCCACCTGCCGATGGCGACCCGGGTGCTGATGATCAAGGCCGACGGGTCGGTGCTCGTGCACTCCGACGGCGGCTCCTACAAGCCGCTGAACTGGATGTCGCCGCCCTGCACCCTGCGCGAGGGCACCACCGACGACGGTGCGGCGCTCTGGACGGTCACCTCACGCAGCACGTCGAAGGGACCCGAGGACACCCTGCAGATCCTGATCGAGGAGGTGCTCAGCGACACCTCCCACGAGCTCGGCGTCGACCCCGGCCTCCAGAAGGACGGCGTCGAGAAGCACCTCCAGGAGCTGCTCGCCGAGCACCCGTCGACCCTGGCCGAGGGGCTGACCCTGGTCCGCCGCGAGTACCCCACCGCGATCGGTCCGGTCGACCTGATGTGCCGCGACGCCGGCGGTGCCTCGGTGGCCGTGGAGATCAAGCGGCGCGGCGAGATCGACGGCGTCGAGCAGCTCACCCGCTACCTCGACCTCCTCAACCGCGACCCGCTCCTGGCTCCCGTCCGCGGCATCTTCGCCGCCCAGGAGATCAAGCCCCAGGCGCGCGTGCTCGCCGAGGACCGCGGGCATCGACTGCGCGGTCGTCGACTACGACGCCCTGCGCGGCCTCGACGACCCGAGCGACCGCCTGTTCTGACGCGGGTCACTCGGACAACAGGTTCATCATGTGAGGCAGGTGAACCCGCACTTCACACGGCGAGCTCACCGTGTGAAGTGGAGGTTCACCCACATCACATGGTGAAACAGGTGAAGCCGCGGCCAGCGCGACGACGCCGGTCAGCCGGTGCTGGCGGCCCCGTGACCGTTCGACCGCAGCAGCGGCTCGGACACCGGCTCGGGCTCGGCTCGCTCGCGGGCGCGCGGGTGCTCGACGTGGGCAGGATCGCCCCACCGCTCGCGGCAGCCTCGAAGAAGCGCAGCATCTCGACCGGGAACGGCAGGACCAGGGTGGAGTTCTTCTCCGCCGCGACCTCGACCATGGTCTGCAGCAGCCGGAGCTGGAGCGCCGCGGGCGTGGCGCTCATCGCCTGGGCGGCCTGCGAAGCTTGGCCGACGCCTGGAGCTCGCCGTCCGCGGTGATGATCCGCGAACGCCGCTCACGCTCGGCCTCGGCCTGGCGCGACATCGAGCGCTTCATCGACTCCGGCAGCGCGACGTCCTTGATCTCGACCCGGTCGATCTCCACGCCCCAGCCGGCGGCGGGGCTGTCCATCATGATCTCGAGACCCTCGTTGAGCTTCTCGCGGTTGGAGAGCAGGTCGTCCATGTCGCTCTTGCCGATGATCGAGCGCAGCGAGGTCTGCGCCACCTGGAGGATCGCGAAATTGTAGTCCTCGACGATCACCGCCGCGCGCCACGGGTCGATCACCCGGAAGTAGACGACGGCGTCGACCCGGACGGTGACGTTGTCGCGGGTGATGCCCTCCTGGGCGGGCACCGGCATCGTCACGACCTGGACGTTGACCTTGGTCATCCGGTCCACGATCGGGATCAGCATGGTGAGCCCGGGCTTGCGCACCTCGCTCTGCGCCCGGCCCAGCCGGAAGACCACGCCGCGTTCGATCTGCCGCACCACCCGGGCACTGACGAACCACGACGCCAGCATCCCGATCACGACGACGACGACGATCAGCAGCAGGATCTCCATGACGACCTCCTGACGGCGCAACGACCGTTGTCGAGCGTACGCCGCGTCCGCGCGCCCGTCAGGCGGCGAGGACCTCGGCCTCCGCCTCCGGCTCGACGTCGCACCGGCGCCGGATCCGGCCCGGGAGCAGGACGGCCGCGGCGACGGCGCCGGCCAGGCAGAGCAGACCGACCACGACGCAGGCGGTGCTCATGCCCGCCAGGAAGGAGTCGTGGAACGCCGTCACCAGACGCGGGTCCTGGACCGCGGCCGCCTGAGCGACGCCGACCGAGTCCTGGGCCCGGCCGAGCACCGCGCCCGGCAGCGCGGCGAACGCGCCGGAGGCCAGGTGCGCGCCGAACACCGAGGAGAAGACCGACCCGACGACCGCGACCCCGAGCGTCCCGCCGAGCTCGCGGGTGGCGTCGTTGACCGCGCTGCCCGACGCCGGCCCGCGCGGGCGGCAGCACCAGCAGGATCGACTCGGTCGCCGGCGTGGAGATCAGGCCCATGCCCAGCCCCATCATCACCATCTGCGGCACGATCACGTGGGAGTACGACGTGTCGACGGCCGCCGTGGAGATCCAGAGGAACGCGGCGCCGAAGAGCACCATCCCGGTGGTGACCACGATCTTGGTCCCGATCCGCGGCGCCAGCGCCGCACCGACCACCGAGGCGACGGCGATGCTCAGCGCGACCGGCAGGATCCGCGCGCCGGTCGAGAGCGCGCCGAAGCCGCGCACGAACTGGAAGTACTGCGTCACCAGGAAGATGAAGCCGAAGAGCGCGAAGAACGTGATCGTGACCGCGCCGCTCGCGGCGCTGAAGCGGCGGTCCTTGAACAGCGTGACGTCGAGCATCGGGTGCGGCGTACGCCGCTCCCAGAGCACGAAGACCACCAGCAGCGCGGCGGACAGGGCGAACCCGCCGAGGGTGGCGGCGACGACCAGCCGTGGCTCGGCGCCTCGATGATCGTGTAGGTGAGCGAGGCCAGCATCGCCACCGACAGCCCAGGCCGAACCGGTCGAGCCCGGGCACCGACGGGTCGCGCGACTCGGGGACGAAGAGGAACGCCGCGCACGGCGGTCACCAGGGCCAGCGGGACCAGGGCCCAGAAGACGCTGCCCCAGTAGAAGTGCTCGAGCAGGATCCCGCCGGTGATCGGGCCGGCCGCGACACCGAGGCCGACGACGGCGCCCCAGATGCCAGCGCCGCGGCGCGCTCGCGACGCTCACGGAAGGTGTTGCTGATGATCGACAGCGTGGTCGGGAAGATCAGGGCCGCGAAGGCGCCCATCGCGAACCGGGTCGCGACCAGCGCGCCCGCCGAGGTGACCAGCGCGCCGGCGGCGCTGGCGAGCGGCGAAGCCGACCAGCCCGACGATCAGCGCGGGGCGTCGGCCGAAGCGGTCGGACAGCGAGCCTGCTGCCAGCACGAGCGCCGGCGAAGGCGAGGTTGTAGCCGTCGACGACCCACTGGAGCTGGCGGGTGCCGGCCGAGAGCTCGCGCGAGATCGACGGCAGGGCGACGTTGACGATCGTGGTGTCGAGGTTGATGGCGAGGACGGCCGCGCAGACCGTGGCCAGGATCGCGCGCCTTGTGGTTCCTCATGGTGGTCCTCCGAGGAGCGGGTCCAATGTGGACGATGACAACATCACGGTAGCCCTGCATGTACCCACTGTCAACATCCTCTAGGATCGATCGGCGTGAGCACCCGCGCGCAGCCCTACCACCACGGCAACCTGCGACCCGTCCTGGTCGACACCGCCGTCGAGCTGGCGCGCACCACCGGCCCCGACGGCGTGGTGCTGCGCGAGGTCGCCCGGCGGGCCGGGCGTCTCGCACAACGCGGCGTACCGTCACTTCGACGACCGCGCCGCCCTCCTCGCCGAGGTCTCCGACCGGGCGATGGCCGACCTCGAGCAGGCGATGCGCACCCGGATCGACGCGGTCACCCCGACCGACCCGGCGGCCCGCGCCATCGAGCGGCTGCGCGAGACCGGACGGGCCTACGTCGACTTCGCGCTGCGCGAGCCCGGGCTGTTCGCGGTCGCGTTCAGCACCGCCGGCGGCCCCGAGGCCCACCGCGAGGCGGACACGATGGTCGGCCCGTACGCCGTGCTCAACGCCGTGCTCGACGAGCTGGTCGAGTGCGGCGCGGTCACCCCCGCGCGCCGGCAGGGCGCCGACGTCGCCTGCTGGGCGATGGTGCACGGCTTCGCGAGCTCCACGTGGACGGACCCCTCCGCGAGGTCCCGCGGAGATCCGCGACGCGCTGCTCGAGACGGTGCTCGACGTCGTGCACCGCGGCATCGCCGGCTGAGTCAGAGCGCGGCCACGACCGCCGCCCAGCCCTGCGGCACCGCGCCGAGACCGGTCCCGTCCTCGGGGTTCCAGTACTCCGCGAACCCGGACGCGAGCACGCCGGCGTACGACATCTCGCGGATCCTGTCGTACGTCGCGTGGTCGCCCCAGCGCTGAGCCGCGACGGCCAGCAGGTAGTTCAGCTGCGGCCACGCGGCGCCGCGCCAGTACTCGCCGGGGTCGTAGGCGGCGTGCCCGCGCGGCAGGTAGGCGAGCCCGTACGGCGCCCCGAACCGCTCGGGATCACCCAGCTGGCCGAGCACGCGATCGGCCTTCCCCTGGTCGCCGGTGACCAGCGCGCCGAGCGCCCCGTCGAGGGTCGGCACCCGGCACCCGGGACCGCCGCCGACCAGCGGACGATCGACCCAGAGTCCCTCGGCCTCGTCCCACAGCAGGTCGTCCGCCAGGCCGCCAGATCCTCACCGCGCCGGCGCCACCCGTCGTCCCCGGTCAGAGCCGCACACTCCAGCGCGGCGTGCGCGCAGAGCGCGTTGAAGGACGCGGGCACGCTGGCGAACGACCGCGACCAGACCGCAGCGCCGTAGCGGTCGAAGTAGGTCTCGTCGACCAGGGCGCGGTCGAAGGCGCTGTACGCCGCGTGGTCGTAGCCCGGCAACGACACCCAGTCGTCCCAGCGCGGCGAGTCGTCGGTGCCGGTCTCCCAGGGTGTACGACGACACCAGACCCTCCGGGGTACGACGGTGCTGCCAGAGCCAGCCGAGGCCGGCGGCGATCGCGTCGACGAGCCCCTCTGCCAGGACGGTGCCGCCGTCGGCCAGCACCCGGGCGGCGTGCGCGTAGACGGGCGGCTGGGTGAAGGACGAGCGGTCGGGCAGGGGGCCGCGGTTCGTGGTCGGCCGAGGTAGCGCATGTGCGGGACGAACCCGCTCTCGAGCGAGCCCTCCAGGCAGCTCGCCAGCTCGCGACCACCACGCGGGTCGCCGAGTGCCGACCAGGCGATCGCGTGGAAGCACGAGTCCCACAGCCACTGGTGCGGGTAGACCTCGGGGTTCGGCGGGCAGAAGCCGTCCTGCTCGCGCCAGGTGTCGCGGAGCACGCGGAGCGCGCCGGCGCGTACCCGCGACGCGGGGTCGCCGCCGCTCACGCGGACACGCGCCACCCGTCGGCGTCGCGCTCCAGCACGTAGGTCGAGCAGTTCGGCACGTCGTAGGCGTCCTTCGGCGCGCTCGGCGAGCCGGCGGCCAGCCGCCCCATCAGGGCCAGGATCACGCCGCCGTGGGTGACCGTCAGCACCGTCTCGCCGCGGAACTGGTCGGCGACGTCGTCGAGCACCCCGAGCACGCGCGCGACGATCTGCTCGCCCGTCTCCCCGCCGGGCACGCCCGCCGACAGGTCACCGGCCAGCCAGCGGCCACCATCGGGTCGAAGACGACCGGGTCCCAGGCCCGGCCGAGGAAGTCGCCCACGGCGAACTCCTGGAGCCTCTCGCGCACCTTCACCGGCAGGCCCAGCACGCCCGCCGCGATCTCGGCGGTCTGCACCGCCCGCGCCAGGTCGCTGCACACGACCGCCGCCACCCGCTCACCGCCCAGGCGCCCGCCGAGCTCGCGGGCCTGCTCGCGACCCAGCGTCGTGAGGCTGCCACCCGACGAGGTCATGGTGTCGGTCTCGTACTCCGCCTCGCCGTGTCGCGCCACGATCACCCGGGCCGGGCAGTGCAGGTCGCTCATGCGGCCCACTGTGTCATCCCCGGGCCGCCGTGCGGCAGGATGACGGCGTGCGGATCTTTCACATCGCCACCCTCGCCGACTGGAAGCAGGCGGAGGAGTCGGGCACCTACACGACGTCGACGTACGGCGTGTCCCTGGCCGAGCAGGGCTTCCTCCACGCCGCGCGGCACGAGCAGGTCCGTGGCGTGCTGGACCGCTACTACGGCGAGGTGACCGAGCCGCTCGTGGTGCTCGAGATCGAGACCGACCTCCTCGACGTGCCCTGGCGCGAGGATCCGGTGGGCGACGAGGTGTTCCCGCACATCTACGGCCCGCTCTCGACCGAGGCGGTGGTGCGCTGGCGCCCCGCGCGCCTGCCTCCGTTCGAGGCGGCCGCGACGGTCGCCCGGGTGCCGATGCCGGCGGTCGTCCTCGCCTTCTACGGCCTGACCGTCGTGCTCGGGGTCACTGCGCTGGTCCTGGCGGTCGCGGGCCTCTTCGCCGACGCCGAGGCGCACGCATCGCCGCCGACGCTCCCGCACGCGACCGAGTTCCTGGTCTGGACCCTCGCCGCCGCGTGCGGCGTCGCCACCGTCGCGGCCCTCGGGGTCGCCTGGGCGCTGAGGCGGCAGATCCTCCGCGACGACGCGGCACGGAGCGACGCGTGAGGATCTCTCCGCAGCCGCCCGGCCCGGGCCAGGAGTCGGTCTGGGACTACCCGCGACCGCCCCGGGTCGAGCCCAGCAGCGAGACCGTCGAGGTCCGCGTCGGCGGCGCGGTCGTCGCGCGGACCACCGCCGCCCTCCGTGTCCTCGAGACCAGCCACCCGCCGACCTACTACCTCCCCCGCGCAGCATTCGCCGACGGCGTCCTGCTGCCCGCGACCGGGTCGTCGTACTGCGAGTGGAAGGGCGTGGCGTCCTACTACGACGTGGTCGGCCCGGACCGGACGGCCGCGCGCGCCGGCTGGACCTACCCGGAGCCCTCCCCCGGGTTCGAGGCGCTGCTCGACCACGTCGCGGTGATGCCGGGCGCCATGGACGCCTGCACCGTCGACGGCGAGATCGTGGTGCCGCAGGAGGGCGGCTTCTACGGCGGCTGGATCACCAGCCGCGTCGTCGGCCCGTTCAAGGGCGCGCCCGGCACCCGCGGCTGGTGACCCTCCGGCGTCAGAAGAGCCGGGGCACGAAGGTCTGCTCGTGCATGGGCGGGCGCACGTAGGGGATCTCGCGCATCGTCGGCAGGTGCACCACGTCGGGCGCCACGTCGACGTAGTCGAACTGGCTGAGCAGGTGGCTGATGCAGTTCAGCCGCGAGGCCCGCTTGTCGTCGGACGGCACGACGTACCAGGGCGCCTGCTTGATGTCGGTGTACTGGAACGTCGTGTCCTTGGCCATCGAGTAGCGCACGTAGAGCTCGTGCTCGGCGAGGTCCATGTCGGAGAGCTTCCACCGCTTGAGCGGCTCGGCGTTGCGCGCCTCGAACCGGCGGCGCTGCTCCTCGAACGAGACCGAGAACCAGTACTTGAGGACCGTGATCCCCGACCGCACCAGCATCCGCTCGAACTCGGGGCAGCTGCGCAGGAACTCCTGGTGCTCCTCCTCGGAGCAGTAGCCCATCACCCACTCGACGTTCGAGCGGTTGTACCAGCTGCGGTCGAACAGGACCATCTCCCCCGCGGCGGGCAGGTGCTCGGCGTACCGCTGGAAGTACCACTGCGTCCGCTCGCGCTCGGTGGGCTTCGGCAGCGCCACCACCCGCACGGTGCGCGGCGAGGTGCGCTCGGTGATCCGCTTGATCACGCCACCCTTGCCCGCCGAGCCGCGGCCCTCGAAGATCACCGCGACCTTGAGCCCCTGGGAGGCGATCCAGTACTGCAGCAGCACGAGCTGCTCCTGGATCCGCTCCATCTCGGCCTCGTAGACGGTCGCCTTGAGCCGGCCGGCCCTGGTGTAGTCCGACATGTCGTGGTCGGACGGCAGCTGCGCGCCGACGACGTCGTCCGCGCCCTCCGGTGGTGTCCTGGTCATGAGGCCTCCCTGTGCTGCCACCGTGCTACGCCGGGGCGGCCGCTGACAAGGGTCGTCGCCCCTTCCCCCTGCCCCCCTCCCCCGGTCAGGCGGCGCGGCGCAGCGCGGCCGCGAGCGAGCGGCCGTGCTCGGTGGCGAGGGCGGCGGCGTCGGCCCGGATCGACCTCGGCGAGGTCGGCGAACTGGTCCAGCGCCGGGTTGACGCCGACCAGCGCGAACTCCTCCTCGACCGCGCGCAGGTCGAGGCCCCAGACGTCCTCGAGGATCCGGCGCATCCACGGCGTGGCGTGGTCCCAGCCCTCGCGGGGGGTCCCGGCGCCGTACGCACCGCCACGCACCGTCGCCAGGACGGCCGGCTTGCCGGCGATGGCCGACGGCCTGGCCGGCGGCCATCCGCGGGTCGGTGACCACGAGGTCGACGTAGGTCTTGAAGTGCTGGGAGACCCCGAAGTTGTAGAGCGGGACGGCGAAGAGCAGCGCGTCCGCGGCGACCAGCTCGTCGACCAGGCCGGCCGCGAGCGCGGCGGCGTCGGCCTGGGCCGGGGTGCGCTGGTCGGCGGGGACGTACGCGCCGGAGACGGCGTCGGCCCACGCGGTGGCCGGGACCGGGTCGGTGCCGAGGTGGCGGCGTAGGACCTCGTCGCCGGGGTGGGCCTGGGTCCACTCGCGCTCCACCAGGTCGCCCAGGGCGCGGCTGTGGGAGCCCTCCACCCGGATGCTGGCGTCGAGCCGGAACAGGGTCATGGCGGATCTCCTTCGAGTAGGTATTTCAAGATTGAACTAATCTAGCATGAATATTTCAAGCTTGAAAAACTCGGGGATCGGTACGATCGCGCCACAGACGAGCAGGAGGTGAGCAGATGACCGAGCAGGCGGAGCCCCGCTGGCTGTCCCCGGACGAGCAGCAGGCGTGGATCGGCGTGACCGCCGTGATGTGGCTGCTCCCCGGCCCCCTCGACGCCCAGCTGCAGCGCGACAGCGGCCTCAACCTCTTCGACTACTTCGTGCTCAGCTCGCTGTCGATGGCCGAGGGCCGGCAGCGCCGGATGAGCGACCTGGCCCTCCAGTCGAACGCCAGCCCGTCGCGCCTCTCCAACGTCGTGGCCAAGCTGGAGGCCCAGGGCTGGGTGACCCGCCACCCGCACGAGCACGACCGGCGCAGCACCGTCGCCACCCTCACCGAGGCGGGCTGGGACAAGGTGGTCGAGGCCGCACCGGGCCACGTCGCCGCCGTACGACGGCTGCTCGTCGACCGGCTGACCCCCGCCCAGCTCGACGCGCTGCGGGAGGTCGGGTCCATCGTGGCCCGCGAGGTGCTCGGCGACCGCTGGGCCGACGAGTGCTGGGCGAGCGCTGACCCCTCAGTCCAGGTCGTTGGCCTCGCGGATCACGTCGACGATGCCGCCCATGATCTCGGTGAGCCCGAAGTCCTTGGGGGTGTAGACCGCGGCGACGCCGGCGTCGATCAGCCGGCGGGCGTCGGCGTCCGGGATGATCCCGCCGACGATCACCGGTACGTCGCCGAGGCCGGCCTGCTCGAGCCCGACCAGGACGGCGGGCACCAGCTCCATGTGCGAGCCGCTCAGGATCGACAGCCCGACGCAGTGCACGTCCTCGGCCACGGCGGCCGCGACGATCTGCTCGGGGGTCAGCCGGATGCCCTGGTAGATCACCTCGAAGCCGGCGTCCCGGGCGCGTACGGCGACCTGCTCGGCGCCGTTGGAGTGCCCGTCGAGGCCGGGCTTGCCGACCAGCAGCCGCAGCCGGCCGCCGAGCTCCTCGCCGGTCTCCTGCACCCGGCGGCGTACCTCGGCCAGCTCCGCGCCCGCCGCGCCCACGTCCGACAGCGCACCCACGGCGCCGCTGACGCCGGTCGGCGCCCGGAACTCGCCGAACACCTCGCGCAGGGTGCCGGCCCACTCCCCCGTGGTCGCGCCTGCCCGGGCCGCGGCCAGGGTGGCGGGCATCAGGTTGGCGTCGGTCTTGGCGTCGGCGGCCAGCCGGGCCAGCGCCTCGGTGACGGCGGTCTCGTCGCGCTCGGCCTTCCACGCCTCGACGCTGGCGATCGCGGCCCGCTCCGCCTCGGGGTCGGCGGCCTGGATCGCGGCGTCGAGGTCGGCGGTCAGCGGCGACGGCTCGGTGGTCTCGAACCGGTTGACCCCGACCACGACCTCCTCGCCCGACTCGATCCGGGCCCGCCGGGCGGCGTGGGCCGAGACCAGCTCCTGCTTCATGTAGCCGCTCTCGACGGCCGCGATCGCACCGCCCATCGCCTGCACCCGGTCGATCTCGGCCGTGGCGCTCGGCGACCAGCTCGGCGACCTTGGCCTCGATCACGTGGGAGCCGGCGAAGATGTCGTCGTACTCCAGCAGGTCGGACTCGTAGGCCAGCACCTGCTGGAGCCGCAGCGACCACTGCTGGTCCCACGGCCGCGGCAGGCCGAGCGCCTCGTTCCAGGCGGGCAGCTGGACGGCGCGGGCGCGGGCGTCCTTCGACAGCGTCACGCCGAGCATCTCGAGCACGATCCGCTGGACGTTGTTCTCCGGCTGGGCCTCGGTCAGGCCGAGGCTGTTGACCTGGACGCCGTACCGGAAGCGCCGCATCGCGGGGTCCTCGACGCCGTACCGCTCGCGGGTCAGCTGGTCCCACAGCTCGCACGAACGCCCGCATCTTGCAGGTCTCCTCGACGAACCGGACGCCGGCGTTGACGAAGAACGAGATCCGGCCCACGACCTTGCCGAAGTCGTCCTCCGAGACCTGGCCCGAGGCCTGCACCGCGTCGAGCACCGCGATCGCCGTGCACAAGCGCGTAGGCGAGCTCCTGCGTCGGCGTCGCGCCGGCCTCCTGCAGGTGGTAGCTGCAGATGTTGATCGGGTTCCAGCTCGGGATCTCGTGGACGGTGTAGGCGATCACGTCGGTGATCAGGCGCAGCGAGTGCTCCGGCGGGAAGACGTAGGTGCCGCGGGAGAGGTACTCCTTGATGATGTCGTTCTGGGTGGTGCCCGCGAGGCGGTGGGCGACCGCGAGCCGCTCCTCGTCGGTCGGCGGTGTGGGCTCCGTTCGACCGGCGAAGATCTGCTCCTCGGCGACCACCTGGTAGAGCGCGAGCAGCCACATCGCGGTGGCGTTGATCGTCATCGAGGTGTTCATCTCGGTGAGCGGGATGTCGGCGAAGAGCCGGCGCATCTCGCCGAGGTGCGGGATCGGTACGCCGACCTTGCCGACCTCGCCGCGGCTCAGCGCGTCGTCGGGGTCGTAGCCGGTCTGCGTCGGCAGGTCGAAGGCGACCGAGAGGCCGGTCTGGCCCTTGGCCAGGTTGGTCCGGTAGAGCGCGTTGGACGCCGCGGCGGTCGAGTGGCCGGCGTACGTCCGCATCACCCAGGGGCGGTCCTTGTCGCTCATGGTCCGAGGGTAGGGCCGGCAACGCCGCAGGTCAGCGGCGTGTGAACAAAGCCTCAGCGGTGCCGAACCGGTGCGGCTAGGCGCTGACGGCGACCCGCTCGACCTCGACCACGCGGGCCAGCCGCGTGAGGTGGAGCATCCGGCGCACGGCCGGTCCGCAGCCGCGCAGCCGCAGGTGGTGGCCGGTGCGGCTGGCCTCGAGCGTGGCGTAGGCGAGCACCCGTGCGGCGGTGAGGTCGATGGTCTCGACGCCGGTCAGGTCGACCACGACGTCCTGCTCGTAGGCGTGTGACGCCTCGTAGATGGCGGTGCGGACCTCCATCGTGCTGCGCACGTCGAAGTCTCCGCTGAGTGTCAGCGTCGGTCCATCGGTCCAGATGTCCATCGTCCGTACCCCGTTCCCCGTGCCCCGAGTCGGGCTGTGCCTGCGGCTCATCGCCTCACCCCATGGTCCGGGAAAGTAACGCCCGGGTAAAGGGATATATGCAGCGAGCTGTTACCCACTATGACGCGCGAGCACCCGGGAACGGTTGCGCCCCGCCCGGATATTTCTCGTCGGCTGCGCACTACTGTCCTGTGTCATGGTCAACCTGACGAAGATCTACACGCGCACGGGAGACGGTGGCCGGACGCGGCTCGGCGACATGTCAGCGAGACGTCGAAGAACGACCTGCGGCTCCACGCCTATGCAGACGTCGACGAGGCGAACGCCCAGCTGGGGGTAGCACTTGCTCACGACGTCGAGGAGCAGGTCGGGCGGTCCTGATACACGTGCAGAACGACCTCTTCGACGTCGGCGCCGACTTCTGCACGCCGGTGGTGGCCGACCCCGAGTACCCGCCGCTGCGGATCACCCAGGACTACGTCGACCGGCTCGAGGGCTGGTGCGACGAGTTCAACGCCGACCTGCCGAACCTGCGCTCGTTCATCCTCTCCGGCGGCAGCCCGGCGGCCGCGCAGCTCCACGTCGCGCGCACCGTCGTACGACGCGCCGAGCGGTCGGCGTGGGCGGCCTACGACGTGCACGCCGAGACCATGAACAAGCTGCCGATCCTCTACCTCAACCGGCTCTCCGACCTGGTCTTCATCCTGGCCCGGTACGCCAACCGGGCGCAGGGCGACGTGCTGTGGGTGCCGGGCGGGGAGCGGGGTCAGGCATGAGCGAGGACGGCGGCGGGGTGCTCGACCGACGGGAAGGGCTCGACCGACGAGCAAGGGCTCGAGCGACGGGAAGCCGTCGACCGACGCCACGAAGCCGGACCCGGTCGACGACCTGGTGATCACCCGGCACACGCTGCGGACCAAGGCCGGCGAGCTCGCCTACACCGCCCGCACCGGGCGGGTGGTGCTGCGCGAGGAGGAGGTCAAGAACGACGTCTTCAAGGGCTGGAAGGCCCGCGCCGAGATGTCGGTGACGGCGTACACGCTCGACGACGCCGACGTCACCACCCGGCCGATCACCTTCGTCTTCAACGGCGGCCCGGGCTCCTCGTCGATCTGGCTCCACATGGGTCTGCTCGGCCCGCGCCGGGTCGACCTCGGCGACGTGACCGCGCCGCACCCGCCGCCGTACCGGCTGGTCGACAACGCCGAGACCCTGCTCGCGGTCTCCGACCTGGTCTTCATCGACCCGATGTCGACCGGGCACACGCGCACCGTCGAGGGCGGCAAGCCCAAGGACTTCCACGGCTTCGGCAAGGACGTCGAGCAGGTCACCGAGCTGATCCGGCTCTGGTGCACCCGCGAGGACCGCTGGATGTCGCCGAAGTACCTGATCGGCGAGTCCTACGGCACCGTGCGCGCCGTCGCGGTGGCCGAGCGGCTCTCGTCGCGCCACTCGATGGGGCTGAACGGGATCGTGCTGATCTCGAGCGTCCTCGACTTCGGCAGCCAGGACTTCGAGTTCCACCGGGTCGACGAGGCCTGCCTGAACTTCCTGCCGACCTACACCGCGATCGCGCACTACCACGGCAAGCTCAAGGGCCGGCCGGCCAAGCTGCGGCAGGAGGCCGAGGCGTTCGCGGCCGGGCCCTACCGCACCGCGCTGGCGGCCGGGCGCCGGCTGCCGGCCAAGGAGCGGGCGAGCGTGGTCCGCACGCTGGCGCGGCTGACCGGGCTCTCGGAGGAGTACGTCGAGCGCACCGACCTGCGCGATCGAGCACTGGCGCTTCTGCACCGAGCTGCTGCGCGACCGCGGCCTGACCGTCGGCCGGATCGACGGCCGCTTCAGCGGCCCGCTGCACTCGCTGATCGCCGAGAACATGGACGCCGACCCGTCGATGGACGCGATGGAGGCGCCGTTCACGGCGGCGCTGCACCACTACCTGCGCAGCGAGCTCGGCAGCACCCAGGACCTCTCCTACGAGATCTTCGCGCAGCGCGATCAAGGAGTGGTCGTTCAAGGAGTTCGAGGGCAAGCCGATCTTCGTGGCCGACAAGCTGGAGCGGGTGATGCGGGCCAACCCGCACCTGCGGGTGCGGATCGAGTACGGCTACTACGACCTCGCCACGCCGTACCACGCGGCGGAGGACATGGTCGCCCACCTGCGGCTGCCCGAGGAGGCCTTCGACCGGATCGAGCACGACTACTTCGAGACCGGCCACATGCCCTACCTGCACGAGCCGTCGCGCAAGCGCGAGGCCGCCGGCATCGCCGCGTTCGTCGAGCGGACCTGAGCGTGGTGCGTCGTGCGCCCCGGGAGCCGATGGTCGCTCCCGCGGGCGCCCTCGCCGGTCTTCACCGACGGCGCGTGCTCGGGCAACCCCGGCCCCGGCGGGTGGGCCTGGGCCGTCGACGGTACGACGTACGACGCGGGCAGCGAGCGCGTCGAGCACCAACCAGCGGATGGAGGTGCGGGCCGCCCTCGAGGCGGTCAGCACCCTGGCGGGACCCCTGCTGGTGGTCAGCGACTCGACGTACGTCGTGAACTGCTTCCGCGACCGCTGGTGGGAGGGCTGGCTCGCCCGCGGCTGGCTCACCTCGGCCAGGAAGCCGGTCGCCAACCGCGACCTGTGGGAGCCGCTCGTCAGCACCGTCGTCGAGCGCGGCGACATCGCCTTCCACTGGGTGAAGGGCCACTCGGGGCACGCGATGAACGACTTCGTCGACGGCCTCGCGGTCGCGGCGAGCCGCGGGGTGTGACCCGAGCCGGCGTCGGGCGACGTCAGGGCCGCATCAGGATGGTCTCGAGCTCAGCCAGGGCACGGTCGGCGTAGCCCTTCCACATCTTGCCGATCACGTTCATGGTGAGCCGGCCCGGCGGGCTGCTCGGCTGCAGGGTCCAGGCCCAGCCGATCCGCGCGCCGGTGCCCTCGGGGGTCACCGACCACGCGCCCTCGACCGTGCGCACGAACGGCCGCAGCCGGCCGTGGATCTCGTCGAGGACGTAGGTGTAGCCGTGGGGCCGGTCGAGGGAGACCAGGGTCTCGCGCACCCGCCCGCCGTCGGCGAGCACGATGGTCCGGGTCTGGCCGACGGCGCCCCACACGTCCGGCTCGTCGACCACCTCCTCCACGGCAGGGAACAGCGCGAACCGGCGTGCGAAGACCTCCGGCAGGGCGGCGACGATCAACCGGTCGAAGGCCGCGGCGGGCTCGACCGCGACCAGTCGCGAGGCTTCGACGCGGTGACCGGACATGGTGCTCAGGCTACGCGGCGCGACGCCGCGGGTGCGTGAGGTCGCGCCGGGGTCTCATGCGTCGGGCATCGACCGGCGGTCAGGAGTCGAAGCCGAGGCCCAGCCGGTCGAGGCTGCGCAGCCACAGGTTGCGCCGGCCCTGGTGGCGGTCGGCCTGCGCCAGCGAGCGGCGGGTCGCCTCGATCCCGGTCCAGGCGAACGGCTCGGGCGGGAACGGCAGCGGCTTGGAGCGCACCAGGTCGAGCCGGGTGCGCTCGGTGTCGGCGCCGTCGAGCAGGTCGAGCATCACGTCGGCGCCGAAGCGCGTGGCGCCGACGCCCGAGGCCCGGTGTAGCCCAGCGCGTACGCCGCGCGCCCGCCGTACGCCGTACCGAAGAAGGCGCAGAAGCGGGTGCAGGTGTCGATCGCGCCGCCCCAGCGGTGGCTGAACCGCAGCCCCTCGAGCTGGGGGAAGGTCTCGAAGAACTGCCGGGCCAGCAGCTCGAAGGTCGCCGGGCGCTGGTCGTAGGACGGCCGGACGTGGCGGCCGAAGTGGTAGATCGCGTCGTAGCCGCCCCAGAGGATCCGGTGGTCGGAGGTGAGCCGGTAGTAGTGGAACTGGTTGGTCATGTCGTCGAGGCCCTGCCGGCCGGCCCAGCCGACGGACGCGAGCTGCTCGGGCGTGAGCGGCTCGGTCATCAGCGCGTAGTCGTAGACCGGCACCGTGTAGAGCCGCAGCCGGCGGACCGGCGAGGGGAACGCGTTGGTGCCGAGCGCGACGTGGCGCGCGTGGACGACGTGGCCGGCGTGCGGTGCGGACGTCGAGGCCGGCGCCGCTGCGCGAGACGCCCGAGACCGCCGTGTGCTCGTGGATGCGGACGCCGAGCGACTCGGCCGCGGCGGCGAGGCCCCAGGCGAGCCGGGCCGGGTCGACGAGCGCGGTGTCGTGGGGCTCGTGCGACGCCGGCGAGGTACGTCGGCGAGGCCACCTCGGCGCGCATCGCGTCGCGGTCGAGGAACGGCTGCCCGGCGCCTCGGCCGCGAGGTCGTGCAGCCACTCGACCTGGTGCGGCTCGGTGGCGACGGTGATGGTGCCGGGTCGCTCGAAGTCGCAGTCGATGCCGTAGCGGGTGAGCGTCGCCTCGATCGCGTCGAGGTTCTCGCGGCCGAGCTCGTCGAGGCGGTCGATCTCGTCGGGGAACCGCTCGGCGCCGTTGGCGCGGCCGTGGGTGAGCGAGGCGGCGCAGAAGCCGCCGTTGCGGCCCGAGGCCGCCCAGCCGATCCGGTTGCCCTCGAGCAGCACGACGTCGCGCGAGGGGTCGCGCTCCTTGGCCAGGATCGCCGTCCAGAGCCCGGAGTAGCCGCCGCCCACGATGCACAGGTCGGTGGCGGCGTGCGCCTCGAGGGCGGCGCGGGCGCCGGCCGGTCGGCGCGGTCGAGCCAGTACGGCGTGGGCGCGGCGTCGCGGAGGGCCTGGTGGTCGACGGTCACGGGGCCACTCTCCCAGCGTCGGGTGACCTCGCCCAGCCACGCGGGGCCGGCGGACGGCGGTGACCATCACCGCGGCCGGGAGCATGGCGACCGCGATCACCAGCAGCGAGTCGAGGGTGCCGACGTGGTCGCCGACGAAGCCGAGCAGCGGCGGCCCGGCCAGGAACGCGCCGTACCCGATGGTGGAGACGACGGCGACGCGGTGGGCGGCGCGCAGCGGGTCGTCGCCGGCGGCACTCATCCCGACCGGGAAGCCCAGCGCGGCGCCGAGCC
Organism: uncultured Actinomycetota bacterium; assembly: GCA_963797325.1. Taxonomy (GTDB): domain Bacteria; phylum Actinomycetota; class Actinomycetes; order Propionibacteriales; family Nocardioidaceae; genus Nocardioides. The sequence goes on from CAWCPG010000019.1 coordinate 95,980, forward strand.
CCCACAGCACGATGCCCAGCCACGGCGAGGGCGGCGACCCCGGAGTAGACGACGATCAGGACGCCGGCCGACGCCGCGCAGGCGGAGACGAGCATGGTGGGCGCGCGGCCGAAGCGGTCGAGCACGACCGGGCCGACGAGCCGGCCGGTGGTCATCGCGGCGACGAACGTGGCGAAGCCGACCACGCCCACCCAGTGGCGCGCGTCGTACCCGTCGACGAGCGAGAGCGCGAGCCAGTCGTTGGCGGCCCCCTCGGCGAGGGTGAACGAGAGCACCATCAGCCCGATCGCCAGCGTCCGCGGCTCCAGCCACGCCGACCTGGTCGCCTCGGCCTCCTCCGCCTCGCTCCTCGTGCGGCCGGTCGAGGGGAAGCGGTACGACGCGACCTGCGGCCGCGCCGACGGCCAGCGCGCCGACGACGAGGTAGTGGACGGCCAGCGGCACGCCGAGCGCCGCCGCGACGGCGCCGAGTCCCGGCGCCGGTGAAGGTGCCGAAGCTCCAGCCGGCGTGGAAGCGCGGCATGATGCTGCGGCCGAGCATCCGCTCGACGGCGGCGCCCTCGACGTTCATCCCGACGTCCCAGGTGCCGGTGCCGAAGCCGTAGCAGAGCAGGCCCACGGCGGCGCCGAGCTCGGAGCCGGCGGTGGCGAAGCATCCCGGCGAGCGCCAGCCCGAGCAGCACCATCCCGGCCCCGAGCCGCACCACGGCGCCCTCGCCGTACCGCTCGATCAGGAGGCCGCTGGCCGGCATCCCGACCATCGAGCCGACCGCGATCGAGAGCAGCAGGAGCCCGAGCGCGCCGTTGCTGAGGTCGAGCGAGCCGCGCAGGTCGGGCACCCGCGAGACGAGCGTGGCGAAGCACAGCCCGTTCAGCGCGAAGGTGGCAGCGACCGCGTTGCGCGCGGTGGTCGCGGAGGAGGAGGTCACAGGTGGTGGGCACCCGGAGGGGCGGCCTCGAGCCAGGACTGGAAGCCCATCAGCGACGACGACCCGAGCGCGAGCTCGATGTCGCCGGCCGGGGTCTCGCAGCGGATCACGACGTGACCGGGGTACAGCGAGAGCTGCTCGACGCCCTCCGGGTCGCGGCGCTCGACGTAGTTGAGGGTGCTGCGCTGCCAGACCATCTTGGGTCGCGGCGAGAGGGAGAAGATCCGGAACCACTCGAGGCGGTCACCGGTGTAGCGACCGAGCCCGAGCAGCCAACCGCGCCCGGGCTGGGAGGCGCGGGCGCGGTAGCTGAGCTCGAAGGTGCCACCGTGGCGGGAGAGCCACCGGCGGCGGACGATGAGAGCGACGCCGAGAGCGAGGACGAGCAGGAGCACGCCGGCGGCCGACTCGAGCAGCCACTCCCAGATCGGCATGCACTCCCCTTGTCTGTGCCCCTTCTCGTGGAGTACGACGCGGGCTAGGCGTCGCCCTCCAGTGCGGCCTTGCGCTCCTCGAGGAGGCGCTTGGCCTCGTCGAAGTCGCTCTCGTGGGACAGCTCGGCGTACTCGCACAGCAGCCGCACGTGGTTGTCGGCCACCGACATGAACCCGCCGTCGACGGCGGCCACCCAGTGGCCGTCGTCCACGGTCCGCACGTCGACCTGGCCGGACGCGAGCACCGACATCACCGGCGCTGTGGTCGGCCATGATCCCGATCTCGCCGGCGAGGGTGCGCGCGTTCACGACCGTGGCCTCGCCGGACCACACCTCGCGGTCGGCGGCCACGAGGGACACCTGCATCGTCTTCGCCATCGTCAGATCCTCAGAGGCTCTTCTGGATCTCGTCCCACTTGCGCTCGACGTCGTCGAGACCGCCACACATGAAGAACGCCTGCTCGGCCACGTGGTCGTACTCGCCGTCGGCGATCTTGTTGAACGCCTCGACCGTCTCGGCCACCGGAACCGTCGAGCCCTCGAGGCCGGTGAACTGCTTGGCGACGTAGGTGTTCTGCGACAGGAACCGCTGGATCCGGCGGGCCCGGGAGACGATGATCTTGTCCTCCTCGGACAGCTCGTCGACACCGAGGATCGCGATGATGTCCTGGAGCTCCTTGTTGCGCTGGAGGATCTGCTTGATCCGGATCGCGCAGTCGTAGTGGTCCTTGCCGATGTACTGGGCGTCGAGGATCCGCGAGGTCGACGTCAGCGGGTCCACCGCCGGGTAGATGCCGAGCGAGGCGATCTCGCGCGACAGCTCGGTGGTGGCGTCGAGGTGGGCGAAGGTGGTCGCCGGCGCCGGGTCGGTGTAGTCGTCGGCCGGCACGTAGATCGCCTGCAGCGAGGTGATCGAGTGACCACGCGTCGAGGTGATCCGCTCCTGGAGCGTGCCCATCTCGTCGGCGAGGTTGGGCTGGTAGCCCACCGCGGACGGCATCCGGCCGAGCAGGGTGGACACCTCGGAGCCGGCCTGGGTGAACCGGAAGATGTTGTCGATGAAGAGCAGCACGTCCTGGTTCTGCTCGTCGCGGAAGTACTCCGCCATCGTCAGCGCGGACAGCGCGACCCGCAGCCGCGTGCCCGGCGGCTCGTCCATCTGGCCGAACACCAGGGCGGTCTGCCCGATGACGCCGGCCTCCTCCATCTCCACGATCAGGTCGTTGCCCTCACGGGTGCGCTCGCCGACCCCGGCGAACACCGACACACCGCCGTGGTCACGGGCGACGCGCGCGATCATCTCCTGGATCAGCACCGTCTTGCCCACGCCGGCGCCGCCGAACAGGCCGATCTTGCCGCCCTGCACGTACGGCGTCAGCAGGTCGATGACCTTGATGCCGGTCTCGAACATCTGGGTCTTCGACTCGAGCTGGTCGAAGGCCGGGGCCTTGCGGTGGATCCCCCAGCGCTCCTTGACGTCGAGCGTCTCGCCCTCCTCGAGGTTGAGGCACTCGCCGAGGGTGTTGAACACGTGGCCGAGGGTGGCGTCGCCGACGGGGACCGTGATCGGGCCGCCGGTGTCGCTCACCTGCGCGCCGCGGACCAGGCCGTCGGTGGGCTGCAGGGAGATCGCGCGGACCATGCCGTCGCCGATGTGCTGGGCGACCTCGAGCGAGAGGGTGCGCGTCTCGCCGGCGAGGGTCAGCTCGGTCTCGAGCAGGTTGTACATGTCGGGCATCGAGTCCACGGGGAACTCGATGTCGACGACCGGGCCGATGACGCGGGCGATCCGGCCGCCGGTGCCCTCGGTCGCGGTCTTGGTCTCTTCAGCCGTGGCAGTCATGTCTCTCAACTCACTTACTGTTCGTCGCTGGCTATTCGGTCGCAGCGTTGGCGTCGGCCAGGGCGTTGACGCCGCCGACGATCTCGCTGATCTCCTGGGTGATGCCCGCCTGCCGGGCCTGGTTGGCGATGCGGGTGTACTTCTTGATCAGCTCTTCGGCGTTGTCGGTGGCGGACTTCATGGCCCGCTGCCGCGCCGCCAGCTCGGAGGCCGAGGCCTGCAGCAGCGCGAAGAAGATCCGGCTCTGGACGTACTTGGGCAGCAGCGCGTCCAGCACCTCGGCCGGTGACGGCTCGAACTCGTAGAGCGGGAGGACCTCGTCGGTCGACGGCCGCTCCTCGCCCTCGACGACCTCCATCGGCAGCATCCGCACGTCGTGCGGCTCCTGCACCAGCATCGAGCGGAACTGGGTGTAGACGAGGTGGACCTCGTCGACGTGACCCTCGTCGTCCTTGTCGGAGGTGAACGCCTCGATCAGCGCCTCACCGATCGCCTTGGCGTTCTCGTAGCGCGGCTGGTCGGAGAACCCGCTCCACGACTCGCGCCACCGGACGCCCGCGGAACCGGTAGTACGCCTCGCCCTTGCGCCCGGTGAGGTAGGTGACGACCTGCTTGCCCTCGCCCCGCAGCCGCTCGGCGAGCCGCTCGCCCTCCTTGAGCACGCTCGAGGAGTAGGCGCCGGCCAGGCCGCGGTCGCTGGTCACGATCAGGATCGCGGCGGTGTCGGCGCTCTCCGGCTCGGTGGTCAGCGGGTGCGAGACGTTGGAGTAGGTCACCAGCGCCTGGACGGCCCGGGTCAGCTCCCGCGCGTACGGCGCGGCCTGCTGGGCCCGCTGCTGCGCCTTGATGATGCGGGACGCAGCGATGAGCTCCATGGCGCGCGTGATCTTCTTGGTCGACTCGACCGACTTGATCCGGGCGCGGTACTCACGCAGCGATACGGCCATCCGTCAGCCCCGCTTCTGCTTGACGATCTGCTCCTGCTCGAGCTCCTCGTCGGTGACCGGCTCGGCCTTGGGCTCGGTGCCGGGCTTGATCGACTCGCCCTCGGAGGTCTCGAACTGGTCGAGGAACTCGTCGTAGGCGTCGCCGACCTTCTCGGCGGTCTCGTCGTCGAACTTCCGGCTCTCGCGGATGCCGTCGAGGACGTCCTTGTGCTGGCGACCGAGGAAGTCGAGGAACTCCTGCTCGAAGCGGAGCACGTCGTCGGTCGGCACCTTGTCGAGCTTGCCGGCCGTCCCGAGCCACAGCGAGACCGTCATCTGCGGCAGCGGGTACGGCGAGTACTGCGGCTGCTTGAGCAGCGCCATCAGGCGCTGGCCCCGGTCGAGCTGCTGCCGCGAGGCCGCGTCGAGGTCGGAGGCGAACATCGCGAACGCCTCCATCGCACGGAACTGGGCCAGCTCGACCTTGAGCGAGCCGGTGACCGACTTCATCGCCTTGGTCATCGCCGCGCCACCCACGCGCGAGACCGACACGCCGACGTCGATCGCCGGCCGCTGGTTGGCTGCGAACAGGTCGGACTGCAAGAAGATCTGGCCGTCGGTGATCGAGATGACGTTGGTCGGGATGTAGGCCGACACGTCGTTGGCCTTGGTCTCGATGATCGGCAGGCCGGTCATCGACCCCGCGCCCATCGCGTCGGACAGCTTCGCGCAGCGCTCGAGCAGCCGGCTGTGCAGGTAGAACACGTCGCCGGGGTAGGCCTCGCGGCCCGGCGGGCGGCGCAGCAGCAGCGACACGGCGCGGTAGGCCTCGGCCTGCTTGGTGAGGTCGTCGAAGACGATCAGGACGTGCTTGCCGTCGTACATCCAGTGCTGGCCGATGGCCGAGCCGGTGTAGGGGGCGAGGTACTTGAAGCCCGCGCTGTCGGAGGCCGGGGACGCCACGATCGTGGTGTACTCCAGCGCGCCGGCCTCCTCCAGGGCGCCGCGGACGGCGGCGATGGTGGAGCCCTTCTGGCCGATCGCGACGTAGATGCAGCGCACCTGCTGCGTCGGGTCGCCGGTCTCCCAGTACTGCTTCTGGTTGATGATCGTGTCGATCGCGATCGTGGTCTTGCCGGTCGAGCGGTCGCCGATGATGAGCTGACGCTGGCCGCGGCCGATCGGCGTCAGCGAGTCGATCGCCTTGATGCCGGTCGCGAGCGGCTCGCTCACCGACTGGCGCAGCATGACGCCGGGAGCCTGGATCTCCAGGGCACGGCGCTCGTCGGACTCGATGTCGCCGAGACCGTCGATCGGGGTGCCGAGCGGGTCGATGACGCGGCCCATGAAGCCGTCGCCGACGGGGACCGAGAGGATCTCGCCGGTACGGCGGACCGTCTGGCCCTCCTCGATCTTGTCGAAGTCACCGAGGACGACGACACCGATCTCGCGGGTGTCGAGGTTCAGCGCGATGCCGAGCGTGCCGTCCTCGAACTCCAGCAGCTCGTTCGCCATCGCGGACGGCAGGCCGGCGACACGGGCGATGCCGTCGGCGCACTGGGCGACCGTGCCGACCTCCTCCTTGCTGGCAGCCTCGGGCTTGAAGTCCTCGACGTACTTCGACAGCGCGTCGCGGATCTCCTCCGGACGGATCGTGAGCTCCGTCATTGCGTCCCTACTCTCTGTGTCTCATCCAAATTCGGTGTCGAGCGTGTTCGGTGAGCGAGCGGTCGGGGGTCAGCCGACGAGACGACGGCGCGCGTCGTCGAGCCGGCTGGCGATGGTGCCGTCGATGACCTCGTCGCCGATCTCCACGCGGAGACCGCCGAGGACCTCCGGGTCGACGACGACGTTGAGGTGCACCGTGGTGTCGTACTGGCGGCTCAGCAGCGCGGTCAGGCGCTCCTGGTCGGCGGCGGCCAGCGGCCGGGCGACCCGGACCGTGGCCACGGTCTCGCCCTGGGTCTCGGCGGCCACCCGGCGGTACGTCGCGAGGGCCGCGGTCACCGTCCGGTAGGTGCCGGCGAGCGACTGCTTGGCCAAGGTGATGGTGGCCGGGAGGGCGTGCGGCGTCGAGCAGCGAGTCGAGCAGAGCCGACTTGTCGTCGACCGACCGGCCGGGGTTGCTCAGGGCGTCGCGCAGCTGCGGGTTGCCGTCGACGATCCGTGACAGCTCGAAGAGCTCGTCGGTGACCTGACCGGCCTTGTCGCCCGCGGAGCGGACCACCGCGATCTCGCTGAGCCGCTCGAGGACGTCAGGGAGGTCGCGCGAGAGCGTCCAGCGCCGGCCCACCGCGTCGGTCAGCAGACCGAGGGTGGTCGCGGACAGCCGGTCGGCGAAGACCTGCTGGACCATCCCCTGCTTCGCCTCGGGCGCCAGCGAGGCGTCGGTGGCGAAACGGCGCAGGCCCGGCTCGCTGCGGAACAGCCGGCTGACCGTGAACAGCTCGTCACCGAGCGCGGCAGCGCTCTTGGCGGTGCCGATCTCGTCGTCGAGCCGCGTGGTGAGCGCAGCCAGCGCCTCGGCGGAGGCTCTCCGCAGATCCATCAGCCGGTCTCCTCGAGGTCGGCCAGGAAGCGCTCGACGACCCGACCCTGACGCTCGTCGTCGTCCATGGACTCACCGACGATGCGTCCGGCCAGCGTCGTGGCCAGGCTCCCGACGTCACGACGCAGCGACGCGAACGCCGACTTGCGATCGGCCTCCACCTGCGCGTGGGCGTGCTCGATGATCCGGTCGGCCTCGAGCTGTGCCTTGTCGCGGGCCTCCTGCACGATCTGCGCACCCTGCTCGCGGGCGTCCTCGCGGATCTTGGCGGCCTCGTGCTTGGCGTTGTTCAGCTGCTCCTTGTAGTCGGCCTCGGCCTGGCGCGCGCCGGCCTTGGCCTCGTCGAGCTCGGCGAACTCGGTCCGGATCGCCTCCTGGCGAGCCGTCATGGCCTTGTTGATCGGCGGGATCAGGTACTTCCCGAAGATCCAGACCAGGATGGCGAACGCGAGCAGCTCGACCAGGTAGGTCCCGTTGGGGACCAGGAAGTTGTCCGCCAAAGGCGTCACCGGAGCGATGCTGAGAATGCTCATCTTTCAGTCCTGTCGTACGGCTGGGGGCTCCGAGCGTCTCGACTCACTTGCCGAGGACGAAGACGAACAGCGCCATGAAGGCCAGGTTGATGAAGTACATGCCTTCGACGAGCGCCACCGTCAGGAAGAAGATCGTCTGCAGGCGACCCTGTGCTTCAGGCTGACGCGCCACGCCCTGGATGTAGGACGAGCCGGCCAGGCCGTCACCGATGCCGGCGCCGATGGCGCCACCCGCGAGGGCAAGGCCACCGCCGACGAACGCGCCAGCCGTCTTGATGGCCGAGTCGAGTGAGGTGTCTGCTGCCACTGTTTCTCCTTGGTTGTCTGCGCCGTGCCCGGCGCAATGTGTGTACCTCTGGTGCGGTCGAGCGGGTCGCTCAGGCCGCGAGCTCGGGTTCTGCTTGCTTCTCGTGACCGACCTCGGCGTCCGCGGTCGAGTCGTCGTGGTCGTCGTGCTCGGCGGCCTCGCCGTGGGCGCCGGCCATGCCGAAGTAGAGGACGGTCAGCAAGGCGAAGATGAACGCCTGGATGCCGCCGATGGCCATGTCGAAGAGCTTCCACAAGACGCCGAACAGCACCGAGAGGATCCCGCCGACCGGGAGGAACCCGACCGTCCATGCGGTCAGGGATCCGATCAGTGCGAGCAGGATGCCGCCGGCGAAGATGTTGCCGAAGAGTCGGAGGGCCAGCGAGATCGGCTTGGTGATCTCTTCGATGATGTTGAGCGGCAGCAGGAACTTGTAGGGCTGGACGAAGTGGCTGAAGTAGCCCCCGACACCCTTCTGCGAGATGCCGTAGGACCAGGCGCCGATCATCACGATCGTCGCCATCGCGTACGTGAGGTTGGTGTCCGACGTGGGGGCGGCCAGGAACCCGACCTTGTAGCTGTGGTTCAGCTCGCTCGGGATCATCTCGAGCCAGTTGGCGATCAAGATGAAGAAGAACAACGAGACCGCGAGCGCGACCGCGAACGGGTTGACCCGACCGAGGTTGTCCTCGACCTGCTCCTTGACCTGGGCGACCACGCCCTCCCAGATGATCTGGAGCTTGGTCGGCACGTGGTCGGTGGTGTTCTTGGTCAGCTGGCTGCGTGCCCAGAAGCCCAGGATCACCACGATCGTGCCCGCGACCAGGGTCGTCCAGATCGTGTCCATGTTGAACGTCATGCCCAGGAACTGGCGCTGGACGTGCTCGCCGATCTTGATGTCGGCCTGGATCACCGGGGCAATCACTGGTTCTTCAGCTCCTTCAGCAGGGGCATGGTCGTCATGACGAGGGCGATCAGCCGGAAGATCGCGAGTCCGAACAGCAGGCCGATCCCGTCGGGCCAGAACCACACCGCGATGCCGACCGCAACCACCGAGAGCACCAGCAGGCGCACCAGGGTCGACATGGCCAGCCGGTTGCGCGTCGGCTCCTCGCCAGAGGTGATGATGCGCAGCAGCCAGTACTCGGTGGCGAGGTGGTTGAGCAGGCCGAGCCCGACGCCGGCCGCGATGCAGCCGGCCAGGGTCCACTCGCCGAGCGAGCCGAGCACCCAGTAGACCGCGACCGAGAGGCCGAACGCGACGAGGACGGTCTTGCGCTGGTCGCGCAGCACCCGCCCGATCGACGCCTCGCCGGTAGCGGCGGCGGTGGTCATCTCGTGGTCAGCCACGGGGACCCCGCTCATGCGACACGCTCACTTGAGCACGTCCCGGACGCGGAGCCAGAAGCCGACGATCCCGGCGAGGATGCCCAGGCCGATGCCGACGAGGGTCCAGGTCGGAGAGTCGCCGGTCGCGCTGTCGACGAGGAGTCCGAGGACCAGGCCCACGACGACGGCACCCGCGAGCATCCCGCCGAGGCCTGCGAGGTCGCGACCCCGAAGCGTCGGGTCCGGGTGTCCATCGGCCATCCACTCAGGTCGCTTCCACGGGTGATTTCGTTGGGAGGAACAACTTCGTCGACGCACGCTCCTGGGGGCACCGGCGAGGCTCGAAAACTATCACAGCGGGACTCCGCCACGAACGGGGCGGGGAGGGGGCACACCACGCTCCCGGATCGGGTGAAGAGGCCCTCGGTCGTCATGTCGGTGGCGGCCGTTTCTGTGTCGTGGGCGGATCTGTGGGGTGCTTGTGAAAACTAGCACAAGCGCCGTTCGGGTCGCCAAACCGGGGCACGCCGTACGCCGTTCGGCCAGGTCAGGAACCCCGGCTCCACGCCCCGTTCGGGAGTGGGGTCAGACCTCCTCGTGCGCGGCGAGGTTCTCCTCGGGCACCGCGAGGTGCGGACGTCGTACGCCGGGAAGCACGAAGGTGAGCACGACGGTGAGCACCGTGGCCGCACCGATCAGCGTCCACATCAGCGGACCGGTGTAGAGGCTGACCACGACCGTCGACCCGGCCACGAGCGCGGCCCACATCCACATGATCAGGACGGCCCGCCGCTGGGAGTGCCCGATCTCCAGCAACCGGTGGTGGAGGTGCTGCTTGTCGGGGGCGAACGGCGAGCGTCCGGCGCGGGTGCGGCGGATGACCGCCAGCACCAGGTCGGCGATCGGGACGACGAGCAGGGTGACCGGCAGCGCCAGCGGGAGGAAGGTCGGCGCCAGCGAGGCCGGCGACCCCATCGCTCCGTGGCTCAGGTCGGCACCGGTGTACTGCCCGGTCAGCGTGATCGCGCTGGCCGACAGCACGAGCCCGATCAGCATCGAGCCACTGTCGCCCATGAAGACCCGGGCGGGGTTGATGTTGTGGGGCAGGAAGCCGATGCACACCCCGCCGAGCATCGCGCTGAGCAGCGCACCAGTAGAGGCGAGCGAGGCGTTGTTGAGGCTGGTCAGCTGGTAGCAGAACGCGAAGAACGCCAGGGAGCCGATCCCGACGACACCGGTCGCGAGCCCGTCGAGCCCGTCGACCATGTTCACCGCGTTCACGGTCCCGACCACGATGAAGGCCGTGAGGAGCGCGCCCTGGGCGGGGTCGAGGGCGAACTGGCCTCCCCCGCTCTGGGGGAAGTACATGTACTGGATCCCGTTGATCACGAGGAACCCCGCGGCGAGCAGCTGTCCGCCCAGCTTGGTGAGGGCGTCGAGCTCGAAGAGGTCGTCGAGGGTGCCGATCGCGCAGATCATGGCGCCGGCGATCAGCACGATTCGCGCGTCGTGGAAGACGAACGGACCGCTGCGCGACAAGAAGGGAAGCTGCTGGGCCACGACGAACGCCGCGACCAGTCCGCCGAGCATCGCGAGCCCGCCGAGGTAGGGGACCGGCTCGGCGTGGACGTCGCGGTCGCGGACCCGGGCGACCGCGCCCGTGCGCAGGGCGATCTCGCGGGCAATCACGGTCAGGAGGTACGTCGCCGCCGCGGCGACCAGGAAGACGAGGAGGTACTCCCTCACGTGCGGCCGGCCTCCTCAGTCGATCTCGTCGACGACGGCGAGACCGAGCGGCTCGAGCACCTCGTCGATCTCGATGACCGAGAGGGCTCCTCGTCGGAGCATCCGCGGGTGGGGGCCGCGCACGTCGAGGATCGTCGAGGCCTCCCCCTTCGGGGACGGACCGCCGTCGAGCACGACGGTGACCGCGCCGCCCAGCATTCCCTGGGCCTCCTCGGCGCCGGTGGCGGCCGGGAGCCCGCTCAGGTTGGCCGAGCTGACGGCCATCGGACCGGTGCGCTCGAGCAGCGCCAGGGCGACGTCGTGGTCGGGCATCCGGACGGCCACGGTACCGCGGGTGTCGCCGAGGTCCCACGTGAGCGAGGCCTGCTGGTTGCACACCAGGGTCAGCGGGCCGGGCCAGAACGCCTCGGTGAGCGCCTCGACGTACGGCGCGAGCCCGGTCGCGAGCGCGGTGAGGGTGGTCGCGGAGCTGACCAGCACCGGTGGCGGCATGTCGCGCCCACGGCCCTTGGCGTCGAGCAGCGACTGCACGGCGGCGGCGTCGAAGGCGTCGGCGCCGATGCCGTAGACGGTGTCGGTGGGCAGGATGACGAGCTGGCCCTGCTGTACCGCCTGAGCGGCCGCCTCGATCGCGGTCTCGAGCTCACCGTCGTCCGCGGTGGGGTACATCGTGGTCATCGCTCGCCTCCTTCCGGTGGGCTCATCGTGCCAGCCGCGCGGTCAGGAAGCGCGGGCGCCCAGCCAGGTCGCGGTGGTCGCGGACCTGCTCCCATCGTCCCGCACCGATGAACACCGCCGGCGCGGACTCGCCCTGCGCGTCGGCGTGCTCGACGCCGACGACTCCCCCGGGCCGCAGCAGCAGCGCTGCGCGCTGCTCGACGACCCGGATCGTGTCGAGGCCGTCGCCGGTGGCGTAGAGCGCGAGGTCGGGGTCGTGGTCGCGCACCTCGGCGGCCACCGACTCCCATGCCTCGTGCGGGATGTACGGCGGGTTGCTGACGACGACGTCGACGGTGCCGGTCAGGTCGTCGAAGGCGTCGGCGAGGTCGCCGTGCCGCAGGTCGACACCGGTGCCGACGAGGTTGCGGACGGCCCAGGCATGGGCCTGGTCGTCGAGCTCGACGGCGTGGACGTCGGCGGTCGGCACCTCGTCCTTGACCGCCTTGGCGATCGCTCCCGAGCCGGTCCCGAGGTCGACCACGCGGCAGGTCCGATTCGCGTGCTCCGCTCGTTGCGCCGCCTCCACCGCCCAGCCGGCCAGCAGCTCGGTCTCGGGCCGCGGCACGAAGACGCCGGGCCCGACGAGCAGCTCCACGTGGCGGAACCACGCTGCCCCGGTCAGGTGCTGGAGGGGCTCACGCGCGGCGCGGCGCGCCACCAGCGCGTCGTACTCGACGATGGCGGGGGGCGGCACGTCGTCCACGAGGGCCAGCTGCGACCGCTCGACGCCGAGCACGTGGGCCAGCAGCACCTGCGCGTCGTGGTCGGGCGAGTCGACACCCGCCTCACGCAGGCGGCCGGCGGCGGCCTCGGCGAGCACCCGACGCGAGGCCACTCAGTGCTCCGTGGCCTCGACGGCGTCGAGCCGCGCCGCGAGGTCGGCCTCGAGGCAGGAGTCGATGACCGGCTGCAGGGCGCCGTCGAGCACCTGGTCGAGGTGGTAGGCCTTGTAGCCCGTGCGGTGGTCGGAGATGCGGTTCTCGGGGTAGTTGTAGGTGCGGATCCGCTCGGAGCGGTCGACGGTGCGGACCTGGCTGCGCCGCGCCTGGCTCGCCTCGGCGTCCGCCTCGTCCTGCGCCGCGGCCAGCAAGCGGGCCCGCAGGATCCGCAGGGCCTGCTCCTTGTTCTGGAGCTGGCTCTTCTCGTTCTGGCAGCTCACCACGATGCCGGTCGGCAGGTGGGTGATCCGCACCGCGGAGTCGGTGGTGTTGACGCTCTGGCCGCCGGGCCCGCTGCTCCGGAAGACGTCGATCCGCAGGTCGTGCTCATCGATCTCGACGTCGACGACCTCGGCCTCGGGCATCACCAGAACGCCCGCGGCGCTGGTGTGGACGCGCCCCTGCGACTCGGTGACCGGCACCCGCTGCACTCGGTGCACGCCTCCCTCGAACTTCAGCAGCCCGTAGGGCGCGTGACCGGGCTCGACGACGCCCTTGCTCTTGACCGCCACGGTCACCGACTTGTAGCCGCCCAGGTCGGACTCGGTGGCATCGAGGATCTCGGTCGACCAACCCCGGGTCTCGGCGTACCGCGTGTACATGCGCAGGAGGTCGCCCGCGAAGAGCGCGGACTCCTCGCCGCCCTCGCCCGACTTGATCTCCAGGAGGGCGTCCTTGTCGTCGGCGGGGTCGCGCGGCACCAGGAGGCGGCGCAGCCGCTCCTCGGCCACCTCACGCTGCGCGGCGATAGCGTCGACCTCTGCGGCGAAGGTGGGGTCCTCGGCCGCCAGCTGGCGCGCGGCGGTCAGGTCGTCGGCCGTCGCCTGCCACTCGCGCCAGGTGGTGATGATGGCGGTCAGCTCGGCGTACCGCTGGTTGAGGGTCTTGGCCGTCCGGGCGTCGGCGTGGGTCTCGGGGAGCGCGAGGCGGCGTTCGAGCTCGGCGTGCTCACCGAGCAGGCCCTCGACGGCCTCGAACATCAGCGCTCCCGACTACGGGTGGTCTCGTGCGGACAAATCGGAACGACGCCGGCCCCCATGGAGGAGGGCCGGCGCCGTCGACGGAGCTACTTGGCCTCGGCGTCTGCCTTGGGCTCGGTCTTCTTCTGGGCCTTGGCGTAGCGGGCCTCGAAGCGGGCGACGCGGCCGCCGGTGTCGAGGATCTTCTGCTTGCCGGTGTAGAACGGGTGGCAGTTGGAGCACACGTCGGCGTGGATGTTGCCGCTCGACGCGGTGCTGCGCGTGGTGAACGTGTTCCCGCAGGTGCAGGTCACCTCGGTCACGCGGTACTCGGGGTGGATGTCCTTCTTCATGGTTGTCCTTTCGGGGATCCGGGTCCCCGCCTCCGCACTGCGCGGTGGCCGATGGGGTGAACCGGAGCCAAGGGGCGATTGTGCCACTGTTCTCAACACCGCGGCCAATCGTGGTGTTCCCTGGTCCGGGGGGTCGGCCGGGGCGCGGAAAACGCGGAACAAATGATCATTTCCGCTCGGCGATCCGTCGATCCGTTCCGCGTTTTCCCTGGCGGGACCCAGCGGTCAGTCGCCGGCGATGTCACCCGGCGTGGTCTTCTGCACCTGCATGAGGAACTCGATGTTGCTGTGGCTCTTCTTCAGCCGCTCCAGGAGCAGCTCGAGGGCCTGCTGACCGTCGAGCGCCGAGAGCACGCGGCGCAGCTTCCAGACGATCGCGAGCTCCTCCTTGCTCATCAGGAGCTCCTCGCGGCGGGTGCCGCTCTGGACGGCGTCGATCGCCGGGAACAGGCGCTTGTCGGCGAAGTCGCGGCGTAGCCGGATCTCCATGTTCCCGGTGCCCTTGAACTCCTCGAAGATCACCTCGTCCATCTTCGAGCCGCTCTCGATGAGGGCGGTGGCGAGGATGGTGAGCGAGCCGCCGTTCTCGATGTTGCGTGCGGCGCCGAAGAACTTCTTCGGCGGGTACAGGGCGGCAGAGTCGACACCACCGGACAGGATCCGCCCGGAGGCGGGTGCGGCCAGGTTGTAGGCGCGGCCGAGGCGGGTGATGCCGTCGAGCAGCACGACCACGTCGTGACCGAGCTCGACGAGGCGCTTGGCCCGCTCGATGGCGAGCTCCGCGACGATCGTGTGATCGCCCGCGGGACGGTCGAAGGTCGAGGAGATGACCTCGCCCTTGGTGGAGCGCTCGAAGTCGGTGACCTCCTCGGGGCGCTCGTCGACGAGGACCACCATCAGGTGGCACTCGGGGTTGTTGGTCATGATCGAGGACGCGATCGACTGCATGATCATCGTCTTGCCGGCCTTGGACGGCGACACGATGAGGCCGCGCTGGCCCTTGCCGATCGGGGCGGCGATGTCGATGACCCGGCCGATCAGGTTGGTCGGCTCGGTCTCGAGGCGCAGCCGCTCGCTCGGGTAGAGCGGGGTCAGCTTGGAGAAGTCGACCCTGTTCTTCGACGCCTCGGGATCCGCGCCGTTCACCGAGTCGATGCGCACCATCGGGTTGAACTTCTCCTTGCGCTCGCCCTCGCGGGGCTGGCGCACCTGACCGACGATCGCGTCACCGCGGCGGAGCCCGTACTTGCGGACCATCGACAGCGAGACGTAGACGTCGTCGGTGCCGGGCAGGTAGCCGCTGGTGCGGACGAAGGCGTAGTTGTCGAGGACGTCGAGGATGCCCGCGGCCGGGGTGAGGACGTCGTCGTCGAGGATCGTGGTGTCCGGCTCGTTGCGCTGGCCAGCGCCGCCGCCTCCGCCGCGGCGGTTGGTGCCCCGGTCACGGTCTCGGTCTCGGTCGCGGCCGCGACGCCGACGGCTGCGCCTGCTGCCGTCGCCCTCGCCGTCCTGCTCGCCGCCCTGCTGGTCCTGCTGGTTCTGCTGGCCGCCCTGGTTCTGCTGACCGCCTGGTTCTGCTGGCCGCTGGTTCTGCTGGCTGCGGTCCTGCTGGCGGTCCTGCTGGCCCTGGTCCTGCTGGCGCTGGTCCTGCTGGCCGGTCCTGCTGGCCTGGTCCTGCCGGTACTGGTTGCCTGACTGCGGCCGCCTGCGTCCTGCTGTCGACACTTCTGGTCGGTCCTGACGACCCTGGTGCTGCTTGCCCTGCTCGGGCTGGTCCTGCTGGCGGTCGGCTGCTCGGCGCGGCGCTCCTGCTGCGCGGCCTGGTCGCTCGGCCTGCTGGCCTCGGCTGCCGGTCGCGCGGCTGCTTCTCGGCGCGGGCTGCTTCGGCTCGGCTTCTTCGACTCGGTCTTCGTCTCGCGCCGGCCTGTCCTGGCGCCGGCTTGTCCTGCGCCGACTGGCCACCCGACTGGTCCCCCGCCTGGCCACCCGACTGGGCGCCTTGATCGCGTCGACCAGCTGGGCCTTCTTCATCGAGCCCGCACCCGCGATGCCGAGGCCGCCGGCCATCGACTTCAGGTCGGCCAGCAGCATGGTGTTGAGCCCACCACCGCGCTTCTTGGCGGGCTGTCGCGGTGCGCCGGTGGAGCCCGGCGTCCGACGGTGGGTTCGATGGTTTCCGTCACGTGAGGTCCTTCCCACGTTCAGTGCCGATCCGGCCTCGAGCCGGCGGCGTACTGGTCAGTGCTTCCCCTCCCGCCGTGGCGCTCGGTTCCGAGGCCGTCGGGCTGATCGGGCGGCAGGAGACCGCCGCATCGCGAGGAAGAGGTTGCACGATGCCGGCATCACGGCCGGCGGTGCCACGCCGAAGAACTCGGCGCACCGTCAAGATACACCGCGTCAGGCGAGCGGTCGCGCCCGCGGTCTCGACCTCGAGCCGGTGACCCGCCCAGCCGTCCGGGCACCGCGCCAGCAGCGCCTGCGGCACCGGCCGCGTCGGTGAAGGCCAGCACCGTCGGGCCGGCGCCGGAGACGAGCGCGGGTACGCCGTCGGCGCGGAGCCGGTCGACCAGGGCCAGCGAGTCCGGCATCGCCGGGCGCCGGTACTCCTGGTGCAGGTAGTCGCGGGTGCGCGCGCAGCAGGTGCTCGGGCTGGCCCGCCAGCGCGGCGACGAGCAGCGCCGTGCGCCCGGCGTCGGCCGCGGCGTCGGCGTGCGGCACCGCGGCCGGGAGCAGCCCGCGGGCGACCTCGGTCGAGACCGGTGTCGGCGGCACGAACACGACCGCCTCGCACCCGCGGGTCGACCGGCGAGCCGACCGAGAAGAACTCGCCGTCCTCGTCGCGCCCGGAGATCGTGAAGCCGCCGAAGAACGCCGGCGCGACGTTGTCGGGGTGGCCCTCGAGCCGCGCCGCGAGCCGGAACAGCGCCTCGTCGTCGGCCAGCAGCGCGCCCCCGGCGACCAGGCCGCGGGCCAGCACGACGCCGGCGACGATCGCCGCCGACGACGAGCCGAGGCCGCGGGCGTGCGGGATCGACGTTGGTGCACGAGAGCCGCAGCCCCGGGGGCTGGGCGCCCATCAGCGTCGAAGGCCGCGCGCATCGAGCGGACCACGAGGTGGGTCTCGTCGCGGGGCACGTCGTCGGCGCCGGCGCCGGTCGACCTCGACCTCGAGCCCGCCGGCGGTCACCTCGGCGGTCAGCTCGTCGCGCATCGACAGGGCCAGGCCGAGCGAGTCGAAGCCGGGCCCGAGGTTGGCCGAGGTCGCGGGGACCGAGACCCGCACCGGGCCCTCGACGAAGGTCGTCATGCCGGCCTCAGGCGAGCCCGGCGGCCGCGGCGGCCGCGGCGACGTCGGCGTCGATGACCGTGTCGACGATCGGGCGGCCGCTCTCGGCGAGCCCCTCCAGCGCGGTGGCGGTGTCCTTGAGCCCGTGGCCGGTGACGGTGATCGCGACGGTGCTGCCGCGGTACGACGTGCCGCCGGCGAGCTCCTGCAGCAGCCCGGCGATGCCGGCGGCCGAGGCCGGCTCGACGAAGACGCCGTCGCGCGCGGCGAGCTCGCGCTGCGCGGCCAGGATCTGGTCGTCGCGTGACCGAGGCGAACGCGCCGCCGGACTCGTCGCGGGCGGCCTCGGCGAGCTTCCACGAGGCGGGGTTGCCGATCCGGATCGCGGTGGCCCGGGTCTCGGGGTCGGGGAACGGCTCGCCGGTCACCAGCGGCGCCGCGCCCTCGGCCTGGAAGCCGCGCATCACCGGCTTCTTGGTGGCCATGCCGGCGTCGGCGTACTGCGTGTAGCCGAGCCAGTACGCCGAGATGTTGCCGGCGTTGCCGACCGGCAGCAGGTGGTAGTCGGGGGCGTCGCCGAGGAAGTCGACGATCTCGAACGCCGCGGTCTTCTGGCCCTCGAGGCGCACCGGGTTGACCGAGTTGACCAGCGCGACCGGGTAGTCCCAGGCCAGCCCCTTGGCCAGCCGCAGGCAGTCGTCGAAGTTGCCGCGCACCATGATCACCTGGGCGCCGTGCATCAGCGCCTGCGCCATCTTGCCGGCGGCGATCTTGCCCTCGGGCACGAGCACGAGCGGCTTGAGGCCGGCCTTCGCGGCGTACGCCGCCATCGACGCCGAGGTGTTGCCGGTCGACGCGCAGACCACGGCCTGCGGCGCCGTCGTGCTTGGCGACCGAGATCGCGGCGGTCATGCCGCGGTCCTTGAACGAGCCGGTCGGGTTGTTGCCCTCGACCTTGAGCCAGACCTCGGCGCCGGTCAGCCCGGAGAGCCACTCCGAGAACACGAGCGGCGTGCCGCCCTCGCGCAGGGTGACGGCCGGGGTGCCCTCGGGGATGTCCAGCAGCGGCGCGGTACTCCTCGATGACGCCGCGCCACTGGTGGGTGCGGGCGTCGCGGTGGTCATTCTGCTACTCCTTCGACGCGCATCACCGAGGTGACCTCGCGGACGATGTCCATGCCGCGCAGCGTCTCGACGGTCGCGGCGAGCTGGGCGTCGGTCGCCTCGTGGCGAGACGACGACGAGCTGGGCGTCGGCGTCGCGACCCTCCTGGCGGACGGTCTGGATCGAGACGCCGTGCTCGGCGAACGCGGTCGCGACCGCGGCGAGCACGCCGGCGCGGTCGTCGACGTCGATCGCGACGTGGTAGCGGGTGACGGTCTCCCCCATCGGCAGCACCGCGCGGTCGGCGTACGCCGACTCGCCGGCGTCCGCGGGTGTCGGCCAGCCGGTTGCGGGCGACCGTGACCAGGTCGCCGAGGACGGCGGACGCGGTCGGCGCGCCGCCGGCGCCGGGGCCGTAGAACATCAGCTGGCCGGCGGCCTCGGACTCGACGAAGACCGCGTTGTAGGCCTCGCGCACGGACGCCAGCGGGTGCGACCTCGGGATCATCGCCGGGTGCACGCGGACCGCGACGGCGCTCTGGCCGTCCTCGGTCTCGCGCAGCTCGCAGATGGCGAGCAGCTTGACGACGCTGTCCATCTCGCGCGGCGGACGCGACGTCGGCGGCGGTGACCTCGGTGATGCCCTCGCGGTGCACGTCGGCGGCGGTGACGCGGGTGTGGAAGGCGAGCGAGGCCAGGATCGCGGCCTTGGCGGCGGCGTCGAAGCCCTCGACGTCGGCGGTCGGGTCGGCCTCGGCGTACCCGAGCTCCTGGGCCTCCTCGAGCGCCTCGGCGAAGCCGGCGCCGGAGGTGTCCATCTTGTCGAGGATGAAGTTGGTGGTGCCGTTGACGATGCCGAGCACCCGGGTGACCCGGTCGCCGGCGAGCGACTCGCGCAGCGGCCGCAGGATCGGGATCGCGCCGGCGACGGCGGCCTCGTAGTAGAGGTCGCGGCCGGCCTTCTCGGCGGCCTCGAAGAGCGTCGGGCCGTCCTCGGCGAGCAGCGCCTTGTTGGCGGTGACGACGCGACTTGCCGTTCTCGAGCGCGGCCAGGATCAGCGAGCGGGCGGGCTCGATGCCGCCGATCACCTCGACGACCAGGTCGACGTCGTCGCGGGCGACGAGCGCCGGTCGCGTCGGTGGTCAGCAGCCCGTCGGGCACCTCGATGTCGCGCGGCGCGTCGAGGCGGCGTACGGCGACGCCGACCAGCTCGACCGGCGCGCCCGACCCGGGCCGCGAGGTCGCCGGCCTGCTCGAGCGAGCAGCCGCACCACCTGGGAGCCGACCGAGCCGCAGCCCAGCACGGCCACCTTCAGACTTCGGCGCTTGTCGCTCTCCATTACTGATCACCCATGTCCGTCGCCAGCAGATCGTCCTCAGTCTCGCGGCGTACGACGACGCGCGCGACCCCGTCCCGCACCGCGACCACCGGCGGGCGCAGCGCGTGGTTGTAGTTGGAGGCCATCGACCGACAGTAGGCGCCGGTGCCGGGGACCGCGAGCAGGTCGCCGGGGCGCACGTCGCCGGGCAGGAACTCGTCCTTGACCACGATGTCGCCGGCCTCGCAGTGCTTGCCGACCACCCGGGCCAGCACCGGCGCCGCGTCGGAGGCGCGCGAGGCGAGCGTGCACGAGTAGTCGGCGTCGTACAGCGCGGTGCGGATGTTGTCGCTCATGCCGCCGTCGACGGAGACGTAGGTGCGCACCGCGCCGCCGTCGAGCTGCGACCTGCTTGACCGTGCCGACGGTGTAGACGGTGCACATCGCCGGCCCGACGATCGCGCGGCCGGGCTCGATCGAGAGGCGCGGCTCGGGGATGCCGAGCGCGCGGCACTCGTGCTCGACGATCTTGCTCATCTCGGTCGCGAGCTGCGCGGGGTCGGCCGGGTCGTCCTGGGTCGTGTACGCGATGCCGAAGCCGCCGCCGAGGTCCATCTCCGGCAGCGTGACGCCGAGCTCGTCGCTGATCCGGGCCTGCAGCGCGAGCACCCGGCGCGCCGCGACCTCGAAGCCGGAGGTGTCGAAGATCTGGCTGCCGATGTGGGAGTGCAGGCCGAGCAGCTCGAGGCCCGGGCGGCCTCGAGCACCCGGCGTACGGCCTCGAAGGCGTCGCCGCTGGTGATCGAGAAGCCGAACTTCTGGTCCTCGTGGGCGGTCGCGATGTACTCGTGGGTGTGCGCCTCGACGCCGGCGGTCACCCGGATCATCACCGCGGGCGGTCAGGCCGCTCGGCCGCGATCGGCTCCAGCCGCTCGATCTCGTCGAAGGAGTCGACGACGATCCGGCCGACGCCGGCGTCGACGGCCCGGCGCAGCTCGGTCGAACGACTTGTTGTTGCCGTGGTAGCCGATCCGGGCCGGGTCGAAGCCGGCCCGCAGCGCGACCGTCAGCTCGCCGTCGGAGCAGACGTCGAGGCAGAGCCCCTCCTCGGCCACCCAGCGCGCGACGGCGGTGCAGAGGAACGCCTTGCCGGCGTAGAAGACGTCGTAGGCCGAGAACGCGTCGCGGAAGGCGCGGGCCCGGGCCCGGAAGTCGGCCTCGTCGAGGACGTACGCCGGGGTGTTGACGTCCGCGACCAGCTCGGGGAGCGCAAGCCCCCCGACGTGCAGCTCGCCGTCGACCTTGTGGGCGGTCTGCGACCACAGGTGCGGGACGAGCGCGTTCGGGTCGTGCGG
>CAWCPG010000020.1:0-37478 GCA_963797325.1 uncultured Actinomycetota bacterium
TTCACCGGCTCTGACCGTGGCCGGCGGCACGACCGAGGTGACCGGGCTCCGCATCGACGTCGCGGGCCTCACCAAGCGGTTCGGTGCCGTCACGGCCCTCGACGACCTGACCTTCTCGGTCGAGCCGGGCGTCGTGACCGGCTTCCTCGGCCCGAACGGCGCCGGCAAGACGACCACGCTGCGCTGCCTGCTCGGCCTCGTGACGCCGACCTCCGGCACCGCGACCGTCGGCGGGCGCGCCTACCGCGACATCGCAGAGCCGCTGGTCACCGTGGGCGCCGCACTGGATGCGGCCGACTTCCATCCCGGCCGTTCCGCGCGGGCGCACCTGCAGGTGATGGCGCTCGCGGCCGACATCCCGCTGCCACGCGTCGAGGTGCTGCTCACGATGGTGGCCCTGGAGGAGTTCGCACATCGCCGCGTCGGCGGCTTCTCCCTCGGCATGCGTCAGCGCCTCGCTCTCGCGCAGGCGCTGCTCGGCGACCCGCCGGTGCTGCTGCTCGACGAGCCGGCCAACGGCCTCGACCCGGCCGGGATCGCCTGGCTGCGGCAGTTTCTCCGCGCGCTGGCCGCGGAGGGGCGGACCGTGCTGATCTCCAGCCACGTGCTCTCCGAGGTGCAGCAGAGCGTCGACGAGGTCGTCGTCATCGCACGCGGTCGCCTGGTGCGGCAGGGGTCGCTGGCCTCCCTCGACGCCGGCCCCCGCGCGGCGCTCGTGCGGACGCCGACGCCCGAGCAGCTGCGCGACGTCCTCTCGCCGTACGCCGTGACCGAGGTCGACGGCCGCCTCCGCGTCGAGGGCTGCACGACGGACGTGGTCGGCCACCTGGCTCACGAGCGAGGCATCGAGCTCCTCGAGCTGACCGCCGAGGCCAGCGACCTCGAGCAGACGTTCCTCGACCTCACGAGCGACGGGGGTGCGGCATGAGCCTCGTCCGCTCGGAGCTGCACAAGATCCGGACCACCCGGCTGTGGTGGGGGCTGCTGCTCGGAGCGGTCCTCTACTCCTTGATCCAGGCCGGGGCCAACGCCGCACTGGCGGGCCGCGACCCGGGAGCCGGTCAGCCGGCCACCGCCGCGCTCGACACCGCCGAGGCGATCCGCACCGTCTACGCGAGCTCTGCGTTCTCGGGCGCCTACATCTTCGCGATGATCCTCGGGATCACCAGCATGACGGGGGAGTACCGCTACCAGACGATCACGCCGACGTTCCTCGCCACCCCGCGCCGTGAGCGGGTCGTGCTCGCGAAGATGGCGGCGCACCTGGGGGTGGGCATCGGCTACGGACTGACCTGCGTGGTCGCCGCCATGCTCGTCGGCGGCACCGTGATCGCGATCCGCGGCTTCTCGTTGGGCCTCGGCGCCGACCGGCTGTGGCCCTCGCTCGGTCTCGCCGTCGTCGCGGTCGGGCTGTGGACCCTGCTCGGGATCGGCATCGGCACCCTGATCCGCAACCAGGTGGCCGCGGTCCTCGTGGCGGTGTTCGTGACGTTCCTCATCGAGCCGCTCGCGACGTTCATCCTGGCCGCCAACGGTCTCGACGACATCGTGAAGTGGCTGCCGACCAACGCCTCGACCGCGCTGACCTCACCCGGGTCGACCCTGCTCCACTACCTCTCGTGGTGGGCCGGTGGCCTCGTGCTGCTGGCCTACGCCGCCGTCCTCGCCGGCCTCGGCGTCGTCCTCTCAGCCCGCCGCGACGTCACCTGACAGCTCGGCGAGGAACTCCGTGGTGCCGTGGTGCAGCTTGAGGATCGGGAGCTCGTCGGCACGGGTGGGGCCGCGGGTGACGACCACGACGGGCACACCGCGCTTGGTCGCGCGCCGCACGAACCGGAAGCCCGACATGACGGCGAGCGACGAGCCGAGCACGAGCAGCGACTCGGTGGCAGGGTCCAGGGCGTCGACCGCTGCGTAGCAACGCTCGACGCGGTCCTTGGGGACGTTCTCGCCGAAGAACACGACGTCCGGCTTCAGCACACCACCGCAGCGATCGCAGCCAGGGACCCGGAAGCCGTCGGTGTCGGACAGCTCCACGTCACCGTCCGGCCGCACCACGACGTCGGCATGGGCGTCGCTCCAGCCGGGGTTGAGCGCGGCGAGCCGGGTGTGGAGGGCCGGGCGGCCGGTCCGGTCGCCGCAACCGAGGCAGACCACGTCGGCGATCCGGCCGTGCAGCGCGCACAACGATTGCGAACCGGCTGCCTCGTGCAGGCCGTCGACGTTCTGGGTGATGACCAGCCGCACCCGGCCGGCTGCTTCGAGCGTGACCATCGCCCGGTGGCCGTCGTTGGGCACCGCCGTCCTCATCCGCGACCAGCCGAGGTGCGACCGGGCCCAGTAGCGCTGCCTCGAAACGGGACCCGCGACGAACTCCGCATAGGTCATGGGCGTGCGGACGGGGGACCCCGGTCCGCGGTAGTCGGGGATCCCGGAGTCGGTGCTCAGACCCGCACCCGTCAGTGCCACGAACGGGCCTCGGGACAGCACGTCCATCGCTTCGTCCAGCGTGGCAGTCGCCCCGACGACGTCGGTGACAGCCTCCGCTGAGGGAGGGGAGAAGGACGGCGCGGTCATCGCCTCCAGCGTACGGGTTCCACGTGGGTGGCCAGGGCCTAGTCACAACGGGGCCCGGATGATCCCGCCAGGGCCGTTTCCGCCCGAACTCGATGAAATGTGCATTGTCGTAGGGACAGTTCGCTCTACTGTGCTCGCATGCGTTCCGAGTGGATACCTCTGTCCGCGAGCGCCCTCGTCATCGGGGTGATGTCGCTCGTCTTCGGGTCTCTTCTCAACCCCTCCGACCCCGGCTCCACGGCGGCCCACACGCTCCAGGTGGTCAGCGAGGAAGGCTCGCGCTGGCTGGCGATGGCGGTGATGTTCACGCTCGCCTCGATCACCCTGGTCTTCGGCATGCCGTCGGTGCTGACCCTCTTCGACCGTCGCGGCCGTCGGGTCGGCCTGACGGCGGTGGCGGTGTTCACCGTCGGCGCGATCGGCACGTGCGGCTACGCGATGCTCCTGGTCTTCCTGCGGGCGCTCGTCGTCGTGGGGGCGCTTCGCGGCAGGGCACTCGACGACGTCGGCCACGACCAAGGGCTGCGGATCTTCCTCTTCGGGTGGATCGGGTGCTTCTACGGCGGGGTGCTGCTGCTCGCGATCGCGCTGTTCATGGCCCGCACGACCCACTACTGGGTGCCGTCGGTGCTGGTCCTCTTCGCGCTGATGATCCTGGTCGGCAGCCACCTGGGCCGGGTCGGCAGCGCGCTCCAGATCCTGCTGCTCGCGGTTGCCTTCACGGGCATCGCGATGGCGGCTGTGACCAGGGCCAACACCCGGGCCCAGACCCAGGCGGCGGCTTTCTAGGGCGAAGACCGTCCAGATCCTGGCGGTCCCGGCGTGACACCATGGCCGGCATGACCGCTCGCGCCGGCAAGCACAAGGTCCGCGCCTGGCTCTCCGACATGGACGGCGTGCTGGTCCACGAGGAGGAAGCGATCCCGGGCGCCGCGGACTTCGTGGCACGGCTCACCGCGACCGGCCGGCCGTTCCTGCTGCTGACGAACAACTCGATCTTCACCCCGCGAGACCTCAAGGCGCGGCTGCACCGCTCCGGGATCGACGTACCCGAGGACGCGATCTGGACAAGCGCCCTCGCCACCGCCCAGTTCCTCGACGACCAGCGCCCGGAGGGGACGGCCTACGTCATCGGGGAGGCGGGTCTCACCACGGCCCTGCACGAGATCGGCTACGTGATGACCGAGCGCGATCCGGAGTACGTCGTGCTCGGCGAGACCCGCACCTACTCCTTCGAGGCCATCACCACGGCGATCCGGCTGATCGACAAGGGAGCGCGGTTCATCGCCACGAACCCTGACGTCTCAGGTCCCAGCCAGCAAGGCCTGATCCCGGCGACCGGCTCGGTCGCGGCGCTGATCACCAAGGCCACCGGCGTCGACCCGTACTTCGTCGGCAAGCCCAACCCGTTGATGATGCGCTCCGCCCTGAACCGGATCGACGCCCACTCCGAGACGGCCGTGATGGTCGGCGACCGGATGGACACCGACATGGTCGCCGGTCTCGAGGCAGGTCTGCGCACGGTTCTCGTCCTCACCGGGTCGACCCGGCCGGGTCAGGTGGAGCGCTACCCCTACCAGCCGACGGTCGTGGTCGACTCGATCGCCGACGTCGTCACCCTGGTCGACGAGTGGATGGACGACGCCGATGACGTCGTCGACTTCGCCCGCTGATCCGACTGTCCACACCTGGCGCTCCGCCTGTGGGAATCGGCCCCGTCGCCGACGCATTCCTGATTGACTCCGACGCACGGCGCGCAGAGGGCGCGCCGCGTTGCTCAGAGTAGAGGGATGCCCAGATGAGTCGAGTCCGTCGAGCGGCCGTCGCGATGATGCTGGCAGCCGCCCTGGCCCTGGCCGGGGGGTGCCGTGCTGGGGAGCACGGCTCAGGGCGCGCAGGCCAAGGCCGGCAAGCTCCGCACCGCGCCTGGGAACCGCAAGGGCGATCCCGCGGTCACGCGACGACTGGCTCTGCAGGCCGGGCTCCAGGTGGCGACCAAGCACCGCAGCCGCCCCACGGTGACCGTGCGTGGGCGCAGCTACGCGGCACCCAACCCCTACCTCGCCGAGGTGCCCGCCGGCACTCGCGTGGACTGGTCCTACTGGCGTCGTCAGATGTCCAACCAGGGGCAGCGTCGGCTGGTCGCCCAGAAGCAGCACCGCCTTCACCCCTCGGTCGCGGTCCCCACGCCCTACGCGTACCACGAGGCGGAGCCGGCCGGCACGCACGGCTCCAACGACCTGCAGCCCGACGCCGAACGACTCACCAAGCTGGGGGTGAGCAAGCAGTTCCAGGCCGCCAAGATCACCGGCAGGCTCTCGGTGCCGAGCGTCTCGACCACCAGCTGGAAGACGCATGAGGACCAGGGGTCCATCCCGCTGGCGACGCGGACCGGCATCGGCTACCACCGCGACGGCGTGAAGGTCACGAGCAGGATCGGCGACGGACCCCACGGCCGGGCGCGCGACGGGCACGGCGACTTCGACTTCTTCCGGGTGCACGCGGCGGCTGGTGACACGATCCGTGCGACCACGGCCGGCAGCCACTTCGACACCGTCCTGGTCGTCTACAACCGGCACGGCGACATCGTCGCCGCGAACGACGACACGGACGACCAGTCGATCACCAGCACCGTGGTCTACCGGTCCCGCGACGCGGCCGACTACTTCGTCATGGTCGGCGGCTTCAGCTACTCCGGCTCGGTGCCCGAGACCCCGTTCCACAGCGGCAGCGGGAGTGGCGCCGGCGAGCAGGGCACGTACCACCTCACGATCACCGGGAACCCTGTCGACGAGGACCAGTACGCCGTGCAGCTGGGCAGCGGCGACGTGCTCGGAGGAGTGCTCACCGGCGCCGCCAAGACGCTGCGGGTGCACCGCCTCAAGACCGGCCGCACCGCCGTGGGGTCGCAGCAGGACGCCTCCTCGTCGTACCCGCCACAGAGCCCGCTGCCCGGCGGCGGCGCCACCTTCGCGTACGTCGCCGAGGAGCCCGGTTGGTACACGGTGTCGGCGACCGACGGCAAGGGGGTCTACCAGCTGCTGCTGGAGACCTATCGCCCCGGTAGCCAGCGCGCCGCGCACGGACAGGCGCAGACGCTCTTCCTCGACTTCGACGGGGAGCGGCTCAACACCGGCATCTTCGGCGGGCCCGGTGTCTCCACGCTGTCGCCGCTGCGGAGCTTCCTGCCGAAGTGGGGACTCGGTGCCGGCAGCGAGGACGCCGTCATCAGCGCGGTTGTCGCCAGCGTGAAGGAGAACATCCAGCAGACGCTGGTCGCCCAGGGCCTCAACCACCACCTGCACGTCAACGTGCTCAACAGCCGCGACGACGACGACCCGTTCGGGCAGCCCAACGTGTCCCGGGTGATCGTCGGAGGGACGATCGACGAGAGCGGCGTCCCGACCATCGGGATCTCGCAGTCGATCGACCCGGGCAACTACGGCCACGAGGAGACCGCGATGGTGCTGCTCGACGAGGTGAGCCTGCCCAAGGGCGCCGAGGACTCGTTCAACACCTACCTGCGGCCGAAGAGCAACCGCGTGGCGTTCATCGGTCGGGCGCTCGGCAACCTGGTCGCCCACGAGACCGGGCACATGATCGGCAGCTTCCACACCGACAGCCTCGACACGCACGTGAACCTGATGGACTCAGGAGGCAACCACTTCGACAGGTTCTTCGGCGTCGGGCCCGACGGCATCGGAGGCACCGCCGACGACACCGACGTCGACTTCGGCCAGGACCGGCTGGACCCGGACGAAGGCTTCCTCGGCGTCGAGAACACCCTCAACAACAGCGCCTGGGCGTTCCTCCTCGGCACGACCACCTGAGCGAGCCTCAGCCACCGACGAGCGGCACGAACGCGTAGGCGCCGTGGCGCACGATGTCCGGCTCACCCTCGGTGCGCCGGACCTCGTGCATCCATCCGGCGACCGGCACCACGAGCACGCCACCCACGACCAGCTGGTCGACCAGGCTGAGCGGCAGGGTCTTCGCGCCCGCGGAGACCAGGATGCGGTCGAAGGGGGCCTCGTCGGGCAGGCCCAGAACCCCGTCGGTCGCCTGCTCGATCCGTGCCCGCACACCGAGGTCGCGGAGGTTGCGCCGGCCGAACTCGACCAGCTCGGGCACCGTCTCCACGCCCACCACCTCACCGCCGGGGCCCACGAGATGCGCGAGCAGCGCCGCGCTCCATCCCGACCCCGAACCGACGTCGAGCACCCGCTGCCCTTCTCGGACGTCGAGAAGGGCGAGCATGTTGCGCACCGTCGTGGGCTGGCTGTTGGTCTGCTGCCACCCGATCGGCAGCGCCCGGTCAGCGCCGGCGAACCGCCGCTGGTCGCGAGGCAGGAACGCCGTCCGGGGAGCAACGGCGAACGCCTCCTCGATGCTGCCGGAGGTGTCCACCTGGCTCACCCGTAGCGGGCGACCGCCCGGGCCTTGGCCTTCGCGGCCTCCACCTCGCGGTTGCGCGGGTCCGCCGTCGTCACGAGCTCGTCGAGGAGCCGCCGGGTCGTCGCGGTGACCTCGGCGACAGCCCGGTCGAAGGCGGCCTGGTTGGCCTGCGAGGGACGGGTCGAGCCGCTGACCTTGCGGACGAACTGCAGTGCAGCGGCCTGCACCTCGTCGCGAGTGGCCGGCGGCTCGAAGTTGTGCAGGGTCCTGATGTTGCGGCACATGCCGCCCACCCTAGAGCGATCAGGGGACGTCGACCACGTGGATGCCGTCGCCCACCAGTGCCACCCGGTCGCCGCCCAGCGGCAGTGCCCTCAGGTCGGTCGGTGCGCCGGCCTCGGTCCAGGACGCCTCCTGGGTCAAGGAGCCGTCGGCTCCGACGTGGACGGCCACGAACCGGGTGCTCCCCTCCCAGTCGGTCACCGGTGTCACCGCGGTGTGCTGGGACGGGAGGTAGGTGAACGACCGTGGATCGGTGCCGGCCGCGACGTCGCCGTGCTGGGCGAGCATGAGGGTGTCGGTGCGGCGCACGTCGGTCGGGTCGCTCAGGTCGAACGTCGAGGCCTGGGTCCCCAGGTCGGCGCCGCTCGCGGTCGCGTCGTGGCCGACCCCGAGGAGCCGGTCGCCGCCGATCGGGTGGAGGTAGGACGAGTAGCCCGGGATCCGCAGCGTCCCCGTGCGGCGGGGGTGCTCCGGGTCGGACAGGTCGAGCGTGTAGAGCGGGTCGGTCTGGCGGAACGTCACGACGACCGCCAGGTTGCCGAGCCAGCGGACGGAGCGGATCTGCTCGTCGCGGCCGAGCCCGTCGACGCGGCCGGTCTCCTCGAGTCGGTCGCCGTGCTCGTCGAGCACGACGACGGCGTTGTCCGTCGGCTGCCAGGAGTCGCCGACCGCTGCCGCGACGCGCAGGTGTCCGTCGTACTCGTCGAAGGACCAGCGGTCCTTGACGGTGCCGCCGACGGAGCCCGACGCGACGTATGACGTCCGGTCGCCGTCGAGGGCGAAGGCGTGCACTGTCGTGGACCGGTCTGCGGTCGTGGCGACGTAGAGCCGACGGGCCGAGGAGTACACCAGGTCGCCCGACGCGGTGACAGCCGTGGCCCGGTAGGCCGCCGGGTCGTCGGCCGGGAACGTCAGCACGCTGATCGTGCCGGCCCCGGACTGCTTCACGGGGTGGCGGACGTCGCGGCAGCCGAGCAGCGGCTGCTTCGCGCCCCCGCCCTCGCGGGTGCCGGGCAGCCATGCGTCGATCGGAGCCTGGCGGACGACCTGACGGTTGAGGCGGGTCGCCTCGGCGGCGCTCCGGTCGCGGTTGGGCTGCACGAAGTCCAGCGGCGGGTAGCCGGTGGTGACGACGACGCGGACGGTGCCGTCGGCGTACTCCCGGGCGGTGACCGACCCGCCGTCGATGCTGCGGTCGCTGGTGACCCGCGGGTCCGCCGGGTCCGCGAGGTCGATCCCGATCACCCGCGCCCGCGAGTCCTGGACCGGGCCGGGCACGAAGCTGCGAGGGCCCGCCACGTCGGTGCGACCCCAGAAGATCGGGCCGCCGTAGCGCCGCCCCGCCTCGTCGCCCACCACGACCACGTGGTCACCGTGCAGCAGCAGCTCGGGCTGCACCAACGTCGGGCCGGGCAGGGGCGTGTCGGACAGCTGGCGCGGGGAGGTCCCGGTGACGTCCGTGACGACCAACCGGTCGCCGGTGACACGGACCACGATGCGGCCGTCGGTCTTGGCGACGTCGGACTCGTCGACGTCCGCCTCCTGGACGTTGGTGCCGGTGGCGCTGCTGCCCACGGCGTCGTCGCTCCTGGCCGTCCCCGGGACGGCAGCACCGGTCGAGGCCTTGCCCTCCATGGCGTACATCACCGGTGGGCCACCGAGCCCCCAGGGCCCCACCTTGTCGAGCGCCTGGTCGACGTACCAGTGCCGCAGCTGCTCGCAGTCGTCGAACGCCGGAAGCTCCGCGGCCGCCGCGGTCGGAGGGCGCAGAGCCGTCGCGGTCCCGAGCACCCCGCTGGAGACGGCGGCGTACGCCCCGACCCCTGCGCCGACCCCGAGTGCGAAGGTGACGAGCCTGCGGATGAGTGGTGACTTCGGTCCCATGGTGTCCTCCTGGTGGCGGTGCTGTGGTGTGACGCACACCGCGCGCCGCGCGGTTCCCTGGCAAGATGGGGGTTTCGTCCGTATCACCTCCCCGACATGTCAGGAGCCCCTCAGGTGCCCCAGGAACGCTCAGAGCGAGAGCTCGACATCGTGCTGCTGGGGGCGACCGGTTTCACCGGTGGCCTGACCGCCGAGTACCTGGCCCGCAACGTGCCCACGGGCGCGAAGTGGGCGCTGGCCGGGCGCAACCAGGCCAAGCTCGAGGCCGTCCGCGAGCGGCTGACCCGCATCGACGGCTCGCTCACCGATCTGCCGCTGCTGAAGGCCGACTCGAGCGACCCGACCCAGCTCGCCGACCTCGCGTCGCGGACCCGGGTCGTCATCACCACGGTCGGCCCCTACGTCGAGCACGGTGGGCCGCTGGTGGCCGCCTGTGCCGCCGCCGGCACCGACTACGTGGACCTGACCGGCGAGCCCGAGTTCATCGACCGGATGTACGTCGACCACCACGAGGAGGCGGTGCGCTCCGGTGCCCGCATCGTCCACGCGTGCGGCTTCGACTCGATCCCGCACGACCTCGGTGCGCTGTTCACGGTCAAGCAGCTGCCCCAGGACGTGCCGCTGAAGGTGCGCGGCGTCGTCCGCAGCAACGGCATGGTCTCGGGTGGCACGTTCGCCTCGGCGCTGACCACCTTCGCTCGCGCCTCGAAGATGCGTGCCGCTCACGCGGCCCGCAAGAAGGTCGAGCCCCGAGCCGAGCACGGCCGCCGGGTGCGCTCGTCGGCGAAGCGCCCGCACTTCGACAAGGAAGCGGGGATGTGGCTCGTCCCGCTGCCGACGATCGACCCGTTCGTCGTACGCCGCTCGGCCGCTGCGCTGGAGCGCTACGGCCCCGACTTCAGCTACGCCCACTACGCCGGCGTCAAGCGCCTCGCGATGGTGGTCGGCGGGCTCGGCGCGGTCGGCGGCCTGATGGTCGCTGCCCAGCTGCCGCCTGCCCGCCGCTTCCTGATGAGCCGGCTGCCGCAGGGGGAGGGCCCCAGCGAGGAGCGTCGGGAGAAGACCTGGTTCTCGGTGCGCTTCGTCGGCGAGGGCGGCGGCCGTCGGGTGGAGACCGAGGTCAGTGGCGGCGACCCGGGATACACGGAGACCGCGATGATGCTCGCCGAGTCCGCGCTGTGCCTGGCGTTCGACGACAACCCACCGAGCGCCGGACAGGTGACCACGGCCGTCGCGATGGGCGACAACCTCACCGACCGGCTGCTCAAGGCCGGCCTCGCCTTCACCGTCCACAGCGAGGCCTGAGAGCGGAGTCGTCCGAGCAGCGGCCGTCCTCCGTTCGGGCGGCCGTCCTGGCTGTTCGGGTGAGGCTCGTCCGCCATTCGGTGCATATCGCCGAGTTCGCCCGAAGCGTCCGTTAGTGCCCCCTACGTTGGAGGGACACGTTCGGTAAAGCTTGGGAGTCGGTTCGGCAATGAGAGTGCGGTCGCGCCTGGGAGCGCGCGTGGTAGCGGTCACCCTCGCGACGAGCCTCCCGCTGGCGTTCGGCTCGCTCTCGGTCGTCCTCGCACACTCCGCGGACGCTGCTCAGACCCTCCCCACCACGCAGACCAGCCCGGCCGCGCTCGTGATGTCGGTGCAAGGGTCCGGCGACGCTCCGCTGACGTCCCTGGTCAGCCCGACGTTCCCCGAGCTTCGTCCGTACGTCGTCGAGCCGCGCATCACCATCACCGGCTCGCTCAAGCTCGCGACGAAGAAGGAGCGGCACCGCAAGATCAAGGTGTCCAGCGCCAAGGGCAGCCACACCTGGACGGCCAGCGCCCTGGCCGAGCACGACCTCCCCTCGGCGGCGATGCGCGCCTACAAGAATGCCGCGCACACGATCAACCGCCAGCAGCCGGGCTGCCGGCTGCCGTGGACCCTGCTGGCCGGCATCGGCCGGGTGGAGTCCGACCACGGTCGCTACGGCGGCTCGGTGCTCGGCATCGACGGCGTGCCCCGCCCCGCGATCGTCGGCGTCGCCCTCAACGGCAAGGGTCCCGTCGCAGCGATCCGCGACACCGACAACGGCCGGTTCGACGGTGACACCGTCTGGGACCGTGCGGTCGGCCCGATGCAGTTCATCCCCTCGACGTGGCGCACCGCAGGACGTGACGGCGACGGCGACGGGGTCAAGAACCCCAACGACATCGACGATGCCGCACTGGCGTCGGCCGGCTACCTCTGCCACGGCGGCCGCAACCTGTCCCAGACCAGCGCCGAGCGCGCCGCGATCTTCAGCTACAACCCGTCGTGGTACTACGTCGACCTGGTCAGCGCGTTCGCCCACGGCTACCGCACCGGCACCTTCGTGATCCCCTCGCCGCCCGTCGCGCCGGGCGCCGGGGACGGCGTCGTCCACCTTCGCGCCGACAACAGTGCTGCTCATCGGGCCGCTCACCGGGCTGCTCACCGGGCTGCTCATCGGGCGAAGGCCCACCGGCTGGCGCTCAAGCACAAGCACGCCAGGGCGAGGGCGGCGCGCCGGGCCGCGCACGCTGCGGCGGCTCGCAAGCGGGCGCGGGATCACGCCAGGCAGCACCGCCACCACCCCAAGCCGGCCCCGAAGCCGGCTCCGAAGCCGAGTCCGACCCCCAAGCCCACGCCGAAGCCCACGCCGAAGCCGACCCCTCCACCGAAGCCGAAGCTGAGGTTCGCGCACGGTCCGGTGGTGGTGGTCAGCGGTGGCTGGACGATCGCCGGCGTCAGACTCACTCCCAGCGACCTGTCCGCGATCGCCGTGCAGGACTGGGACGGCGACGGCACACAGGAGTCGATGCCACTCGAGTTCGACGGGCTCGCCCAATCCGGCAAGGTCGCGACGCTCAGCTACTACAACCGGCCGACCTTCAAGGTCAACGGCTTCAGCGTCTCCTGATCTCGGGCACTCGCCCGCCGAGCGTCGGCAGTTGGGCCAGGAAGTCAGTGGGCCAGGAAGATCGCGGCCATGTCGAGATCTCCGTGGCCGGCGGCAGAGGCCGCCTGCAGGTAGCGGTGCGTCACCTCGGCGATCGGGATGTCGGCGCCGGCGTCGCGGGCGGCGTCCAGCATCAGGCCCGCATCCTTGGCCGCACCGTCGAGCGCGAAGGCCGGCTCGAAGGCGCCGTTGAGCATCGCGTTGCCCTTCAGCTGGACGTACGGCGCGTCCATCGCGCCGCCCTTGACGGCGTCGAGGAACTGCTCCGGCTCGAGGCCGAGCGCCTTCGCGAAGCTCAACGCCTCGGCGATGCCTTCCAGCACGGTCAGCACCCAGGAGTTCGCGACCAGCTTGAGCCGCGAGCCCTGACCGGCCGCACCGAGCCACATGGTGCGCGACCCGATCGCCTCGAGCACTGGCGCGACGCGGTCCCGTACGTCGTCGGGGCCTGAGGCGAGGATCACCAGCGCTCCGTCCTCGGCAGGCTTCTTCGTGCCGAGCACCGGCGCATCGACGTACACCAGACCGAGGTCGTCGGCCACGGCAGCAAGCCGCTCGGACCCCTCGACCCCGACCGTGGACTGCTGCAGCAGCACGGTCCCCGCGGCGAGCCCCTCGGCCGCCTCCTTGAGCGCGGACTCCACCGACTCGGTGTCGAAGAGCATGGTGATCACCACGTCGGCGCCCCTCACGGCCTCGCTGGGGGACTCGGCGACCGTGGCACCGGCGTCGGCGAGCGGCGCCGCCTTCGCGGCCGTGCGGTTCCAGGCCCGCAGCGGGATTCCCGCCGCCGCGATGTTGCGGCCCATCCCCAGGCCCATCGTCCCGGTGCCCAGCAGTGCCACGGTCGGCTGGTCGCTCATGCTTGTCCTCGCCTCGCTCGGTGTTTGCGGTTTCCAACGGTCTTGCGTCGGGTACCCGCACGACGCTATGTCCACTCCCCAGCGCGGCGAGGCCGTGCGGAATTCCCGCGAGGCGCACCGCAACCGCTGGCGCGCGCTCGCCGTGACCCTGCTGGTCGGGTTCATGTCGCTGCTCGACGTGACGATCGTGAACGTCGCCGTGCCGTCGATCCAGCACGGCCTGCACGCTTCGTCGTCCGAGATCCAGTGGATCGTCTCGGGCTACGCGCTGACGTTCGGGCTGACGCTGGTGGCCGGCGGTCGCCTCGGCGACGTCGTCGGGCGGCGCCGCATGTTCCTCATCGGCCTGGTCGGCTTCACGGTGACCAGTGCCGCCGCCGGCCTCGCGCCCGACGCGCGTCTGCTGGTGGTCGCGAGGTTGCTGCAGGGCGCGGCGGCCGGACTCCTCACGCCGCAGAACAGCGGGCTGATCCAGCAGCTGTTCCGAGGCGAGGAGCGCGGCCGCGCCTTCGGCCTCTTCGGTACGACGGTCGGCGTCTCGTCCGCAGTAGGCCCCATCCTCGGCGGGCTCATCATCGCGGCCTTCGGTGCCGACGACGGCTGGCGGTGGGTGTTCTTCGTCAACGTTCCGATCGGGCTCGTGGGGATGGTGCTCGCCGCCCGCTGGCTGCCACACGCGGAGCCTCGCGAAGGCACGGTCCGCTCCCAGATCGACGTCCTCGGCTCGGCGCTGCTCGGGGCTGCCGTGCTCGCCGTGCTGCTCCCGGTCGTCGATGCGATGACCCACCCCTCGACCCCGCTGTGGTTCCTGGTGCTCCTCTCGCCCCTCTCGGCGTGGGCGTTCGTGCACTGGGAGAGACGCGTGGTGCGACGCGGCGGGGCACCGGTGCTCGACGTACGACTGTTCACGGAGGCACCCGGCTACGCATCGGGGATCGTCCTGGGCACGGCGTACTTCTGCGGGTTCGCCGGCCTGTGGCTCGTGCTGGCTCTCTACCTCCAGGACGGTCTCGGTTTCACCGCGCTGCAGTCCGGCCTCACCGTGACGCCGTTCGCTATCGGGTCCGCCCTTTCGTCGATCACCGCGGGGCGGGTCATCATCCGCATCGGCCGCCGGGTCACCGTGCTCGGGCTGTCCCTGGCCGCCGCGGGCTTCGCCGCGATCGCGATCGTGGTGCCACTGACGTCGCCTTCGCACCAGGGGCTGTGGCTGCTGGTTCCGCTGTTCGTGGCGGGGATCGGTGGCGGCGCGACGATCTCGCCGAACATCACGATGACGCTCTCGGCGGTGCCGCCCCGCATGGGCGGCGCTGCCGGCGGTGCGCTGCAGACCGGCCAGCGCATCGGCAGCGCCATCGGCGCCGCGGTTCTGACAGCGGCGTTCCGGCTGTCGCTGTCGTCGGGGTCGGCGCTCGGCGCCGCGGTCTCGGTGGCGCTGCTCGTCGCCCTGGGGTTCACGCTGCTGGCGCTGGTGATCTCGGTGCGTGAGCTGCGGATCCGGCCGACGGCTGCGACCACGCCCTCCGACGACCCCGATCCCCAGCACGCGCACGGCTGAGCCCTCGGGTTGGATGGGCGGATGTCTCGGTTGCGCGTGGGGGAGACCCTGCACAACGACACCGGGACGCCGTACGTCGTGACGGGGCTGCTCGGCGAGGGCGGCTACGGCGAGACCTACGTCGGGCACCAGCTCTCGAAGGCCGGACGTCCGGTGCGGGCCGTCGCGCTCAAGGTCTGCAAGAGCCTCGACGACTGGCACGGGGAGGCCTACTTCGGCCGGCTCCTGAAGGGCGACCCGCGCATCGTCGAGCTGTTCGACGCGTTCGTCACCGCGACCGGCCGAGGGCAACGGCAGCGACGCCGGCACTTGCTGGTGCTCGAGTACATGGCCGGCGGCACCGTCTGGGACGCCATCGAGGGCGAGGGCCTGCGGTGGCCGGAGGGCAAGGTGCGCGCCGAGATCCGGGCGCTGCTGAAGGTGCTGCGCCGCATGCACGGGGTGTGGATCATCCACCGCGACATCAAGCCCGACAACGTCTACCTCCGCGACGGGCGTCTGGTGCTAGGAGACTTCGGGATCACCAAGCTCGCGCTCGACCGCAAGGGAGCCGACGCGTCGAAGTTCCAGCCCGACTTCGCGCCGCGCGACCTCGCCTCGAGCGCCATGTGGGGGCCGGCCGAGGACATCTTCCAGGTGGGCCTGCTCGCCGCGACCCTGCTCTCCGGCGAGATCTGGTGGAACGACGTCGTCTCCGCTCGCGCGATCGCGGAGCTCGATGCGAGCGATGCCTTCAAGAGCTGGATCTGGCACGCCACCGGCGCGAAGTCGAAGCGTTACTGGCATGCCGACGACGCACTCGACGCGCTGTCGTCCCTGCGGCGGGTCGATGTGGCGCCCGGCCGCGCACCGCGGAGCCTGCGCGGCCACTCCGTCGTCTTCAGCGGGCGGCTCGACTCCATGACGCGCGCAGAGGCGGTGGCGCGTGCCCGCGACGCAGGCGCCGATCCGCAGGCCCGGCTCACCGACGCCACGTCGATCGTGGTCCTCGGCCGGGTCGGCGCCCCCGAGGGCATCACGATGTTCGGGGTCCGGGAGCGCCTCCGCACCGGCCAGCCGATCCGCCTGCTGTCCCAGGCCCAGTTCGAGCGGCTCACAGCCTCACACTCCGGGTAGTACGTGACGAGAAGCATGTTCCCGAGGGTCTGGAACATGCTTCTCGTCACGTACTACCCGGAGCGGGTCAGTACTCGCGCCTGGGGCAGGGGTTGAGCCGGGCGAGGCTAGGCGCGACGGCGACGCTGCTCGGGGACGCGGGCGCGCTCCTGGCGCAGCCGCTCCTGCCGGGCGAAGATCTCCTCGAGGAACGACTCGAAGTGCTCCTCGTCGGCGCGGTGCCGCGGCTCGAAGACCCGGTCCTCGGCCGAGTCCTCGTTTGGGTCCTCGTCCGGGTCCTCGGCTGAGTCGTCGTACGGGTCCATCTCGGCCTCCAGCGTGTCGAGCAGCCTCGGTGCAGGGTCGAAGAGCGTCTCCAGGGGTGGGGCGGTGGCGACCAGCTCGGGGTCGGTGCTGACCGTGAGCGTCACCCGGGGCCACCAACGGCTGCGGTCGCGGCGATCGACGACGACCGCCTCGTCGAAGGCCTCCTGCGCGTAGGAGGCCGCGGCCTCGAACGAGCCGCCGGTGACCTCCCAGGTGGGCTCCGCGCCGGACACCTCGATGCGCTCGGGGATCGCCTCGAACAGCTCCACGATTCCTCGCCGGATCGCCATGCGCGCTCCTGCCGTCTGCGCTCTTCCACCGTGACCGAGCGTTGCGCCAAACGCTAGTCACCGCGGGTGTTCTCGAGTGGTTGCGCGCTCGGCGTGTCCGGCCGAAACGGGCGGCGCCAAGCCGCGGCGAATGCCGAGTGACCCTTGACACACCGCTCCTAAACCGGTTTAGTAGCAGGAATGCCCCGGCCCACCATCAACGACGTCGCTGTCGCAGCCGGCGTCTCGAAGGGGGCCGTCTCGTTCGCGCTGAACGACCGTCCCGGCCTCGCGCCGCCCACCCGCCGGCGGATCCTCGAGGTGGCCGAGCAGCTCAGCTGGACGCCCAGCGTCCACGCACGGGGGCTCTCGGTCTCCAAGGCGCTCGCCGTCGGGCTGGTCATCGCCCGGCCGC
The DNA here is from genome assembly GCA_963797325.1 of uncultured Actinomycetota bacterium. Lineage (GTDB taxonomy): Bacteria > Actinomycetota > Actinomycetes > Propionibacteriales > Nocardioidaceae > Nocardioides. The sequence goes on from CAWCPG010000020.1 coordinate 16,622, forward strand.
CCCACGTGCTGCGGGCCGACGCCTTCTTCCCCTCCTTCATCTCGGGCCTCGAGAGCGCGCTCTCCGAGCGCGGCCACGCCCTGCTGCTCCAGGTCGCCGAGCACAACGACGAGGCTGCCTACCGGAGGCTCGCTCGTGAGGGCCGCGTCGACGGCGTGATCGTGACCGACCTGCAGGTCGACGACAGCCGCCCGGCCCTGCTCGAGGAGATCGGGCTGCCGGCCGTGATCGTGGGTCCGGCCCTTGCTGCTGCGTACGTCGCGGCCGGGCAGAGCGTGCTCGGCGTCGACGACGCTCCCGGCATCACCGCGGTCGTGGAGCACCTCATCGGTCTCGGCCACACCCGCATCGCGCACGTCGCCGGGCCGCAGTCGATGGTGCACGCGCGGTCCCGGACCCAGGCCTGGAGCAAGGCACTGCACGACGCCGGCCTCCCCGAGGGCATCTGCATCGAGGAGGACTTCTCCGCCGAGTCCGGCGCAGCCGCGACCCGCACCCTCCTCGACCTCGCCGAGCCACCGACCGCGATCGTCTTCGCCAACGACCTCATGGCGATGGCCGGGCTGTCGCTCGCGGTCGCGCGTGGGGTCGACGTGCCGGGTGCCCTGTGCGTGACGGGCTACGACGACATGGAGATCGCCGCACACCTGCAGCCCTCACTGACCACCGTGACCACCGACGTCGTGGCCTGGGGGCGGGCCGCCGCCGTCCGCCTGCTCGAGCTCGTCGACCACGCCCCTCTCACCCCCGTGGACCTCCCGCCCGCGCGACTCGTCGTGCGGGCATCGACCGGTCCCGCACCTCGCACGACACCCACCCGCCCCGCACCAGGAGCTCCAGCGCCGCGGCGGACGCGGATTCCCGCGGAGCGGTGCACGTGATGAGGGTCTGGTCGGGTCGTTCGACCGAGCGCAGGGTCTGCTGGGTGACGGTCAGGGTTCCCACGATCGGGTGGTGGAGCTCGTAGGCGGCGGTCGCACAGGATTGGACCCGGTGGTCGGCCCACATCGTGGTGAACTCCCGGCTGGCCAGGATCAGCTTGCCGATCAGGGCGGCCAGGGCCGGGTCGTCGGGGTGGGCTCCGGCCGCCAGGCGCAGGTTGCCCACGACGGCTCGGGCTTTGCTGTCCCAGTCCGCGTAGAGGGCGCGGGTGTGGGGGTCGAGGAAGACCAGCTCGGTCATGTTGGGACGGCGGCCGGGGACCGAGGTGCTGTCGCGGTCGAGGTGGCCGGCCAGCAGGGCGTGGCACATCGGGTTCCAGGCCAGCACGTCGCCGCGCCTGCCCAGGACGAGCGCCGGGACCTCCCGCATCGCGCCGAGCAGCTCGAGCAGGGCCGGATCGGCGTGTTCGACCGGCGCCGGCCGGGTGATCCGGCGCCGGCCGGCGGACTCGGCCAGGGCGTGCAGGTGTTGCCGCTCGGTCGGGGCCAGCCGCAGGGCCGCCGCGATCGCGTCCAGCACCTGCGGCGAGGCGTTGCGGGACTGCCCCTGCTCCAGGCGGGCGTAGTACGAGGGGCTGACGCCCGCGAGCAGCGCGAGTTCCTCGCGGCGCAGGCCCGGAACGCGACGCCGGTCGCCGTAGGGCGTGACGCCGAGTTGCTCGGGCCGGACGCGCGCGCGGCACGCCTTGAGGTACTCACCGAGTTCGCCCGGGTTCTCGCGATCAGCCATGGGCCCATTGTCGGACCATCGCGGCCGCTGTGCCGCACCCTGCCGGGGTGTGCCACGCACAGGGGCACCCCGACACGGCGTGGTTGCCGGCCCGGACGACGATCGATAGTCGTGGCATGAACGAGATCACCATCGGCGACGTCACCGTCGCCCGCGTCGAGGAGCTGCACGGGCCGGTCGGCATGACCCCGGAGCAGTTCTTCCCCGGCTGGCCCGACCGGGACTGGCAGGACAACCGGGACTGGCTCGTCCCGGACCACCTGGGTGCCGAGGACCGGATCGTGCAGGTCGCGTTCCAGACCTTCGCCCTGCGCAGCGAAGGCCGGATCATCCTGGTCGACACCGGGATCGGCAACGACAAGACCCGCTCGGCGGTCCCCGCCTGGGACCACCTGTCCTCGGGCTACCTGGACAACCTCGCCCGCGCGGGAATCCGCCCCGAGGAGGTGGACCTGGTCATCAACACCCACCTGCACGTCGACCACATCGGCTGGAACACCCGCCTGGAGGGCGGACGGTGGGTGCCGACCTTCCCCAACGCGACCTACCTGATGCCCCGGCTCGACGTCGAGCACTTCGATCCCTCGAAGAACCCGGATATCGCGAACGGGGTGAACGCCGGCGCCTTCGAGGACAGCGTCGAACCGATCCGCGCCGCGGGTCTGGTCCGGCTGTGGGAGGGCGAGCACACGGTGGACGGCAACCTGCGCCTGGTGGCGGCACCGGGCCACACACCGGGCGCGTCCGTCCTCCAGCTGACCTCGGGCACCGACCGCGCCCTGTTCGCCGGCGACCTGATGCACACCCCGCTCCAGGTCTCCCACCCCGACCACCACAGCTGCTTCTGCGAGGACCCGGCCACGGCCCGGACCACCCGCCGCGACCTGCTCGGCTGGGCCGCGGACAACACGGCGCTGATCCTGCCCGCGCACTTCAGCGGACAGACGGCGTTGGAGGTCGTCCGCAGCGGCAGCGCGTTCGCGATCAAGGACTGGGGTCCGTTCCCCGCGTACTGATTCGAGCGCCGGCGCGGCGGCCAGAGCGCGGGCTTCTGGCGGGCTTCTGGCGGGCTTCTGTGAGCGGGGGCTCGCGCGCATGATGCCCGGCCGAGGCTGAGAGCCTCGGCCGGGCATCACCTTCTCAACTTCTCAATCCCCTGTCATCAGTGAGCGGTGGCGGGCGTCACCACGATTCCGTCCGGGACGTTGCCGACGACGACCGGTGCACCGACCGCGCCGGTGGCGACCGTCACGGGACGCACGTCGTTGGTGTTGGTGTCGACCACCCACGCGACGGTGCTGTCCGGCGTGAAGCCGACCGCGTAGGCGCCCGACCCGGTCGGGATGAGCGCGCCGGGGACGCCGGTCGCGATGGTGATCGGGGTGACGCCGCCGGCGCCGGAGTCGGCGACGTAGGCCACCGAGCCGTCCGGGGAGACCCGGATGCCCTGCGGGCCGGCGCCGACCGGGATCGTGGCGGAGACGGCGTAGGCGGCGGTGTCGATGACCGAGACGCTGTTGCCGCCGCCGTTGGTGACGTACGCCTTGGAACCGTCGTGGGCGAAGGCGACGCCGAACGGCGCCGCGCCGACCGCGACCGTGTGCACGACGGTGCGCGAGGCGAGATCGACGACGCTCACCGTGCCGTCGCCCTGGTTCGCGACCCACAGTTGCGTGCCGGCGGGGTTGATCATCACGCGTTCGGGCTGGCTGCCCACCTTCACCGGCGGGCCGGCGGTGAGGGTGGCCACGTCGATCGGCTGGACGGTGCCGTCGCCGAAGTCGCTGACCCAGACCGTCTTGCCGTCCGGGGTCGCGGCCAGGTCGGCGGCGACGCTGCCGACGGGAACGGTGGCGATCACCTGGTTGGTCGTGGTGTCGATGACGGTCACGTTGTTCGTGTTGTTGTTCGCCACGAACAGGCCTTGCCGTCCGGCGTGACGACCTCGCCGTCGGGGCCGCTGCCGACCGGGATGGCCGGGCCCGCGTTGCCGGTGCGGATGTCGACCGGGGTGAGCGTCTTGTCGCTGTAGTCGGTGACATAGGCGGTCGGGATGAAACGCCGGGCGCCGCGACGGTGGCCAGGAGTCGAGTGGTCGGCAGCACCGCGCCGTTCGACGCGCTCGCCCGCACCGCGACCTGGTAGTAGCCGGTGGCCGTCGCCGGGCCGGGGCCAGGCTGACGGACGGTCGTCGTCACCGCCCCGGCCGCGACGGTGACAGTGCCTGCGACGGCGTGGCGGCCAGACCGGCCGGACCCTGCGCGCGTCCAGGTGACGGTCGCCGGGGACGTGCGCCAGCGTGTTGTCGACCTTCACCGTGACGCTCGTCGTCGTCCCGGGCGCCACACGGACCTGGCCGGGGTGACCGCAACGCCGCGCGGGTGCTCGGCGGGAAGCTGACCGGCCCGGCGCCGAAGGACGGCGGCGCGTCGCTCGGGCGCGGAGCCCCACGTCTGTTCGGGCGCGGCACCGAGCGTGTAGTCGAGGTGGTGATCGCGGCCGTCCAGCATCAGATACGTGTGCTGCGTGCCCGGCCGTCCAGGCGCACGCTCTGGATGTACGGAGCCGCGTCACCGGCCTGCGGAGCCTTGATGGTCAGGGTGTTGGCGCCGGCGTGGATGACGGCCGCGGAGAACAACGGCGCGCCGAGCACCAGCATCGGCACGCCCGGGTCTGCGGGTACACGCCCAGCGTCGCCCAGACGTACCACGAGCTCATCGCACCGAGGTCGTCGTTGCCCGGCTCGCCGCCGGGGGTCGCGCGAATACAGCTGGGTGATGCGCCGCACCACGCGCTGCGTCTCCCACGGTGCGCCCGCGGAGTCGTACGCCCACGGCGTGCCGAACGCGGCTCGTTGCCCTGCCAGTGGTACGGCTGGTTCGGCCCGGCGTTGAGCTGCGTGAAATACGTGTCCAGCCGCTGCCGCACCGCGGCATCGCCGCCCATGCCGTCGAACAGGGCTCGCAGATTCTGCGGCACCATCCACGTGTACTGCGACGCGTTGCCCTCCTGGAAGCCGCTTTGGCCGAAGCCGGACTGGCCGGCGGTGGTCGGGTCCCCGGACGGGAAGGCGCCGTCGACGTCGCGCGGCTGGATGTATCCGGTAGCCGTGTTGAACACCGACGCCCAGTTCTGCGAGCGCTTCAAGAACACGGACTCCTCTGCCGTGTCACCGGAGGCGTGGGCCAGCTGGGAGATGGCGAAGTCCGCCAGCGCGTACTCCTCGGTCTCCGACGCGCCGTTGGGCACCGGGCTGATCGAGTCGGACCCGACGTTGGGTACGTAGCCCTTGGCGATGTAGTCCTGGCCATGCGGCCGCTCCACATACCAGCCCTGGCCCGGAGCGCCGGTGCCCTGGGCGCCGTGGACCATCGTCGGCGACCGCCTTGCCGAGATCGAAATCGCGGGCGCCGAAAGCGTAGAGGTCGGCGAGGATGGGATCGGCGGCGTCGCCGTTCATGACACCGGTGTAGCCGTTGACCGAGGGCCACTTGGGCAGCCAGCCGCCCTGGTCGGCGTCGGCCAGCAGCGAACGTGCCATGTCCGAGCCCCGATCGGGGTCGAGCAGCCCGATCAGCTGCATCTCGGAGCGGTAGACGTCCCAGCCGGAGAAGTTCGAGTACTGATGGTGTCCGGCGGGCGCGGTGTGGACCTTCCCGTCGAAGCCGGGGTACGCACCGTCGGCATCGTCGATCACGCTCGGGTCCAGCTGCGTGTGGTAGAGCGCGGTGTAGAAGCTGGACTGCTCAGCGGCGGTACCGCCGGCTATCTCAATCTTGCGCAGCTGCTTGTTCCAGGCCTGATGGGCCGCACGCGCCACATCGTCCACGTTCCACGACGTCGCCTCGGCCGCGAGGTTGCGGCGCGCGCCCGACGGCCGAGGTGTAGGAGACCCCGACCTGCATCCGCACCTTCGAATCACTGCGGGTGTCGAAGGTCAAAGTGCCACCGGTACCGCCGCTCCAGGTGGCCGAGGAGGTGAAGGGCCGGTCGAATCGCGCTGCGAAGTAGACGGTGTAGGAGTTGGGCTGTCCGCAGAAGTGGCCGCTGGTGACGGAGCCGGTTATCTCCCGGTCACCGGTCACCGCGAAGGTCGCCGCCGAACTGCCGGACGCCGATCCGGCCGAGTTCACCAGCACCCGCGCTTGGTCGGTGGCCGGGAAGGTGAATTCGCCCAACCCCGTACGCGCGGTGGCGGTGAGCCGGGTCTTGATCGCGCCAGACGTTCCGGGCGCGAGGGTCACGGAGTACAGGCCCGGGGTCGCCGATTCGGTGCTGTGGCTGAAGGGCTGCTGCGCGGAGGACGGATCTGCGGGAACGGCGCCGACCATCGGCAGCACCGGGAAGTCGCCGCCGATGGCGCATCCGGGCCCTGAGACGTGGGTGAGGCTGAGCCCGGTGATCGAGGTGTCGGCGTAGTCGTACCCACCGCCCGGAGGCCGCGAGGAGGTGTCCGGACTCCACTGCACCATGCCGAACGGCGTCACGGCCCCGGGGAACATGTCGACCTGGCCCACGACGTCGCCGCCGCTCCCGGTGCCGATCAGGGGATTGACGATGGCCGCGGGATCCGAGACAGGCACGGCTTTGGCGTCCGCGGAGCCGGCGCTGGCTGCTTGAGGGGAGATGGCCATCGCGAGTATCGCAACACTGAGCATCGCGATGAGGCGGGGTCTGGGGGTGAGGCGGGATCTACGGGTGTGAACGTTCCCAAGACGGCGCATTCGTCTCCTTGCATGCCAGCGGCCGACGTCGTTGTCAGGCGACAGGCTGACGGAGAAGGCAGCGGGCGTCAAGATCCGGCGTTCGTCGCGGGATCGCTTGTAGGAGGCGGGCGTTGTGCGTGGCAGCACCTAAGGTGCGTGCCAGGGCCGGCATTTCAGGCGCTCGCGGGCGGCGGCTTCTGACTTGCGTGTGGGTCGGTGTGGGGTGGCGTGGGGGTGTTGGTGCGGTTGGGTAGTGGTTTTTAGGAGCTTTCTACGGCTTCGCGCATGGTTTGCGGGATCCGTAGAGAGCCTCTAAAACCCACCCACCAACCGAACCAACACCCCCAACCCGACCCACACATACACCAGGGCCGCCGCATTTCAAACAGCTGGCACTTCAAACAGAAGCGCTCCACATCAGCCCTGTCTGGTCCGCGCCAGCAGCGCCCACGTCTGGGCGTCGCTGGGTGTGTAGACGTTGATGTAGACCTCCGGGCAGAAAGCGACGTCGAGCTGCGTCAGCGTGAAGTTCATCAGTCCGAGGTCGGGATGCATGACCCGCCGTGACCGCAGGCAGGGCTCGGCGACCTCTTGCCGCGCCCAGATCTTGGCGAACTCCGGCGAGGTGGCCGACAGGCGGGCGATGTTCGCCTCCCACTCCGGGTCGCCGATGTGGCGGGCGTAGTTGCTGCGCAGCCTCGCCACGAGGTAGGCGATGTCGTCGTCGTAGTCCGGCAGCCATCGGCGGGCGTTCGGCTCGGTGATGGTGCACCACAGCCCGTTGTGGTGCAGGCAGCCCAGGTCGTGCCAGCCGGCGAAGAGCACCTGGAAGGCCTCGTTGGTGCCGAGGGTGTCCAGGCGGCTTGTCGCGAGCGTCGCCGGCAGCGGGTCGAGCGAACGCAGGATGGCGAAGACCGCGTCGGGAATCACGAGGTCGTCGGCCTGGCCGCGCAGCGGGACGGCTCCGGCCAGGACGTGCAGGTGCTCGCGCTCGACCGGGTCCATGCGCAGCGTCGTGGCCAGCGCGTCCAGGACCTGCGTGCTGGCGTTGATCGCCCTGCCCTGTTCCAGCCACGTGTACCAGGACAGCCCTACCCCGGCGAGCTGCGCGACCTCTTCGCGCCGCAGTCCCGCGGCCCGCCGCCGGACGCCGTCGGGCAGGCCGACGTCTCCGGGCTGGATCTTCGCGCGCCGGGTCTTGAGGAACGCGGCCAGTTCGGCCCGCCGGGTCCCCTCGGCAGCGCCGCGCTCGCTTGTTTCGGTCATCCCAGCCCGCCCGCTTCCGCCCCCGCCCGCCTGTGGATCAAGGCTACCCGAGGACGCTCGTCTGCGGCCGCTACACGAGCCGTCTGCCGACTCCGGCGATCAGACTGTAGCGAGCGACGTCGCCGCCGAGCGGGTCTGTCCGCAGCGCTTCGGGTTCCGGCCTCCAATGAACGATGTCCACCAGACCCGGCTCGAGCAGGTCGTACCCTTCGAAGAAGCGCCCGATCTCAGCCTTGCCGCGGAACACGCCAGGCTGCGTGGTCTTGGCGTAGACGGTCTCGACGTCGCCGACCTGCTTGGGCCGGTATTCATTGGTGCCGTGGCTCATGACCAGGTGGGAGCCCGGGATGGTGGCATCCCGGTAGTCCGCCACGATCCGGGCCGGGTCGTCCTCGTCCGGTATGAACGGCAACACCGAGACCAGCAGAACCGCCACCGGAAGGGCGAGATCGAGTCCTCCGGCGTGGACCGCCTCGTGCAGAACCGCATCCGGATCCCGCAGGTCCGCGTGCACGACGGCGACACCGTTCACGTCCCGCAACAGCACCGAGGCGTGAGCGATGGCCACCGGGTCGGAATCGACGTACACCGTGCGAGCCCCGGGCCTGCGCGCGGCGACGATCTCGTGGACGTTGCCGACGGTGGGAATCCCGGAGCCGAGGTCGAGGAACTGCTCGACGCCGAGCGCACACAACGCGGCGACGGCTCGGCCCAGGAACGACCGATTGGCCCGCACGACATGAGGCGCGTCTGGGAAGGCCTTCTGCGCCTGTTCGGCAAGATCCCGGTCCGACGGGAAGTTGTGAGAACCGCCGAGGAAGTAGTCATACATCCGCGCCACTGATGGACGCTCGATGTCGACCTCATCCGGCGCCCATGCCGGCCGATGCTTCATCGCGCCCTCTGCTTCATCACACTCTCCTCGGACTCGGTTCGGGATGCTACCGGGTAACCACCAGCAAGCGCACAGCCACCACCTCCACATGGAGCAACGAGCCCCCCGACGGGAGGCCGAATCGCGCCCGGCGCCGGATAGTGGAAGGGTTTGCAGAGGCTTTTCCACGACGACGCGGGAGTAGCCATGGACCGCTATCCGCCCATCGCCGACCACGGGCTGGTGGGTGACCTGCAGACCGCCGCGCTCGTCTCCTCCGCCGGGGTCGTGGACTGGTTCGCGCGCCCCGGTTCGACTCGCCCAGCCTGTTCGCCTCGCTGCTCGACCACGACCGCGGCGGCTACTTCCGGCTGGCGCCCGAGCACCCGGAGGCTGACGGCCAAGCAGCTCTACTACCCGGACACCGCCGTCCTGATCACGCGGTTCATGTCGCCGGACGGGGTCGGCGAGGTCGTCGACTGGATGCCGCCGATCACGCCCGGACGCCGACCGACCGGCACACGCTCATCCGCGCGGTCCGCGTGGTGCGCGGCACCGTCGCGTTCACGATGGAGTGCCGGCCGCGCTTCGACTACGCGCGGGCGGGCCACGAGCTCGACCTCGACGGGGAGCGAGCGCCGTCTTCCGCGCCCCCGGCGCCGACCGCGTACCTGCAGGCGCACCTTCCCGCTGGAACGGGACGGGGACGACGTCCGCGGCGAGGTCACCCTGGCGCGGGCGAGATGGCCGGCGTCGTGTTCACCGTGTGCGCGCCCGACGGCGCGGCGCCGCCCCCGCCTGACCGCCGACGACGGTCACCGAGCAGCTGTGGGACGACATCCACTTCTGGCAGCGGTGGCTGCGCAGCGTCGACCTACCGCGGCCGCTGGCCGGAGCATGGTGAACCGCTCCGCGATCACCCTCAAACTGCTGACATACGCGCCGACCGGCGCCCCGGTCGCCGCGGCCACCATGGGCCTGCCCGAGCAGATCGGCGGCGAACGCAACTGGGACTACCGCTACACCTGGGTGCGCGACGGCTCGCTGTCGCGTGCGGGCGCTGCTCGACCTCGGCTTCGTCGAGGAGGCCGACGCCTTCGCCCACTGGCTCGGGCGAGCCGCCTGCGCGACCGGCGACGGCGCCCCGGCGAGCCGCTGCAGATCATGTACCGGGTCGACGGCGACCCGACCTCTGGCGGAGGAGATGCTCGAGCACCTCGAGGGCTACCGCGGCTCGGCGCCGGTCCGCGTCGGCAACGCCGCGGCCGACCAGCTCCAGCTCGACATCTACGGCGAGGCCCTCTACGCCCTGTCCGAGGCGACCGAGCATCGGCGCAGCGCCGGCTACACGGCTGGCAGGCGCTGGCCAGCCTGCTGGACTGGCTCGCCGACTCACTGGGACCGGCCCGACGAGGGCATCTGGGAGACCCGCGGCGGGCGCAAGGACTTCACCTACAGCCGGCTGATGTGCTGGGCCGCCTTCGACCGCGGCATCGCGCTGGCCGCCGAGTCAGCCGGCCCGGCGACACCGCGCGCTGGACCGCGGCGCCGCGACGCGATCCTCGAGCAGATCATGGAGCGCGGCTGGAGCGAGAAGGAGCAGGCTTCGTCCAGCACTACGGCGGCGACGTGCTGGACGCCTCGCTGCTGCTCATGCCCACGGGTCGGCTTCCTCGCCCCGCAGCGACCCGGCTGGCTGTCCACCCTGGACGCGATGGACCGCAGCCTGGTCCCGACAGCCTGGTCTACCGCTACGACCCCGCCGCCTCCCCGGACGGACTGCGCGGCGTCGAGGGCACGTTCAGCCTGTGCACCTTCCTCTACGTCGACGCACTCGCCCGGGCCGGCCGGCTGCGCGCAGGCCCGCTACGCCTTCGAGAAGATGCTCACCTACGCCAACCACGTCGGCCTGTTCGCCGAGGAGATCGGCCCGACCGGCGAGCAACTGGGCAACTTCCCGCAGGCCTTCACCCACCTGGCTGATCATGGCGGCGCTGGCGCTGGACGAGGCGCTCGACAGGGTCGGGGATGACTCTCGGTCGGGCTGATGCGTGGGTGGGGTGTGGCGGGGGTCCCGTACGGGGGTCGGGTGCAGGGTCGGTTGCGGTTTGTTCGTGGGTTTCTAGAGGCGTTTCTTACGGCTTCGCGCGGGTGTTGATGGCATCGCTGGTGGCGCGGTTCGGTGGGGTGTGTGCTGGGTTGCGCTGGCGGCCGGCGGTGGTGGTGTGCGACCGCAGGCGGGTCCGGGTCACTGCGCACACGTTTGGTTGGCAGGCGGCGGCCGCGTATGGGGGCACGTGAACTCAAGAGGCCTCCGGCGGCGCCTGCGCGCGAGCGGCCTCGCTCCGGGGAGTGGGGGTCGCGCTGCTCGGCTGGCGGTCGCTGCTTGTGGTCGCCTTTGTCCCGGATTCCCCGCCGCTTCGTCGCCCGGAGGGAACCATCCCGGCCTGGGCGGTATCAAGCCGGATCACTGTTGCTGGCCACCGGTTTCGTCCGGCTTGACACCGCCCAGTCCGGGATGGTTGTGCAAGCACCGCCGAAGCGACGGGGAATCCGGGACAACCCCGCCTGTGGGAAGGGTTCCCGCACCACACGCACACACCACCCGGCCGCCGCTGTACCTCACCGAGTGGACCCCGTCCACACCACAGACCGGGGTTGTCCCGGATTCCCCGTCGCTTCGGCGGGCGAAGCCAAGCAGGCCGGGCCGGTGGTGTCAAGTCGCTGATACTGGACCACCAGCTCTGCGATCCGACTTGATACCACCGGACCGGTCTGCTTCCGTAAGGCGACGATGCGACGGGGAATCCGGGACGAAGGCGACCACAAGCAGCGACCGGCGGCAGCCAGCGCGACCCCCACTCCCCGGAGCGAGGCCGCTCGCCGCGCAGGCGCCGCCGGAGGCGCTCTTGACTGTCGCCCCTGACTGTCGCAGTTGCTCTTGACTGTCGCAGTAGAGCCGCCCACCTACCCACACCACCGCCGCCCCGCGAAACCAGCGCCACCCCCGACCCGCGCCACCAACGGATCCCGCCAACCATGCGCGAAGCCGTCAAGAAACGCCCGTAAACCACCCACCCCAGCCGCACCCGCACCCGCACCCGCACCCGCACAAGGAACTGACCACTCCTACACAGCAATCAGTCATGCGCGGCTCCCGGACCCTGGAAGCGCTCGGCGGACACCCGCATGCGGAAGACGTGATAGGTCCAGGCCTGATAGAGCAGGACCACCGGCAGCAGAACCGCGACGATCACCGTCATGACCTTCAGCGCGTACTCGCCCGACGCGGCTCCCTGCACCGTGAGGTCGTACGCGGGGTTGTGCTGGAGACCATGACGTCCGGGTAGAGCTCGACGAACAGCGAGGCGATGGTGGCGGCCATCGCGACGGTGGTGGCGGCGAACGACCATCCCTCGCGGCCGGTGGCGGTCAGGGCGGCGGCGGCGAAGGCGGCCATGATGGCGATCAGTTCAGGCACGTTGACCAGCACGCCCTTGCCGAGACGGCGTGCGTCCAGGCGAGGAACCCGAGCACGCCGCCGCGGTGACCGGTGCGACCCGCCGTCGATCAGGGCGGCGCGTTCGCGCAGCTCGCCGGTGGTCTTCAGGGTCAGGAAGGTCGCGCCGTGCACCACGCACAGCAGGGTGATGGTGATGCCGGCGAACACCGAGTAGCCGGTGAACAGGTCGCCGAAGGTCCCGGTGTACTCCCGATCGGACCCGATCGGCACGCCCGTGCAGCAGGTCGGCGAGCGCGATCCCGATCAGCAGCGGCACCAGCAGGCTGCCCGCGGTCATCAGGGCGTCCCAGGTGCGCGCGCCAGCGCTGGCTGTCGATCTTGCCGCGGAACTCGAAGGAGACCCCGCGGATGATCAGTGCGGCCAGCAGCAGGACGATCGCCAGGTAGAAGCCGGAGAACATCGTCGCGTACCAGTCGGGGAAGGCCGCGAACATCGCGGCGGCGGCCACGATGAGCCAGACTTCGTTGCCGTCCCACAGCGGGCCGATGGTGTTGATCGCGGCACGCCGGCCGGCCTCGTCGCGGGCCACCACGGCGTGCAGCATGCCCACCCCGAGGTCGAAGCCCTCCAGAACGAAGAAGCCGGTCCACAGGACCGCGATGAGGATGAACCAGAAGGTGGCGAAGGCCATGGGGACCTCGGGTGCGGCTCGGGCCGGTCAGTAGGCGACGGCGGGGACGGGTTCGTCGGGCGCCGGCGGCGGCGCCAGCTGCTTTGCGCGCGTAGCGGATCATGAGGACGCGGCGACCACGGCGAGCGCGGCGTAGAGGAGGAAGAACACGATGATGCTGATCGTGACGGTCGGCGGTGTCCACCGACGGCGACACGCCGTTCTGGTGAGCTGCAGGCCCTGCACGATCCAGGGCTGCCGGCCGTTCTCGGTGAGCAGCCAGCCGGCGGTGTTCATCAGGAACGGCAGGATCACCGCCCACGTGGCCACCGCGCAGGAACCACGGCGACGTCGCATCAGGCGCTTGCGGCGCAGCAGCCACAGGCCCCCACAGCGCCGATCAGCAGCGACGATCGCGGCCAGGTAGGCCATCACCCGCATCGACCAGTACTGGATGAACACGTTCGGCACGTAATATCCGGGCCCGTACTGCTGCTGGTATTGGGCGTTGACCTCGTTGAGCCCCACGACCTGGCCGTTCCAGTGGTTGGTGGCCAGCAGCGAGAGCAGGTGCGGGATCTCGATGATCTTCGTCGGGGTCTCGTCCCGGTTCCCGCCGCCGACCTGGAACACCGAGAACGAGCAGGGCTGGCAGGTCGTCCACTGGGCCTCGGCGGCCGCGATCTTCATCGGCTGGTACTTGCCCTCGGTCACCCCCAGCTCGCTGCCGACCAGCATCGCCAGCACGAGCGGGCACCAGGACGACCAGCGAGAGTTTCGCCGGCCGGCCGAAGGCTTCGCGGTCGCTGCCCCGGCGCAGCTGCCAGGCCGACACGGCCAGCATCACCAGCGCTCCGGTGACCAGGGAGGCGAGCAGGACGTGGACGTAGCCGCGCAGGAAGACCGGGTTGGTGAACAGCGCCCAGACGTCGTTCAGCTGCGGGCGGCCGGTGGCCGTGTTGATCTTGTAGCCGACCGGGTGCTGCATCCAGGAGTTGGCGGCCATGATGAACACCGCGGACAGGGCGCCGCCGAAGGCCACCGCCCAGATCGTCGCCAGGTGCACGCGCCTGGGCAGCCTGTCCCAGCCGAACAGCCACAAACCGAGGAATGTGGACTCCAGGAAGAACGCTGCCAGGCCCTCCATCGCCAGCGGCGCGCCGAAGACGTCGCCCACCGTGCGGGAGTACTGCGACCAGTCCATGCCGAACTGGAACTCCTGGACCAGCCCGGTGACCACGCCGACCGCGACGCTGATGACCAGCACGGTGCCGAAGAACCTGGTCAGGCGCAGTAGTTCTCGGACGCCCGGTGCGGTGCCAGCCGGTCTGCAGCAGCGCGGTCAGGAACCCCAGGCCGATGGTGACGGGCACGAACAGGAAGTGGTAGATCGACGTCATGGCGAACTGCAGCCGGGCCAGGTCGAGTTGGCTCATCGTTCGCTCTCCGACTCCCCTCGGGCGCTCCCGCACCGGGACCGCCCTGCTGTGGCGACTACGCCGACCTGCTCGAATTCGCCCAGCCCTTTTTAGGCGGGAACCGTCTTCGGGAACGGGCAGCCACGCCGGGAGCGTCGGGGGCCGAGGCGGAAATCACCCGGCTGGAGTAAGCCGGGTTCAGTGGCACGGCGACCGGCCATAGGCTCGAACAGCTGACCTCGGGAAACCTGAGAGGAAGGCTGATGATGGAACACTCTGGCTCGGTGCGATCAGACGACGTCGATGCCCTCGTGATCTTCGGTGCCACCGGCGACCTGGCGAAACTCGAGACTTTCCCGGCCCTGGTCGGCCTGGTGGAACGCGGCGCGCTCAGCGTGCCCATCGTCGGAGTGGCCAAGAGCGGCTGGGACCTTCAGCAGTTCCGTGACTACGCCGTGGCCTCGCTCAAGCTCAACGGGATGGACCCGGGCAGCCCCGCGGCCGTGAAGATGCTCGGCCTGCTCCGCTACGTCGACGGCGACCTGGACGACAACGCGACGTACGCCGCGATGTCCGAGGCGATGGGCCCGGGCGACCGTGCCCTGTTCTACCTCGAGGTGCCGCCGGTGCTGTTCGGACGCATCGCCCACGGCATCGCCTCCGCAGGCCGCGCCGACGGTGCCCGGGTGATGGTGGAGAAGCCGTTCGGCCACGATCTGAACAGCGCCATCGACCTCAACGCCACGATGCACCAGGTCTTCCCGGAGGACGCGATCTACCGCGTCGACCACTGGCTGGGCCTGGATCCGCTGGAGAACGTGCTGTTCACCCGTTTCGCGAACTCGGTTCTGGAGCCCCTGCTCAACCGCACCCACGTCGACAGCGTCCAGATCACCATGGCAGAGTCCTTCGACGTCTCGGACCGCGGCGCGTTCTACGATCACACCGGCGCCGTCCGCGACGTCCTGCAGAACCACATGCTCCAGGTCCTGGCCAGCGTGCTGGCCGAGCCTCCGGACAGTCCCGGTGCGGGCGGCACGTGGCCGCGGGACAAGGCGCGCCTGCTGGCCGCGATCAAGCCCGTCTCACCGTCCCACGCCGTCCGCGGACAGTACGAGGGCTACCACGACGTGGCGGGCGTCGCGCCCAGATCGACCACGGAGACGTACATCGCCGTACGGCTGGCCGTCGACTCGTGGCGCTGGGAGGACGTGCCGGTCATGATCCGCGCGGGCAAGTGCCTGCCGGTGACCGCCACGGACGTCACCTTCCACTTCCGCAAGCCGCCGCACGACCTGTTCGGACTGCACCCCTCGGCCACGGCCAACGCACTGCGGTTCCGCATCTGGCCCGAGGCCGCCGTCGCCTTCACGCTCGCCGGCAAGAAGCCCGGAGCCGGATGGCAGGCCCAGCGCGAGGACCTCGTCTTCAGCCAGCAACCGGGCTCGGACATGCGGCCCTACGACCGGCTGATCGGAGCGGCGCTGGAAGGCAAGCGCTGGCTGTTCACGCAGCAGGAGGCCGTCGAAGCCGCGTGGGAGATCGTCCAGCCCATCCTCGATGGAGATTCGCCGCACACCTACGAGCGCGGCGGCTGGGGACCGAAGGAAGCCGACCAGCTGCTGCCCGAGGGGATCGTCTGGCACGACCCTCAGGCCTGAGCCATCAGCCACCGGGGTGCCGATTCGGGCAGCCTTCGATGACTCGACGGCCCATATCCGGGCCGGCGTTGCTCCTGCCGGCGAAGCGCACCTAGTGTGCGACGGGCGTACACAGGTTCCGGGGAACGGAGGGTCGTTGTGACGACCTCGGTCGACGTCCAGGGCATGCAGCTGGCCCAGGAGGACTTCCAGCAGGCGCTGGACCAGATGAACTCGGTCTACAGCGCGATGAGCGAGGAGGCGGACAACCTTTCGGCGAGCTGGTCCGGGATGGCGGCGTCGGCGTTCGGGCAGGCTTTGGGCGCCTGGTTGGACGACCTGTACCAGATCCGGCAGGAGCTGGTGGTCATGACCGAGAGTCTGTCCACGCACACCGGGATCTACAGCGACGCCGACGAGTCCTCGCAGGAGGTCGTCAACGCCTTCCAGCACGGGCTTCAGGGTCTTGAGACGCTGCCGGCCCAGCCGATGGTCGCGATGCGGGCCGTGGAGGACCGGCTGGCGCCGGAGAAGGGCGTCCTGGCCCGGCGGGAGACGGTGCAGGGCAAGGTGCTGCCGGCGCTGCCGGCTCGGGAGGACGTCCCGCAGACGCGGAACCTGCCGTCGCAGGCCGTGCTGGACGACTCGGTGGAAGGCACGCCGGAAGGCGTCGTCACCTCCGAGATACAGCCCACGTACATGGACCGCGAGCAGGCCTTCCTGCCTGCCCGGCGGTTGGAGGACATGCCGGAGCAGCCGCTGCTGCCGGAGGAACCGCTGCAGCCGACGAGGCTTCTGCTGCCGGAGGAACCGCTTCGGCCGGTCCTGCGCGACCTGCCCGTTGATTCCTGACGCGGCCGGTCCGCAGGCTGTCCCGCGGACCGGCGGACCGGCGGACGGCCTTACGGCAGCTGCCACCGCTGGTTGTTGCCGCCGTTGCAGTCCCAGATCTCCAAGGCGGTCCCCCGGTTCGTGGAACCCTGCGGGTCGTCCAGGCACTTGCCGGAATTCGGGTTGAACAGCGTCCCGTCCGAGCGCGGGATGAAGACCTGCGCGCTGGTTCCGTTGCAGTGGTAGAGGTCGACCGTGGTCCCGTTGTCCTTGCCCGAGCCCTGCACGTCCAGGCACAGCCCGAGCAGGTGCAGGGTGGACCCGGACTCGACCCACGAGAAGGACTGTGCGCCGGTGCCGTTGCAGTCCCACAGGTCGATCTCGCTGTAGTCCGCGGTGTTCGACGCGTAGTCGTCCACGCACATCCCGCCGATGCCGGTGATCTGGCCGGTGGCGTTCGGGACCGAGATCGCCACCGGGCCGGTCGGCGCCTTCACCGGCGCCTGGACGACCGGCTTGCTGCTGCTGGCCGGCGGCGGGGCGGCCTTGCTCTTGGTGACCGACGGCGGGGCCGCGGTCTTGGTGACGAAGACCCGCACGGCCGTGGTGGTCGGGTCCGGCGTCCCGGGCAGGTGCGTCGTGACCACGACCGGCGGAGCCTGCACGACGGAGACGGCCGTGGAGGTCGCGGTCACGGTCACCACCACCGGCGGCGCGGCGGCGGACGGCGCACCGCTGGTGGCGTCGGACCCCGCGGCGGCCACGGACGAGGACGTGGAACCGCTCGACGCCGCCGCAGCTTTGTCCAGCCGCGCTTGCTGTTCAAGATCGACCTCTACCCGGGGAACTTCTCGGCCCGCTTCGGACGGAAGATGGGCGGCATCATCGACGTGGGCGTCCGCGATCCGAAGACCGACGCCTGCACGGCATGGTCGACATCAACATCGTCGACAGCTCGTTCCTGTTCGAGGGGCCACTGTCCAAGACCTGGTCGTTCGCGGTGGCGGCCAAGCGCAGCTACATCGATCTGTTCATCGACAAGCTCGTCCCGAAGGACGAGGTGCAAATCACGGCGGCGCCCGTGTACTGGGACTACCAGGCGATGCTCGCGTACAAGCCGAGCAGCAACGACCGGTTCCGGGCGATGGTCTACGGCTCGTACGACGATCTCAAGCTGATCCTGGCCCACCCCGGGACGCGACCCGGCCATTCGCGGCGGGCTGAGCTCGGGCACCGCCTTTCACCGGGCGCAGCTCACCTGGCAGCACAGGTACAACGCCGCGGTCGAGCACGAGATCAACGTCTCGACCGGCCCTTCACGTTCGCGCAGAGCCTGGGGCCGACGTGATGCTCCAGATCCCGGGATACGACGGCTTCCTGCGCTCGGAATGGCGCGCGCGGTTCGCGGACCAACTGCGACTGATCGGCGGGCTCGACATCTCGTACAACTGGTTCGATTCTCCTACAACGGGCCGCGGCTCACTCAGCTCGACGGCGATCCCGATGCCTTCGGCCCTCTCACCGGCCGGCAGAACGTTGCGTCGACGAACGTATCGGCGTCTTTCGACCGGCCGCGTACCTCGAGGCCGTCTGGCAGGCCACCGCGCGGCTGACCCTGGTGCCGGGCGGACGCGTCGACTACCTGGGCGACGTCCATCGCTGGACGTTCGATCCGCGGTTGACCGCGCGCTACCAGCTGTCCGACCACCACCCTCAAGGGCGGCGTCGGCCTCTTCTCCAGGCGCCGAGCGGCGCGGAGAGCTTGCCGGTCCTCGGCAATCCTCACCTTCGGCCGGCGCGCGCGCAGCACTACAGCCTCGGCGTCGAGCAGGACGTCGGGAGCGTTGAAGCTCACCGCCGAAGGCTTCTACAAGCGCCTCACGTCATTGACCGTCAACAGCCCCGTTCCGGGCGAGAACCTGAACAACGACGGCATCGGCCGGATCTACGGCGCCGAGGCGTCGGCGAAGCTGCGGCCGACCGCGAAGTCCAGCGGGTTCCTCTCGTACACGCTGTCGCGCAGCGAGCGCAACGACCACGGCACGGAATGGCGGCTGTTCAACTGGGATCAGACCCACATCTTCACCGTCGCCGGCGCCTATCGCGTCGGCCGCGGCTGGGACCTGTCGGCGACGTTCCGCTACGTGACCGGCAACCCGATCACGCCGGTCGTCGGCAGCGTCTACAACGCCAACAACGACACGTACAAGCCGTCTACGGCGCCATCAACAGCGCCCGCAGCAACGACTTCCATCGGCTGGACGTGCGCGTCGAGAAGAGCTGGCAGGTCGAAGCGGAAGCCTCGCCGCCTACCTGGACATTCAGAACGCCTACAACCGGCACAACGAGGAGGGCCGGGCCTACAACTACAACTTCACCCAGTCGGGCGTGATCTCCGGCCTGCCGCTCATCCCCAGCCTCGGCGTCCGCGGCGAGCTTTGAGGAGCAAGGACCATGAACCCCAACAAGACGAGAACCATGATGACCAATGTTCTTGCTCGGGCTGGCAGGCGGATCTTCCTGGCGGGCTGCGGCCCCACGTTCGATCCAGCGTCGCTGATCGAGACCACGCGGGTGGTCGGCGCCCGGGTCGAGGTCGAGGGCGCGCCGGAGCGGGCCACGCCCCGGCCCGGCGAGACCGCCGACGTCACCTGGCTGGTCCGTCGCCCGAGGCCGCGCCGCCGCTGCGCTGGGCATTCGCGGTCTGCCCCGGGAACGGTCGGCAACACGACCACCCTCGGTGCGAGGCGCGCCGCTCGCGCTGTTCGAGGGGACCGCTACTCCTCCCCGGATCTCGATTCGCCGTGCCTGTTGCCGACGCCCTCGGGGCGGCGCAGCCTGATCGTCTACGGCGAGATCTGCGCGGGCCTCGACTCCACGCCATGTTCGATCCGCAGAGCGGCCTCCCGAGCTGCACGGGCGGCGGCGGCACGACGGCGTCGGTGACCATCCGGTACAGCGAAACGACGAGACCAACCACAACCCCATCGCCGATCGCGCCTTCACGTTCGATGGTCAGGCCTGGGCACCGCTCGCCGCCGGTGACGATCCCTGCGTCGCGGGCCCGCGTGTCGGCGGGAACCAAGGACCACGTCATCGGCAACCTCACGGGGCCGCGACCGCGAACGCTACACCAGCCGCTCGGAGATCCGGCGGTGGCTACGCCGGTCCACGAGACGCTGCAGATCTCGCAGTTCACGACAGCGGGCGAACTGAAGAGCCAGTTCTCGTTCGTCGATGCCCCGACGTCGAACGCCGAAACCACGGTCGACGTGAAATGGAAGGCGCCCAAGGCAGCCGACGTTCCCGCGGCCGGGTTGCCGGTGACGTTCACCTTCGTCGTTCGCGACGACCGGGCGGCATCGACTGGACCACCCGGGCGGCCTGCGTCGCAGAAATATCCAAGCAGCCTCGGGGCCTCGGGGCCGGTCTTCGGGAGCTTTTGATCGCGCAACTGATAGGGTCGGCGTTGATCTTCTAAGCGTCACTCCGATGCCGATCAAGGACCGTCAGCCGTCAGCGAGACAGCGAGGAGGCGCGCGCGTTCCTGCAGACCCGGCTGGCGTTGTTCTGGAAGGTGTTGTTCTTCTTCAAGCTCGCCGGCGGTGTCCTCGGTCTCGCCGGGGGCGGGATGGTGAAGCCAGGCCCCGACACGGTGATCACGTTCGGCGCGATCGGTCTGTCGGGCGCCCTGTGGTGGCTCTGCCGGCGGGGAAACGATCGATCCGGTTCTGTCGGATCGTGGATGTCGGCGGCCTGCTGCTCGTCGCGTTCGTCGGGACCTTCTTGACGCGCTACATCCTGGTCGGGTTCGTCCGCGAACATTCGGTGGTGACCGCTGAAGGCTCCCTCATGGCCGATGGCTACGTCGTCATGATCGACCTGTTCCCTGCCGCGATGTACCTCGCGATTCGTGCGGCCCTGATCCCTCATCGCCTCGTCGCACCATCATCGTCACCGCGATGGTCGGGGTCCCGAAGATCCTGCTGTCCTGCCTCCTGGTGCCAGCCGTCGGCGGAGGGCTCGCCTGGCGTGCGGCCCATTCTGGCGCCTTTCCGTGGCTACCGACGACGCGATCATGGAGTGGACCATCGCGACGATCACCTGCACCGTCATCTCGCGGGTCATCTACGGCCTTCGAGCCGAGGTGCGCGAGGCGCGCCGGTTCGGCCAGTACGTGCTCGAACGCAAGCTCGGCGAAGGCGCGACGGGGATCGTCTACCGGGCCACGCACGCGATGCTCCGGCGGCCGGCGGCGATCAAGCTGCTGCTCAAGGACCGCGCGAGTGAGGTCGACCTGGCGCGCTTCGAGCGCGA
>CAWCPG010000021.1:0-187512 GCA_963797325.1 uncultured Actinomycetota bacterium
CCACCCAACCTACGGATTTCGTCACGATCGCAGCCGAACACGACGGATCCGCTTGTGCCGAGGCCCGCTGACCTCCATCATGGAGGGAGAACACTCATGGACGAGGAACCGATACACCTGCTCGGTCAGGACGATCGCGTCTACGACAACGCCCACCTCCAGCAGGCCGCTCGCGACCACCTCTGGATGCACTTCACTCGGCACTCGGGGTACGACCAGGCCGACGTGCCGATCATCGTGCGCGGTGAGGGTCCCTACATCTACGACAGCAACGGCAAGCGCTACCTGGACGGCCTCGCCGGCCTGTTCGTGAGCCAGCTCGGGCACGGCCGCACGGAACTCGCCGAGGCCGCGGCGAAGCAGGCCCAGGAGCTGGCGTTCATGCCGCTGTGGTCCTACGCGCACCCGAACGCCATCGAGCTCGCCGAGCGGGTGGCGGACTACGCGCCGGGCGACCTGAACCGGGTCTTCTTCACCACTGGCGGCGGCGAGGCGGTCGAGACCGCCTGGAAGCTGGCCAAGAACTACTTCAAGATCACCGGCAAGCCCTACAAGCACAAGGTGATCAGCCGGGCCATCGCCTACCACGGCACCCCGCAGGGCGCGCTGTCGATCACCGGTCTGCCGGGCATGAAGGCGCCGTTCGAGCCGCTGGTGCCGTCGACCTTCCGGGTCCCGAACACCAACTACTACCGCGCGCCGTACTTCGAGGACGACGAGAAGAAGTTCGGCCTGTGGGCCGCGAACGAGATCGCCGTCGCGATCGAGAACGAGGGCCCCGAGACCGTCGCCGCGGTGTTCCTCGAGCCGGTGCAGAACTCCGGTGGCTGCTTCCCGCCGCCGCCCGGATACTTCGAGCGGGTCCGCGAGATCTGCGACGAGTACGACGTGCTGCTGGTCAGCGACGAGGTCATCTGCGCCTTCGGTCGCCTGGGCCACATGTTCGGCGCCGAGCGCTACGGCTACCAGCCCGACATGATCACCTGCGCCAAGGGCATCACCTCCGGGTACTCGCCCCTGGGCGCGATGATCGCGACGGACAGGCTGATGGAGCCGTTCCTGTCGGGCACCGAGACCTTCCTCCACGGCTACACCTTCGGCGGCCACCCGGTCTCGACCGCGGTGGCACTGGCCAACCTCGACATCTTCGAGAAGGAGAAGATCAACGAGCACGTCCGCGAGAACGAGCCCGCGTTCCGCGCGACGCTGGAGAAGCTCAAGGACCTGCCGATCGTCGGCGACGTGCGCGGCGACGGCTACTTCTTCGGCATCGAGCTGGTGAAGGACAAGAACACCAAGGAGACCTTCAACGACGAGGAGTCGGAGAAGCTCCTGCGCGGGTTCCTGTCCAAGGCGCTGTACGACGCGGGCCTCTACTGCCGGGCCGACGACCGGGGCGACCCCGTCGTCCAGCTCGCTCCCCCGCTGATCTGCGACCAGGAGCACTTCGACGAGATGGAGCAGATCCTGCGCGACGTGCTGACCAAGGCCGGCACCCTGCTCTGAGTTCGTTGAGTTGGCCCTCCGGGTGCGTCGCGTTGGCCCTCCGGGTCGTGTGAGCAGGCGACCCGCGAGGCCATGCCGGGCGACTCGACAAGCCACGCGGGCCCAACTGCGGGACGAGCCCGGAGGGCCGACTCAACAGGTCTTCAGACGGCGTCGAGGTGGCCGGCGGTGGAGCGGGCGCCTGCGGCGGCGACGACGCTGTCGGGGCGGACCGGTTGTGGCCCGGCGAGGGCCCGCATCCGGCGGCGGTTGCGGACCTCGCCACCGACCACGATCAGCACCGAGATGATCAGCATCACCGTGCCGACGACGTTGATCTGCATCGGGATGGTCCGGCGCGAGACACCCCAGACGTACATCGGGAACGTGGTCGTCGTACCGGCGTTCAGGTTGGTGATGATGAAGTCGTCGAACGACAGGGAGAAGGCCAGCAACGCCGCGCCCAGGATGCCGGGGAAGACCAGCGGGAAGGTGACCTTCCAGAAGGCCTGCTGCGGCGTGGCATAGAGGTCCGCCGCCGCCTGTTCGAGCGTGTCACTGAGCCCCGCCAGCCGGGCCCGCACGGTCACGATCACGAACGACAGACAGAACATGATGTGGGCGATCAGGATCGTCCAGAAACCCAGCTGCCCCGCGAAGCCGCCGGCGACGAACAGCGCCAGCAGCGAGGAGCCCATCACGATCTCGGGAGCGGCCATCGGCAGGAAGATCAGCACGTTGGTGGCCGAGCGACCCACGAACTGGTGACGTACCAGGGCGAACGCCGCGAGCGTGCCGAGGACGGTGGCGCCGAACGTGGCGAGGAGACCGATCTCGATGCTCGTCTTCAGCGCGCTGCACATGCTCGGGTCGGCGCACGGGTGCAGCCAGTTGTCGAGGGTGAAGGCGTTCCACTTGTAGATCTTCGACTGTTCGCTCGGGAGCTTGTTGAAGCTCATCATCACGACGATGAAGATCGGCACGAACGTGTAGACGAGCACCAGGATCCCGAGGAACAGCACCAGGTGCCTGCGCAGCCACCTCACAGCAGGTCGTCCGTTCCCGAGAACTTCACGTAGCCGAACACGAGGACGACGATCATCGACATCAAGATGACCGACAGCGCAGCGGCCGCCGGATAGTCGTTGGCCTCGGTGAAGAGCGCCTGGATCGTGTTACCGATCATCCTGGTCTGCGTCGACCCGAGCAGCTGGTCGTTGATGTAGTCGCCGACCGCCGGGATGAACGTCAGCAGGGTGCCGGAGATGACGCCCGGCAGCGAGAGCGGGAACGTCACCTTGAAGAAGCCCACGGCCGGGTTGGCGTAGAGGTCGTTGGACGCCTCGATCAGCCGGTAGTCGATCTTGTCGATGCTCGCGAAGAGCGGCAGGACCATGAAGGGCAGGAAGTTGTAGGTCAGGCCCATGATGACGGCGAACGGCGTGTAGAGCAGGTGACCGTTCGGGCCGAGGATGTGGACGAACTGCAGGGTGTTCACCACGATGCCGTCGTCGGCCAGGATCAGCTTCCACGAGAGCGTGCGGACCAGGAAGCTGGTGAAGAACGGCGCGATCACCAGGACCAGCATCAGGTTCTTCCAGCGTCCGGCCTTGAAGGCGATCGCGTAGGCGAGCACGTAGCCCAGGATCAGGCACTGGAGGGTCGCGATCCCGCCGTAGATCAGCGAGCGCACGATCTGCGGCCAGTAGGCCTTGATCACCTCGGTGTAGTTGCTCCACTCGTAGACCATCGTGTAGCCGCGGAAGTCGGAGCCTCCGGAGTTGAACAGGCTCGCGGCCAGCAGGGAGTAGAAGGGGATCAGGAAGAACAGCAGGAGCCACAGCATCCCCGGGCCGAGCAGGAAGTAGCCGGTGACGCCCTTCTTGCGAACGGTCTCGCTCATCGGCCGCGGCTCACTCGTCTTCGATCTGCGAGCCGGCCGAGGCGTCCTGCGCATGGTCGAGCAGGAACGCGTACTCGGGTCGCCAGGACAGCTCGACCTTGTCGCCGTAGCGGAACAACCGGCGGCGGCCGGTGTTCTGCTCGAAGACCTGGAGCTCCTGGCCCCACGGCATCCGCACCAGGTACTGCGTGCTCACGCCGACGAAGCTGACGTCGGTGACCACACCACCGGGGATGGTGTTGCCGGGAGCGTCGAGGGCCTCGCCCTCGTCGCCGATCAGCACCTTCTCCGGCCGGATGCCGACCCAGCCCTCGTCACTCTCGGCGTGCGTCCGCTCGCGCTGGACCGAAACGGCGATCCCGTGCATGTCGACCGTCGTCATGTCTCCGTCGCGGGACTGGATGTGACCTGCGATCAGGTTGGACTGACCGAGGAAGTTCGCCACGAACGTGGTGCGGGGGTTCTCGTAGAGCTCGTTCGGGGCACCCATCTGCTCGATCACACCCCCGTTCATCACCGCGATGGTGTCGGCCATGGTCATGGCCTCCTCCTGGTCGTGGGTGACGTGGATGAAGGTCGTCTCGACCTCGGTCTGGATCCGCTTGAGCTCGATCTGCATCTGGCGCCGCAGCTTGAGGTCGAGGGCACCGAGCGGCTCGTCGAGGAGGAGCACCTCGGGCTTGTTGATCAAGGCCCGCGCCAGCGCGACGCGCTGCTGCTGGCCACCGGAGAGCTGGGCCGGCCGCTTGCGGGTCTGGCTGGTCGAGCTCGACGAGCTCGAGCATCCGGTGCACCTCGTCGTCGACGCCGGACGCCTTGCGGCGACGGGGACCGAAGGCGACGTTCTCGAAGATGTCGAGGTGGGGGAAGAGCGCGTAGTTCTGGAAGACGGTGTTGACGGGCCGCCGGTAGGGCTTCTCGAAGGTGATGTCCTTCCCGGCCAGCTTGATCGTGCCGGACGTCGGTGTCTCGAGGCCCGCGACCATCCGAAGGGTGGTCGTCTTGCCGCATCCCGAGGGCCCCAGCAGGGCGAAGAACGAGCCGGTCGGTACGTCGAGATCGAGGTCGTCGACGGCCTTGAAGGCCCCGAAGTCCTTGGTCAGGCCACGGAGCTCGAGGCCCGCAGCAGCAGCTGTTCCGTCCGACGGGGAGGCCTCGGTGTGCTCAGCCAGATGTGACATCGGCCCAGTCCCTTTCGTATTCGATCTCTTGCTGGTCGTTCAGCGCCATGAAGCCCCACGTGTTCTTGAGCATGTCGTCGGTGGGGAAGATGAGCTCGCTCTTCGCCGCCGGCTTGTCGAGCTTCAGCATCTCCTCCTGGGCTCCCAGGACCGGACAGATGTAGTAGTTCCAGTCCGCGAGCTGCGCGGCGACCTTCGGGTCGTAGTAGTAGTTGATCCACTCCTCGGCGTTCGACTGGTGGGTCGCGAGGTTGGGGATCAGCATGTTGTCGGCCCACAGCGACATGCCCTCCTCGGGCACCACGAACTTGATGTTCGGGTTGTCCTGCCGGGCGATGATCACGTCACCGGACCACGCCTCGCACGCCAGCGTGTTCCCGGAGGCGAGGTCGTTGAGGTAGTCGTTGCCGTTGAACGAGCGCACGTTGCCGTCGGAGACGTAGCCGTGCAGGGAGCTGATGGCGTTCTCCCACTCGGTCTGGGTGAACTTCTCCGGGTCGGCCCCGACGGTGCGGAGCATGAAACCCATCGTGTCGCGCATCTCGGTGAGCAGCGTGACCTTGCCCTTGAGGTCGGAGCGGGTGAGGAGCTCGGTGAAGCTCTTCACCTCCTTGGTCTTGTCGGAGTTGTAGGCGATGCCGGTCAGGCCGCTCTGCCACGGGGCGTGGTGCTTCTGGCCCGGGTCCCAGGGCTTGTCGCGCAGCCGCGGGATGAGGTTCTTGGTGAAGTTCGGAGTCTTGGAGAGGTCGAGCGGCTGGATCCAGCCGAGGCCGATCATCCGCGCCGCCATCCAGTCGGTCATGACGATCATGTCGCGCTTGATCGACTGGCACGACGCCAGCTGGTTCTTCACCTTGGCGTAGAACTCGGCGTTGTCGTTGACGTCGTCGGTGTAGGACACCGAGATGCCGGTCTGCTGCTCGAAGACCGACACCGTGGACCCGGCCTTGTGGATCGGGTCGATGTAGGCCGGCCAGTTCGAGACGATCGAGCCGCTTGTCGGTCGCCGACACGTCCTGCGCGAAGCACGTCGCGGGGTCCTGCTGCGCCCCTTCGACGGAGAAGAAGGGGAGCTTCAGTGCCGCGAGGCTGCCACCCACGAACGCGGCTCCACCCACCCCTCGAATGACCGTACGCCGCGAGACTCCTCCGGGTCCGCCTGCCATCGATGCTCCCCTTGCTGCCGAATTGGTTCGGATCGTGTCATGCGCGGGGGCATGCGACAAGGGATTCCGTGCAACAAATGCCCGCGTACGACGAAATCCAGTGGTCACCGGTGCTGGACCGGTGGTCTGGTGCCTGTCAGCATAGGCAACCATGACGAAGAAGCAGCCTCGGGCAACGCTCGATGAGGTCTCCAAGGCCATCATCGAGCAGCTCCAGCAGGACGGTCGCCGCTCGTACGCCGCGATCGGCAAGGTGGTCGGCCTGTCCGAGGCCGCCGTCCGCCAACGGGTGCAACGGCTCATCGACGGCGGGGTGATGCAGGTGGTCGCGGTCACCGACCCCCTCGAGCTCGGGTTCGCCCGGCAGGCGATGGTCGGGGTGCGGGTGAACGGGCCGATGGAGCCGGTCGCCGACGCCCTGGTCGACCTCGAGGAGGTCGACTACGTGGTGGTGACCGCCGGCTCCTACGACCTCCTGGTCGAGGTCGTGTGCGAGAGCGACGAGCACCTCCTCGAGGTGATCTCGTCCAAGATCCGCCGGATCAACGGCGTGGTCGGCACCGAGACCTTCATGTACCTCAAGCTGCGCAAGCAGACCTACTCGTGGGGTGTCCGCTGAGCCAGGACTACCGCGCGCTGTCCCTGTGGCACGAGACCACCCCGGACGCGTGGACGCCTCGCGCGCCTCTTCCCGGATCCCGCGACGCCGACGTCGCCATCGTGGGCGCCGGTTTCACCGGTCTCTGGACCGCTCTGTACCTGGCCCGGGCCGACCCGTCCCTCCGGATCACCGTGCTCGAGGCGCAGACCGCGGGCTTCGGTGCGAGTGGCCGCAACGGTGGCTGGTGCTCGGCCCTCTTCCCGGCCTCGCTCGAGTCGCTGGCCGCACGATCCTCTCGGTCGGACGCCCTGGCACAGCATGCCGCGATGCGGCACAGCGTCGACGAGGTGATGCGGTCGGCCGCGGCCGAGGGTATCGACGCCCACATGGCCAAGGGCGGCACCATCTCGCTGGCCCGGTCCCGCCCCCAGCTGGCGCGAGCCGAGTCGGAGGTCCGCGACGCGCGCCGGTGGGGTCGCGGCGAGGACGAGCTCCGGCTGCTCGACGCTGCCGAGGCGACGGAGGTCCTCGCCGGCACCCGCGTCCTCGGCGCGACCTACACCCCTGACTGCGCGGCCATCCACCCCGGCCGGCTGGTCCGCGGCCTGGCCGATGCCGTCGTACGACGGGGGGTCGCGCTCTACGAGCAGACGCCCGCCACCGCCATCACGCCCGGGCAGGTGACCACGCAGCACGGGATCGTGCGCGCCGAGCGCGTGATCCGTGCGACCGAGGGCTACACCCGCACCCTCGACGGCGAGGGGCGCCGGCTGGTGCCCGTCTACTCCCTGATCATCGCCACCGAGCCGCTGTCCGAGTCGGTCTGGGAGCAGATCGGGCTCCGCCGTCGCGAGACGTTCAGCGACCACCGCCACCTGATCATCTACGGCCAGCGCACCGCCGACGACCGGCTGGTCTTCGGTGGCCGCGGTGCGCCGTACCACTTCGGATCGCGGATCCGAACGGCCTACGACCGCAACGAGCACGTCTTCGCCTCGCTCCACGCCACGCTCGTCGACCTGTTCCCCGTGCTGAAGGAGACCCGCGTGACCCATGCGTGGGGCGGCGCCCTCGGCATCGCCCGCGACTGGACGGCGTCCGTGGGCCTCGACCCGGCCACCGGCCTCGGCTGGGCCGGTGGCTACGTCGGCGACGGCGTGAGCACCACCAACCTGGCGGGGCGCACCCTGGCCGACCTCGTGCTCGGCCACGACACGGAGCTCACCCGGCTGCCCTGGGTCGGGCACCGCTCACGGTCCTGGGAGCCGGAGCCCCTGCGCTGGCTGGGGATCAACGCCGGGCTGCGGGCGATGACCTTGGCCGACCAGGAGGAGGGCCGGACCGGGCGGGAGAGCCGGATCGCGAAGCTGGTCTCGCCGCTGATCGGCTGAGGTTCACAGGCCGTTGGCGACGGTGTCGGCGGGCCTGGTCGGCTGCACCAGCCAGGCGTCGAAGAACGACCCGAGGTGCTGGCCGCTGATGCTCGTGGCGAGTGCCTCGAACTCGGACGTCGTCCCGTGCCCGTGGCGGTGGCGTGAGGTCCATGCCCTCAGCAGGTGGGCGAAGTCGTCTCGGCCGATCCGGTGGCGGAGCGCGGCGAGCGTCATCGCCCCCCGCTCGTAGACCGCCCAGTCGAAGAGGTCGTCGGGACCCGGGTCGGCAACGCCGAGCTGCCAGAACGACGAGCCGGGGATGCTCTCGTGGAACGACTCCTCCAGCCAGGACGCCGTGCTGGGGCCGCCGTGGTCCTCGGTCCACAGCTGCTCCATGAACGTCGCGAAGCCCTCGTTGAGCCAGATGTCCTGCCAGTGGTGGACCGAGACCGAGTCGCCGAACCACTGGTGCGCCAGCTCGTGGACCATCAGCAGCCGGCTCACGCCTTCGGGGTACGTCGGCCGGGTCTGGGTCTCCAGGGAGAACCCGGGGTTGAGAGCGGTGACCACTCCCCCGGTCCGGGAGAACGGATAGCGGCCCAGATGCGTGCTCAGCCAGTGGACGATGCCGGGGGTGTGCAGCAGCCCGCGCATGGCGGCGCGACGCTGTCCCGGGAGGCAGGTCACGGGAGACGGCGAGGTAGTAGGGCAGGCCGTGCGCGGTGCCTCGGCGGACGTCGAAGCGACCGGCCACGAAGAAGGCGAGGTAGGTGGCCATGGAGCCTGCGCGCCAGTGGTACGTCGCATGGTGCGCCGAGCGGTGGACGCCCACGAGCCGGCCGCCGGCGACGACCTGCCGAGTGTCCGGCACGGTGATGTGGAGGTCCATCCGGGCCTTGTCGAGCGGGTGGTCGTTCGACGGGAACCACCAGGCGGCCATGTGGGGCTCGTTGAGGCTGAGTACCTCGGTGTCGCTGGCGACCCAGTTGCTCTCGCCACCCCACGCGACCCGGCCCGGGTGCCCGGCGTACGTCACCCGGACGCGGACGTCGGTGCCCGCGGCGATCGGGTGGCGCGGCACGATCGTGAGCTCGTGCCGGGACGGGCGGCTGAAGGTGGACGCGCCGGTCGAGAGGCGTACGGACGCGCACGGGCAGCAGGAAGTCGAGGTCGAAGGAGCTCAGCGGTCTCGGTGGTCCGGAGCCGCAGGGTGGTCCAGCCCTCGATCCGTCGGCCGGCGAAGCCGTAGGTGTCGTGGACGTCGTAGGAGCGGACGTCGATGCCGCCGTTGCCGTCGAGGGGGAAGTAGGGGTCGCCGATCCCGTGCGCACCGGCGACGGCCGCCGCGTCGCTGCCGGACGCCGCAGACCCGCTCACGACCAGGGCGAGAGCGGCCAGGAGGACGGCAGCACGCGTGAGCACGGCTGCAACGTATCGGGAATGACGTTGCGGCGTGGGAGGAGGCCTGTCACACTCGGCTCTGCCCGTTGGAAGCGGCCCGGCGCTGTGCCGGAGCCCACGTGAGAGGAGGCGTCATGACGACCGAAGTCTTCGGCATGTCCACCGCCGTCCTCTCTCACGTCTGGAGCACCACCACCGATGTCATCGGAGCACACCCCGAGCGCTGACGCGTTCGACACCTTCTTCACCGACAGCTTCACCCACGTCGATCCCCTGAGCGGGGTCGACCCGTCCTTCGTCTTCGACTTCCGCGCGTACGACGACCTCGACGACGGCCAGCGCTGGTCCACCTGGCTCTCCGTCGAGCCGCTGTCGCGCGGGCCGGAGCCGCGACCCGACTGGATCGTGACCTCACAGGGCGCGGTCGACACCGAGCTCGGCATCCTCAAGACCGGCAAGGAGGCCGACGTCTTCCTGCTGGAGCGGGCCGACCCGCTGGAGCCGGAGCACGGCGTCGTGATGGCCGCCAAGCGCTACCGCGCGCCGGAGCACCGGACCTTCCACCGGTCCGCCTCCTACACCGAGGGTCGCTCGATGAAGCGGTCCCGCGACGAGCGGGCGCTGAAGCGGAAGAGCACCTTCGGTCGCGAGGTCGCCGCCGGCGAGTGGGCGATCTCCGAGTGGGGCGCCCTGGTGCGGCTGTGGAACCTCGGGCCTCCCGGTCCCCTACCCCGTGCAGATCGACGGCACGGAGATCCTCATGGAGTGGATCACCTACGACGGGGAGACCGCGCCGCGGCTGGCCCAGACCCGGCCGGAGCCCGCCCTGCTGCAGTCGTACTTCGACCAGCTGCGCGACGCGCTGGCCACGATGGTGCAGGCCGGGATCGTCCACGGCGACCTCTCGGCGTACAACATCCTGGCGGCGGGCCCGCGGCTGGTCATCATCGACCTGCCGCAGATCGTCGACCTGGTCGGGAACCAGAACGGCATGGACTTCCTGATGCGCGACTGCGCGAACATCTGTGGGTGGTTCCGCGGCAAGGGACTGGCGGTCGACGAGCACGAGCTGTTCGGTGAGCTGATGGCGCACGCGTTCTGACCGCCCTCGATCGAGCTGCGAGTCGAGGTCATTCGGGCAGGTCGAGGAGCGTCGGCGCAGACTCGAAGCGAAGCGAGGGACTGCGCGACGCGTCTCGAGACCCGGTGACGGTGCCTGACCGCCGTACCGTGGTCTCGACAGGCTCGACCGACGGGAGCTCGACCGACGTGGCTCGCGCGGCCTCTAGAGTCGGCGCGTGCGGAAGGTACGGGGAAGGTCGCTCCGCGTCGAGCCGATGGCGCAGGCGCCGTCGGTGGACACCAGCGGGGTCCCGGTCGACTGCTACCGCTCGTCGCTCTACACCGCCGACGAGCTGTACGACGCGCGCCGCCTACGCCGACTCGCTCGACGAGCGCGCCCATGCCTGGGCACTGCAGCCCCCGTCGCCGCGCGACTCCCTCGCCCAGGCGCTGCACGACCACGCGGTCGACGAGGCGCTGACCGGCCTGGCTGGCCGGCCGGTCGCTCGTCGGCGTGATGGGCGGGCACGCCCTGGTGCGCGGCGAGGCGGCGTACGCCGACGCCGCGCGGCTCGGCGCCCTGCTCGGTCGCACCCACACCGTCGCGACCGGCGGTGGCCCGGGGGCGATGGAGGCCGCCAACCTCGGGGCCCGGCTCGCCCACCGGCCCGACGGCGTACTGGCGGAGGCGCTCGACCGGCTGGCGGCCGTGCCGTCGTACCACCCGTCGGTCGACGCGTGGGTCGCCGCCGCCAGGAGCGTCGAGGCGCTGGGCGACGCCCCGTCGCTCGGGATCCCGACCTGGTTCTACGGCCACGAGCCGACGAACGTGTTCGCCACCGCGATCGCGAAGTACTTCCGCAACGCCCTCCGCGAGGCGATCCTCCTGCAGGTCTGCGACGCGGGGATCGTGTTCCTCCCCGGCGCCGCGGGCACCGTGCAGGAGGTCTTCCAGGACGCCTGCGAGAACTACTACGCCGCCGAGACCTCCGTCGCCCCGATGGTGCTCGTCGGCGGCTCGTACTGGACGAGCACCGTGCCGGTCTGGCCGCTGCTGCAGGTCCCTGGCCGCCGGGCGGCCGATGGAGCAGCACGTGCACCTGGTCGACACCGTCGACGACGCGGCCGCCCTGATCGGCGGCTGGCGCTGATCGCCGACGCCAGCGGCTCGTCCGCCGGCGTCCAGGCTAGAGCCCGCTGTCGCTGGCCGAGGCAGCGGAGCGGCGGACGCGGGTCTCAGGCTTCGGTGGCGGCGAGCTGGCCGCAGGCGCCGTCGATCTCGCGGCCGCGGGTGTCGCGGACGGTGGTGGGTACGCCGCGCGCCTCGAGGCGGCGTACGAACTCGCGCTCGTCGGCCGGGTCGGAGGCGGTCCACTTCGAGCCGGGCGTGGGGTTGAGCGGGATCAGGTTGACGTGCACCCAGCCCCAGTCGCCGCGGGCGAGGAGGACGTCGGCGAGCAGGTCGGCGCGCCAGGCCTGGTCGTTGATGCCGCGCATCATGGCGTACTCGATCGAGACCCGGCGCTTGGTGACCCGGGCGTAGTTCCACGCCGCGTCGACGGTCTCGTCGACCGAGAAGCGGGTGTTGATCGGCACCAGCTCGTTGCGCAGCTCGTCGTCGGGCGCGTGCAGCGACAGCGCGAGCGTGACCGGGATGCCCTCCTCGGCCAGCTGGTTGATCCGCGGCACCAGGCCGACGGTCGAGACGGTGACGCCGCGGGCGCTCATCCCGAGTCCGGCCGGCGCGGGCTCGGTGAGCCGGCGTACGGCGCCGATCACGGCCTTGTAGTTGGCCAGCGGCTCACCCATGCCCATGAACACGACGTTGGAGACCCGGCCCGGGCCGCCCGGCACCTCGTCGCGCGCCAGCGCCCGGGCACCGGCGACGACCTGGTCGACGATCTCGGCGGTCGACATGTTGCGCTGGAGACCGCCCTGGCCGGTCGCGCAGAACGGGCACGCCATCCCGCACCCGGCCTGGGACGAGACGCACATGGTGACCCGGTCGGGGTAGCGCATCAGCACGGACTCGACCAGGGCGCCGTCGAAGAGCCGCCACAGCGTCTTGCGGGTCGTGCCGCGGTCGGCCTCCATCGTGCGCACCGGGTCGAGCAGCCGGGGCAGCATCGCCGCCACGAGCTCGTCGCGGTGGGCCGCCGGCAGGTCGGTCATGTCGGCCGGGTCGTCGACGAGGCGGTCGAAGTAGTGGGTCGAGAGCTGCTTGGCGCGGAACCCGGGCAGACCCTGCTCGACCGCGAGCGCCGTCCGCTCCTCCAGCGAGAGGTCGGCCAGGTGACGCGGCGGCTTGCGCCGGCCGCGCGGCTCGGACATCACCAGCGGCAGCTGCTTCGGGAGACTCGGACATGGCCCGCCCAGTCTCCCATCGACGGGCGGGCCGCCACGAATCTCAGTAGCCGCCGCCGTACGCCGGCGCCGAGCTCTGCGCGGAGCCCGGAGTCGGCTCGGCGCCGAGCTCGGCCGAGCCGTCCCGGCTGCACGGCCGCGCCGCTGGCCGAGACGGCGTACCAGGTGCCGCCGAACTCCTGCAGGCCCTCGCCGTTGACGTCGCCGGGGGCGTGGTCCTTGGCGAACGTGTAGACCGGGTGCCCGGCGACGGTGGCGGTCGTCGTGCCGCTCGGGGTGGCGGTCGAGCCGACCGTGGCCGTGACGCCGGCGTGGCTCCCGGGGGTCACGGCCGGCCAGAGCTGCAGGCACGACGCCGAGCACGTCGAAGGTTGCGACCGTCGGCGGTCAGCAGGTAGACGGTCCGGCCCGAGGCGTCGACGAGCACGCGGCCGAGCGAGGTGCTGGCGACGTGCAGGCCGGACGCGCCTCCGCCGGTGCCGGGCTGGCCTGCGGGGCCGCGGCCGGCGCGGTGGTGGTGCGGCGCCGCAGGCGCTGAGGGTGAGAACGGCCGTCGCCGCGACGGCCAGCATGGCTGGGATCTTCATGGGAACCTCCTCGATGGTGTCGAAGAGGAGTACGGCGAGCGCGCGGCGCGGCGTTCGAGATCTCGGCTGTGAAGGCCCTGAGAAAGGGCTCAGCCGTCGATCTTGACCATCACCCAGATGACCAGCGCGGCGGTCACGCGCGACCACGAGGACGGTGCTGACGATGCCGAGGAACATGAACTGCGCGAACCGCCGCGTCTTGCGCGGGACGAGCAGCGCGATCGGGACGACGAGGGCCACGAGGACGAGGGGGAACAGCTTCTGGGCGGTGGCGTCGCTGAGGAGCAGACCGAGCAGCGCGGCGTAGACACCCGGGACGACGATGACGAAGGCGACGCCGGTGAAGAAGCCGACCAGGCCGGCGAACGTCGGGTGCGAGCGATGCCACCAGCTGGGCTCGGGCCCCTCGTCGGGGACGTCGTCGTCCGGGGCCCCCTCGCCGGGGACCTGCTCGTCCTGGGCCTCGTCGGGGCCTCGTCCGGGCCCCGTCCCGGGCCTCGCCGGAGGCGTCGTCCGGGGTCGCGTCGTCGGAGTCGCGCGCCTCGGTCTCGCTCATGGGGCCAGCATGTCACCCGGCCGAGGCGGGACCTGGCATTGACAGACGTCCGGCATGCCCAGCCTCTGCCCACGCGTCGAGATCGGGCGGTAGGCCGCGCAACGCCGCGATCAGACAGGTCCAGGCCGTGCCGTGCCCGACGAGCACCACGTCGGTCCTGCGATGGGTCGCGAGGATGCCGGCGGCCGCCCGCACGACGCGGTCCCGGCACCGCGCCAGCGGCTCCCACCCGTCGTACGCCGGCACGTCGGGGTCGGCGAACGCGCGCCGGACCACGGCCTCGAAGTCGTCGACCCAGTCGCTGCTGTGCCGCTCGTGCTCGCGCAGGTCGGCACGACCTCGATCGGCTCCTCGGTCAGCAGCCGCGCCGTCATGAACGCCTTGGGCTCCGGCGAGGAGTACCACGCGGCCGTGCCCGGCAGCCGGCTGCGCAGGGCGCGCACGTCGTCGTCGTACGCCGGGTCGAGCGACCACTCGTGCGGCGGCCGGGACCGGTCGACCAGCGGGCGACCGTGGCGGACCAGGAAGAGCGTTCAAAACACCAGGTAGTGCAGGAGCAGCCAGATCGGGGCGATGGTGGCGAGCAGCGAGTCGAGGCGGTCCATCAGCCCGCCGTGGCCGGGGATCACCTGGCTCATGTCCTTGATCCCGAGGTCGCGCTTGATCACCGACTCGCACAGGTCGCCGAGCGTGGCCATGACGACCGCGATCAGCCCGAGGCAGACGCCGATCCACCAGTCGGCGTCGAGCACCCACACGATCATCGCGATCCCGACGGCGACGCAGAAGACCGCGAGCCGGCGAAGCCCTCCCACGACTTCTTCGGCGAGATCACCGGCGCCATCGGGTGCTTCCCGAAGAGCACGCCGGCGATGTAGCCGCCGATGTCGGAGGCGGCGGTCACCGCGATGAAGGTGAAGACCCCCTTCACGCCGGCGTCCATGCGGGTGAAGTCGGTCGCGCCGCCCTCGCGCAGCATCAGCGCGACGAACGAGCCCAGGAACGGCACGTAGATCAGGATGAAGACCGAGGCCGTGGAGTTCTGCACGTAGCCGGGTACGCCGCGGCGCAGCAGCCAGAGCATCGTCACCAGGGCGGCGACGGCGGTCGCGGTCACCAGGGCCGGGGGGCCCCAGAAGTAGGCGACCACGACCATGATCACGCCGCCGGCCATCAGCGGCTGCTCGGGCAGGTCGATGCCCTTGGCCCCGAAACCGCGGTGGAGCTCCCACACCGCGACGACCACGGCCGCCGCGACGACGAACATGAACGCGGTCTTCCAGACCACCAGCGTCACGATGATCAGCGCGATCAGGACGACGGCGCTGGTGATGGCGGCCGGGAGGTTGCGCCCGGCGCGCCCGTGGTTCTGGGCGGCCGGCGCGGGGGTGGAGGTGGTCATGAGCAGGTGGCGTGCTCAGACCTCGAGCAGCTCGGACTCCTTGTGCTTGAGGAGGTCGTCGATGGCGTCGGTGTGCTTCTTCGTCATCCCGTCGAGCCGCTTCTCGGCGCCGGTGACGTCGTCCTTGCCGGCCTCGCCGTCCTTCTCCATCTTCTCCAGCTCCTGCTTGGCATGACGGCGCAGGTTGCGGACGGCCACGCGGCCCTCCTCGGCCTTGTGGCGGGCGACCTTGATGTATTCCTTGCGGCGCTCCTCGGTCAGCTCGGGGAAGACGCAGCGCAGCACCTTGCCGTCGTTGGCGGGGTTCACGCCGAGGTCGGAGTCGCGGATGGCCCGCTCGATGTTGCCGATCGCGCCCACGTCGTACGGCGCGACGAGGATGATCCGCGCCTCCTGCGAGGTGAACGACGCCAGGCTCTGGATCGGGGTGGGCGTGCCGTAGTAGTCGACCATGATCTTGCTGAACATGGCGGGGTTGGCGCGGCCGGCGCGGATGGCCGAGAACTCCTCCCGCGTGGCCTCGACAGACTTGTCCATCTTGCCGTCGGCCTCGTTGAGGATGTCGTTGATCACGGCTGGCTTCCCTTCGGTGTCCTTCGGTGGTCGAGCGCGCCTTCGGTGTGTCGAGCGAAGTCGAGACACGTGTCTGCGCCTCTCGAGACTCAGTCGGCGGTGACGAGCGTGCCAATCTTCTCACCCTGCACGATCCGCAGGATGTTGCCCCGTTCCTCCATGCCGAACACGATCAGCGGCAGCGCGTTCTCCATGCAGAGGGCGAACGCCGTCGCGTCGGCGATCCGGAGGTTGCCCTGCAGGGCCTCCTGGTAGGTCAGCGAGTCGTACTTCGTCGCGGTCGGGTCGAGCTTGGGGTCGGCGCTGTAGACACCGTCGACGCCCTGCTTGGCCATCAGCACGACCTCGCACTTGGTCTCCAGCGCCCGCTGGGCCGCCACGGTGTCGGTGGAGAAGAACGGCATCCCGGCGCCGGCGCCGAAGATCACGACGCGGCCCTTCTCCAGGTGCCGGATCGCGCGCCGCGGGATGTAGGGCTCGGCGACCTGGCCCATCGCGATCGCGGTCTGGACCCGGGTCTCGACGCCCTCCTTCTCCAGGAAGTCCTGGAGGGCGAGGCAGTTCATCACCGTGCCGAGCATGCCCATGTAGTCGGCCCGCGCCCGGTCCATGCCGCGCTGCTGCATCTGGGCGCCGCGGAAGAAGTTGCCGCCGCCGACGACCACCGAGACCTGGACGCCCTCGCGCACGACCTCCGCGATCTCACCGGCGACCCGGTGGACGACGTCGGGGTCGACCCCCACCTTCCCGCCACCGAAGACCTCTCCGGACAGCTTGAGCAGGACACGGTGGTAGGCGGTCACAGGGCGGCTCCCTCACGAGGTCGGGCGGAGATGCGGAAAGGCCGGCTGCGGATGCTCGCAAGAGTCATTCGCAACCGGCCTCCCCGTCGATTCGTGGTGGTCGAGCCACCAGGCCGCACCCTACTTGCTCAGGCGCCGACCTCGAAACGGGCGAAGCGCTTGACCGTGGTGCCGGCCTCGTCGAGGACGGCCTTGACGGACTTCTTGTTCTCGGTCACCGACGGCTGCTCGAGGAGGACGACCTCCTTGAAGAAGCCGTTGAGGCGGCCCTCGGTGATCTTCGCGATCGCCTGCTCGGGCTTGCCCTCCTCGCGGGAGGTCGCCTCGGCGATCTGGCGCTCGTGCTCGACGATCTCGGCAGGCACCTCGTCGCGGGTGAGGTACTGCGGGCGCATGGCCGCGACCTGCTTGGCGGCAGCGCGCGCGGCGTCCGCGTCACCGTCGTACTCGACGAGGACGCCGATGGCCGGCGGCAGGTCGGCCGCACGCTTGTGCAGGTAGGCGACGACGGGGCCGTCGAAGTGGACGTAGTCGCCGATCTCGATCTTCTCGCCGATGGAGATGGCCAGGCCCTGGACGATCTCGTCGACGGTCTCGTCACCCGCCTGGACGGCGTTGAGGTCCTCCACGTCGGCGGGCTTGGCCTCGGACGCGGCGTCGGCGATCCGCTGCGCGGCGGCGATGAAGTCCTCGCCCTTGGCCACGAAGTCGGTCTCGCACTTGAGCTCGAGCAGGACGCCGGCGGAGTGGGCCACGAGCCCGGCCGACGCGGTGCGCTCGGCGCCACGCTTGGCGGCCTTGGCGGCACCCTTGGTGCGCAGGATGTCGGTCGCGGCGGCGAAGTCGCCGTCGGCCTCGTCGAGCGCCTTCTTGGCGTCCATCATCCCGGCGCCGGTCATGTCGCGGAGCCTCTTGACGTCCGATGCGGTGAAGCTGGGCATCGTTCCTGCCTTTCAGGGTTGTCGGGGGTACGCCGCTCGGCTCGCGCCCGTCGGGGAGCGCGCCGTACGGCGTGAGGGGTGGCTGCTCAGGCCTCGACGGTCTCGCCGTCGGTGCCCTCGGCGGCCGCGTCCGTGCTGGTCTCGGCGTTGGCGTAGCCGGCCGCCTCGGCGGCCTCGGCGGTGCGGAACCAGACCTCGGCGATGGTGCGGGCGTACCAGGGGCTGCTCGGGGCGTGGAACTTCATGGAGTTCTTGTTGCCCTTGATCTCGAAGCCCTCGGGAGCCGAGCCGTCCTCGAGCGGCGCGGCGGAGTCGGCGTCGCCCTCGACGGCGGGAGCGGC
Source organism: uncultured Actinomycetota bacterium (assembly GCA_963797325.1). GTDB lineage: Bacteria > Actinomycetota > Actinomycetes > Propionibacteriales > Nocardioidaceae > Nocardioides. The sequence goes on from CAWCPG010000021.1 coordinate 17,740, forward strand.
CTCGCGGAGCGGCACTCGGCGGCGGGAGCGGCCTCGGTGACGACGGCGTCGGTCGCGACGGGCTCCTCGAGCGGCGCCTCGGTCGCCTCGGCAGCGACCTCGGTCGCCTCGGCGGCCTCGGACGCGGCGCCGGTGCTCTCGGCGGCCGGGGTCTCGGTCGTGGCGTCGCCACCGGTGGCGGCCACGGCGGCCTGGTCGGCGTCGCCCGCCAGGAGCTCGCGCTCCCAGTCGGCCAGCGGCTCCTCGGCGCCCGACGGCGGCACCGTCGGTCTTCACCCCGGAGCGGGCGATGAGGCCCTCGGCCACGGCGTCGGCGACCACGCGGGTCAGCAGGCCGACGGCGCGGATCGCGTCGTCGTTGCCCGGGATCGGGAAGTCGACCAGGTCGGGGTCGCAGTTGGAGTCGAGGATCCCGATGATCGGGATGTGGAGCTTGCGGGCCTCCTCGACGGCGAGGTGCTCCTTGTTGGTGTCGACGATCCACACCGCGGACGGCGTACGGCTCATCTCGCGGATCCCGCCGAGCGACTTGTTGAGCTTGTCGCGCTCGCGGCGCATCTGCAGCAGCTCCTTCTTGGTGCGGCTGCTGCCGGCGACGTCCTCGAAGTCGATCTCGTCGAGCTCCTTGAGGCGGTTGATGCGCAGGTGCACGGTCTGGAAGTTGGTGAGCATGCCGCCGAGCCAGCGCTGGTTGACGTAGGGCATGCCGACGCGGGTCGCCTGCTCGGCGATCGCCTCCTGGGCCTGCTTCTTGGTGCCCACGAACATGATCGTGCCGCCCTTGGCCACCGTCTCCTTGATGAAGGCGTAGGAACGGTCGATGTAGGCCAGCGACTGCTGGAGGTCGATGATGTAGATGCCGTTGCGCTCGGTCATGATGAAGCGCTTCATCTTCGGGTTCCAGCGACGGGTCTGGTGTCCGAAGTGCACGCCGCTCTCGAGCAGCTGGCGCATGGTGACGACTGCCATGAAGTGTTCTCCTGTGTGAGGAGCGCGCGCACGCGTGGGGCGGGCGATGCTCCGTGTTTTCAGTTCTGTGCGGCCGGCGGGTGCCTGCTGCCCTGACGTCTGCGCGCGATCCGACCCAGCTCCAGAGCTGGGACCGAGGATCGTCGCCCACGGGTGGTCGTCTGTCGGAGGGACAGGCGTCGCGGTCTGCGGACGTGCGAAGTCAGCCCCCGGAGGGACTGCTCGGACCAGGATAGTCGAGCGTGGGGCACGCGGCGAATCAGCGCCGGCGCCGCACGGACGGCCCGCCGACCGTCCACAGCCGGGTCTCCCGACACCCGCGTCCACCGCCCTCGGCCCCCTCGCCGCGTCCGGCACCCGACCCGGGCACCGTGACGGCATGCGAACGCCACTCCCCTCCCCGATCCGGGTCCACGGCGCTGTGCCGGGCGCCGTCGTCGTCCTGCTGATGGTCGCCGTGCTCTCCCTCGCGCGACCAGCCGGTGCGCTCGGTGCTCCCGTGGACCCGGTTCCCGTGGGGGTGTGGCCGCTGCAGCCGCAGCCGGAGGTGGTGCGGGCGTTCGAGCCGCCCGCCACTCCCTTCGGCCGGGGCCATCGCGGCGTCGACCTCGCCGGTTCGCCCGGCCAGCCGGTCCTGGCCGCTCTCGCGGGCCGGGTCACCTTCGCCGGGGCCCTGGCCGGACGCGGTGTCGTGGTCGTCGACCACGGCGCGACCCGCACGACCTACGAGCCGGTCGCCGCGGGCGTCCGCGTGGGGCAGCCGGTGCTGCGTGGCGAGCGGCTCGGGACCCTCGAGCTCGGGGGGTCGCACTGCCTCCCCCGCGCCTGCCTCCACTGGGGGTGGCGTCGGGGCGACACCTATCTCGACCCGTTGTTGCTCGTGGGCGGCGGCCCGATCCGCCTGCTCCCGTTGTGGGTGCCCGACCCCGTGGCCCCGCGCTCCCGTGCCGCGCACTCCGGCATGGCCGGCGCCACCACTGCCGTACGCCGCACCGCTCGCGTGGCTCCTCGCAGGGCCGGGTCCCCCGGTGGTGAGCGCGGGTCAGGCCCGGGGGTGGGCCTGGCGGTAGGCCTGCCGGAGCCGGTCGGTGCTGACGTGGGTGTAGAGCTGCGTCGTCGCCAGCGAGGCGTGCCCGAGCAGCTCCTGCACGGACCGCAGGTCCGCACCGCCCTCCAGCAGGTGGGTGGCTGCCGTGTGGCGCAGACCGTGCGGGCCGATGTCGGGGGCGCCGGGCACGTCGGCGATCCGGCGGTGCACCAGGGTGCGGACCGCGCGCTGGTCGATCCGCCCGCCCCTGGCCCCGAGGAACAGGGCCGCGCCCGCGGCGGGGGCGACGAGCTGCGGCCGACCACGGGTGAGCCAGGCGTCGAGGGCCTGAGCGGCCGGGTGGCCGTAGGGCACGGTGCGTTCCTTGCGACCCTTGCCGAGGACCCGTGCCACGCGGCGCGAGCGGTCGAGGTCGTCGACGTCGAGGGCGACCAGCTCCCCGACCCGGACACCGGTGGCGTAGAGCAGCTCCAGGATGGCCAGGTCGCGCAGACCCACCGGGGTGTCCTCGTCGCCGGGCTGGGCCGGTCCCGTGACGAGCTCGCGGGCCTCGTCCTGGCGTAGCACCGGGGGCAGCGTCTGATGAGCCTTGGGCGAGCGCAGGCTGGCCCCGACGTCCGTCGGGATCCGGCCGGTCCGGGTGAGCCAGGCGGTGAACACGCGGATCGCGGTCGCCCGCCGCGCCAGCGTGGTGCGCGACCGTCCGGTCACCTGCTGGTGCGCCAGCCAGCTGCGCAGGGTGCGCAGGTCGAGCCCGGCCAGATCAGTCGTGCCCAGGCGCTCGGCGTGCTCGAGGAGTCCGGCGACGTCGGAGAGGTAGGCCCGGACCGTGTGGGGCGCCAGGTCACGCTCGGACACCAGGTGACGCTCGTAGTCGGCGAGCACCGCCGGCAGGTCCCGGGTCGGGCTCGCCATGCAGGTCACTCTAGGTCGGCGCGGCGGCCGGTCGGCTCCGGCTCGCCGCGCAGCGGACCCCGACCCGAGCGACGCGGCGGCCTCAGTCCTGAGCGGCGGGCGTGAGCCGCCATCCCTGCGGCAGGAGCTCGACCAACCCGACCTTGCGGAGACTGTTGAGTCCGGACTGCACGGTGACCAGGTCGAGGCCGGCGGTCACCGCGATCGAGTCGACCCGTGCGGGCTGGGCCACGGGGACCGCGTCCAGGATCCGCTGGTGCCGTCGCCCCACCTGGTCGCGGGACCGGCCCGGCGCGCGGGGTGGCTCCACCAGGTGGGTGCCGATGTCTCCGACGACCTCGAGGACGTCGGCGCCGTGGGTCACCAGCGACGCGGCGCCGGACCGGATCAGCTGGTGGACGCCCTCGGACTGGGCCTGGGTGACCGGCCCGGGCACGCCCATCAGGTGGCGGTTGAGCCGTGACGCCCAGGTGGCGGTGTTGAGAGCGCCGCTGCGGACCGCCGCCTCGACCACGACGGTGCCACGGGTCAGCGCGGCGATCAGGCGGTTGCGGCTCAGGAACCGGCCACGGGTCGGCGCGCAGCCGGGCGGGACCTCGGCCATCACCAGCCCGGTCTCGGCCAGATGATCGAGGAGAGCTCGATGGGCGGTCGGATAGGCACGGTCGACGCCGCAGGCCAGGACCGCGACGTTGGCACCGTCGACCGCGAGCGCCCCGCGGTGGGCGGCCTGGTCGATCCCGAACGCCGCACCCGAGACGACCGGGTGTCCGGCCCGGACCAGGGAGGCGGCGATGCCGGCCGCGACCTCCGTGCCGTAGGTGGTCGCCGAGCGGGAGCCGACGACCGCCACCGACCTGCCCAGCGCGTCGAGGCGCCCGGGGCCTCTCACCCAGAGCCCCAGGGGCGGGCCGCCGCGCTCGTCCACGAGCGGGGCGGACTCCAGGTCGTCCAGCTGAGGGGGCCACTCGGGGTCGCCGGGGACGACGAAGCGGATCCTGCGGCGGGCGGCGCGCTCGAGATCAGCGGCGGGGTCGACCCCGTGCAGCCGGGTGGCCATCTCGCGAGCGACCTCGGAGCGCTGGTCGGGACCGCTCAGCTCGGTCAGCACCCGGGCCGCCCCCAGCGCGGCCACCAGCCGGGCGATCCTCGGGTCGCCCGGCTCGGCGAGCCGACCGAGCGCGATCCGCGCCCACCGGTCGGCCTCGCTCGGCGGCTGTGTGGTCGCAGCGGGGGCCGGCGCCTCCTCCGATCCGTTCACGAGGCCCGCCTGAGTGCCTGCTCGACCAACGCGGCTCCGCTGCGCAGCCGCAACGCCGTGTCGACGTCGTCCTCGTCGGGCGAGGTCGCCCCGCGCACGTCGGCGACGGTCCAGGCGAGACGGTGGGCGCGCACCGCTCCGCGCCTGCTGAGCCGTCCGCGGTAGAGGTCGTCGTCGAGCCGGCGCTGGGCCGGCTCCGGCAACGGCCACTCGGCCTTGAGCGGCGCACTCGGCACCTGGGAGTTGAGCCGCCAGCCGCGTCCGGCGAACCGTGCGTCCTGCCGCTGTCGGGCCTCGGCCACCCGGGCGCGGACCTCGGCCGAGCGTTCGCGAGGGAAGAGCGCGCCGTCGGAGTCGGCACCGGTCGGCGGCAGCACATGGCGCACGATGTCGATGCGATCGTGGACGGGGCCGGTCACCCTGCGCTGGTAGTGCCGGCGGGTCACCTCGGGGCAGCTGCAGTCGTTCTGGCCGAGGCCGCCCTGGTATCCCCCGCAGGGGCAGGGGTTGCAGGCCATCACCACCATGCTGCGAGCGGGGTAGGTGGCGGACTCCTCACCGCGGGCGATCGTCACCTCACCGCTCTCGAGCGGCTGACGCAGGGCCTCGATCACGTCGCTGCGAAACAAGGGGAACTCGTCGAGGAAGAGCACCCCGCCGTGGGCCCGGCTGATCTCGCCGGGTCGGACCCGGCCGGTGCCGCCTCCGAGCAGGCTGGCCTTGCTCGCGTCGTGGTGGGGCGCGAAGTAGGGCGGCCGGACGAGCAGGTCGTCACCCGGCTCGAGCGCACCGGCCAGCGAGTGGATCGCGGTCAGCTCGAGCGCCTCCTCGGCGGTCAGGTCGGGCAGGATCGAGGGCAGGCGCTCGGCGAGGGAGGTCTTGCCCGAGCCCTTGGGCCCGGTCAGCAGCAGGTGGTGGCCACCGGCAGCCGCCACCTCGAGGGCGTACTTCACGTCGGGGACGCCGTCGAGGTCGGCCAGGTCGTGCTCGGCGAGCCGCGCAGACCCGCGCCAGGACACCAGGCGGCTGCCGGACATCGGCGCCACGGGAGGTGCGTCGGGGACCGGCTCGCCCTTGAGCTCGGCGCGCACCTGGGCCAGCGAGCGCATCCCGAACACGGCCAGACCCGGCACCATCGCGGCCTCACGGGCCTGCGGCTCGGGCACCATCACCCGGCGGAACCCGCGCGCGGAGGCGGCCAGCACCATCGGGAGCACACCGGGCACCGAGCGCAGGCCCCCGGTCAGGGTGAGCTCACCGATCACCAGGGTGTCGCTCAAGGCCTCGGGGTGGAGGTCTCCACAGGCGGTCAGCACGGCCAGGGCGATCGCGAGGTCGAAGTGGGTGCCGCGCTTGAGCAGGTCGGCCGGCGACAGGAGGATCGTCACCCGCTTGGTCGCGGGCCACGGAAACCCGGAGTTGCTGACGGCCATCCGGACCCGGTCACGTGCCTCGTGGAGGGAGGGGTCGGGCCGGCCCACCAGGCTGGTGCCGGGCACGCCGGGTGACACGTCGGCCTGGACGTCGATCAGGTGGCCGAGCGCGCCATGGAGGGAGACGGTGTGGGCGGTCGCGAACGCCATCAGCCCAACCCCCGGACATGGTCGATCTCGGAGGGCCCTCGGCGGGGGCGGAGCACCGCGACGAGGTCGAGCCTCAGGTCGGCCGGATGGACGTCGTGCTCGTGGATCCAGGCCGCGGCGAGCCGCCGGAGCCGGGCCAGCTTGACCGGCGTGATCGCCTCGTGCGGCGTGCCGCAGACCGACGACGTCCGGGTCTTCACCTCGCAGACGACGAGGACGTCGCCGTCGCGGAGGACCAGGTCGATCTCGCCGGCAGGGCAGCGCCAGTTGCGGTCGAGGACGACCAGGCCCTGCTCGACCAGGTGGCGGGCGGCGAGGCGCTCGCCGTAGGACCCGAGGGCCTGGCGCCGGGTGGACCTCGACGGGAGTGGTGTGGTCACCCGGCCACCGTCGCGCGCGCCGCCGACGCTGCACGGACGAGGGGCGGAGACCTGTGGATGGAGCCGGCTCGACCCGGGGCTGTGGACGGCAGGTGGCCCGCCTGGTCTAGACCAAGAAGGGCGGTCGCAGCGGGGCTCGCGGCGTCCCGGGCCACCACGATCGGGGCAAGGCAAAGAATTGTCCGATTCGCGTCCGCGGCCCGCCGCGACGTCCTACTGTCGCTCACGCACAGTGGGGGGAACTGTGCGCGCGACCCCTGGTGGCCGCGGTCGACACGACGGGCGGAAGTGCGGATGAGCAGGTTCGGGAGATGATGCGACGAAACCGGCACCGAAGCGGTGGAGCTCGCCCTGACCAGAACACCCGTGCGGTCCCCGGGCGGGCCCGTTCGGCGCGCCGTCGCCGCGACCAGCGAGGCGCCGCGGCCGTGGAAGCGGCCCTGCTGACCCCCCTGCTCATGCTCGTCCTGTTCGGGATCATCGAGATGTCGCTGTTCATGCGCGACGTCGTCTCGGTGTCGAGCTCGGTCCACGTCGGTACCCGGATGGCCTCGGTGGCCGCCGGAGCCGGCCCCGCGACCTGTACGCCGGCGCCGTGCACGCCGCCGACCGCGCCCGCCCTCGCCCAGCTGGCCGCCAACGCCATCCAGCAGGCCGGCACGGCCATGCCCCAGAACGAGATCAACTGGATCGAGGTCTACAACGCCAACACCGCGGGGTTCCCGATGCCGTCGGGCAACACCACCTCGAACTGCTCCACGGACTGCGTGAAGTACATCTGGAGCTCCGCCAAGAACCAGTTCGTCTACTCGAGCGGCTCGTGGAGCTCGGCCTCGATCAACGCCTGCATCAACGACCCCGGGCGGATGTCGGTGGGCGTGATCATGAATTCAACGCACCCGTGGATCACCGGCTTGTTCGGCAACGGGGCGACCGTCCAGGAGCGGAGCGTCATGCAGTTCGAGCCTCTGACCAGTGATTCGTGCAAGCCCGGCACTCCGAACGCACACTCATGAGAAGCCGTATCCGCCTCCTGCGCAGGCGCCGCCACGACCAGGGCGGCTACGTCGCCATCCTCGCGGCGGTCTTCACCGCCGCCCTGATGATGCCCCTGTGCGCCGTCTCGGTGGACGTCTCCGTCTGGTACGTCGAGGTGCAGCGCGTCCAGAACGCCGCCGACGCCGCCGCCACCGCCGGTGTCACCTACCTGCCCGACGACTTCGCCTCGGCCAAGGCCACCGCCATCACGGTGGCGGGCCGCAACGGCTACCCGAACTCCGGCTCCTCGTCGGTCTCCGTCTCCATCGGCGACAAGCCGACGCAGCTGGTCGTCACGATCGACAGCACGATCAACAACGCCTTCGGCTCCGCGTTCGGCATCAACACCGAGACCATCGAGCGCTCCGCCACCGCCGACTTCAACGGGCCGGTGCTGATGGGCAGTCCGTGCAACACCTTCGGGAACGAGCCGCCGGGCACGGGCGCGACCGACCAGCACGGCCCCGCAACACCGGCGAGCCAGATCATCGCCCCGTCTGGCGGAGCCCAGTGCACCAGCAACCCCCAGCTGTGGGGCGCGATCGCCGGTCCCGAGACGCCCAAGGGCAACGGCGACGAGTTCATGACCCGCACGTGCAACACCGGCAACGCGGGCTGCACCGGGACCACCAACGACGAGTTCGACCCGCAGGGCTACTTCTACATCGTCCGGGTCGGCGCGGCCGCGGTGGGCAGCTCGGTCGGCATTCAGATCTACGACCCCGCCTGGGTCGAGAACGGCGACACCTGCACCTCGGCGCCGACCGGAACCATGCAGAACAACATGAACAGCTACACCCCCGACGGCCTCCAGCGCTACCTGTTGACGCCCTCAGGCGGTTCGCCCAACAGCTTCTGCTCCGGTGATGTCAACAACGGCACCGCCAACGTCAGCGGCATCACCACGTCGTACGACCTGCGCAACCCGACCGATACCTACAACCCCAAGGTCACCACCCCGGTGAGCGGGTGCGTGCGCCAGTACCAGCCGTACTACGCCACGGCGTCCGGCCCCAAGACCGGCAGCTTCTCCGGTGTCAGCAACACGACGCTCGACAGCACCAAGACCGCGACCTACAACGACAACCTCGCGAAGGTCTACCACCAGTGGGTGAAGCTGTGCACGTTCACCCCGAGCAAGGCCGGCGACTACTACCTGCAGATCCGCACCAACGTCGCGCTCGGCGGAACCGACGACGGCGAGGGTGGCTACGCCGGCAACCCCAAGGTCTACAGCCAGACCGGTGACGACCCCGCCGTCACGGGCAGCGGCAACAACCGGTTCGCGATCCGCGCGATCGGCTCGGCGCGTGGCTCGGTCTCGATCGCCGGCTTCCAGGCCATGTCGATCTACGCCAACTACACCGGTGCCAACACCACGTTCAACCTGGTGCGGGTGATCCCGGCAGCGGCCACGAAGACCCTCAACATCGGCTTCTACGACGTGGGCGACGCGACCAACCCGGGAACCGTGCAGGTGCTGCCCCCGACCGACTCCAACCTGGGCGGTTCGCTGGCCAGCTGCTCCGGCTCGGGGGTCGTCACGGGCAGCATCCCGAACTGCAAGCTGACCAACGTCAGCAGCGGCAGCGGCTGGAACGGCCAGTACGAGAACATCAAGATCCCGATCCCGAACAGCTACACCTGTACCTACGCCCAGGCGGGCGGCTGCTGGTGGCGGCTGGTGGTCAACTTCCCCGGTGGCGTCAGCGACACCACGACCTGGACCGCCAGCATCGACGGCGACCCGATCCGGTTGATCAAGTAGGGGTCAGACCTTCGGCGGGTCGATGTCCTGGGGGCTGAGCTCCTCGACGTTGACGTCCTTGAAGGTCAGCACCTTGACGTTCTTGGCGAAGCGCGCCGGGCGATACATGTCCCACACCCACGCGTCGGTCATCGACACCTCGAAGAACACGTCGCCGCTCTCGGTGCGCGCCTTCACGTCGACCTGGTTGCAGAGGTAGAAGCGGCGGTCGGTCTCGACGACGTACTTGAAGATGCCGACGACGTCGCGGTACTCCCGATAGAGGGTGAGCTCCATCTCGGTCTCGTACTTCTCGAGATCCTCGGCGCTCATGCTGACTCCCCTCGTGGCCGGCTGGCTCCGACCCTAGTGCTGTCGACCAGGTCCTCGACCGAGGGCTCGGTCTCGACCGGCTCGACCAGCGGCACAGGCGGCTCGACCAGCGGGTCAGGTGGCTCGTCCAGGGCAGCCAGCGGCTCGATGCCCGCGGCACGGCGTACGTTCACGAACCGCATCCGGTGCTCGGCGCACGGGCCGTGTGCCAGGAGCGCGGCGTTGTGCACGTCGGTGACGTAGCCCTTGTGCGTCTTGAAGTCGTACGCCGGGTGGTCGCGGTCGAGCGCGACCATGATCCGGTCGCGGGTCACCTTGGCGAGCACCGAGGCCGCGCTGATGCACGCGGCGACCCGGTCGCCCTTCCAGACCGCGAGCCCGGGTCGGCCGAGCCCGTCGACCGGGAAGCCGTCGGTGAGCACGTACTGCGGTGAGACGTCGAGCAGCGCCACGGCCCGGCGAAGCGCCTCGATGTTCGCCACGTGCATGCCGAGGCGGTCGCACTCGTCGGAGGAGATGACCACCACCGACCACGACAGCGCCCGCCTGAGGATCTGGTCGTAGCAGCGCTCGCGCGCCTTCTCGGTGAGCAGCTTGGAGTCGGCCAGTCCCGGGATCTCGCCCGCCTTGCCGGGCTTGAGGATCGCGGCGCCTGCCACCAGCGGTCCGGCGCACGCGCCACGTCCGGCCTCGTCGACACCCGCCACCAGCTCCATCCCGACCCGGCGCAGCGCGCGCTCGTAGCCGTAGAGTCCGGCGTCGCGCCGGACGGTGGCTCCGTGCGGCAGCCGGGTCATGAGCCGTTCGGGACAGCGCTGAAGTCGGCCGGACGGTGCAGCAGGTGGAAGCGGGCCTTGGGCCACAGCAGCACGAACACCTTGCCGACCACGTCGGAGACCGGGACGAAGGGATCAGGGGTGCAGTCCGTGGACCTCCCCTTGGGCTGGCACAGGTGCATGCTCGAGTCGTCGGAGTTGTCGCGGTTGTCGCCCATCACGAACACCGTGCCCTTCGGCACCGGGCCGGCGGTCCAGTTGCAGGTGGTGGTCATCGGCCCGTTGCAGGCCATCCCCGGCGACTGCTTGACGTAGCCTCCCTCGTCGAGCGGGTGCCCGTTGACGAGGATCCTTCCTCGCTTGTCGCAGCAGTGGATGGTGTCGCCGGCGACACCGATGACGCGCTTCACCAGGTGGCCGCCCGAGGGGTACAGCCCGATCTTCGCCATCAGCTGCCCGATCGGGTTGGACGGCCCGGCGTCCTCCTCCTCGCTCAGCCAGCCGCCGGGGTCCTTGAAGACCACGACGTCACCGCGCTGCGGCGTACCACCGAACCAGTACGACATCTTCTCGACCAGGATCCGGTCGTTCTTGACCAGGCCCGGCTCCATCGACTCGGACGGGATGTAGAACGCCTGGACGAAGAACGCCTTGATCACCACCGCGAGCACGATCGCGATCGTGAGCAGGAGCAGCGTCTCCTGCCACAGCGGCAGGTGCTTCTTCGACCCGTCCGCGGAGGCTTGGTCGGGGACGTCGACGGAGGTCGCCGCGCCGTCGTCGCTGCTGCTCATGCGGCCTCACCACGGGGACCGGAGCACGCTGACGAGGGTGGGGGGATGGTCACGTCGAGAGCCTAACGAGTGGGTGGAGATCAGGAAGCGGGGACGCCCGCGAAGTCGGCCGGTCGATGGAGGACGTGGAACCGGTCGGACGGCCACAGGAGCACGGCCACCTTCCCGACGACGTCGGAGACCGGGACGTAGGGGCTCCCCCGACCGCAGAACGGGGCGCGCGGACGGCACAGGTGGTAGGCCGAGTCCGCGGAGTCGCCGCGGTTGTCGCCCATCACGAACAGGTGGCCCGGAGGCACCGGCCCTGCCGTCCAGGCGCGGCTGCACTCGACGACCTCGGGTCCGGCGCACCGCGGGCCCTTGGCCAGATAGGTGGACTCGTCGAGCGGGTGCCCGTTGACGAGCAGACGCCCCTGCTGGTCGCAGCAGTGGATGGTGTCGCCGGCGACGCCGATGACCCGTTTCACCAGGTGGCCGCCGGCGGGATACAGCCCGACCTTGACCATGGCCTTGCCGATCGGGTTGGACGGCCCGGCGTCCTCCTCCTCGCTGAGCCAGCCGCCGGGGTCCTTGAAGACCACGACGTCACCGCGCCGCGGCGTACCGCCGAACCAGTACGACGGCTTCTCGACCAGGATCCGGTCGTTCTTGACCAGCCCGGGCTCCATCGACCGCGACGGCACGTAGAAGGCCTGGGCGAACAGCGACTTGATCAGGACGGCCAGCCCGATCGCGAAGACCAGCAGCAGCACGGTCTCGAGCCACAGCGGCAGGGCGTGCGTACGCCGGCCGCCCGCGGGCGACGTCTCGTCGGCGCTCAAGGAGGTGGTCGCGGGCCCGGTCAGGCCTCGCGGCGCTCCTTGATCTTGGCCGCCTTGCCGCGCAGGTTGCGCAGGTAGTAGAGCTTCGCCCGGCGGACGTCACCGCGGGTGACGATCTCGATCTCCTCGAAGATCGGCGAGTGGAGCGGGAAGGTGCGCTCGACACCCACACCGAAGGAGACCTTGCGGACCGTGAAGGTGCGGCCGATGCCGGACCCCTGGATCCGGATCACGACGCCCTGGAAGATCTGGACGCGCGAGCGCGTGCCCTCGGTGACCTTCACGTGGACCTTGACGGTGTCGCCGGCGCGGAACTCCGGGAGGTCGTCGCGCTTGGCGGCGTTGCCCAGGTCGGTGATGAGGTTGGTCATGTCTCTCCTCGCGAGTGCCACTGGTCAACCGCGGAGTCGGGTGGTGCGGGGTGTCCGGTCGGCCAGTCGTGGGTGCCGGCGGCGTCGTACTCCCCCGGTGGCAGGAGAACGTCGCAGACCCCGACCCGCCGTGGCGGGAGGGTGGTCCTTCGGCCGACTGGGCCGAGGGTCGAGTCTGCCACAGCGGGGCTCGGCCGTGGAAATCGAGAGCCGGCTGACGCTCCAGCCGGCACACCGCACCACCATCGCCGACGTGCTGCACCTGTTGGTCGACGACGCCGCGGCCTTCCACGGACACCTGCAGGAGCACGGGGTCCGGAGCGTGCCGGGGATCCGCGAGGCGGACCACGGCATGCGCACGTTCGTGATGGCCGACCCGACGGCAACCGGATCGACGTCGGCGAGGACCTCCGACTTCATCGGCGCGGCTTGGTCATCACCACGGCACCCTCGGTGCCCGGGGCCGGGCCGCGCAGCCGGTAGCCGGCCTTCTTGTACAGCCGGATGTTGTCCACGCTGCCGGCGCCGGTGAACAGCACGTAGGACGTGACCTCCGCGGGCGCCGCCTGCTCGACCAGGTCGAGGAGGTAGCGACCCAGTCCCCGCCCCTGGAGGTCGGGCGCGACCATGACCCGGCCGACGTCCCAGACCTCGCCCTCGGCGCGGCCGCGGCAGGAGCCGACCAGACGGCCCCCGGCGCGCGCGACGAGGGTGGTCCACGACTCGAGGCTGTGGAGCAGGTCGTCGAGGCTCTCCTCGAGCGCCGGGATCGTGACGCCCGGGTTGGCCCACAGCTCCTGCAGCCAGCAGGCACGGGTCAGCGTGAAGAGCTCCCCGGCATCGGCGCGGGTGGCCGGCGCGACGTCGAGGGCGAAGTCGCCCAGACCGACCTGCGCCGCCGGGTGGGCGAGGTCGGGTCGGCGCGCGACGGTGCGTCGTACGGACTCGGCACGGCGCCAGGTCGCAATCGCCGCGTGGTCGCCGGAGAGCAGCACGGCAGGCACGTCGCGCCCCCGCCAGGAGGCGGGCTTGGTGTAGACGGGGTACTCCAGCAGGCCGTCCTCGTGGGACTCCTCCGTCAGCGACGCAGGGTTGCCCATGAACCCGGGCAGGAGGCGCACGACCGCCTCGAGCATGGCGGTGGCCGCGACCTCGCCGCCGTTGAGGACGTAGTCACCGAGCGAGACCTCGCGCACGTCGTACGACGTGGCGGCCTCGTCGAGGACCCGCTGGTCGATCCCCTCGTAGCGGCCGCAGGCGACGACGAGGTGGTCGTGCCCGGCGAGGTCGCGCGCCAGGGCCTGGGTGAACCGGACGCCGCTGGGGGTCGGGACGAGGAGCGTCGGACGCCCGGCGTCCGAGCCGGTCGGGACCAGGGCGTCGAGCGCCGCACCCCATGGCTCGGGCTTCATCACCATGCCGGCGCCCCCGCCGTAGGGCGTGTCGTCGACGGTGCGGTGACGGTCGTGGGTCCAGTCGCGCAGGTCGTGCACGGCGAGGTCGAGCAGCCCCGACGCCCGGGCCCTGCCGGTGAGAGAGACGTCGAGGGAGTCGAACCAGGTCGGGAAGATCGTGACGACGTCGACCTTCATCGGCCGCGCCTCACGCCTCGTCCTCGGGGAAGGGACTGACCAGGCCCGGCCGGTCGGCGATCACGACGCGTCCGGCCGCGACGTCGACCTCGGGGACGAGGGCGGCCACGAACGGCACCAGCGCGTCGCGGCCGTCGACGGCCCGGACCTGGAGGAGGTCCTGCGCACCGTGGAGGACTGCGGTGACCTCGCCGAGTGCCCGTCCGTCGAGGTCCTCGGCGGCCAGCCCGACCAGCTGGTGGTCGTAGAACTCGTCGGGGTCGTCCGGCGACTCGTCGACCCGCACGTCGGCATGGAGCAGCAGGCCGCGGGCCGACTCGGCGGTGGTGCGGTCGTGCAGCTCCTCGAAGCGGACCAGGAGCGTCGACTGGTGCCAGCGGGTCGCGGCGACGGTCAGCTCGGCCCAGGGCGCACCGGCGCCGCTCGGGCGCTCGGCCCGGACCGGCGTACCGACCACGAAGCGGCGCTCGGGCTCGTCGGTGCGGACCTCGACGGTCACCTCGCCGCGGATGCCGTGGGGCTTGCCGATCCGCCCGATCACGACCTCGATGGTGTCCACGCGGTCAGGCTAGTGGTGCCCTCCGGCCGCCGACATCGGGTCGTCCGCCCCAGGTTCACCTCTAGGTGGTCCTGGGGCGGACGACCGACTCACCACGCCCGGTCGTCCGCCTGAGGTTCACCTCTAGGTGGTCGTGGGGCGGACGACCCGACGCACCGGGGGTGGGGTGGGGGTACGACGAAGGGTGCCGCCCGGAGTCCGGGCGACACCCTCGCAGGTGGATCAGTGGTCGATGAGTGGTGCGTCAGCGCACGCGGTCGACGTCGACGAAGTCGATCCGCGAGCCTCCGCGACCGGCCAGGGCCGAGATCACGGTACGGAACGCCGTCGCGGTGCGGCCGCCGCGCCCGATGACCTTGCCGAGGTCGTCGGGGTGCACCCGGACCTCGAGCAGCGGGCCACGGCGGGTCTGCTTGTCACGGACACTGACGTCGTCGGGATGGTCGACCACCCCGCGCACCAGGTGCTCGAGCGCCTCGGCCAGCACGGGTCAGCCCTCGGTCTTCGCGTCGGCGTCGGCCTCGGCGGTCTCCGCGGTCTCGGCCGCGTCGGCGGCACCCTCCGGAGTCTCGTCGGCCGGGACCGGCGCGGCCTCCTCGGCGACCGGCGCCTCGGCGACGGCCTCCTCGACCTTCTCCTCGGCCTTGGACTCGACCTTCTCCTCGGCCTTCTCGTCGGCCTTCTCGTCGGCCTTGGCCTCGTCGGCCGGCTTCTCGGCCTTCTCGGCGGACTTCTTGCTCGCCTTGCGGGTCACGGCCTCGGCCTTGGGCTCGCTGGCGGCGTCCTTGAGAGCCTCGTTGAAGATCTCCAGCTTGTCGCGCTTGGGCTCGGCCACCTTGAGGGTGCCCTCGGTGCCTCCGACGCCCTTGAACTGCTGCCAGTCACCGGTGATCTTGAGGAGCTTGGCGACGGCGTCGGACGGCTGTGCGCCCACGCCGAGCCAGTACTGGGCCCGCTCGGAGACCACGCTGATGTAGGACGGGTCTTCCTTCGGGTGGTACTTGCCGATCTCCTCGAGCACGCGCCCGTCGCGCTTCTTGCGCGCGTCGACGACGACGATGCGGTACATCGGCACCCGGACCTTGCCCAGGCGCTTGAGACGAATCTTGACGGCCACGGTTGTGGGGTCTCCTCGAAAGGTTGTCAGTGGGTGAGGCTCGCGCGCCTTGTGGGGACACGGGCGTTCGCCTCGGTGGGCTGCAGCGCTCACGGATGAGAGGGTCCGAAGGCGCGCAGGCTCAGCGCGTCATTCTGCCAGAACCGCCGGTTCGGCCGAAATCGGGCGGTACGACGGGCGAGGGAGCCGCCGTACGGTCGCGCGCGTCGTATCAGGGCGGGCGGGCAGGGACTCCTGAGTGGGCAACGCGTTCGGGCGCGCCCGTTCGCAGGAGGACCCATGACCAGCACGCTCCAGCACCGGTCGGCTCGGGGCCCGGCGACCCCGGCCTCGGCCGTGACGCCTCGCCTCGAGCTGGACGTCACGCGCGCGCTCGAGGGGTACGACGCGCTGGTCACCACGCTGCCCGGCACCGCCGTCCACTACGCGATCAAGGCCAACCCGCACCCGGCGCTGCTGCGCGCCCTGGCGCGGGCCGGGGCCCGCTTCGACGTCGCCAGCCAGGCGGAGATCGATGCCTGCCTGGCCGCCGGCGCACGGCCCGACCACCTGGTCTTCTCCCACCCGGTCAAGCGCCGCGTCGACGTCGAGTCCGCGGCCCGCTGCGGGGTCCGCCTGTTCGTCGTGGACTCCCCCGAGGAGACCCGGAAGGTGGCCGAGGCCGCTCCGGGTGCCCGCGTGCTCTGCCGGCTGGTGACCTCGGGCCAAGGCTCCGACTGGCCCCTGTCGCGCAAGTTCGGCTGCTCGAGCGAGGAGGCCGTCACCGTCCTCCGGCTCGCCGCCTCGCTCGGTCTGGACGCGGCCGGCGTGAGCTTCCACGTCGGGTCGCAGCAGCGCGACCCGCTGGCCTGGCGCGCCCCGATCGACGCCTCGGCACGGATCTTCGACGTGCTGCGGGCCGAGGGTCTGCACCCGCAGCTCGTCGACCTCGGCGGGGGCTTTCCAGCCGGCCACGAGGGCGGGGCCCCGCCGTTGCACAGCTATGCAGCGGCGATCCACTCCTTCCTACGCCGCGCCTTCGGCTCCGAGCAGCCCGGCACCCTGATCGAGCCGGGGCGGGGTGTGGCCGGCGACGCCGGCACCGTCGTCACGCGCGTGATCGCCGTGCTCCGGCGCGGAGACGTGCGCTGGGTCTACGTCGACTGCGGCGTCTTCAGCGGGCTGGTGGAGACCCTGGGCGAGGCCATTCGCTACCGCCTGGCCACGCCCGGGCTCGAGGGGCCGACCGGACCGTGCGTGCTGGCCGGGCCGACCTGCGACAGCGCCGACGTCATGTACGAGCGCGTGCCCGTGCTGCTGCCGCTCGGGCTGGCCGAGGGCGACGAGGTGCGCCTCGAGTCGGCCGGCGCCTACACGTCCTGCTACTCCACCGTCGGCTTCAACGGCTTCGACCCCTTGCCGACCGTGCTGGTGTGACGTGCGCCCGCCCGTCAACCGCCTGCTCGGCAGCCACGCCCTGGCCGCGATCGCGATGTCGCTGCCGTGGCCGTGGCTGCTCGTGCTGGTCTGGGACAGGACCCACAGTCCGGGGCTGCTCGGCCTGACCGCGGCCGCACGGATGCTGCCCTACGTCGTGTGCTCCTGGTGGGCGGCCAGGGTCGGCGACCGACACCGCCGCGACCGGGTGGTCCGGGCCACCGTCGTCGCACGCCTGGTCCTGCTGGCCGGCGTACCGGCCGCGGTGGCGTTCGACCGGATCGCCGTGGCGGTCGTGCTGGCCGCCCTGGCGGTGGCCGTCGCGACTCCGGCCTACCCCGCGCTGGCCGCCGCGATGCCCCACGCGGCGGGCGAGGAGGCCGGCCGGGCCACCGACCTCCTGGTCACGATCGAGGTCGCGTCGTTCGTGGTCGGCCCGGCGTTCGGCGGGGTGCTGCTGGCCGTGCCGGCCCTGATCGCGCCCCTCGCGATCGCGGGTCTCACCGCCGCGCTGCTGCTGCTGGCCGGGGTCCGGCTGGCACCCGCGCAGCAGCGCCCCGCGGGCCTGCGGGGTGGCACCTGGGCCGCCGTGCGGGGTTCGTCACCGATCCGTCGCTCCCTGGTCTTCATGTCGTTGCTCAACCTCGTGCTCGCGGCCGTCGGCGTCACCCTGGTCCTGATGGCCCGCGGCGCATGGACCGGCTGGTGGACGCCCGACACGGCGTACGGCGTGGCGAGCGGGGCCCTGGGGTTCGGAGCCCTGGCGGCGCCCTCGCTCACCCGGTGCGGCTCGACCTCGTGGGCCCGCTCGCGCGCGGGGGTCCTGCTCCTCGGCGGCGCGTTGGCCGTGGTCGCCGTGTCGCCGACGGTGCTGTGGGCCCTGCTCCCGCTGCTGCTGGTCGGGGCGGCTGCGGTGCACGCCGAGAGCGCCGCGACCGGCATCGTGCAGCACGAGGCCGACGACGACGTGCGCGCCTCGCTGTTCGGGGTCGCCGACGCGTGCATGGTCGGCGCCGCGATGCTGGGAGCGCTGGCGGCACCCGGCCTGGCGGCGGCCGCCGGGCCGGCGGTCCTGCTGGGTGCCCTCGCGCTGCTCACGGTCGCCACGACGGCGGTCGCGGCGCGTCCCGCGCAGGCGGTGGCCCTCGTGTCTCAGCTGCGCCCGAGCACGGCCGTGCCGCCGATCTCGTCGTCGGTCTCCACGACCACCGCCAAGCCGGCCGACCCGAACAGCTCCGCCGTGCGCTCCGCCTGATCGCGGCCGGTCTCGACCAGCAGCCGGCCGCCCGGTGCCAGCCACGAGGGCGCCTCGGCCACGACCCGTCGTTGGACGGCCAGCCCGTCGGGCCCGCCGTCGAGGGCCACCCGGTGCTCGTGCTCGCGGGCCTCGCGGGGCATCGTCGCGATCCGGGCGTGGGGTACGTAGGGGGCGTTCGCGACCAGCAGGTCGACCCGCCCGCGCAGGTCGTCGGGGAGGGCGGCGTAGAGGTCGCCGGCGAAGACCCGCTCGGGAGGCAGGTTGCGGCGCGCACTGGCGACCGCGGCCGGATCGGAGTCGGCGGCGTACACCTCGGCCTCGGGCCACCGCGCGGCCAGCGCCGCACCGAGGGCCCCACTGCCGCAGCACAGGTCGACCACCACCCGCGCCGGCTCGCGCTCGGCGACCGCCACGAGGAGCTCGCTGCGACGCCGTGGGACGAAGACGCCCGGGTCGACGGCCACACGCAGCCCCGCGAACGACGCCCACCCGACGACGTACTCGAGCGGCTCCCCTGCCATCCGGCGGGCCGTCCACGTCATCAGCTCGGCGGGTGACGACGCCTCGTCGAGCAGGAGGCGTGCCTCGTCCTCGGCGTAGACACATCCCGCCGAGCGCAGCGCTGCGACGAGCTGGGGCTCGTTCACACCACCCGCCCGCGCAGGACGACGGCGGACGGCTCGCGGAGCACCGAGAGGTCGTGCCGGGGGTCGCGGGGATAGACCACGAAGTCGGCCGGGGCGCCCTCGTCGAGCTCGGCGTTCCAGCCCAGCCAGGCCCGGGCCCGCCAGCTCGCGGCACCGAGGGCGTAGTCGGCCGGCATGCCGTAGGCGGCGAGCTCGGCCACCTCGTCGGCGATGCCGCCGTGGGGCAGCACGCCGCCGGCGTCGGTGCCGGCGAAGATCGCGACGCCCGCGTCGTAGGCGGCCATGATCGTGTCGCGACGACGGAGGTGGAGCTCGAGCATGTGGTCGGCGTACGCCGGGAACTTGGCCCGCCCGGCCTCGGCGTAGGCCGGGAAGTTGTCGAGCTGGACAGCGGTCGGCACCAGGGCGACGCCCCGCGCGGCCATGGTGTCGACCAGGTCGGTGGTCAGCCCGGTGCCGTGCTCGATGCAGTCGATGCCCGACTCGATCAGCACCGGCAGCACCGTCTCACCGAAGCAGTGGGCGGTGACCCGAGCGCCGTGCTCGTGAGCGGTGGCGATCGCCGCGGCGAACGCCGCGTCGGGGAAGGACGGCGCGAGGTCGCCCGACTCGCGCGAGATCCAGTCGCCGACGAGCTTCACCCAGCCGTCGCCCGCCCGGGCCTCCTGGGCGACGTAGGTCACCAGGTCGTCGGGCTCGACCTCGTGGGCGTAGTCACGGATGTAGCGGCGGGTGCGGGCGAGGTGGCGGCCGCAGCGGATCAGGCGGGGCAGGTCGTCGCGGTCGTGCACCCAGCGGGTGTCGGCCGGCGAGCCACAGTCGCGCAGGAGGAGCGCCCCGGCGTCGCGGTCGGCGACGGCCTGCTCCTCCGACGTCGCGTCGTCGACCGCGCCGTGGGCGTCGAGACCGACGTGGCAGTGGGCGTCGACGAGGCCGGGCACGATCCAGCCCTCGGCCGCGGTCTCGGCTCCGGGCTGCTGCTCGAGGGTGATCCGGCCCTCGACGACGTAGAGGTCGCGCGGCTCGCCGTCCGGCAGCACGGGGCCGCGGAATCGGAGGGTGGGCATGGACCGGACGCTACCGGCTCCGCCGTCGTACGCCGGAGCACGGTGGCGGTGGCCTGTGGAGACTCTCCGCCCTCAGGACCCTGCGGCTAAGGTGCGCCACTGTGAGCACGACCAGCACGCGGCCCGCGGGCCGCACCCGGCGCAACGTCGCACAGTTCGTGCGCTTCGCCCTGGTCGGGGCCTCCGGCGTGGTCGTCAACCTGATCGCGCTGGTCGTGGTCAAGCGGCTCGGACCCGGGCCGGAGGTCGCGCTCTTTGCCCTGCGCCCCACCGCGTTCCATGTGCGGTGGTACCACCTCTACTCCACCCTCGCCTTCCTGGTCGCCAACCTCTGGAACTTCCAGCTCAACCGGTCGTGGACGTTCCGGAGCAGCCGGCACTCCGCCTGGTGGCGGGAGTACTGGCCGTTCCTGGCCGTCGGCATGCTCGGCCAGGTGATCGGCCTGGTGCTGCTCACGCTGCTGATGCACCACGGCTCGCCGATCTCCCTCCCGACCGACCCGCTGGACGACACGACCGGGCTGCGGACCCGGCTGTACTGGGCGCAGCTGATCGTGATCGTGGTGGTGACGCCGCTGTCGTTCGTGCTCAACAAGGTGTGGACCTTCGCGGCCGTCCGCACCCGCCACCTCGAGGCGGTCCCCCCGCACCCGATGGCCGAGCAGGAGCTCCACCAGCTGGGTGCCGACGAGTCCGACCCGGCCTGAGCCCCACGTCGTACGGCGTGCTCCGGCTCCGGCCTGGCGGGCGGCGCCGGGCCGGCGCGGGCAGGCCGGGGCGGCTGTCCCAGCTTCATCATGTGAAGTAGTCGAACCTGCGCTTCTCGCGTCCAATTCGCCGTGAGAAGCGCAGGTTCACCCACTGAACATGATGAAGCCGGGGCGGAAGAACCGGGCGCCGGCTAGCGCGTCCGCAGTCCGTAGCCGAACGGGAAGAGCGGGTCGTACTGCTGGTCGCCGATGTTGATCGGCTCCTGCGACACCGTCCGCGGCCAGGTCACCGGCAGCTTGCCCGTGTAGGGGTGGTTGCCGAACAGGTCGTCGGCAACGCCCTCGCCGTCGCTGCCCGGCAACCAGGCGGCGACCAGGGCGTCGATGCTGGAGAGCAGCGCCGGCGGGATGATCATCGGCCTGCCGGACACGACCACGACCACGCATTTGGCGGCCTGTGCGCAGACCGTCTTGACCGATGCGGTGTCCGCGTCGGAGAGCTGCATGGTCTTGGGCGGTCGCGGCACGTTGTGGTCGCCGGGGTCGAAGGCCCACTGCGGGCCGCCGACGTCGCCGTACCCCTCGGCGTACGGCGTCTCCCCGACCACGACGATGCCGACGGCCTTCTTCGGGATCGGCGCCGACGCGTCCTGGCTGAACGTCACGTCGTCGTGCTGCGACCGGATCCCGTCGAGGATGGTCTGCCCCGGGATCACGTTGGTCGAGCCGCCCTGCCAGGTCAGCGTCCAGCCGCCCGCCTGGTTGCCGATGTTGTCGGCGTTGCTGCCGGCGACGTACACCGGCCGGGAGCCGCGGATCGGCAGCGTGGCGCGCTCGTTCTTCAGCAGCACCTGCGACTCCGCCACCGCGCGCCGGGCGACCGCGTGGTGGGCGGCGTCACCGATCTGGGAGAGGTGGGTGCGGTCGGTGTAGGGGTGCTCGAAGAGCCCGAGCTGGAACTTCTTGGTCAGGATCCGCGACACCGCGTCGTCGATGCGCGCCATCGGGACGTCGCCGTTCTGCACCTCGCTGGTGAGCGTGGACTCGAAGGTCTCGAAGTCGTAGGGCTCCATGAACATGTCGATGCCGGCGTTCACCCCGGCGGCGACCTGCTGGGCGTAGGTGTAGGTCTCCGGGTGGATGTGGTGGATGCCCTCGTAGTCGGAGATCACGAAGCCCTTGAAGTGCTGCTGTCCCTTCAGCCACCCGGCGATGAGGTCGCCGTTGCCGTGCATGTTGATCCGGTTCCCGAGGCCGTCCTCGGTCCAGTCGACGTCGGAGTACGACGGCATCACGGAGCCGACGTGGTGCTTCTTGACGGCCGGGACGTACGGCGCCAGTGCCAGGCGGCGGAACTTCGCGTGGCTGACCTGGTCGACGCCCTGGTCGATCGGGTAGCTGCCGGTCGTCTGCCGGTTGGACCCGGTGCCGTACGTCGTGAGGCCGTCGCCGGCGAAGTGCTTGGCGGTCGCCAGGACGCGGTCGTTGTCGGAGAGGTGACCCGGCCTGCCCTGGAACCCGTCGATCGCGGTCTCCATCCTCTCGACCAGCGCGGGGGTCTCGCCGAACGACTCGTAGGTGCGGCCCCATCGGTCGTCGCGCGCGACGCAGACGCAGGGGGCGAAGGCCCACTGCGGTCCGCTCGACCGGGTCTCGGACGCGGCGATGTGCTCGACGTCGCGGACCAGCGCCGGGTCGCGCGTGGCGCCGAGCCCGATGTTGTGGGGGAAGACGGTCGCGCCGTACATGTTGCCGTCGCCGTGCACGGTGTCGATGCCGTAGAGGAGCGGGATGCCGAGCCGGGTGCGGAGCGCGGCCGCCTGGTAGCGGTCGACCATGTCGGCCCACGCCGACGGCGTGTTGGGAGTCGGCACCGAGCCGCCTCCCGACAGCACGCTGCCGAGGTCGTCGGTGGTGATCTTGGTGGTGTCGGCGTCGATGCCGCCGCGCTCGGCCTGGGTCATCTGGCCGATCTTCTCCGCCAGCGTCATCCGCCCGAGCAGGTCGGAGACCCGCTGCTTCACCGGCAGCGAGGGGTCCTGGTAGGGCAGAGCGTCGGCGGCGGCGTGAGTGCCGGGGTGGGCGGTGGCACCGGGTGCCTGCCAGGCGGTGAGGGTGACGGCCAGCGCGGCCGCGGCACCCAGGGCGACGGCGGACCGCCGTCGGTGCAGCAGTGAGGACATGTCGAACTCCCGAGAGATGTGACGGTGGTCACGCACGAAGTACCCAGCATGCCGCCGGATCCCGGGCGTGGGCCGGAGGAATTCGCCTCTGATTAGTACGGAACCGGGAGGAAGCCCCCTAGGCTGGCTCTCGTGCCCGGTCACTCCCTCGCGCAGCTGCGCACGTCCAACCTGCGCGCCATCACCGCCCTGCTGGGGTCCGGAGGTCCGCAGAGCCGGGCCGACCTGGCCCGCGGGTCGGGCCTGTCGCGGACGACGGTCTCGAGCCTGGTCAGCGAGCTGCTCGAGGCGGGCCTGGTGGTCGAGACCGAGGACCGCGGGACGCCGTACAAGGGCGGGAGCGGGCGTCCGCCGCTCCTGGTGGCCCTGGCCCTGCGTCCCGGCCGGGTCGCCGGCGTCGACATCGGTCACGGGCACGTGCGGGTCGCCGTCTCCGACCGGAGCGCCCGGGTGCTGGCGGAGGTGGAGGTGCCCACCGACGCCGACCCGCACGGGGCCGCCACGCTCGACATGGCCGCCGACCTGGTGCGCCGGGCGGCGGCCGAGGCCGGGAGCCCCGTGGCCGACCTGCTCACCATCGGGCTGTGCGTGCCGGGACCCATCGACCGGCGGTCCGCCCGGGTGGACCAGGCCGTGCTCCCGGGATGGAACGAGCTGGCGCCCGCGGACGAGCTCGGGCGTCGCCTGGGCCAGCCGGTGGTCGTCGACAACGACGCCAACTGCGGCGCCATGGCGGAGCACCAGCACGGGGCCGGCCGGGGCGCCGCCGACCTGCTCTACGTGAAGCTCGCCAGCGGCGTCGGCGCCGGGCTGGTCCTGGGCGGGCGCCTGCACCGCGGCGTCGCCGGCATGGCCGGCGAGGTCGGCCACGTGCTCGCGCGCGAGGACGGGATCGTCTGCCGGTGCGGCAGCCGGGGTTGCCTCGAGACCGAGGTGTCGACCCGGCGGCTGCTCGACCTGCTCCGGCCGGTGTACACCGACGAGCTCGACCTCGCCGGGCTGCTCGCCCTCGACGCGCGCGGCGAGAGCGCCGTACGCCGGGTGCTCACCGATGCCGGGCACACCGTCGGCCGGGTGCTCGCCGGCCTCTGCACGACCCTGAACCCGTCTCGGATCGTGGTCGGCGGCTCGCTCGGGACCTCGCCGACGCTGGTGAAGGCGATCCGGGACGGGGTCGACCGCTACGCCCACCCCGAGTCCGCCGCCTCGGTCGAGGTGGTGCCCGGCCACTTCGGCGGTCGGGCCGAGATCATGGGGTCCCTGGCCCTGGCGATCAGCCGGGCCGCCGACCTCGCCTGACCCCTGGGCACCCGCCCTTCGGGTCGTCCGCCCCACGACCACCTCTAGCGGAACGTCAGGCGGACGACTGCACCAGCCCTTCGGGTCGTCCGCCCCACGACCACTTCTAGCGGAACGTCAGGCGGACGACCCGGGTGTCAGGCGGCGGCGCGGAGGGCGACACAGGCCCAGGTGCGCCAGGGTCGCCAGGCCTCGGCGACCTCGGCGAAGTCGGCCGGGCTGAGGGAGTCGCGTCCGAGCCGGGCGGCCGTCGCGGCCACCACCCGCGGCTCGGTGGCGGGGAGCACGTCGGTGTGGCCGAGCGCGCGGACCGTGACCAGCTCGGCGTAGAACGGCCCGATCCCCTCGAAGCCCCGCAGCTCGGTGGTCACCTCGCCGACCTCGCGCATCCGCAGCGCCTCGGTGTCGAGCCTGCCGTCACGCGCCGCGACGGCGATCGCGTGCATCCGCCGCAGCTTCACCTCCGGGATGCCCGGGAAGCTGCGTACGTCGAGCAGCTGCTCCGGCGTCGGGAGAGCCGCGACCTGCTCCCCCCCGACCTCGAGGACCACGCCGTGGGCCCGGGACAGCCGGTCGCGGACCTCCCGCATCTGGGCCGTGGGCCGGCGGGCGGACAGCACCGCCCAGACCAGCGCCTCGTAGGCGGAGTGGAACAGCGGCGGCCGCAGCCCCGGCCGCGCGTCGTACGCCGCGCGGAGCAGCGGGTCGCGGTCGACCATCTGGTCGTAGCCGGTCGCGTCCTCGTCCAGCGACAGCACGCGTGCGGCCTGCGCGGCCGCCCGCTCGGGATCGACGTCGCCGACGACGTCGAACCGGACCAGGTCAGGGGCCGGCTGGGTCACCGCGACGCCCGCGTGCTCGGCGTACCCGTCGAGGACGAAGCCGAGGCGCATCGTGTCGCCGGTGGTCGCAAGGCGGTCGCCGAAGCCGAACCCGATCGAGCGGGCCAGGTCGAAGCGGCCACGGACCGGCCAGTCGATCCGGGCGGGGGCGGCACAGAGGGTCGTCGTCATGGCCACGACGCTAGAGGCCCAAGCGGACAGGATCTGTCCGCTACCGACCGGCGTCAGCCGAGGCGGTCCAGGAGCCAGGAGGGCCCGACCGTGGGACCCGCCTTGGCGACCCGGGCGGCCAGGAGTCGGTCGGCGGTCACGACCGTGACCTGCCGACCCGCCTCGGCCGCGCGGTGGGCCTGGCGCACGATCTCGCTGTCGCCGTCCTTCGGAGCGTGTACGACGGTCACGTGACCGTCGCGGCCGACGGGGACGCCGGCCTTCGCCTCCCCCTCGAGCACCAGCACGATGTCGCCCTCGACGTCGGCCGTCATCAGCTGTTCGTGGAGCCGCCGCGCCGCCCCGGCCCGGTCCTTCCACCAGCCGTCCGGCCGCGCCCCGACGACGTTCGCGCCGTCCACGACCACGACGGGGCCGGACCCCCGCGACGTCATCGGACGCGGTGGCTCTCGCGACCGGAACGCAGGACGTCCGGAGCGGAAACGCTCACTTGAGGAACTTCGAGAAGTCCTTCGGCAGGTCCAGCGCCGCCGCGGCCTTCTCGTAGTCGATCTCCTCGCCGTCGGGGTTGCCGAACGGGTTGCCGGTCGCCACCTTGGCGTCGGCGGCCTTGGCCTGCTGGGCGGCCTTCGCCGGGTTGCCGCTGACGCGGCGCCCCTTGCCCTGCTTGCTCTTGGCGGCCTGCTTGGCGCGGCCCCGCTTCCCACCGGACGACGTGCCGGGCATGCCGGGCAGACCGGGCATCCCACCGCCCTTGGCGAAGGACATCATCATCTTGCGCGCCTCGAAGAACCGGTCGACGAGGCTGTTCACGTCGGAGACCTGGCGGCCGGAGCCCTTGGCGATGCGGGCGCGTCGGGAGCCGTCGATGATCTTCGGGTTGGCCCGCTCGGCCGGTGTCATCGACTGGATGATCGCCTGGATCCGGTCGATCTCGCGCTCGTCGAAGTTCTCGAGCTGGTCGCGGAACTGGCCCATCCCGGGGAGCATCCCCATGATCTTCGACATCGAGCCGAGCTTGCGGACCTGCTGCATCTGCTCGAGGAAGTCGTCGAGGGTGAACTCGCCGCCCTGCCCGGTGAGCTTGTTGGCCGCCTTGAGCGCCTGCTCCTGGTCGAAGGTCTTCTCGGCCTGCTCGATCAGGGTCATCACGTCACCCATGTCGAGGATCCGCGAGGCCATCCGGTCGGGGTGGAAGACGTCGAAGTCGGTGAGCTTCTCACCGGCCGACGCGAACATGACCGGCTTGCCGGTGACACCCCGGATGGACAGCGCCGCACCACCACGGGCGTCGCCGTCGAGCTTGGTGAGGACGACGCCGTCGTACCCGACGCCGTCGAGGAAGGCCTGGGCCGTGGTGACGGCGTCCTGACCGATCATCGCGTCGACGACGTAGAGGATCTCGTCGGGGCTGACCGCGTCGCGGATGTCCGCTGCCTGCTGCATCATCTCGGCATCGACGCCGAGGCGCCCGGCGGTGTCGACGATGACGACGTCGTAGAGCTTGCGGCGGGCCTCGTCGATGGAGTCGCGGGCGACCTGCACCGGGTCGCCGACGCCGTTGCCCGGCTCGGGCGCGAAGACCGGTACCCCGGCACGCTCGCCGTTGACCTGGAGCTGGTTGACGGCGTTGGGGCGCTGGAGGTCGGCCGCGACCAGCATCGGCTGCTTGCCCTGCTCCTTG
The DNA here is from genome assembly GCA_963797325.1 of uncultured Actinomycetota bacterium. Classification (GTDB taxonomy): domain Bacteria; phylum Actinomycetota; class Actinomycetes; order Propionibacteriales; family Nocardioidaceae; genus Nocardioides. Next base: position 44,321 of record CAWCPG010000021.1, read on the forward strand.
AGCCAGAGCGCGAGCTTCGCGGCGAGCGTGGTCTTGCCGGCTCCCTGGAGCCCGGCCAGCATGATCACCGTCGGCGCCGTCTTGGCGTAGCGCAGCCGCCGCGTCTCACCGCCGAGGATCTCGACCAGCTCGTCGTTGACGATCTTGACGACCTGCTGCGCCGGGTTCAGCGCCTGGCTGACCTCCTCGCCGCGGGCCCGCTCCTTGACCGCGTCGACGAACTCCCGGACCACCGGCAGCGCGACGTCGGCCTCGAGCAGGGCGATCCGGATCTCGCGCGCGGTCGCGTCGATGTCCGCCTCGGAGAGGCGGCCCTTGCCGCGGAGGTTCTTGAAGGTCTCGGCGAGGCGGTCGGAGAGCGTGGCGAACAAGTCAGTCCTCGAAGCAGGTGGGGGTCGTGCGGGGCTCCAGCCTAACCGGCGCTCGCACGGCTGCCCGACTTCCCGTCGTACTCCCGGGAGCGCTTCGGCCGGGTAGTCCCCGGTCAGATGGCTGTCATCCCGCCGAGATCACGACCGTCTGAGCGGGGACTATCCCGGCAGGGCGCTCCGTACGGCGTGGGCGGGACCCGGGCGGCGTGGCTTGCCCCGGGCGGCACCGGCGGGTTCGATGGCGGTGTGACCACGCTCCTGACCACTCTCGTCGGCGGGATCGTGATCCTCGGCGTGACGGTGGTAGCGGTGATCGCCTACCAGCGCAGCCTCGACCAGCCCGGCGGGCGCGAGGGTCTCGGTCAGGTCGGCGACATGTTCGGCGGGGTCATCGACGTGTTCAACCCCGGTGCGGGCCGCGCCCGGGACGCGGTCAAGGAGCTCGAGCACGCCGGCCCGGTCACGCCGACCCCCGACGAGAGCGACGACCCGGTCCGCCTGGTGCTCCACCCCGACGGCACCCCGCGCGCCGTACGTCTCCGCCGCCCCGGTTAGCACCCACCCCGGACAGCCCGGGGGTCTGCAGGCTCGCCCAGAGCACGACCAGCTGCTCGGGGTCTACCCCGACAGGGCGTCTCGTACGGCGTGGGCGGCCTCGGCGGCGCGGGTCTCGGAGAGCACCCCGGCATGGGCCTCCTGGACGTAGAACACGTCGACGGCCTGCGGCCCGAGGGTGTCGACGTGGGCGGAGCGGACGGTCAGGTCGAGACGGGCCAGCGCCGCACACACCTGGTGCACGACGCCGGGCCGGTCGGCCGTACGGATCTCGAGCACCGTCGCCCGCGCCGACGCCTCGGGCCGTACGACGACCGAGGGGGCGATCCGGTCGGGATCGCCCTTGAGCCGGGCGGCCGGGTCCACCCGCCCCGCGACGATCGCCTCGAACCGGTGCCGCAGCACGGCCTCGTCGAGATGCTCCTCGGCGACCTCCCAGACCGAGACCCCGACGTCGTCCTGCGCCCAGGCCCGAGCCGACCGGACGGAGGCGCGCTGCATGGCGAAGAGCGCCGCCACGTCTGCGAGCAGCCCGACCCGGTCGCGGGCCAGCACGGTGACGCGAGCTCCCCCCTCGCCCGGCTCCACCCGGATCGAGACCGACCCACGGCGTACCTCCTTGGGCACGGCGACCACACCAGGGCTGTCCCGGACGGCCGACGGCTCGCCCAGCAGGGCCGCCGTCCGGCCCGCGACCTCACGGATCAGCCCGGCCCGCCAGGACGACCAGGCCTTGGGTGAGGTGGCCCGGGCGTCTGCCTCGGTGAGGGTCAGGAGCAGCGACAGCGCCTCGGCCGTGCCGAGCCGGTCGGCGACCGCCCGGGCGGTCGCCGGGTCCTCGGGGTCCCGGGTGGTCGCGGTCTCGGCGAGCAGCAGGTGTCGGCGGACGAGCAGGCCGATCAGCTCCACGGCCGGCTCGTCGAACCCCATCCGGGTCGCGATCTCGCGTGCCAGTGGCTCGCCCGCGACGCTGTGCTCGGTCAGGCCGCCCTTGCCGATGTCGTGCAGCAGGGCCGCGACCAGCAGCACGTCGGGCCGCGACACCTGGCGGATCAACGCGGCCGCCTCCATGCAGGTCTCGACGACATGGCGGTCGACGGTGAAGCGGTGGATCGCCGAGGCGTGCGGCAGCAGCCGGATCCGTTCCCACTCGGGGAGCACGGCGTCGAGCGCTCCCGTCTCCTCCAGCGTCTCCCAGACCGGCAGCAGGCCGCGACCGGCCGCGAGCAGCCGCACGAGCGCCTGGCGCGCCTCGGTCGGCCACGGCGAGGGCAGCGCGGGGCACTCCGCGACGAGGCGGGTGGCGGTCGCCGGGGCGAGCTCGACGTCGCGCTCGGCCGCGACCGCCGCGGCGCGCAGCAGCAGGGTCGGGTCGGAGGCGGGTCGCGCGTCCTGGCTGAGCACCACCTCACCGCCGGCCAGGGCGACACCCGGCTCGATCCGCAGCAGGTCGGGTCGTCGTACGGCGCCCCCGCGAGCCGGCCTGGCCAGCACGCCGTCCACGCGGCGCCAGGTGAGCCGTGAGAGGTGGGTGATCCGGCGACCGAGCTCGCGCACATGGCGCTGCGCGACACCCTCGTCGGGCAGCCCGAGCCGCTCGGCGAGCTCACCCCACAGCTCCGGTGCGACCCGGTCGGTCGCCCGCCCGGCCGTGGCATGGAGGGCGTCACGGACGTCGAGCAGGGCCAGCCGCGACCGCTCGAGGTCGGCGTGCGGCACGTCGACGAGCCAGGTCGCGACCAGGGCCTTGAGCACGGTCGCGTCGCGCAGCCCACCCTCGGACTCCTTGAGGTCCGGCACCGACAGGTGCGCGAGCTCGCCCATCAGGACGTGCCGCTTCGCGACGAGCGTGCGCAGTCCCGGCAGCCGGTCGCGCGCCGTACGCCGCCAGTGGGCGAGCATCGCCGAGCGCAGCCGCAGCGTCAGGTTCGGGTCGCCGGCCAGGTGACGCAGGTCGAGCAGCCCGAGCGCGACGCGCAGGTCGGCGTCCGCCTGCGCCATCATGTCGGGCGCGGTGCGCACCGAGTGGTCGAGCTTGGCCCCCGAGTCCCAGAGCGGATACCAGAGCTTCTCCCCCGAGCCACCGAGGTCGACGTCGGGCTCGTGGACCAGCACCACGTCGAGGTCGGAGTACGGCGCGAGCTCGCGGCGGCCGTAGCCGCCGACGGCCACCAGGGCGCACCCGACCTCGGCAGCGCCGGAGGCGGCGTAGGCCGCCACGCACAGCGCGTCGGCGTCTGCCGTCCGCTCGATCCTGTCCACCACGGTGTCCGTCCGGCTCGGGCCGGGGAGGTCCCCGACGACGACGAGCCCCGCCGGCCTGTTGACCGGCGGGGCCTCCCTGTCGTTCTTCGGGTCGCCGCTCAGATCGCCGCGCCGTCGCGGTCGCCCGTCCGGACCCGGACCACCGTCTCCACCGGGCTGACCCACACCTTGCCGTCCCCGATCCGGCCGGTCTGCGCGGTCTTCTGGATGATCCCGAGGATGTCCTCGGAGTCACCGTCGTCCGCGACGATCTCGATCCGGATCTTGGGCACCAGCGCGATGTCGTACTCCGCGCCGCGGTAGACCTCGGTATGGCCCTTCTGCCGGCCGTAGCCGCTGACCTCCGAGACGGTCATCCCGGTGACCCCGAAGGTCTCGAGGGCCTCGCGGACCTCTTCCCACTTGTGCGGCTTGATCACTGCGGTGATGAGCTTCATGCCAGGGCTCCTTCCGTGGACTCGCTCTTGGCGTGTGCTGCCGTGACGGGTCCGGTACCACCGAGTACACCACCCGAACGGCCGTCGAGGTCGTACGCCGACTCACCGTGCTCGGCGAAGTCGATGCCGTCGACCTCGTCGTCGGCGCTGATCCGCCAGCCGATCGTGTGCTTGATGGCGAGGGCGATCAGGGTGGTGAAGACACCGGTCCAGACCACGGTGAACATCACGCCGAGGAACTGGTGCCAGAGCAGCGTGGCGTTGCCGCCGTAGAAGAGCCCGTTCATGTCACCGAAGAGCCCGTCGACCCCCTGGGGCGAGGTGTTGGTCCCGACGAAGCCGATCAGGAGGCAGCCGACGATGCCGCCGACCAGGTGGACGCCCACGACGTCCAGCGAGTCGTCGAGCCCGAACTTGAACTTCAGGCCGACGGCGTAGGCACACCCTGCTCCGGCCACGGCCCCGACGATCAGGGCGCCGAGGATGTTCACGGCTCCACAGGCCGGTGTGATCGCGACCAGACCCGCGACGACGCCCGAGGCCGCGCCGAGCGAGGTGGCCTTGCCGTGCAGGATCCGCTCCATCAGCAGCCAGGCGAGCATCGCGGCCATCGTGGCGACCGTGGTGTTCATGAACGTCGCGCCCGTCTCGCTGTAGAACTGCGTCGAGAACGCGGCCGGGTCCTTCAGGGAGTCGGCCGTGAAGACGATCGAGCCGACGTTGAAGCCGTACCAGCCGAACCACAGCAGGCCGGCGCCGATCATCGTCAGCGTGAGGTTGTGCGGCTTCATCGGGTCGCGCATGAAGCCCACGCGACGGCCGATGACCAGGGCCAGGATGCCGCCGGCGATACCGGCGTTGATGTGCACGACCGTGCCGCCCGCGTAGTCGAGGTTCGGGACGTGGGAGTAGAACCAGCCGCCGCCCCAGACGTTGTGGGCGATCGGGAAGTAGCACAGCGTGACCCAGATCGGCAGGAAGACGATCCAGGAGGAGAGCTTCACGCGATCGGCGATCGCACCCGAGATCAGGGCCGCGGTGATCACCGCGAAGGTGAGCTGGAAGAGCACGTAGATGTAGTTGCTGCTGGTGACGCCGTGCAGCCCGAACATCGAGAACGGGTTGGCGATCAGCTTGCCGTTGGCGTTGCCGACCCCGTCACCGCCCCAGCCCTCGGACCATCCCCACAGCACGAACACGATGCCGACGACCGCCAGGGCGACGTAGGACATCATCATCATGTTGAGCACGGACTTGGCCCGGGTCATGCCGCCGTAGAACAGGGCGAGCGCCGGGGTCGTCATCATGAGGACGAGGGCCGTCGCCACGATCATCCAGGCGTAGTAGCCGTCCATGGAACCTCCACGAGTATGCGGTGGGAGCCTGGGAGCGGACACCGTCGTCCGCGCTCAGCCACCCCGATGGGGGTAACCCTCCGGTCCGCACGTTTCGTCGTACGACGTCTCGTGTTGCCGCTGTGCAACGTTCTGCTGCCGCCGTGTTACGGCTCTGTGAACTCCGCGGCGGGCTGCGGGGCTGCGGTCAGCCCAGCAGCGCGTCGACGAACGCACCGGGGTCGAACGGCGCCAGGTCGTCGGCGCCCTCGCCGAGGCCGACCAGCTTGACGGGGACGCCGAGCTCGCGCTGGACGGCCACCACGATGCCGCCCTTGGCCGAGCCGTCGAGCTTGGTCAGCACGATGCCGGTGACGTCGACGATCTCGGAGAAGACCCGGGCCTGGACGAGGCCGTTCTGACCGGTCGTGGCGTCGAGGACGAGCAGCACCTCGGTGACCGGAGCCTGCTTCTCGATGACCCGCTTCACCTTGCCGAGCTCGTCCATGAGCCCCGCCTTGTTCTGCAGCCGTCCGGCCGTGTCGACCAGCACGGTGTCGAGCCCGCGGTCGATGCCCTCCTGGACCGCCTGGAACGCGACGCTGGCCGGGTCACCACCCTCGGGGCCGCGCACCACCTCGACGCCGACGCGCTCACCCCAGGTCGCCAGCTGGTCGACGGCGGCGGCGCGGAAGGTGTCGGCCGCACCGAGCACGACGGAGCGGTCCTCGGCGACCAGGATCCGGGCCAGCTTGCCGACCGTGGTGGTCTTGCCGGTGCCGTTGACGCCGACCACGAGGACCACGCCCGGCCTGCCGTCGGCGCCGGAGACCTGGAGCCGACGGTCCATGGTCGGGTCGACGAGCTGCAGCAGCTCGTCGCGGAGCACCGAGCGCGGGTCTCCCGCCTCCTTGCCGTCGACCCGCAGGCGCGTGCGGAGGTTGCCGACGAGCTGCTGGGTCGGGGCGACGCCGATGTCGGCGGTGAGCAGGGTGTCCTCGATCGCTTCCCAGGTGTCGTCGTCGAGCCGTTCGCGGGAGAGGAGGCCGAGCAGACCCCGGCCCAGACCGCCCTGCGAGCCGGCCAGGCGCTGGCGCAGCCGCACCAGCCGCGACGCCGTACCCTCGGGCCGCTCGACCGTGACGACACCGGCCGGCGGCTCGGCCTCGGACACCTCGGTGGGCGCAGCCGCCTCGTCGCGCGGGGGCGCGATGATGTCGGTCCCGGCCTTCGGGGCGGCCACGCGGCGGCGGCGGCCGCCCGTGAGCAGTCCGCCCACCACGAGGGCGGCGACGACCACGAGGCCGATGATCAGGTAGAGCCAGTCACCCATGCGTGCATCCAATCAGGTGCGGCGCTGGTCTCAGTCCTCGCGCCCTCGCGCGTGGTGACCGACCGACCGGAGACTCGTCAGGTCGAGGTGCTCGGCCGGTGGCTCGACCTCGTCGGAGGTGTTGTCGAGCGTGGGTGCGCTCTCGACGCCCTTGCGCAGCACGTCACCGAGCCACGGCGCGGCCGGCAGGTCCTCCCCGCGGTGGGGGAAGGCGACGTAGAGGACGACGATCCCGGCGAGCACCAGGATCCCGAGCATGGCGAACACCAGGAACCACATGCCGCCACCCTCGCACGCCCCTGGGGGCGCCCGTCAAAACGACTCACCCCGTGGAGCGGTCCTTCAGGCGTCGCCAGCCGCCGGCCCGGTTGTCGGCCACCAGCCGCCGGAAGAACGCCAGCAGCGCGTCCTCGGGCACGACGTCCCCCTCGCGGAAGCCGATCGTCCGGGCCGTCGCTGTTCTCCTGACCGGCGGTGATGAGCCCGTCGGGGTCGGGCACGATCCCGCCGTCGTAGACGAAGACGTTGACGTGGTCGCGGGCCGCGAGGAAGGCCGCGACGTTGCCGTCGAGGACGAAGTAGGGCTGGACCGTCCGCTTGATCGTCTCCGTCATCTCGGGGTCGGCCCGGTGCAGCACCTCGCGGACCTGCTGCAGGGTCTCGCGCTGCCAGTCGGGAAGGGTCCGGAGGTAGTCGTCGACGCGGGGGTCGTGGGTCGCCACGACCTCAGCCTCGCACGGCCTCGGCCGCACGTCGTACGACGTCGGGCAGGGCCGTGGGAGGGCGCGCGGGGTCGGTGTTGTCGACGTAGACCATGACCGCGCGGCCCTCGGCGGCGGCTTCCTCGCCGTCGCCCTGGAAGAAGCCCACCCGATAGACGACCGAGGAGCGACCGACGTGGTCGACGACGACGCCGAGGTCGACCGGCGCCGGGTAGCCCACCTCCGCGAAGAACCGGCAGCCGATCTCGGCGAACAGCCCGATCTGGTCGAGGGTGTCGACGGCCCCACCGATCGCCTCCTGCAGGTGCACGTCGATCGCGGTGTCGATGAGCTCGAAGTAGCGCGCGTTGTTCATGTGCCCGAAGCCGTCGAGGTCGGCCCACCGGGTCGTCGCCGTCGACCAGTGCACGAAGTCGGCGCGGGTCGGCCGGGGTGGGCGGTCGGTCATGGGGTGTTTGTACCGACTGGTGCGGTGCCGTGGCTACTCCGGCGGCGCTGTGCGGCGTCCGGTGCGGTGACAACCCCGCGTGACATGTCGGGGAGGGGCTCAGGCGGGTTCGCGGAGGCGCTGGCTGATCACGGTCGAGACGCCGTCGCCGCGCATGGTCACGCCGTAGAGGGCGTCGCCGACCTCCATGGTCCGCTTCTGGTGGGTGATCACGAGCAGCTGGCTGTGGGCCCGGAGCTCCTCGTAGATCTGCAGCAGCCGGCCGAGGTTGGTGTCGTCGAGCGCGGCCTCGACCTCGTCGAGGATGTAGAACGGCGACGGCCGTGCCTTGAACAGCGCCACCAGGAACGCCACGGCCACCAGCGACCGCTCCCCACCCGAGAGCAGCGACAGGCGCTTGACCTTCTTGCCCGGCGGCCGCGCCTCGACCTCGACGCCGGTGGTGAGCATGTCCGACGGGTCGGTGAGCACGAGGCGACCCTCGCCACCCGGGAACAGCCGGGAGAAGGTCTGGTCGAAGGCCGCCGACACGTCGGCGAAGGCCTCGGTGAAGACCTGCTGCACGCGGGCGTCGACCTCGCGCACGATGTCGAGGAGGTCCTTGCGGGTCGCCTTGAGGTCCTCGAGCTGCTCGGTGAGGAACTTGTGGCGCTCCTCGAGAGCCGAGAACTCCTCGAGCGCCAGCGGGTTCACCTTGCCGAGCATCGCCAGGGCCCGCTCCGCGGACCGCAGGCGCTTGGTCTGCTCCGCACGGTCGTAGGCGTACGGCTCGGTCGGCTCACCGTCCGCCACGTCGGGGTCACCGTCGGCGAACAGGCGCGGGACGAGCTGGTCGGGCCCGTAGTCGGCGACCAGGCCCTCCTCGTCGAGCCCGAGCTCCTCCATCGCACGCTCCGCCAGCTGCTCGATCCGCATCCGCTGCTGGGTCCGCGCCATCTCGTCGCGGTGCACGGAGTTCACGAGCTCGTCGTGCTCGCGGGCCAGGTCGCGCAACGTCGACCGCACCGCCAGCAGCTCCTGCTCGCGCTCCGCGCGCGTGGCCTCGACGGCCGCGCGCTGCTCGGCGGCGCGGTGGATCGACACCTCGAGCCTGGCCAGGACCAGAGTCACGGCGACCCCGACGGCCTGCGCGGCGCGGCCCTCGCGGACCAGCCGCTCGCGGCGCTCGATCGCGCGGGCACGGGCCTCGCGCTCGGCCTCGGCAGCCCGCACGAGGGAGTCGGCACGACCCTGGAGGGCGCGGGCCCTCTCCTCGCTCGTGCGCAGCGACAGCCGGGCGTCGGTCTCGGCCTGACGCGCGGCACGCGCCGCGTCGGCCAGCCGCTCCCGCTGGGTGGTGTCGGGCTCCTCGTCGGTCGCGTCGTGGGCCGCGGCCAGGCGTGCCTCGAGGTCGGCGAGCCCCGCGAGGTCCTGCTCGCGCGCCGCCTGCGCGGCGGCCATCGCGGTGGCGATCCGCTCCGCCTCCGCCCGGGCCGACCGCGCCGTCGTGCCGTAGTGGCCCAGCTCCTCGGCCACGGCGGCCAGCGTCGCGTCGGACTCGTGGAGCTTGGCGAGCGCCACGTCGACCCGACGCTGGGCGTCGAGGCGCTCGGTGTCGAGGCGGGCGATGTCGAAGCCCAGCCGCTCGGAGGCGGAGATCGCGTCGGCGAGCTGGTCGGAGGCGTCGTCGTAGGCCGCCTGGACCTCCAGGAGGCTGGGCTGCGAGGCGGAGCCGCCCGCGGCGAAGTGAGCCCCGTAGACGTCGCCCTCGCGGGTCACCGCGGTGACGTCGGGCAGGTCGGCGACCAGGGCGCGGGCAGCGTCGAGATCGGCCACGACCGCCGTCTTGAACAGGAGGCGCGCCAGGGAGGGACGCAGCGTGTCGGGACACGACACCACGTCGACGGCGTAGGACGCGTGGCCGGGGAGGCCGGGCCAGCCCTCGCTGGTCCTGAGCGGCGTCGAAGGGTCGGTCACACCGCCGCCGAGCAGGAGGCCGGCGCGGCCGAGGTCACCGGTCTTGAGGTGGTCGATCGCCGACACGGCGGCGTCACCGTCGGTGACCGCCACGGCGTCGGCGGCGGAGCCCAGCGCCGCTGCGATCGCCGTCTCGTAGCCGGCGTCGACCGCCAGCACCGCCGCCACCGAGCCCAGCAGGCCGGAGACGGAGTCGGACGCGGCGAGAAGGGCGCCGGCACCGTCCTTGCGGTTGAGGCCCAGGGCCAGCGCCTCGGTCCGGGCCTGGAGGCCGGAGCGGTCGCGGTCGGCCAGGGCGGCCTCCTCGCGCGCCTTCGCCAGGCGCTCGGTCAGGTCGTCGAGGACGGCGAGCGCCGCCTCGTGCTCGGTGTCGAGGCCCTCCTCGCCGGCGTCGAGGCCGGCGATGCGTGTCTCGAGGGCGGTGAAGTCGTGCTGCGCCCGGTCGGCGCGGGCGACCGCCGCCGCTCGGGAGGCCTCGAGCCGGCCGATCTCCTCGTCGGCCGCGGCGGCGCGCGACCGGACGGCACTGACCTGACCGGCGAGGCGGGCCAGACCCTCGCGGCGGTCGGCCGCGGCACGCAGGAGCCCCGCGACGCGGCGGTCCTCCTCGGCCGCCTCCTCCTCGGACGTACGACGGGTGGTCACCGCGGCCTCGAGCGCGCCCCGGTGGGCCTCGACCTCGGCGGCGATGACCGACTCCTGCTCGCGGATCCGCGTGGCCTCGGCCTCGAGCTCGTCGGGGTCGCGGCCCAGGTCGAGGGTCTCCTGCTCGGACCCGGCGGCGTTGCGCACGCGCTCGGCGGCGAGCGACGCCGTACCGCGCAGGCGCTCGCGCATCCCCGACAGCCCGAACCAGGTCTCCTGGGCCCGGGCCAGCGCGGGCAGGTCGTCGCGCAGCGACGACTCGAGCCGGGCCTCGGTCTCCTGGGCCAGCGCGACGGCGGCCTCGACCTCCACCCGACGCTCGACCAGGATCGACTCGTCGGCGAGCTCCTGCTGGAGGGCGGTCCGGGCGGTGACGAGGTCGTCGGCGATCAGCCGGGCGCGCGCGTCACGGACGTCGGCCTGCACGACCGCGGCCCTGCGGGCGACCTCGGCCTGACGGCCCAGCGGCTTGAGCTGGCGACGGATCTCGCTGAGCAGGTCGCCGAGCCGGGTCAGGTTGCCGTCGGTGGAGTCGAGCTTGCGGAGCGCCTTCTCCTTGCGCTTGCGGTGCTTGAGGACGCCGGCGGCCTCCTCGATGAAGCCGCGGCGGTCCTCGGGGGTCGCGTGCAGGATGGTGTCGAGCTGGCCCTGGCCGACGATCACGTGCATCTCCCGGCCGATGCCGGAGTCGCTGAGGAGCTCCTGCACGTCGAGGAGCCGGCACGGGGTGCCGTTGATGGCGTACTCCGACCCGCCGGAGCGGAACATGGTGCGGCTGATCGTCACCTCGGCGTACTCGATCGGGAGCGCGCCGTCGCTGTTGTCGATGGTCAGGAGGACCTCGGCTCGGCCGAGCGGAGGACGGCCGGAGGTGCCGGCGAAGATGACGTCCTCCATCTTGCCGCCGCGCAGCGTCTTGGCGCCCTGCTCGCCCATCACCCAGGCGAGGGCGTCGACGACGTTGGACTTGCCCGAGCCGTTGGGGCCGACGATGCAGGTGATGCCGGGCTCCAGCTGGAGCGTCGTCGACGAGGCGAAGGACTTGAACCCCTTGAGGGTCAGGCTCTTCAGGTACAACGTGGCTCCTCTTCCAAGGCACGGGCGCGACAACGGGCGGGCTGCGGGCGCAGCGGGGTGCCGAACGGGGAAGTGCAGCGACGCTCACCCTACCCAGCACCACCACCGATCCACGGCAGCCGGGCGGGTGTCGGACGCGCGCGCCGCCGGGCCCGGCGTCAGCGGCGACGCAGACGGTCGCGCAGGACGAGCAGCTGCTCGCGCTCCTGGTCGGTCAGGGAGTCCATGCCGCTCTCGTGGATCTTGTCGAGGAGAGCATCGAGCTCCGCCTGGTCGCGCGAGACCGGGGGTGTCGGCGCGGGTTGCCACGGGCCGGTCACCACGGTGCCCTGGCCCGTCGTACGACGGCTCCGCCTGGCCTTCTTCGGCTTGCGCCGGATGGCGAGGTTGGGCACCCAGGTCAGCTCGGCCATCAGGCCCAGCGACCGGGCGATCACGGCGGTCACCGCCAGCCCGAGCACGAAGTTCAGCAGCAGCAGCCAGTCGCGGTTGCCGACGTAGCCGAGCACGGAGATGCCGATGATGACCACGCCGATCACCCAGCCGGGGATGTTGAAGAAGAAGCGGCGGCGGGGGTACTCGGCGATGAAGACGAGCAGCACCATCAGCTCGAGCTGGTTGAGCGAGAACAGCAGGCCGAAGCGCGGGCCGAGCTCGACGACGGCGACCCACAGCAGACCCAGGCCGACGGTGACCAGGCCGAGGAACCACGCCATCCGCTTCTTGCCGAGCAGCCCCTCGATCTCGGTCCCGAAGTACCAGAACAGCGCGATCGCGATGACGTCGAAGAGCCCCATCCCGTTGGGGTAGGCGATCGGCCAGGTGACGACCCGCCACACCTGGCCGTGGACGAAGGAGTCGGGGTTGAGCAGCAGTGCCGACTGGATCGGCTTGCCGGGTGGCTCGACGGCCCAGACGACGAACGAGACGACGGCCACCACGACGACCAGCACCGTGGTGGTGACGTCGACGCTCCCGAGCCGGAACCAGCCGTCGTCGGACCCGCGCCCGGGCCGCGCCATCCCCCATCGGTTGCTCACGGGGCCACGCTAGCGGGCGTGGCCGGGCACGACGAAGGAACCGCCACCGCGAGGTCGCGTACGGTCGACGCTCGCACGATCGAGGCGCACGCCCCCAGGGGGCGGACCCGGTGACCCGTGCGGGTCAGGCCGGCTGCATCTCCCGCTGGTCGGGCTCGAGGTCGAGCACGCGCGCCGCCTGGGCGACGGCCAACCGGTCGTTCTCTTCCATCAACCGGGTGACCAACGCTTCCAGCTCAGCGACTCTGACTCGCAGGTGGGCGTTGTCGGCGGCCAGCCGGGCGGGGAGGCCGCGATCTTGCTGCAGATGGCCGATCAGAGCCTTGGCCATGGATAGGAGCCTTCCGACGTGGGGGAACCCGCCAGTATCGAGGGGGCCGCCTTCAAGAGTGACACCTCGGTCGGCCCGGGTCAATCTCGCGCAGGGACCCGACGTGCTCGCGGCACCGGCTGGCAGCGCGGGCAGAAGAACGACGAGCGGTTCATGAACTCGACCCGCCGGACCGGCGTACCGCAGCGGTCGCACGGGAGGCCCTCGCGCCCGTAGGCGTGCAGCGAGCGGTCGAAGTACCCCGACTCGCCGTTGACGTTGACGTAGAGGGCGTCGAAGCTCGTGCCGCCCTGGACCAGGGCCGCACCCATCACCGCCCGCGCCTCGGCGAGCACCCGGCGGATCTCGACCGGGCGGAGTCGGTCACCGGGTCGCTCGCCGTGGAGCCGGGCGCGCCACAGCGCCTCGTCGGCGTAGATGTTGCCGATGCCGGAGACCAGGGTCTGGTCGAGCAGCAGTCGCTTGATGCCGGTCGTGCGCCGACGTACGCGTCCGACGAAGAGGTCGTCGTCGAAGTCGGGGTCGAACGGGTCGCGGGCGATGTGCGCGATCTCGGGCGGCAGGCCGGCTCCCCCGTCGGAGACGGAGAGGCCGCCGAACATCCGCTGGTCGACGAAGCGCAGCTCGACGGGGCCGCGGTGGTCTCGAGACGCGCGCGGCGTGCGCTCCTCGACCACCGGGGACAGCGCGAGGCGGACGCGCAGGTGGCGTTCGTCGGGGGCACCGGGCGGCTGGACGACGAGCTGGCCGCTCATGCCGAGGTGGCCCAGCAGGGCGTCGCCGCTGTCGAGCGGGAGCCAGAGGTACTTGCCACGACGCCGGGCGCCCACGATCCGGCGACCGGTCAGGGCGGTGGCGAAGCCGGCCGGGCCGCGCACGTCGCGTCGGACGGGACGCGGGTGCAGGACGGTGACCGACTCGACGGTGCGGCCGACCACGTGTCGCTCGAGGCCGTCGCGGACGGTCTCGACCTCGGGCAGCTCCGGCACCGGTCAGTCGGACACAGGCAGGTCGGCGGCGACGCCGAGGGTCACCGCGAGCTCGCCGTACGCCGTCTCCGCGGCGGCCTGCTCGGCCTCCTTCTTGGAGCGGCCGACGCCGTTGCCGTAGCGGTGGTCTCCGACGCGCACCTGGGCGGTGAAGGTCTTCAGGTGGTCGGGGCCCTCGTCCTGGATGAGGTACTCGGGCACGCCGAGGCCGTGCTCGGCGGAGAGCTCCTGGAGCGAGGTCTTCCAGTCGAGGCCGGCGCCCATCGCCGAGGCCGCCACGATCAGCGGGTCGAACAGCAGGTGGACGACCTGGGCGGAGCTCTCGAGCCCGCCGGAGAGGTGGACCGCCCCGATCACGGCCTCGACGGTGTCGGAGAGGATCGAGGCCTTCTCACGACCGCCGGTGGTGTCCTCGCCGCGGCCGAGCTTGACGTAGTCGCCGAGCCCGATCGCGCGGCCGACGCCGGCCAGCGCGCGGGCGTTGACGACCGCGGCCCGGAGCTTGGCCAGATGGCCCTCGGACAGGTCGGGGTGGGTGCGGTAGAGCGTCTCGGTGACGACGACGCCGAGCACGGAGTCGCCGAGGAACTCGAGGCGCTCGTTGGTCGGCAGCCCGCCGTGCTCGTAGGCGTAGGAGCGGTGGGTCAGGGCGCGCTCGAGCAGCTCGGCGTCGAGCGTGGGATCGCCGAGCGCGCTACGGAGCGGGCCGTAGTTCAGCGGACCGGGTGTCAGAGGACCTGGCGGCGGGCGCCACGCGCGCCGTACTGGCCGCAGGTGCCGCAGGCGCGGTGCGGCAGGTGCTTGGCACCGCACGCGGGGTTGGCGCAGGTCACCAGGGTCGGCGCCACGGCCTTCCACTGCGAACGCCGGTGGCGCGTGTTGCTGCGCGACATCTTCCGCTTCGGGACTGCCACTGTTCTCTCCTCGTCGATCGGTCCGGGGACCGTGGTTAGTCGTCCTGCTCGGGCTCGGTCAGGGTGGCCAGGGCCGCCCACCGCGGGTCGACCGGCTCGCCGTGCGTGTGGCCGGGATCATCCGCGAGCCGCGCACCGCACTCGGCGCACAACCCGGGACAGTCGTCCTCGCACAGCGGCTGGAACGGCAGTGCGAGCACCACCGCGTCCCGCAGCAGCGGCTCCAGGTCGACCAGGTCGTCCTGGAGCTTGCTGACCTCGAGCTCCTCGTCAGGGTCGACCTCGCGGTCGTCGTACACGAACAGCTCCTGGAACCTCACCTCGATCTCGTCGGAGATCGGCTCCAGGCACCGCGCGCACTCACCCTCGAGCCCGGCTCTCGCCGTGCCCGTGACCAGGACGCCCTCCATGACCGCCTCGGTGCGCAGGTCGAGCTCGACCGGCGCGCCTTCGGGGACACGGAGAACCTCGATGCCCAGATCTGCTGGAGCCGGAACCGTCCGTACCACTTCGCGCTGGGACCCCGGGCGGCGACCGAGCTCGCGTGTATCGAGCACGAGCGGCGCTCTCGGGTCCAGTTTGCTCAGGGGTCCACTTCCGGTTTCGGGCACAACAGATCGACGCTCATCGTATCCACGCGTGTGTCGCAGCGGCAAAACGCAGCCTGCGGCTCACCCCTGGGTGTGGGACTCCCGCACCCGCGCGACCAGCGCGTCGTTGACGAAGTCGGGGACCAGGCCCGAGACGTCGCCGCCGTAGGACGCGACCTCCTTGACCAGGGACGACGCCAGGAACGACCACTCGGGGCTGGTCGGGACGAACACGGTCTCGACGTCGGTGAGCGAGGCGTTCATCTGCGCCATCTGGAGCTCGTAGTCGAAGTCGCTGACCGCACGCAGGCCCTTCACGATCGCCTGGATGCCGTGCTCGGCGCAGAAGGTGGTGAGCAGGCCGGTGAAGCCCTCGACCGACACGTTGGGCAGGCCACCGACCGCGCGGCGGAGCATGGCCAGACGCTCGTCGGCGGTGAACAGCCGGTGCTTGGACTGGTTGACCCCGACCGCCACGACGACCTCGTCGAAGAGCGAGGCGGCGCGCTCGACGATGTCGAGGTGGCCGTTGGTGACCGGGTCGAACGACCCGGGGCAGACGGCGCGGCGCACGGGGCCTCCTCGGGGTCCGTCGGGGACGGTTGGGACCGGTTACAGGTGGGCGGCGTGAACGTACCAGAGCATGGTCTCGCCGTACTTCTTCTGCCTGCTGCCGTCGAAGCCCTCGGGCCACGGCGGCTCGGCCGCCCGCGAGCCGCGCTCGACGACCACCATCGCGCCGGGGACGAGCCAGCCCTGGTCACGCAGGGCGGCCAGGTCGGACACGACCGACGAGCTCGGGTGGGCGTAGGGCGGGTCGAGGAACACCACGTCGTACGGCGCCGAGGGCGCGCGGGTCAGGGCCGTGGCGACCGGGGAGGCCACCACGTGGGCGCGGGTGAAGCCGAGGTCGCGGGCGTTGGCGGAGATCAGCGACGCCGTACGGCGGTCCTGCTCGACGAGCGTGACCACGCCCGCCCCGCGCGACCACGCCTCGAGGCCGACGGCCCCGGAGCCGGCGTAGAGGTCGAGGAAGCGGAGACCCGACAACGAGCCGCACCACGACTCCACTGCGGAGAAGAGAGCCTCGCGGACGCGGTCGCTGGTGGGGCGCGTGTGGGCGCCGCGCGGCGTCGAGATCCGTCGCCCGCCCGCCGACCCCCCGATGATCCGCGTCATGGCCTCGTCGTGACCCCGAGAGCTGTGGAGCAGGCCGTCATGACTTCTCCATGAAGTCAGACTGCCGTGACTCCTGCAGTTCTGTCACCCGGAGCCGCAGCCCGGGAGCCTGCGCGAGCCCCGGATCGGCCTCGAGCAGGGCGATCGCGGCCCCGCGGGCCTCGACGATGGTCTTCTCGTCGCGCAGCACCCGGAGGTTCTGCAGGGAGCTGCGGAAACCGGACTGGGAGCGACCGAGGACGTCTCCCTCACGACGCTGCTCGAGGTCGACCCGGCTGAGCTCGAACCCGTCGGTGGTGGCGGCGACCGCGTCGAGGCGCTCGCGCGCGGGGGTGTCGCCGGGTGCGCGGGTCACGAGCAGACACAGCCCGGGCAGCCCGCCCCGACCCACGCGCCCGCGCAGCTGGTGGAGCTGGGAGATCCCGAACCGGTCGGCGTCGAGCAGGACCATCGTGGTGGCGTTGGCGACGTCGACCCCGACCTCGATCACCGTCGTCGACACCAGGACGTCGGTCTGGCCCGCGGCGAACGCGCGCATCGCGCGGTCCTTGTCGTCGGGAGCGAGGCGCCCGTGGAGCAGGTCGAGCCGCAGCCCGGCGAGCGGGCCGGCGCGGAGCTCCTCGACGACCTCCTCCGCGGCGCTGAGGCGCACCGGAGCGACCGGCGCGGCCTCCTCGTCCTCGGGTGCGTCGGTCTCGCCCTGCTCGAGCTCGTCGCCCGCGATGCGCGGGCACACGACGTAGACCTGGTGACCCTTCTCGACCTCCTCGCGGACGCGCCCCCACACCCGGTCGACCCAGTGCGGCTGCTCGGCGAGGGGTACGACGCTCGTCTGCACCGCCGCGCGGCCGGCCGGGAGCTCGGTCAGGGTGGAGACCTCGAGGTCGCCGAACACGGTCATCGCGACGGTGCGCGGGATCGGGGTCGCGGTCATCACGAGCACGTGCGGTGGGGTGCCGGCCTTGTCGGTCAGGGCGGCGCGTTGCTCGACGCCGAAGCGGTGCTGCTCGTCGACGACGACCAGGCCGAGGTCGGCGAACTGCACGTGCTCCTGCAGCAGGGCGTGGGTGCCGATCACCAGCCCGGCCTCGCCGCTCGCCGCCCGCAGCAGCGCCTCGGCCCGCGCGGCCCTGGGCATCGAGCCGGTCAGCAGCGCGACGGTCGTCGCGTCGGGGTGGCCGCCGAGCATGCCCCCCGCGGCGAGGTCGCCGAGCATCGCGGTGATCGAGCGCAGGTGCTGCTGCGCGAGCACCTCCGTCGGCGCCAGGAGCGCCGCCTGACCGCCGGAGTCGACGACGCGCAGCATCGCCCGGAGCGCGACCAGGGTCTTGCCGGAGCCGACCTCGCCCTGCAGCAGACGGTTCATCGGGTGGGGGCGGGCCAGGTCGGCCTCGATCTCGGCCGACACCTCCCGCTGGCCACGGGTGAGCGTGAACGGGAGCCGCTCGTCGAACGTCGCGAGCAGACTCCCGCCACCGGTGCGGGCCTGGCCCCCGAGCTGGGCCAGCTCGGCCCGGCGACGGGCCAGCACCAGCTGGGTGACGAGCGCCTCGTCGAACCGGAAGCGACGCTGGGCGGTGGTGACCTGAGCCCACGAGTCGGGCGCGTGCACGTGCCGGAAGGCCGTCATCAGGTCGGGCAGGTCGTGCTGGTCGCGCAGGTCGGCCGGCAGCGGGTCGGGAACGTCGTCGACGACGGTGAGCGCGAAGGCGACGGCCCGTTGGAGGTCCCACGAGTCGACGCCCTTGGTCTGGGGGTAGAGCGGGAACAGCGCCTTGATGGAGGCGACCGCCGCCCCGAAGGTCTCGTCGGAGTCGTCGACGCCGAACAGCGCCATGGTCGGGTTGGTCAGCTGCCAGCGGCCGCGGAAGCTGCTGACCTGGCCGATGAAGATGCCGCGCCGGCCGACCGGCAGCCGCCCGGCGTGCCAGTCGCTGACGTGCTTGGCCTTGGCGAAGAACGACATCCGTAGCGAGGGCCCGTCGGTCGAGAGCGTGGTGTCGAGCCGATAGGCCTGGCGATGCGTACGGCGGTCGTGGTACTGGTGCAGCTCGCTCTCGGTGATCTCGCCGACGACGGTCAGCATCTCGCCCTCGTGGAGGTCCTTCACCTTGGTCAGCTCACCGGTGGGGACGTAGCGGCGCGGGAAGTGGTGGAGCAGGTCGCCCACCGTGCGCAGCCCGAGCCCCTCGGTGATCTTCTTGGCCTTGCCCTGCTTCGTCTGGGCGCCGAGCACCGACGCGACGGGCGAGTCGAGGTCGATCACGGCAGTCTCACTCCACCGACATCAGCAACGGGTAGCGGTCCTGCCCCCCGTCGTACACCACGACGTCGACATGGGCATGCCGGTCCGCGACGTAGTCCTCGCAGCGCTGGGCCAGTCCGTCGCCGTCGGCGCCGCCGACCAGGGTCACCAGCTCGCCACCGCCACCCAGCAGGCGCTCGAGGACCTCGACGGCCACCCCGGCCAGGTCGCTGCCGACGACGGCGAAGTCGCCCGCGACCACGCCCGAGCACGTCGCCGGGCTCGCACGGGACCGGCCATCGTCATCGCCTGCTTGGCCGCGATCGTGACCGCGCCGTGGCGGGTGTGTCGCGCGGTCGCCGTCATCTCGAGCACGTCGGCGTCGAAGGTGCGAGCCGGCTCGTGCACGGCGAGCGCGGCCAGGCCCTGGACCTGCGCCTCGGTCGGGATCACCGCGACCCGGACCGCGTGGTCCTCCTCGGCCGTGCGCGCGGCGATCTGGGCGGCGCGCACGGAGTCGGGGTCGTTGGGCAGGATCACGATCTCCGCGGCACCGGAGCCGACGACGGCCTCGAGGAGCATGCCGGTGGAGGGCCGTCGACCGGGCGCGCCCTCGATCACGATCGCGCCGGCGTCGCCGAAGAGGCGGGCGAGTCCCGGGCCCGCCGCCACCGCCACGATCCGGCGGCCCGCGCGCTCCTCGTGCGCGCCGAGCGGCGGCCTCGACCTGCTCGGCGAAGTGGGTGACGCGGATCCGGTGGGGCCTGCCCGGCCGTGAGGCCCGCCTCGATCGCGGCTCCCACGTCGTCGACGTGGACGTGGACGTTCCACAGCCCCTCGCCGCCGACGACCACGAGCGAGTCGCCGAGCGGCGCCAGCTCGCCCTTGAGGCGCTGGACCGCGGCCGGGTCGTCGGAGTCGAGGAGGTACATCACCTCGTAGGAGGGACCGTCCGGGACCAGGTCGTCCCCCTGGGCGGGGGTGGCCGGCACGGGGATCGTGCGGGTGCCGATGGTGCGGGAGCCGGGCGATCGGGCGCCGGCCGGTGAGCACGGACTCGGCCGCGTCGAGGACGACGCAGAGGCCGCGGCCGCCGGCGTCGACGACACCGGCCTCGCGGAGCTGCCGGAGCTGCTCGGGGGTGTGGGCCAGCGCCTCCCGGGCGGCGGCGGCGGCCGCGGCGAAGACGTCGCGAGCCCGCGCACGTGGCTCGGCCGCACGTCGTACGGCGGCGTCGGAGGCGGCCCGGGCGACCGTGAGGATCGTGCCCTCGACCGGCGTACCGACCGCGGCATAGCTGGCGTCGGTGGCCTCGGCCATCGCCTCGGCCATCACCGTGGCCTTGCGCTCCTCGGGGGTGGCGCGCGAGATCCGCAGCGCCAGCGCGCCGAGCATCTGGCTGAGGATGACCCCGCTGTTGCCGCGGGCACCGAGCAGGGCGCCGCGGCGGAACGCGGCGAGGGCCGCTCCGAGGTCGAGGTCCTGCGCCGCGGCCTCGTGGATGGCGTCGCGGGCGGCGCTCATCGTGAGGTACATGTTCGTGCCGGTGTCGCCGTCGGGCACCGGGTAGACGTTGAGCGCGTCGATCTCCTCGCGCGCCTCGGCGAGGGCGTCGACCGAGACGTCGACGAAGCGCCGCACGACCGCGAGCTCGATGCCGCTGCCGGTCGGTGCTTCCATGGCCTGCCTTGCGCTGTCGTGGGGTCCGGGCGACCGGTCCCGGGCCGCCGGGGTGTCAGGGTAGTGGTGCCCGCAGCCGCTCGATTCGTGCCCGAGCGGCCGTGTCGGATATTCTTTCCCGGTTGCCCGCTCCGATCCTCACACCTGCGGGCCCGTTCCACCCTCGACTCCAGGAGTACTCCCGTGGCTGCCGTCTGCGACATCTGCGCCAAGAAGCCGGGCTTCGGCAACAACCGGCCGTGGTCGAAGAAGATCACCAAGCGCCGCTTCGACCCCAACATCCAGCGGGTCCGCGCGACGGTCAACGGCACCCGGACGCGTCTCAACGTGTGCACCGGCTGCCTGAAGGCCGGCAAGGTCACCCGCTGACCTGATCCCGACGAGCCCCGGACGCCGCTGGTGTCCGGGGCTTCGTGCTGCGAGGCGTGGCCGGCTCCTCGGGGTCATCTGTGAGGCGCTGAACCTCCGCTGCACGGTGAGCTCGCCATGAGATGCGGAGGTCGCCTGCTACAAGATGAAGCTCGGGCAGCGCGATCACCCGCGCTAGAAGTGCGTCCAGCCGGTGGGGCCGTCGTACGCCGCGCCGTCGACGGTGACGCCCGAGCCGGCGGACGACCGAGCCGATCACCAGCCATCCGTCGGGCACCGCGCCGGGGAAGGTCGCCAGCAGCGCGTGGTCGTCGCCCCCACCGAGGATGAACTGGAGCGGGTCGGCACCGAGGGCCGCACCGACGGCCTGGAGCGGCTCGGCGATCTCGAAGGCGTCGCGGCGCACGTCGATCGCCACGCCGGACGACTCGGCCAGGTGGCGGGCCTCGGCCAGCAGACCGTCGGAGACGTCGATCATCGCGGTGGCACCCGCCACCGCAGCGGCCGGGCCGGCGTCGTACGGCGGCTCCGGGCGGCGATAGGCCTCGACGAGGACGCGCGGTGACCGGAAGCCGCGGCCCAGCACGGCGAGGCCGCCCGCGGCCCAGCCCTGCCGCCCGGTGAGCGCGAGCGACGTCGCCGGCCCCGGCGCCGGAGCGGAGCACGGGCGACTGGAGGCACGAGCCGAGGACGGTCACCGCCACCACCACCTCGTCGGCCGACGTCAGGTCGCCGCCGACCACGCTGGCACCGACCAGCGCGCACTCGTCGGCGAAGCCCCGGGCGAAGTCCAGTGCCCACTGGGCGGGCAGGTCGCGCGGCGCCGCGAGCCCGATCGTGAGCGAGTGGGCCCGGCCGCCCATCGCGTTGACGTCGGAGAGGTTCGCGGCCGCGGCACGGTGCCCGATGTCCTCGGCCGACGCCCACTCGCGGCGGAAGTGCCGCCCTTCGACCAGGACGTCGGTCGAGACCACGACGTGCCCGTGGCGGATCCGCAGCACCGCGGCGTCGTCGCCGGGGCCGACCAGCACCTGCTCGCCCTGGGGGAAGAGCTCGCGGAGGCTGTCGATCAGCGGGAACTCGCCGACCTCGGACACGGTGGCGTCAGCTGGGAACGGACATGCGCTCATCCCACCAGATGCGCGCCCGCTCCGGTCGCTCCGCCGACGGGCGGCCTGTCGGGGCGCAGGGGTGCGCGATAGGTTGTCCGCGGCATCGTGATCCGACCCCGGAGGAGACACACCATGGTCGTCCAGGCGTACATCCTGATCCAGACCGACGTGGGCAAGGCCGCCGAGGTGGCCCGTGCGATCGCCCAGGTCAAGGGCGTGACCCTCGCGGAGGACGTCACCGGTCCGTACGACGTGATCGTGCGCGCCGAGGCCCGCAACGTCGACGAGCTCGGCAAGCTGGTGGTCTCGAAGGTCCAGAACCTCGACGGCATCACACGCACGCTGACCTGCCCCGTCGTCCACATCTGACTTGGCCGGAACCCACCGGCGCCCGCGCCCCTGGCCGTCCGCGGCCCGGGGCGCGCGTGCGTCCTGCGCCGTGGTGGCCCTGGGCCTGGCCCTCACCGCCTGCGGCAAGGAGCCGGTCAGCGTCCCGACCCTGCGGCTCACCGCGGCCGACCAGGCCGTCTGCCAGCGGGTGGTGCACGCGCTGCCCGACACGGTGGCCGGTCAGGACAAGCGCAAGACCCAGCCCGCCGCCGCTCTGGGCGGGGCCTGGGGTGACCCGGCGATCGTGGTCCAGTGCGGGGTCGGGGTGCCGCCGGAGTTCTCGCGGACCTCGGCCTGCACCGTCGCCGACGGCGTCGGCTGGTTCGTGCCGGAGAGCCAGGCCGACGACCAGTCGGCCGACGTGGTGATGACGAACCCCGGCTACCGCCCGGTGCTCCAGGTGACCGTCCCCGCGTCGTACCGTCCGAGCGGGCTCGCCGCGGCCATGGTCCAGCTCGCGCCGGTGGTCAAGCAGTACACCGAGCTCGTCCACCCCTGCCACTGAGCGACGGCCCGCTCACCCCGGCCCCACCACGCGCCACACCGCCCTCCCGTCGCTGCGTAGCGGTTGCAACGGCCGACACCGCGACGGGATCGCCGGTCCAGCGGCGATCCCGCGCCCCGATCAGCGCAGGCCGGTGCTGCGCTGCAGGGCGAGCCGGAGCAGGCGGTCGACGAGGGCGGGATAGTCGAGCCCCGTGGCCGCCCACATCCGGGGGAACATCGAGGTCGGGGTGAAGCCGGGCATGGTGTTGATCTCGTTGATCACCACCGCGCCGTTCGGCATCACGAAGAAGTCCACGCGGGCCAGGCCCTCGCAGCCGATGGCCTCGAAGGCGCGGGCCGCCATCTCGCGCAGCTCGGTGGCCACGTCGTCGGGGAGGTCGGCCGGCACGTCGAGCTCGGTGTGCTCCTCGGGGAGGTACTTCGCGGCGAAGTCGTAGAACTCGTGCTCACCACCGATCCGGATCTCCGCCGGGACGCTGGTCTCCGGCGTACCGTCCAGCGCCTCGAGGACCCCGCACTCGACCTCGCGCGCCCCGACCGCGGCCTGCTCGACCAGCGCCCGCGGGTCGTGCCGGTGTGCCTCCTCGATGGCGGCGTCGAGCTCGGTGGCGTCGTGGACCTTGCTGATGCCCATGCTGGACCCGGCGCGGGCGGGCTTGACGAAGAGGGGGAAGCCGAGGTCGGCGACCCGGTGGCGTACGCCGTCGGGGTCGCGGTACCACTCACGTGCGGTGACCGTGACGGCCGGCAGCACGGGCAGCCCGGCCGCCTCGAGCACCACCTTGGCGTAGGACTTGTCCATGCCGACGGCACTCGCCAGCACGCCGGCGCCGACGTAGCGGACGCCGGCCATCTCGAACATGCCCTGGATCGTGCCGTCCTCGCCCCAGGGGCCGTGCAGCAGCGGGAAGACGACGTCGACCTCGCCCAGGGTCTGCGGCGGCTGCGACGGCTCGTGGACGACGAGGTCGGCACTCGCCGACTCGCGCAGCAGGGTGATCGTCGCCCGCTCGCCGTCGACGCTGGGGAGCTCGTCGGGGCCGGTGATGCGCAGCCGCCCGGTGTCGCCTGACTCGAGCACCCAGCGGCCGTCGGTCGCGATCCCGATCGGCACCACCTCGTAGGCGTCCCGGTCGATCGCGTCGAGCACGCTGCCGGCCGTGACGCAGCTGATGGCGTGCTCGCTGGACCGGCCGCCGAAGACGATCGCGACACGGGGCTTGCGGTGCTGGCTGGCGGGCTCGGTCATCGCGCCGACCCTACCGGCCCGTAGGCTCGCAGCCATGAGCGACCGCACGTGGTCCCCGGCCACGACCGCCGTCACGGCCGGCCGTCCCGAGCACCGTCCCGACGAGCCCCTGAACACGCCGATCACGATGGCGTCGACGTACGTCGCCACGGGTGACCTCGAGTACGGCCGCTACGGCAACCCGACCTGGGCCGCCTTCGAGGAGGCCCTCGGCGCGTTGGAGGGCGGGCGCTGCCTGGCCTTCGCCTCCGGGCTCGCCACCGTGTCCACCGTGCTCGACCTGGTCGGACAGGACGGGATCGTCGTCGCCCCTCGGCACGCCTACAACGGCACCGTCATGCAGCTGGCCGACCTCGAGGCCCGGGGGCGGCTGACGGCCCGGCTGGTCGACATCACCGACACCGAGGCCGTCGTGAAGGCCTGCGACGACGCGGCGCTGGTCTGGCTCGAGTCCCCCACCAACCCGGCCCTCGAGATCGCCGAGATCGAGACCATCGCGGCGGCGGCGCACGACGCGGGTGCCTACGTCGTCGTCGACAACACCTTCGCCACCCCGCTTCGCCAGCGCCCCCTGACCCTGGGCGCCGACCTCGTCGTCCACTCGGCCACCAAGTACCTCTCCGGCCACGCCGACGCCGTCCTGGGCGCTCTCGTCACCACCGACGACCAGCTGTACGACGTGCTGAAGGGCAGGCGCGACCTGGTCGGCGCGATCCCCGGCACGCTGGAGACCTGGCTCGCCCTGCGTGGGCTGCGGACCCTGCACCTGCGGGTCGACCGGGCCGAGAGCAACGCGACCGAGCTCGCGCGTCGCCTCGCCGACCACCCGGCTGTGGCCGAGGTCCGCTACCCCGGCTTCGGCGGCATCGTGTCCGTCGTGCTCACCGGTGGCGCCGACGCGGCCGACCTCGTCACCCGGTCCACCTCGCTGTGGGTGCATGCGACCTCGCTCGGCGGGGTCGAGTCGACCCTCGAGCGACGGCGCCGGTGGAAGACCGAACCCGCCACCATCCCCGACGGGCTGGTCCGGCTCAGTGTCGGGATCGAGGACGTCGACGACCTCTGGACCGACCTGGCGTCGGCCCTTGCCGCGATCGGCTGACGCGTCCGCTGGTCGAGCCTGTCGAGACCCCGCCACCGCTGGTCGAGCCTGTCGAGACCCCGCCACCGCTGGTCGAGCCTGTCGAGACCCGTGGTCCGGGCCCCAGGCACCGTCACCCGGGTCTCGACACGCCTCACGGCTTCGCAGGCTCAGCCGTGGGGCTCGCTCGACCCGACTGACCGACGCAGCCCGCTCGTTCCTCGCGACCTGCTGGTCAGTCGCGCTCGGCCTTGGTGTCGCGGGCGATGAAGGCCTCCATCATCTCGGGGGCCGTCATCCGTCCGGCGACGACGGCCTCGACGTGCTCGGCGATCGGCGCGTCGACGCCGACCTTCGCGGCCAGGGCCAACAGCGACGAGCACGACTTCGCGCCCTCGGCGACCTGACGCGTCGAGGCGACGATCTCCTCGGTGGTCATGCCGAGGCCGAGCTTCTCGCCGAACGTCCGGTTCCGGGAGAGGGGCGACGAGCAGGTGGCGACGAGGTCGCCGAGCCCGGCCAGGCCCATCAGGGTCAACGGGTCGGCGTCCATGGCCATCGCGAGTCGAGCGGTCTCGGCCAGGCCGCGGGTGATCACCGAGGCCGTGGTGTTGTCACCGAAGCCGAGGCCGACCGCCATCCCGACCGACAGCGCGACCACGTTCTTGTAGGCGCCACCGAGCTCGCAGCCGACGACGTCGACGCTCGTGTAGGGCCGGAAGGCCGGCGAGTGCACGAGCCGCTGGAGCCCCTGCGCGACGGACTCGTCGGCGCACGCGACGACCGAGGCCGCCGGCTCGCGCTGGGAGATCTCGTGGGAGAGGTTGGGCCCGCTGATCACCGCGATGCGCTCGGGACCGGCGCCCGTGACCTCACCGATCACCTCGCTCATCCGCTTCAGGGTGCCGAGCTCGACGCCCTTCATCAGCGAGACCATCACCGCTGAGCCCGGGACGAAGGGCGCCCACTCGACGAGGTTGGCCCGGAGGGTCTGCGAGGGCACCGCGAACACCACGACCTCCGCATCGGCCAACGCCCCTTCGGTGTCGTGCGTCGCCGTGACCTTCGGCGGCAGCTCCACGCCCGGCAGGTAGTCGGTGTTCTCCCGACGGCGGTTGATGGTGTCGCACACCTCCTCGCGGCGGGCCCACAGGGTCACGTCGTTGCCGGCGTCGGCCAGCACGAGCGAGAACGCCGTACCCCAGGAACCCGCTCCGAGCACGCAGATGCGGGTCATGACTTCTGCTTCCGAGCCGGCTTGCGGAAGTCACCGGTCTCGCTCAGGCCCTTCTTGCGCGGGTCGAACCGTTCGCCGGGTGCCTTCTCGCCGCGCAGGTCCTCCACGAGGTGCGTCAGCGCCTCCATGATCCGGGCGGTGGCGCGGTTGATCACGTCCTGGCTGTGGGGCAGCGCCCGCAGGTCGTCGAGCGGCACCGGGTCACCGACCTTCATCGTGATCTGGGCGCGTGGCACGAGATGCGGCTTCTTGGCATAGGGGTAGAGCAGGTCGTGCGCACCCCACTGCCCGATCGGGATCACCGGGCAGCCCGTCTCGAGCGCGATCCGGGCCGCCCCCGACTTGCCGACCATCGGCCACAGGTCGGGGTCGCGGGTCAGCGTGCCCTCGGGATAGACCACGACGCACTCCCCGGACTCGACGGCCGCGACCGCCGCATCGAAGGCGCCCTTGGCGTTCTTGGTGAGCCGCTCGACCGGGATCTGGCCGGCGGAGCGCAGGAAGTAGCCGAGGGCGCGGTTCTTGAACAGGCCCGACTTGGCCAGGTAGCGCGGCACGCGACCGTGGTCGTAGACGATGTGGGCGGCCGTCAGCGGGTCGACGTGGGACACGTGGTTGAACACCAGGATGCAACCGCCCGTCGCCGGGATCTTCTCACCGTCGATCCAGGTATGGCGCGTGGTGGCGAGCAGCGTCGGCTTGAGGATGGGCACCGCGAGGCCGATGGCCCAGCCCCGCTTCTCCTGCAACCGTCGCACGGGTCGCACCGTCACCTGCAGCCTCCCTCGGTCCGGCATGTCATCGGCCTCCGCGAGCGCCGGTGTGCGGGGGTCACGCTACTCGGTCGGGCATCTCCGACGTGGTGCTGACAGGATCGGTGCGATGACCGGATCCACGTACGTCGTGCTGCTCCCCGTGAAGCCACCGGCGCGCGGGAAGTCGCGCCTCGAGGTCGACCCCGCACGCCGCCGTGCGCTGGCGGCGGCGTTCGCCCTCGACACCGCGCGTGCCTGCCTCGCCGCGACCCGGGTGGCGGCCGTGCTCGCCGTCACCGACGACGCCCGTTTCGCCGACGACCTGCGCACTGCCGGGTGCGAGACCATCCCCGACGGCGTGACCGGCGACCTCAACGAGTCTTTGCGGCAGGCGGCCGCCGAGGCCGCCCGACGTCGGCCGGACGGCGTACCGCTGGCGGTCTGTGCCGACCTGCCGGCGCTGCTGCCGGCCGACCTCGACGCCGTCCTCGACGACGTGACCTCGGTGGGGTCGGCGGCATCCTTCGTCGCCGACCACGACGGCGTCGGTACGACGCTCTACACCGCGGCGTACGACGCGTTCGCGCCGCACTTCGGTCACCGCTCCCGCGAGGCCCACCTCGAGGCAGGAGCCCGCGAGATCATGCTGCCCGTCGCCTCGCTCCGGATGGACGTCGACGACCGCGCCGCACTCGCGGCGGCCGTGGACCTGGGCGTCGGCGCCCATACCCGGCTGGCCCTGCTCGCCTGACCCGGGTACGACGAAGGGGGCCGTCCGACCGGACGGCCCCCTTCGCGACAGCTCAGGACTTCTTGGCGGTCTTCTTCGCCGGAGCCTTCTTCGCCGTGGTCTTCTTGGCGGGAGCCTTCTTCGCGGGTGCCTTCTTGGCCGGAGCCTTCTTCGCCACGGTCTTCTTCGCCGGAGCCTTCTTCGCGGCCGTGGTCTTCTTCGCCGGAGCGGCCTTCTTGGCGGGCGCCTTCTTGGCCACGGTCTTCTTCGCCGGAGCAGCCTTCTTCGCGGCCGGAGCGGCCTTCTTGGCAGGCGCAGCCTTCTTGGCAGTGGTCTTCTTCGCCGGCGCAGCCTTCTTCGCAGCGGCCGTCGTCTTCTTCGCGGCCGCACTGCCGGCAGCCAGGGTCAGCTTCGGCAGCTTCTTGGCACCGGACACGACGTTCTTCAGGTCCGCACCGGCGGTGAACTTCGGCACCGCGGTCTTCTTGGCCTTGATCCGAGCGCCGGTCTGGGGGTTGCGGACCCAGCGGGCCTCACGGACGCGCTTCTCGAACGAACCGAAGCCCGTGATCGCGACCTTCTCGCCCTTCGCCACCTCACGGGTGATCGTGTCGAGGACGGAGTCCAGCGCGTGCTGGGCCTGCTTGCGGTTCCCCTCGTAACGCGCGGCCAGCGCGTCGATGAGCTGAGACTTGTTCACGGTTTCCCTTTCGCAAGTACGACGTGTCGGGCCGTTGCCCGACGAGTTGTTGTGAACGCTATGTACTCCCAGCGCGAGCCACAATCACCTCGGCCGGTTTCGCGACGTGTTTTTTCGGGAGAATCTGGCTCAACAAAGCCTCTCTCGCCTCTCCGAGGGCCTGGACGCACGGCGCGTGCACCGCGCGCTCCGACCCTTCGACGCGGAGAATCCCCTTGTTCTACAGGGTTTTCGTGTCGCGACCGGGCGCCGGGAACCCCGAGACGTCAGAGCGTGGCGGGCTTCCAGCTCGGTCGATCCGCTTCGTACGCGGAGATGTCGGCCTCGTGGGCCAACGTCAGCGAGATGTCGTCGAGGCCCTCGAGCAGGCGCCACCGGGTGTAGTCGTCGAGGTCGAAGGAGTCCTCGACGGCGTCCGGGCCGGACCCCGCGCGAACGGTCCGCTCGACGAGGTCGACGCTGATCGTCGTACCGGGCTCGGACTCGAGCAGGTCCCACAGCCGCAGCACGACCTTGTCGTCGACCTGGGCGGCGAGCAGCCCCGCCTTGCCGGCATTGCCCCGGAAGATGTCGCCGAAGCGCGGCGACAGCACGACCCGGAAGCCGTAGTTCTGCAGGGCCCACACGGCGTGCTCGCGCGACGAGCCGGTGCCGAAGTCGGGGCCGGCGACCAGCACCGAGCCCGCGGAGTACGCCGGCTGGTTGAGCACGAAGCCCGGGTCGTTGCGCCAGGCCGCGAACAGGCCGTCCTCGAACCCGGTCCGGGTCACGCGCTTGAGGTAGACCGCCGGGATGATCTGGTCGGTGTCGACGTTGCTGCGGCGCAGGGGAACGCCGACACCGGTGTGGCGGGTGAACGCGTCCATGTCAGGTCTCCTCTCGGCCGTGGTGGTCTCGACGCCGCTCGACCGAAGGTTCCAGGTCGGCGGGTGAGCTGAGCGTGCCGCGGACGGCGGTGGCGGCAGCGACCGGGACGGAGACCAGGTGAGTCCGGCCGCCCTTGCCCTGCCGTCCCTCGAAGTTGCGGTTGGAC
The DNA here is from genome assembly GCA_963797325.1 of uncultured Actinomycetota bacterium. Taxonomy (GTDB): domain Bacteria; phylum Actinomycetota; class Actinomycetes; order Propionibacteriales; family Nocardioidaceae; genus Nocardioides. The sequence goes on from CAWCPG010000021.1 coordinate 73,595, forward strand.
GTCGAGGCGCTGCGCTCCTGGGGGGCCAGCTGGTCGGGGTTCATGCCCAGGCACATCGAGCACCCGGCGCCGCGCCACTCGCCGCCGGCCTCCTTGAAGACCACGTCGAGGCCTTCCTCCTCGGCCTGCAGCCGAACCCGGACCGAGCCCGGGACGACCAGCAGGCGCGTGCCCTCGGCCACGGAGCGACCCGCGAGGATCTCGGCCGCGGCACGCAGGTCCTCGATCCGGCCGTTGGTGCACGAGCCGACGAACACGGTGTCGACGTGGATGTCGCGCATCGGCGTGCCGGCCTCGAGACCCATGTACTCCAGGGCCTTGCGCGCGCCGACGCGGTCGCTCTCCTCGGCGAAGGAGGCGGGCTGGGGGACCGAGCCGGCCAGCGGCACGCCCTGGCCCGGGTTGGTGCCCCACGTGACGAACGGGGTCATGGTGCTCGCGTCGAGCACGATCTCCTCGTCGAACACGGCGTCGTCGTCGGTGAGCAGCGTCTTCCAGTGCGCGACGGCGGCGTCCCACTCCTCGCCCTTCGGCGCCTCGGGCCGCCCGTCGAGGTAGTCGAAGGTGGTCTGGTCGGGTGCGATCAGACCGGCCTTCGCTCCCCACTCGATGCTCATGTTGCAGACCGTCATCCGAGCCTCCATCGAGAGCGCCTCGATGGCCGGACCGCGGTACTCCACGACGTAGCCCTGCCCGCCGCCGGTGCCCGTGTGGGTGATCAGGGTCAGGACGAGGTCCTTGGCGGTCACACCGTCGGGGAGTGCGCCGTTCACCGTGACCGCCATCGTCTTCGGACGTGCCTGCGGCAGCGTCTGGGTGGCGAGCACGTGCTCGACCTCCGAGGTGCCGATACCGAAAGCCAGCGCGCCGAACGCGCCGTGCGTGGAGGTGTGGGAGTCGCCGCAGACGATCGTCATGCCCGGCTGCGTCAGCCCGAGCTGGGGGCCGACGACGTGCACGATGCCCTGGTCGAGGTCACCCAGCGGATGGAGTCGCACGCCGAACTCCTCGGCGTTGCGGCGCAGCGTCTCCACCTGGGTCCGGCTGACGGGGTCCTTGATCGGCTGGTCCCAGTCGAGCGTCGGCACGTTGTGGTCCTCGGTGGCGAGGGTGAGGTCGGTACGGCGTACGACGCGTCCGGCCAGCCGCAGGCCGTCGAAGGCCTGCGGAGAGGTCACCTCGTGGATCAGGTGGAGGTCGATGTAGAGGAGGTCCGGCTCTCCGCTCCCCGGTGGCGCCGTCCGCACCAGGTGCTCGTCCCAGACCTTCTCGGCCAGGGTCCTGCCCATGACTCCTCCTCCTCGCGTCCTCCGGTGTGCTGTCCGTCGCAGGGTCGACTCTACAACTTGCGTCCCATGATCTGAGACGGCAGTATTGCCATATGGACACCACCAGCGGCGTCGGGGTGCTCGACAAGGCCGCCCTCGTGCTCACCGCGCTCGAGTCCGGGCCGGCGACGCTGGCCGGACTGGTCACCGCGACGGGGCTGGCGCGCCCGACGGCCCACCGCCTCGCGGTCGCGCTCGAGCACCACCGCCTCGTGGCCCGCGACCTGCAGGGCCGCTTCGTGCTCGGCCCCCGCCTGGCCGAGCTGTCGGTCGCCGCGGGCGAGGACCGTCTGCTCGCCACCGCCGGCCCCGTGCTGGCGCGCCTGCGCGACATCACCGGCGAGTCGGCCCAGCTGTGGCGTCGCCAGGGTGACTACCGCGTCTGCGTCGCCGCCGCCGAGCGCCCCTCGGGCCTGCGCGACACGATCCCGGTGGGGTCTCAGCTGACCATGCGGGCGGGCTCGGCCGCGCAGGTGCTGCTCGCCTGGGAGGACCCCGAGCGCATCCACCGCGGCCTGCAGAACGCCGCGTTCTCCGCTGCCGCCCTGTCCGGCATCCGCCGGCGGGGCTGGGCCCAGTCGGTCGGCGAGCGCGAGCAGGGCGTGGCCTCCGTGTCGGCGCCCGTCCGCTCCCCCAGCGGCAAGATCGTGGCCGCGGTGTCGGTCAGCGGCCCGCTCGAGCGCCTGTCGCGCCAGCCCGGCCGGATGCACGCCCCGGCCGTCGTCGCCGCCGCCGAGCGGCTGTCCGAGTCGCTGCGCCGGGCGGCCGCTGAGTGACCGCTCCGCCCGGCTGGGTGCTGGGTGGCGAGGTGAACTGCTTCACCATGTTCACATGGTGGAGCACCTGTTCTCATGGTGAGCTCGCCGTGTGAAGCAGTGGTTCGACACCTTCACCTGGTGGAGCTGTGACGCCTGAGGCTCACGCCTGCCGGGCCACCAGCTCGACGAGGTTGCCGTCGGGGTCGCAGACGGCGGCGTTGCGGTTGTCGTTGCCGGAGTCGTGGGGCGGGGTGTGCGCGGGTACGCCGGCGGCGACCAGCGCGTCGTACGCCTCGTCGACGTCGTCGCACCAGACCACCAGCTGGAACCCGTGCGAGCCGGGGACGGCAGGCAGACCGTGCACCCGCTCGGCCGCTGCGACGGTCGACAAGGCGATGGTCACTCCGTCGAGCCGGAGCTCGACATGGTCGGGAGCCTCCTGCGTCGGTGCCCGGAACGTCTCCTCGAAGCCCAGCCTGGAGTAGAACTCCAGCGCGGCCGGCAGCTCGCGCACGTACACGTTGACCATCGGGCTGGAGAACACCATCAGAACAGAGCGTCCTGCTCCAGCTCGAGCAGCGTCTGCTTGCGCTCGATGCCGCCGGCGTAGCCGGTGAGGGTGCCGTCGGCGCCGATCACCCGGTGGCACGGGATGACGATCGGGATCGGGTTGCTGCCGTTGGCCAGACCCACGGCGCGCGACGCGGCGTTGGTGCGTCCGAGCCGGTGCGCGATCTGGCCGTACGACGCGGTGTCGCCGTAGCCGATCAGGCGCAGCTGCGCCCAGACCGACTGCTGGAAGGCCGATCCGGCCGGCGCGAGCGGCAGGTCGAACTCCTTGAGGTCTCGGTCGAAGTACGCCCCCAGCTGGCGCACCGTCTCGGCCAGCACCGGCAAGGTGTCGTCGCGGTCGCCGCGGGGACGGCCGTCCTGGTCGCGGAACGGGCTGAACTCGATCGCGGTGATCGCGCCCTCCTGCTCGACGATCCGCAGCTCGCCGACGGGCGAGTCCATCAGGGTCCACATGTCAGGGTCCTTTCGTGTGTTCGGGGGCCGGCCGGACGACCTCGTCGACGGCCGGTGGGGTGAGGGTGTGCCACAGGTGCACCTGGGCGTAGGAGCGCCAGGGGCTCCACGAGGCCGCGAGACGGGAGGCCGCAGCAGGGTCGCGGCCCAGACGACGCAGGGCGTCACGGATCCCGATGTCGTGGGGCAGGAAGACGTCGGGATGGCCGAGGGCCCGCAGTGCGATGTAGTCGGCGGTCCAGGGCCCGATGCCGGGGATCGCCAGCAGGGACAGCCGGACCTCGTCGCGGTCGGCGCCGCGGTCGAGTCGCAGGTCCCCCGCCGCCAGCGCGCGGCACAGCGCCACCAGCGCCCGTCCCCGTGCCTGCGGCATGGGGAGCACCTCGGGATCGAGCTCGGCGAGGCGCTCGGCGGTGGGGAACAGGTGGGTGAGCCCGGGGATGTCGGTGGGCTCGTGCGGAGCCAGGGGTACGCCGTACTGCCGGGTCAGCCGGGCCGCGGCCGTCCGCGCGGCCGCCACGGTCACCTGCTGACCGAGCACGGCCCGGACGGCGAGCTCGTCGCCGTCGACGTGCCCAGGGACCCGCAGCCCCTGGGTGGCCCGGGTCAGGGCGCCGAGCACGGGGTCGCCGGCGAACGCGTCGGCGACGGCGACCGGGTCGCAGTCGGCGTCGAGGAGGCGGCGTACGCGCTCGACGGCGGCGGACAGGTCGCGCAGGTCGTCGAGGCGGAAGGTCGCCGGCACGAAGGCCGTCGTCCCGGCCTCCGACTGGTCGGTCAGCTCGAGCGAGACCGTGCCGGTGCCCTGGGGCAGCCTCAGCGTCCGGGCGTACGTCGTGCCGGTGACGCACTCGACGCCGGGCACCGCCCGGGTCGCCAGGAAGCCGAGCAGGGCCGTGCCGGCGAACGGCGTACGGACGGCCAGGCGGAGCTCGATCGTGCCTCCGGTGGAGCCGTGTCCGCGCCGGCCGCGCAGCTGGGTCGGCGTGGACGCGTAGACCTCACGGACCGTGTCGTTGAACTGGCGGACGCTGCTGAAGCCCGCCGCGAACGCGACGTCGGCATGCGTGAGCTCCGTCGTCTCGAGCAGGACCCGGGCGGTCTGGGCGCGCTTCGCGCGGGCCAGGGCGAGCGGCCCCGCCCCGAGCTCCTGGGTCAGGATCCGGGTCAGGTGGCGCGAGGTGTAGCCGATCCGACCGGCGAGCCCCTCGACGCCGTCACGGTCGACCACGCCGTCGGCGATCAGCCGCATCGCGCGGCCGGCGACGTCGGCGGCGACGTCCCAGTCGGGGCTGCCGGGGGTCGCGTCGGGCAGGCAGCGCTTGCAGGCGCGGTAGCCCGCCGCCTGGGCCGCCGCGGCGGTCGGGTGGAAGGTGACGTTCTCGTAGGCCGGGGTGCGCGCCGGGCACGACGGCCGGCAGTAGATGCCCGTCGTACGGACGGCGATGAAGAACACCCCGTCGAACCGCCGGTCGCGACTCTTCACCGCCCGGTAGCAGGACTCGGAGTCCAGGTGCATCGGCGAGGTCATGCCCCCATCATGGCCGATGGCACCGACAGCTTCTCGCGGGAATCGGACACCGCGGCGGCTCGATTTTCCTCTGCGGTTGGGGACCAAACCGCAACAAAACATGCCCGCAGCGTGCGGTTTGTGACCAATCGGTGGGTCAGCGTCGGACGATGTCGACGAGTTTCCAGGCGGCCGGGAGGAGGCCCGCGGCGAGCAGGATCTTCACGGCGTCGCCCCAGAGGAACGGCTGTACGCCGAGGTGCCAGGCCTGAGAGGCCGAGAGGTCGAGCGCGTGGGCGAGCCAGGTGGCCCCGAAGGCGTAGATGACGACGTTGCCGAGCACCATGGCCGGGAAGGAGCGCGCGGCGTTGCGGTCCCACCCGCGGTCCGCCAGCCAGCCGACCAGCGTGGCGGCGACGAGCATCCCCACGAGGTAGCCACCGGTGGCCGACGAAAGTCGGAGGACGTCCCAGCCGGAGGAGTGCGCCGCGAACACGCCGACACCGAGTCCACCGACCAGGAGGTACGCCGCCAGGGTCGCGAAGCCGCGGTTCGCGCCGTACGCACCACCGACCAGCAGGACGCCGAAGGTCTGTCCGGTGATCGGGACCGGCGTCCAGGGAAGGTGGAACACGACCTGCGCCGACAAGGCGATCAGGGTCACGCCCATGGCGACGAGGACGACGTCGGCAGCGAGAGCAGCGACGCGGCTCCGCGGGCGGACCAGCGACGGGACGAGCGCGGTGGAGGACACAGGGGGACCCTTTCCGGAACGGGCAGGAGCAACAGGTTGATCCTAGGGAACACCGCACCGTGCGAGATAGGCCGGGGGCCAAAGGTCCCCGCGTCGGGACCTACGACCTCGGCGGCCCGTCGCGATCTCCGGTTCACCGGGCATCCCCGCAGATCCGGGCCGTTGCCACGCCCGAGAAGTGGCACGAGTGACCCGCGATGGGACCAGGCGGCTCTGCCGAGACCTCGACGACGCAGGTGGCTCACCGCCCCGGCCATGGGGCACCATCCCAGCGTGCCCCTCCCCACTCCGACGCTGCACACCACGCGCCTCCGACTGCGCCCCTTCGCCGACACCGACGCCGAGGCGCTCTTCGCGCTGCACGGCAACGCCTACGTGCTGCGCTACTGGGACTCGCCGCCCTGGAGCGAACCTGCCCGCGCCGAGCGCTTCCTCGCCACCTGCCGTCAGCTCGCCGAGGAAGGCAGCGGAGCGCGGCTGGCCATCGACCGGCGCTCCGACGGGGCGTTCCTCGGCTGGTGCGGTCTGACCCGGTGGAACCCGGACCACCGGAGCGCCTCGCTGACCTACTGCCTCGCCGAGGCGGCGTGGGGCCAGGGCTACGCGACGGAGGCCGCAGGGGCTCTTCTCCAGTGGGCCTTCGACACGCTGGACCTGAACCGGGTCCAGGCCGAGGTCGACACCCGCAACGCGGCCTCTGCCCGGGTCCTGGAGAAGCTCGGCTTCGTGCGTGAAGGCACCTTGCGGGAGGACTGCGTCGTGAACGGCGACGTCTCGGACTCCTGGGTCTACGGGCTGATCGAACGGCAGTGGCGTCCGGGGCGCCGAGCGGGTCGATGAAACGCACGACGTCTGCTCGACAGGGCCGCCTGTCGGTGAGCCGTGCCAGGCTTGATCGAGAGTCGGAGGTGTCGGATGGCGGTGTCCTATCAGCTGGTGATCGACTGCCGATCCCCCGAGCCGCTCGCGCTGTTCTGGGCCGAGGCACTGCACTACGTCGTCGCACCTCCGCCGTCCGGGTTCGCGTCCTGGGACGACTTCTACCGGTCCCTGGAGGTGCCTGAGGAGCTGATCGGCCACGGCATCGATCGGATCGTGGATCCGCAGGGCGCAGGGCCGGCCATCTGGTTCCAGGTCGTTCGCGGAGTCGAAGTCGGTCAAGAACCGCCTCCACATCGACGTCAACGCCAGCGGGGGTTCCGGTCTGCTGGAGTCCACGCCCGAGCAGGTGGAAGCCGAGGCCGCACGGCTCGAAGCCCTCGGCGCCACGCGGATCCGTCCCGCCGAGCCCGACGGGGGTGTCGGCCCGTCCGCGATCGCCATGCGCGATCCCGAGGGCAACGAGTTCGACATCAACTAGCACGGGGTCGGACACTCGATCAGGACCCCACCGGACTGGCCGGGCCGCCTTCCTACCGAGTACCCCCGACCGGATTCGAACCGGCGCTACCGCCTTGAGAGGGCGGCGTGCTAGGCCGCTACACAACGGGGGCAAGCACGTGAACACGCGAGGAGAGACTTTAGCGAACCGCAGGAGACGTACAAAATCCCGGCCTGGGCCGGGATCGTGGCTGGGATACTAGGACTCGAACCTAGACTAACTGGACCAGAACCAGTCGTGCTGCCAATTACACCATATCCCAATGGTTGACGGCCTTTCGCGCCCTGCCGCCCGAGGCCCGGAGCGTGGTGACCGACCGCCGGGAAACCTTACACGCGGCTCGGCGGCGCCTCCAAAACGCGCGTGGTGGTCGTCGTGGCGAGCCCCATCCGACGGCAGACCAGGACCGCCAGGCCGAGGTAGACCAGCGACTGGGTGAGCGTCACCGGGATGCTCCACCAGCTGCCACCGGAGGGGTTCAGCGTCGAGGCCATGTCGCCGTACGCCAGCGCCAGGCCGAAGGCCAGCCAGTTGTTGAGCACGTGCATCGCGATGCCCGCCTCGAGCCCACCCGTGAGCACCACGAGGACGCCCGCGACGAGGCCGAACGCGAAGCGGTCGAAGAAGACGGGAATGCTCTGTCCGAGCCCGTGGGCCAGTCCGAACAGGAACGCCGGCACCAGTACGGCGACCCAGGCGCGGTGGAAGAGACCGCCGAACGCCTGGGTGAGGTAGCCACGGAAGAGGTACTCCTCCCCCGCCGCCTGGAGCGGCGTGAGCAAGGCGATCACGAGGAGGTAGTCGCGGGTGGTCGAGGTGAACGCGTTGACCTTCGAGCCGACGTCGCCCGACTGACCCGGTACGACGGCGCCCACGAGCAGCGTCGCGAGGAGCGCCACCACCGCCACCCCCATGCAGGCCAGCAGGAACTGCCACCGGATCCGCGGCTGCACCGACGCCAGCCAGCGCGGCAGGAGCCCGTGCACCGTCCGGTTGATGAGCCACGTCAGCGGGATCATCAGCGCGAGCGCCACGTTGAGGTAGGCCAGGCCGGCGGGGGTCGGGTGCTTCAGGTCGAGCAGCGTGGTGACGGAGGACTGCAGGTCCGCACCGGTGACGGCGTACCAGATCGCGAACGGGATGAGCGAGACCAGGCCGCCGACCACGGTCAGGCCCAGCAACGCGATGCAGCTGCCGACCACCGGGCGCCACCAGCCGGGGAGCCCGGCCTCATGGAGGCGGTGGTAGGGCAGCCCGGCGGGCGCGACCTCCTCGCTCACCCGCGTGCAGCCTCGAGGCGGGCGAGCGACCGCTCGCGACCGAGCAGCTCCAGCGACTCGAAGAGCGGCGGGCTGACCCGGCTGCCGGTCACCGCCACCCGGACGGGTCCGAACGCGAGCCGGGGCTTGAGCCCGCGCTGCTCGACCAGTGCCTCACGCAGGGCGTCCTCGATGGACTGCGTCGACCAGTCGGGCAACGCTGCCAGGGCGTCGTACGACGCGGCGACGACCTCGCGGCCGGCCTCGTCGATCTCGTCGGTACGCCGGAACTCCGTCTCGTCGGCGAACAGGAAGCCCAGCATCGGCACGGCCTCGGTCAGCTTGTTCATCCGCTCGGCGACCAGCGGCATCGCCAGCTCGAGCAGCTGCGCGTCGGCGGAGCTCACCGGGTCGCTGACGATCCCCGCCTCCTCGAGGAACGGGATCACGCGGTGGGTGAGGTCGTCGATCGAGAGCATCCGCATGTGGTCGGCGTTGATCGCCTCGGCCTTCTTCAGGTCGAAGCGCGCCGGGTTGGGGTTCACGTCGCCGATGTCGAACGCGGCGACCATCTCGTCGATCGAGAAGACGTCGCGGTCGGGGCCGATCGCCCAGCCCAGCAGGGCGAGGTAGTTGAGCAGGCCCTCGGGGACGAAGCCCTGGGTGCGGTAGCCGAGCAGGCTGGCCTCGGGGTCGCGCTTGGACAGCTTCTTGTTGCCCTGGCCCATCACGTAGGGAAGGTGCCCGAACCGCGGCGTCCCCTTCGCGAGGCCGATCTGCTGCAGCGCGTCGTACATCGCCAGCTGCCGGGGCGTGCTGGAGAGGAGATCCTCGCCGCGCAGCACGTGGGTGATCTCCATCAGCGCGTCGTCGACCGGGTTGACCAGCGTGTAGAGGGGCTGGCCGTTGGCGCGGGAGACCGCGAAGTCGGGCACGTGGTCGGTGTGGAAGGTGATCGAGCCGCGGACCAGGTCGTCGAAGGTGATCTCGCCGTCGGGCATCCGGAAGCGGGCAACGGGCGTGCGACCGGCGAACTCGGCGACCTGCGCGGGCGTGAGCTCGCGGCAGAAGCCGTCGTAGCCCATCAGCTTCGAGCCCGACGCCTTGCGCCGCGCCTCCACCTCCTCGTTGGTGCAGTAGCAGTCGTAGGTGCGCCCCGCCTCGCGGAGGCGCTGCAGCACGTCGGCGTAGATCTCGCCGCGCTCGCTCTGCCGGTACGGCGCGTGGGGGCCGCCGACCTCGGGGCCCTCGTCCCAGTCGAAGCCGAGCCAGCGCATCACCTCGAGCAGGGTGTCGTAGGACTCCTGGCTGTCGCGCGCTGCGTCGGTGTCCTCGATCCGGAACACGAACGTGCCGCCGTGGTGGCGGGCGAACGCCCAGTTGAACAGGGCCGTGCGGGCCAGGCCGACGTGGGGCGAGCCGGTCGGCGACGGGCAGAACCGCACCCGGACCGTCGGGTCGAGGACGTCGTTCATCGCTTCACCACCGTGTTGGTCAGCGCGCCGAGGCCCTCGATGGACACCTCGACCTCGTCGCCGGGCTGCATCGGGCCGATCCCGTCCGGGGTCCCGGTGAGGATCACGTCGCCGGGCAGGAGGGTCATCACGCTCGTGATGTGGGCGACCAGGGTGGGGATGTCGAAGATCAGGTCGCGGGTCGACCCGTCCTGCACCAGGTCGCCGTTCAGATGGGTCTGGACGCGGACGCCGTCGGCGAAGTGCTGCGGGTCGAGGTCGGTCTCGATCCACGGGCCGAGCGGGCAGAACGAGTCGAAGCCCTTGGCCCGGCTCCACTGCCCGTCCTTCTTCTGCAGGTCGCGGGCCGTCACGTCGTTGGCGATCGTGTAGCCGAGGATCACGTCGGTGGCCTGCTCGGCCGGTACGTCGCGGCAGATCCGGCCGATCACCACGGCCAGCTCGCCCTCGTAGTCGACCCGCTCCGACTGCGGCGGGTAGAAGATCTGGTCACCGGGGCCGACGACGGCGGTGTTCGGCTTGAGGAACATCAGCGGCTCCTCGGGCACCTCGCCGCCCATCTCGGCGGCGTGCGCGGCGTAGTTCTTGCCGATCGCGACCACCTTGCTGCGCGGGATCACCGGCGCCAGCAGCCGGACGTCGGCGAGCCGGTGCTCGGTCTGGGTCGGCTGGATCCCGGCATAGAGGGGGTCACCCACCAGCTCGACGACGACGCTGTCCTCGGCCGGCTGACCGAACTCGTCGAGCTCGCCGGTGACCACCCCGAACAACGGGTCCTCGCCCGCGCTGAACCTCGCAATACGCACGCTGTGACCCTACCGAGCAGGCCGAACGGTCCCGGAATCAGGAGCGCCTAAGGTGCGGGGATGGACGACGTGATGGTGCGGGGCGCGACGAGCCAGGACTTCCGCGGCGACGACTGGTACGGCGAGGAGCTCGGGGCGGTGCGGTTCACCGACTGCGTGCTCACCGACGTCGACCTGACCGAGGTGACCAGCCGCGGGACGACGTTCGAGGGGTGCACGTTCCATGCCTGCCGTTTCAACGCGTCCACGCACCACGCGACGGCCTTCGTGGGCTGCGACTTCCGGCGGTGCAGCTTCTTCACCGCGACCCTCGAGGGCTGCAAGCTGACGGGGTCGGTCTTCGCCGAGTGCGTGATGCGGCCGATGACCGTGTCCGGTGGCGCCTGGGTCGGCGTCGCCCTGCGCGGGCACGACCTCTCCGGCCTGGATCTCACCGGTGTCGACCTGCGCGACGCGGACCTCTCGATGAGCGACCTCACCGGCGCCGTGCTCACCGAGGCCCGGCTCGACGGCGCCGCCGTGCGCGAGGCGGACCTCACCCGTACCGACCTCCGTCGCGCCTCCCTGGATCGCGTCGACCTCGCGTCGGCGACGCTGAAGGATACGCGGATCGACCTGCCGGCCGCGGTGATGCTGGCCGAGCTGCACGGTGCCCTGGTCGACGTAGCACCATGAGGTCGATGAGGGTGGTCTCGACAAGCTCGACCGACGGGGTCGGCTCGACCGACGGGGCCGGCTCGACCGACGGGGCCGTCGCGCACCGCGCCCGGCTCGCGCCGTACGTCGAGCCGCACCTGGCCCGCCGCCGCGCCGGGGAGAGACACCCGGTCCACGACTTCCTGTTCACCTACTACTCGTTCTCCCCCGCCAAGCTGCTCGACTGGCAGCCCGGCTGGCCCGAGTCCGGGAGCGCCGAGCTGCTGGAGCGGCGGCGCGACCTGGTCGCCTCGACGCTCGACCTGCTGCGAGCCACCGCCGCCCGCCCGGCCACGTTCGGCTGCTTCGGGCTCCACGAGTGGGCGATGGTGCACCGCGCCGACGAGACGCGGCATCCGGTGCCGCTCCGCCTGGGCGCGGCCGGCACCGACGCCGTCGTCGAGTCCCACCGGATCGTCTGCTCGCACTTCGACGCCTTCCGCTTCTTCACTCCCTCGGCGCGGCCTCTCAACCGGCTCCAGCCCGGCCGCGACGACCGGCCGGCGTACGAGCAACCGGGCTGTCTCCACGCCACCATGGACCTCTACAAGCACGCCTTCCGGCTCTGGCCGCTCGTCGGGTCCGACCTGGTCGCCGACTGCTTCGAGCTCGCATGGGACGTCCGCACGGTCGACATGCGGGCCGCACCGTACGACCTCGCTGCGTGGGGCTTCGCCCCGATCCGGATCGAGACGACGGAGGGGAAGCAGGAGTACGCCGCCCTGCAGCGCGACTTCGCCGAGCGGGCCGCACCCCTGCGGGAACGTCTGATCGCCGATTGCCGGCGCCTCCTCACGACCTGAGGGACCACTTCCAGGGGCCGTCGCGGTCGACCTAGGCTGGGATCATGGACCAGCGGGTGCTCCAGAACTTCCTCACCGAGGACGGCCGCCTCCGCACGATCCCGTCCAAGCAGAGCAAGCTGATGGTCGTGCTCGACCATCTGTCCCAGTCGTTCGAGCCCGGGCGGACCTATCCGGAGTCCGAGGTCAACGAGATCCTGAGCGCCTTCCACCCCGACTACGCGGCCCTGCGCCGCTACCTGGTGGAGAACGGCTTCATGACCCGCGAGGACGGCTTCTACTGGCGCTCCGGCGGCACGTTCGACGTCTGACCCGAGGGACGTCATACGAGCCGTGGCACAGGTGCCACGTCTCGGATCACGGTGCGGGGGTGGTGGATCACCAGCCGGGTGGGTGGCGATCGCGCCACGGCGAGGCCGCCTCGACCTGCGCGGCGAGCGCGAGCAGCAGTCCCTCCTCGGCCGGTCGCGCAGCGAGCATCACCCCGACCGGCAGCCCCTCGCGGGTCCAGTGCAGGGGCAGCGACACGGCGGGCATGCCGGTGACGTTCCACGCCGACGTCCAGGGCGTGAACGCCTTCTGCGCGGCGAAGTCCGCCGCCGGGTCGGCGTCGTCGCGGATCGCGCCCACCGGCAGCGGGGGTACGGCGAGGGTCGGCGTCAGCACCACGTCGTACGGCGCGAGCCTGGTCAGGCAGTCCGCCGCGAAGCGGCGCATCGCGCCGATCGCCAGTCCGAACTCCGGACCGCTCACGGCAGTGCCGCGCTCGGCCAGCCACCGGGTCAGCGGCCGGAGCAGGGTCTCGACAGGCTCGACCGACGAGGAGGACGGCGGCACCGACATCGCGGTCAGCACCGCCCAGCAGGTCTCGAAGGTCGGCACCGCCTCGCGGGGCATCGGCACCGCGATGTCCTCGACCTCGTGCCCGAGGCAGGCGAGCAGGGTCGAGGCCGCCTCCCAGGCGGCGACGCACTCCGGGTCCACGTCGGCGTCGGCGATCACCGGCTCGACGAACCGCGCGATCCGCAGGTGACCGGGGTCGCGGTCGCAGGCGGCCAGGAACGTCTCCGCCGGGGGAGGCGCCCAGGCCGGATCGCCGACCCGCCGCCCGGCCAGGACGTCGAGCAGCGCGGCCGCGTCGCGGACGGTACGCCCGAGCGTGCCGGCCGTGGCGAGCCCGGTGACCTCTCCGTACATCGGGTAGCCGCTGATCCGGCCCCGCGTCGGCTTCAGCCCGACCAGGCCGCAGCACGAGGCCGGGATCCGGATCGAGCCGCCGCCGTCGGACCCCTGGGCGACCGGCACCAGCCCGGCAGCCACCGCCGCGGCGGCGCCGCCCGACGACCCACCCGCCATCCGGGTGTGGTCCCACGGAGTCACGGCCGGCGGCGCGACGTCCGGCTCGGTGTAGCAGGGCGACCCGAACTCCGGGGTGTTCGTCTTGCCCACGCTGACCATCCCGGCCGCCTCGAGCGACAGGGTGACGGCGTCGGACACCTCGGGCACGAAGTCCGCGAACGCCGCCGACCCGAACGTCGTGCGCACTCCGGCCGTCAGGTTCAGGTCCTTGATCGCGGTCGGTACGCCGTAGAGCGGCCCGGCCCCGTCGGGCACCGGCAGCAGTGAGTCGGCCCGCGCCAGGGCGAGCTCGGGCGTCCGCGTCACGAACGCGCCCACCTCGTCGGCACGCTCGAGACAGTGCGAGACCAGCTCGCGTGGCGACACCTCGCCGCGTCGTACGGCGGCACCCTGCTCGACGGCGGACAGGTCGTGCAGCGCGCTCACACCGCGACGTTAGCCCGCCTGCGGTCGGTCCTGGCGCCGAAGGCCGAAGGTGATCCCGTCGAGGAGGGCCTCCCACGACGCCTCGATGACGTTGTGGCCGACCCCGACGGTGACCCACGACGACGCGCCGTCGGAGGTCTCGATCAGGACCCGGGTGATCGCGTCGGTGCCGTGACCCTGGTCGAGGATCCGCACCTTGTAGTCGATCAGCTCGAACTTCGCGACGGCGGGATAGGCCCGGACCAGCGCCTGCCGCAGGGCCTGGTCGAGGGCGTTGACCGGGCCGTTGCCCTCACCGGTCTCGACGTAGCGGACGCCCGAGGCGACGAGCTTCACCGTCGCCTCCGAGACGGCCTCCTCCCCCGGCGTCGCGTGGGTGAGGGTCTCGGTGATCACCCGCCACGACTCGACGGTGAGGTACGACGGTCGGGCGCCGTCGACCTCCGCCGCGAGCAGCAGCTCGAAGGACGCGTCGGCCGCCTCGAAGGTGTAGCCGCGCGCCTCCATCTCCTTGACCTTCGCGGTGACCCGGTCGACCAGGTCGCGGTCGCCGGACAGGTCGTAGCCCAGCTCGCGACCCTTCAGCTCGATCGAGGCGCGGCCGGCCATGTCGCTGACCAGGAGCCGCATGTCGTTGCCCACGCCGACGGGGTCCATGTGCTGATAGAGGTTCGGGTCGACCTTGATCGCGCTGGCGTGCAGCCCGGCCTTGTGGGCGAAGGCCGACGCACCGACGTAGGGCTGGCGCGACGCGGGCGGCACGTTCGTCACCTCGGCCACGGCATGGGCGATCCGGGTGGCGTCGCCGAGGAGCCCCTGTGGCAGGACCCGCCGGTCGAGCTTCAGCTCGAGGTTCGCGACGACGGCGACGAGGTCGGCGTTGCCGGTCCGCTCGCCGTAGCCGTTGATCGTGCCCTGCACGTGGGTCGCCCCCGCCTCGACCGCGGCCAGGGTGTTGGCGACGGCGCAGCCGGTGTCGTTGTGGCAGTGGATCCCGACGCGACCCTCGGTCGTGGTCACGACGTCGTGCACGACGTCGCCCACCCAGCCCGGCAGCATCCCGCCGTTGGTGTCGCACAGCGCGACGACCTCCGCCCCGGCGTCGTAGGCCGTCCGCAGCACCTCGAGCGCGTACGCGCGGTCGGCCCGATAGCCGTCGAAGAAGTGCTCCGCGTCCAGGAAGACCTGCTGCCCCTCGGCCGTCAGGTGGCTGACCGTGTCGCGGACCATCTCGAGGTTCTCGGCCAGGGTCGTGCGCAGCGCGAGCTCGACGTGGCGGGGGTGCGACTTCGCGACGAGGGTGACCACGGCGGCGCCGCTGTCGCGCAGGGCCGCGATCAACGGGTCGTCCGCCGCTCGTACGCCGGCCCGCCGGGTGGCGCCGAAGGCCGTCAGCCGCGCGTGGCGCAGGTCGAGCTCCTCGCCGGCCCGGGCGAAGAACTCGGTGTCCTTGGGGTTGGCGCCGGGCCAGCCGCCCTCGATGAACCCCACCCCCAGCTCGTCGAGCTGCCGCGCGATCGTCAGCTTGTCGGCCACCGAGAGGTTGAGGCCTTCCTGCTGCGCGCCGTCGCGCAGGGTGGTGTCGTAGACGTGGAACGCGCCCTGCAGGTCCATCGTGTCCGTCCTGTGCTCGTGCTCTGCTGCTGTCCGGGCCAAACAAAAAGACCCCCCGTCGGGACAGGAGGTCTGCGCGTCGGGGAGTGCCCGACGCGCTAGGTGATGATTGATGGTGCTGGTCGACGTCACCATCGTGACACGGACGTGCGAACGGGGCCGGCGGATCTCACGATCCGACCGGCCCCGTCTGCGAGGTCGGGTGTCAGGGGCAGACGGTCTGGAAGGCGATGTCGCCGATACCCATCTTCGGGCTGCCGGTCATCGTGCCGATCTGAGCGTAGACGAACGTGATCGTGTCACCCGGCGCCGCCCAGCTGACGTTCACGTTGCCGCCGGTCCCGTCGTCCTCTACGCGGTCGTTGGCACCTTGGGCACGCCAGGTGTTGGCCGCCGTACCGGCACCGGTGACGATCGTCGGCTGGCCCGGGGTGCTCACGAACGAGTAGGAGAAGGTCGACGGCGTCACCAGTGTCACGCTGTCTCGGAAGCCGTTGGTCTCGGAGTCGATGTCGAGGAACTTGAACGACACGTTCTGCACCTTCTGGGAGAACTTGACGGTGATCGTCTGCGTCGTGTTGGGCGCGTTGTTGACGGAGTGGAACAGCATGAGGCTGTTGGCGCCGCCGATTCCGTTGGTGATGATCCCGTTGCCCTCGGCCGCGTTCGTGGCTCCCGTCGCTGTCACGACCGCCGTCACTCCGCTGACAGTCGTCACCAGCGTCTTGCCGAACTGGCTCTGCGAGCTCCCGTTGCCCGCCTGGCTGCTCCACGCGAGCAGCCCGGTCTTCACCGTGCACCCGGACGCGGCCATGGCCGGCGCTGCGACGGCGAGCGACACCACCGGAATGCTCCAGGCGGCACCTCGGGTCACGGCGCGGCGGCCCACTTGCCTGGGCTCGCTCGGTCGTTGGTCCGCTCGGGTCGTCATGTTCCCCCCACAGTTGGCGGCGTCTCGGAGTGAACCCCCTGACGCCCGACTGACCCCCGTCAGCCGTTGAAAACTGTACCGAAGGGGGTCGGTCCCGCAGGACGGAATCGGAAAATCCGTGGTAAAGGCTGCCGTTCTCCCCGCCCGGAGGAGAGCCACGTCACCTAGCTCAGCAGCGGAGGGGCACTCAGGGGTGACCAGTCGGTGTGGCCGCCGGCGAGGAGCCCCGTGATCCCGGCGGCCGCGAGCAGCAGGAGCAGAGCCACCAGCCAGGGCGTCGTACGACGAGACAGGGGTCGGGCCACGAGGTGGAGCGGCCACCGCACCTGGGCGGCACCCGGGCCGAGCCAGACACCGGCCGTCACGCACAGGCCGCCGACGAACAAGGTGGTGGCATGCCCGAGGCCGACGGCGTAGCAGAGCAGGATCCCGGCCAGGCTCAGCCCCAGCGCCCACAGGCCGAGGAGCAGTGCCCCCGGAGCCGCCGCCACCAGGTGCCACGGCGCCGACAGGGGCGCGACCAGCACGTCGTACCAGCGGGCACCGCGGAGGCTCTTGCGGCCCTGGTGAGCGGTGGCGGTGCGCGTCGCGGCGCAGAGCAACCAGGTGACCACCAGCACGGTCACGGTGGCGAGGTAGGGCCAGGCGGCGACCGCGGCGGCGACCAGGAGGCCCAGCACCAGCAGCAGCGCACCTCGACGGGCGCGCACCAGCGGTCGCTCGGCCGGGGCCGGCTCCTCGGCGGTCGGGAGCGGGCCAGGGGGTACGTCGTAGGGCTCGGTCAGCCAGCGGGTGGGTGGGACGGGGTCGGGGCCGGCCGGGGGCGGGGCCGGCAGTGGCGCGGGCCTCATCGTGACGGCGGCGGCCCGGTCGTGGGCCACGATGGCCAGCGGCAGCGTGTAGGGATCCTCGACGGGGGCCGGTGGTGGCGTCATCACCTGGACCGTCGGCCCGGCCAGCCGGGCGCGGATCTCGCCGAGGGTCGGGCGGCGGGCGGGCTCGGGATCGAGGGCGGCCGCCACGAGATGCCGCAGGTCCTCGGGGAGACCGCTCAGGTCGTGCTCGCCACGTCGTACGCGATCCATGATCGCCATCGAGGGGCCGCGGCCGAACGGCGGCCGGCCGGTGCCGGCGAAGGCCACGGTCGCGGCCCAGGAGTGGACGTCGGACGCGGTCGTCGCGTCCTCGCCGTGCAGGATCTCGGGGGCCAGGTAGCCCGGCGTGCCGAGGAACCAGCCCGTGTGGGTCAGCCGGGGGTCGTCGGCGACGCGCGCCAGGCCGAAGTCGATCAGGATCGGCGCGCGGCCCTCCATCAGCACGTTGGAGGGCTTCACGTCGCGATGCAGCACGCCGACCGCGTGCACGCTCGCCACCCCCTCGGCCAGGCCGGAGGCGAACCAGTGGAGGTCCTCACCCTCGATCGGACCCTCCTCGGGCACGTGGTCGTGGAGGCTCAGACCGGGCACGTATCGCGTGGCGACGTAGGGCGTCGGCCCCCACGGGTCGGCGTCGACGATCTCGGCGATCCAGCGGCTGCGGATGCGCTCGAGCGACGCGACCTCGCGAGCCAGCCGGGCCCGGGCCTCGTCGTCACCGACGATGTGCGGGCGCAGCACCTTGAGCGCCACCCGAGGGCCGTCGGGCTTGCGGGCCAGGTGGACGACGCCCATGCCACCCTCGCCCAGTCGCGCGAGCAGGGTGTAGTCGCCCACGGTGCGTGCGGGCGAGGGCTGGACGGACACGCCCACACGGTACCGGCCGGCGCCCCGCGAAGCCGTCAGGCGGCCGTCAGACGATGCGGTGCATCCAGCCGAAGGTGTCGTCGGCGCGGCCGTACTGGATGTCGACCAGCGCCCGGCGGATCGCCATCGTGACCTCGCCGGCCGCGGCGACCTCGGGGGTCTGCCCGCCGGCCCACTTCAGGGAGCCGACCGGCGTGACCACGGCCGCGGTGCCGCAGGCGAAGACCTCGCTGATCTCCCCGGTGGTCACGCCGTCGCGCCACTCGTCGATGGAGATCCGGCGCTCCTCGACCTGATGACCCATCTTCCCGGCCAGCTCGATGATGCTCGAGCGGGTGATGCCCTCGAGGATCGTGCCCAGGGCGGGAGTGACGATGCGGCCGTCGGCGTAGACGAAGTACATGTTCATGCCGCCGAGCTCCTCGACGTACTGCAGCTCCTGCCCGTCGAGGAAGACGACCTGGTCGCAGCCGTGGGCCGTCGCCTCCTGCTGGGCCACCAGCGACGAGGCGTAGTTGCCGCCCGTCTTCGCCGCACCCATCCCGCCGCGGCCCGCCCGGGTGTAGTCGGTGGTCAGCCAGAGCGTGATCGGGAGCGGGCCCTTGCTGAAGTAGGCGCCGGCGGGGCTGGCGATCACCATGAAGGTGACGTGGTGGGCCGGGCGCACCCCGAGGAAGGCCTCGCTGGCGAACATGAACGGGCGGAGGTAGAGGCTCTTCTCCCCCGTGCCGTCGGGCACCCAGCGCTCGTCGACACGCACCAGCGCCTCGACGGCCTGCACGAAGTCGTCGGGGTCGAGGACGGGGAGGGCGAGCCGGTGGCTCGAGCGCACCATCCGCTCGGCGTTGGCCTCCGGCCGGAAGGCCCAGACGCTGCCGTCCTCGTGCCGGTAGGCCTTCATGCCCTCGAAGATCTCCTGCGCGTAGTGGAGGACCGCGGTGGCGGGGTCGAGGGTCAGCGGGCCGTACGGCGTCACCCGGGCGTCGTACCACCCGCGATCGGGCGTCCACTCCACGGTGACCATGTGGTCGGTGAAGTAGGTGCCGAATCCGGGGCTCGCCAGGATCTCGGCCAGGCGGGTCTCGTCGACCGGCGCGGTCGTCAGGGTGGTGCTGATCTCCATGGGACGCACGTTAGTCCACCTGTCAGAAAGTCTTCTGGGTCACGAATCGATCTCCGAGCGGGCTGGTGTCGGGCCTCGTCGCGAGCACGCTCGCCTCGGTTCGCTGCGGTCCTCTCCCCCGAGGGCCCCGCCCTAGCGGAGAGGTCCTCGCTCGACCCGGGCAGCGATGGCGTCGCCGATCGCCGACGTGCTCCGGGCGGCACCGGGTACTCGGGCGGTGAGGTCGGCGTGGACGGCCTCGTCGACGGCGCGGGCGGCGGCGCGTGTGTCCGAGGTGGTCGAGCAGGAGCCCGGCGGAGAGGATCGCGGCCGTGGGGTCGGCGATCCCCTGGCCGGCGATGTCGGGGGCGGACCCGTGCACCGGCTCGAACATCGACGGGGTGGTGCGCTCGGGGTTGATGTTGCCCGAGGCGGCCAGGCCGATGCCGCCGGTCACGGCACCCGCCAGGTCGGTGAGGATGTCGCCGAAGAGGTTGTCGGTGACGATCACGTCGAAGCGCGCGGGGTCGGTGGTCAGGAAGATCGTGGCGGCGTCGACGTGCAGGTAGTCGACGCTCACCTCGGGGAACTCCGGCCCGACCTCGTCGACGATCCGCGACCAGAGGCCGCCGGCGTGCACGAGGACGTTGGTCTTGTGGACCAGGGTGAGGTGCCGGCGCGGACGCCGGGCAGCCCGGGCGAACGCGTCACGGACGACCCGCTCCACGCCGTACGCCGTGTTCAGGCTGACCTCGGTGGCGACCTCGGCCGGCGTACCACCGCGCAGGCGTCCGCCGTTGCCGGTGTAGGGACCCTCGGTGCCCTCGCGGACGACCACGAAGTCGACCTCGCCCGGGTCGGCGAGCGGCGTCGGGACGCCGGGGTAGGTGCGTGAGGGGCGCAGGTTCACGTAGTGGTCGAGCTCGAACCGCAGCCGGAGCAGCAGCCCGCGCTCGAGGATGCCCGCGGGGAGCCGGGGATCGCCCGGCCGGCCCCCGACCGCCCCCAGCAGGATCGCGTCGTGGTCGCGGATCTCGTCGAGCACGGAGTCGGGCAGCACCTCGCCGGTGGCGAGGTAGCGCTCGGCACCCAGGTCGTAGCGGGTCTGCTCGATCTTCACCGGTGAGACCGCTTCGAGGACCTTGACCGCCTCGGCGGTCACCTCGGGGCCGATGCCGTCGCCGCCGATCACGGCCACCCGGAGGGGGCTCGTGGGGTCGGCCGAGGGCGTCGCGGCGGGCTCAGAGGTCATGGCGGCAGGCTAGTTGTCGTCGGGCCGCTGGCCGCCGTTGTCCCGCAGGTCGAGCGAGGCCTGGACCGCCTCGTGGCTGCGTGGCCCGTCGGGCTGGCTGGCGGCCTCGTACGCCGTACGGTTCTTCGCCGGACCCCAGTCGGGGTACATGTCGTACACGGAACTTCTCCTCGTCATCTCTCACAGCCGGGGTGGTGTCGGTGACGAGCCGCCGCGTGGCGGAGCCGGCAGACCGGACGTGGGTCGCACGGACGGGAGTCAGGTTCTCGGGAGCGGGTCGCGCTGGGTGTGAGGCCCTGCTGCGGGTCCGCCGCGGAGCGGCTCGTCGGGATCGCAAGGCCGGGAACGCCGAACTCCGCGACGAGGTGGCCTTGCTGTCAGGCCTCGCCGCGGCGATCGATGAGTACGAACACGCTCCGCATGATGCGACCACGGTACGGCGCCGCCGCGGCGCGCGCATCTCGATTGCCCAGGTGGCTCACCATGCGAGACGCCTGTCCAGGGATGAAAGACTCGGGGACATGAGCGCACCCCCCGAGCTGCCCGAGATCGTGACGCGCGCCTTCGACGTCTCCCGCCGCGCGGGCTACGTCTCGTTCTGCCGCAACGAGACCGGCCGGCTGCTGGCGACCCTGGCAGCCACCCGCGAGGGGACGATGGCGGAGTTCGGTACGGGGTGCGGGGTCGGGACCGCCTGGCTGCGCTCCGGCGTCCGCGGCGCGGACACGCGGATCCTCACCGCCGAGCTCGACCCCACGCTCGCCGAGGCGGCGTCGGAGATCTTCCGCGACGACGAGCAGGTGGAGGTCCTGGCCGCCGACTGGTCGACGCTGCTCGACCGCGGGCCGTTCTCGCTGCTCTTCCTCGACTCGGGCAAGCCGTCGGCCTCGCGGCCGGACAGGGTCGCCGAGCTGATGGCCGAGGGCGGCATCGTCGTGCTCGACGACTTCACGCCGTGCCACTCGTGGCCGCCGATCTTCGACGGTCGGGTCGACACCCTGCGTGAGGAGTGGCTCAGCGACGAGCGGTTCACCGCCGCCGAGGTGCTCGTCGCCCCCGACGCCTCGGCCGTGATCGCCACCAAGCGCTGACGCCCGTCGTACCGGCTCGCCGTGCTCCGGCAGGCGCACCGGGTCGTCCGCCCGAGGAGCCAGTAGGGGCTGGTCGTGGGGCGGACGACCCGAACATCCGTGAGAGTCGTCCGCCTGAGGAGTACCTAGAGGTGGTCGTGGGGCGGACGACCCCGGCGAGCGGCGACCGTCAGTGGGTCGAGACCTGCATCTCCTCGTCGGGGAGCTCGACCTCCCCGATCATCTCCTCGATCATCTCGGTCGGCAGCGCGACCTCCATCGCCCAGTAGTAGACGACCAGGCTCCAGGCTGCGACCACGACCATGTCCCAGCCGAAGGGGATGAGCGCGTCGTCACCCTTCGGCCCGAAGTCGCTGAAGAAGAGGATCAGCCCCATCCCGACGAGGTAGGGGATCAGCCACGACGCGGCTTTCCAGTCGAGGGTCGGCTTGTGGGGGTTGAGACCGAGGACGCGGTTGGCGACGAGGATCGCGTAGCCGATCAGGATCGTGACGCCGAGCTTCCAGACGGTGTCCCACCCGGTCCAGAGGATGATCAGGTTCGCGATCACGAACGCCAGGGGAGACAGGAGCCAGGCGGCCGGCAGCCGATAGGGACGTTCGGCGTCCGGGAGACGCCGGCGGAAGGCCCCGAGCGACAGTGGCCCGCCGCCGTACATCAGCACCGACGCACTCGTGATCAGGCCGACCAGGGACTGCCACGACGGGAACGGCAGGAAGCAGATGCAGCCGGTGACGAACGCCGCGATCAGACCGACCCACGGGACGCCGCGCGCGCTGGTCCACTCGAAGACCGACGGGACGTAGCCGTTGCGCGACAGCCCGTAGGCCAGCCGCGAGCTGCCCGTGGTGTAGATCAGCCCCGTGCCGGCCGGGCTGACGAAGGCGTCGATGTAGATGATCGTCGCCAGCCAGCCGATCCCGAGCAGGGTCGCGATCTCGGCGAAGGGGCCACTGAACGTCGCGAACGTGCCGGCGGCCTTGCTCGACCAGGTCGAGCCGATCGCCTGCTGCGGCAGGGAGAACAGGAACGCGACCTGGAGCAGGATGTAGATCAGCGTGCCGAGTACGACGGACCCGATCACCGCCATCGGTACGTCGCGCTTGGGGTTGGCCGCCTCGCCGGCGAGCTGGTCGGCCTGCTCGAAGCCGAGGTAGCTGAAGATGATGCCGCCGGTCGAGACCGCGGTCAGGATGCCCTTGAGGCCGTCGGGGTTGAACCCGTCGGCCGCGTGCAGGTTGCCGGTGTCGAAGTTGTTGATCGACAGCACCAGGATCGTCAGGAGCGGGATCGCGATCTTCCACCACGTCATGGCGCTGTTGGTGGCCGCGAGCATCCGCACGCCGAGCAGGTTGATCGCGACCATCAGGGCCATCAGGACGACCGCGATCACGATGCCGGTCGTGCTGAGCACCTGGGTGTCGGGGTCGATCCAGCCCTCGGCGAAGCCGAAGTGGCCGGCGTAGGTGAGCACGGCCGAGACCTCGATCGGCGCGACCGTGGCGGCGTTCAGCCACGCGAACCAGCCGAACGACGCCCCGGCCACACCGCCGAAGGCGTAGTGGGGGAAGCGCGCGGTGCCGCCCGAGACCGGGTACATCCCCCGAGCTCGGCATGGACCAGGGCGAGGATGACGATGGCGATGCCACCGATCACCCACGAGATGAGCACGGCCGGGCCCGCGACCTCGAGAGCCTCCTGCGGCGCGAACAGCCAGCCGGAGCCGATGATCGAGCCCATCGAGGCCCAGGTCAGGCCGATCAGGCCGACCTCGCGCTTGAGGGCGAAGTTGCGCTGCCGGGGCTCCTTCTGCGTCGTGGACATGCCGGTGACCTCTCCTCCGAGACCTGACCGCGCGCCAGGACCGGACAGACGCTAGACACTGCCGCCGGGGCGAGGCTTCACCCTTAGGGCGGTCCCGTCCGGACGTGTCGCCTCCGCCTCGAGGGTCAGTCGCGGCTGCGGACGATCATCGGCGGGAGCAACGCCTGGCTGAGCGGGCCGATGCTCAGCGCGTAGACGATCGTGCCGAGCCCGGCGACCCCGCCGAGCAGCAGCCCGAGCGCTACGACGCTGAGCTCCATGAGCGTGCGCACCTGCCGCAGGGACCGGCCCGTACGACGGGCGAGCCCGGTCATCAGCCCGTCGCGCGGGCCGCGGCCGAGCTCTGCCCCGATGTACGCCGCCGTGGCCGCGCCCTGCAGCAGGACGCCCGAGAGCAGCAGCACGACGCGCAGCCAGAGCGTGCCGGGTGCGGCGAGGAGAGCGAGGAAGGCGTCGGTCGAGAGGCCGATCACGAGCGCGTTGGAGATCGTGCCGACGCCCGGCATCTCCCGCAGCGGGATCCAGGCCAGCATGACCACGAAGCTCACCAGCACCAGCGCCTGCCCGATGTCGATCGGGAACCACTTCGTCAGCCCCGAGTGGAGCACGTCCCACGGAGCCAGGCCGAGGTCGGAGCGCACCATCAGCGCGATCGAGAAGCCGTAGAGCAACAGGCCGGCGTACAGCTGGACCAGGCGCCGGCCGAGACGGCCGGCCCTCAGCTGGGCGATCGGACCGAGGTCGCTGAGCGCGATCCGCGGCTGGACGGTGGTGGACACGTGTTCCAGGGTGCCCCAGATTGGACTCCCCATAAATAGCCATTCATGAGAGAGTGGACTGCATGATGGGATCCATTGCCGCGCCTCGGCTCGCCGCCCTCGTCGACGGCTTCGACCGGAGCCCGGCCTACGCCGGGCTGGCCGACGGGCTGCGACTGCTGATCGGCGACGGCCGCGTCGGGCTCGACCTCCGGCTGCCCAGCGAGCGCGACCTCAGCGTCGCGCTCGGCGTCTCCCGTACGACGGTCACCCGGGCGTACGCCGGCCTGGTCGAGAGCGGGTTCGCCCAGGCCCGCCAGGGCTCCGGCACCTACACCCGCCTCCCGGGCGGCCGACGGCGCAGCCTCGACCGCACCCTCACCCCGACCACGACCGGCGACGACGTGATCGACCTGAACTGCGCCGCCCACTCGGCGCTCCCCGGCGTCGGCACGGCGTACGCCGAGGCCGTGCAGGAGCTCCCCCGCTACCTCGGCGGTCACGGCTACTTCCCCACCGGCGCGCCCGCCCTTCAGGAAGCGGTGGCGGCGTCGTACGACGCGCGCGGCCTGCCCACGGACCCCGAGCAGATCATGGTGGTGCCGGGGTCGCTGTCGGCACTCGCCGTGGTCGCCCAGGCGCTGGTCCGCAGGGGCGACCGCGTGCTCGTCGAGACACCCGGCTACCCCAACGCGCACGAGGCGCTGCGTCGCGCGGGTGCCAGGCGCGTGGGGCTGCCGATGGACGTCGACGGGTGGGATCTCGACACGCTCGGCCGGCTGGTCCGCGAGACCGGGCCGCGGCTGGCCTACCTGATCCCCGACTTCCAGAACCCGACCGGCAACCTGATGTCCGACGCCGAGCGCGAGCAGGTGGCCGCGGTGCTCCGGCGGTCCGGCACGGTCCCGATCGTGGACGAGGCGCACCAGCCCCTGTCGCTGGACGGCGGGACGATGCCCCGGCCGTTCGCCGCCTTCGCGCCCGAGACCGTGACGATCGGGAGCGCCAGCAAGAGCTTCTGGGGTGGTCTGCGGATCGGCTGGGTGCGCTGCCCCGACGGCGTCCTCGAGCGGCTCATGGACACCCGGGTGGCGCTCGACCTGGGCAGCCCCGTGCTCGAGCAGCTGGTCGCGGCCCGGCTGCTCGCCCGTCGCGACGAGCTGTGGGCGGACCAACGGCAGCGGCTGCGCGGGCAGCGCGACGCACTCGCCGACGCCCTCCGGACCGAGCTCCCCGACTGGCGCTTCCGGCTGCCGCGCGGTGGTCTCTCGCTGTGGTGCGAGCTCCCCTCGGGCAGCGGCGTCGGCGCGGGTGCGACCGCGCTCGTCCTGGAGGCCGAGCGCCGCGGCGTGCTGGTG
Organism: uncultured Actinomycetota bacterium; assembly: GCA_963797325.1. Taxonomy (GTDB): domain Bacteria; phylum Actinomycetota; class Actinomycetes; order Propionibacteriales; family Nocardioidaceae; genus Nocardioides. The sequence goes on from CAWCPG010000021.1 coordinate 98,848, forward strand.
TCTCCCGGGTCCGTCTTCGCCGTCGACGGCGGCCTCGACTCGTTCGTCCGGGTGCCGTTCACCCGGCCGGCCGACGAGCTGGGCACCGCGGTCGCCCGTCTGCGCGAGGCGTGGTCGCTCGTCGGCGAGCAGGCGACCCGCGGCGCCGGCGAGCGTCGTACGACGCGCAGCCGCGTGATGGTCGCCTGAGCGCCGCCGGGCTCAGACCAGGTCGACGGCCCGTAGCGAGGTCGCGTCGATCGCGGCCTCGATCTCGGCGAGCGCTTCCGCCGGGATCGCGGAGTCGACCGACAGCGCCACCAGCGCGTGACCGCCCTTGGTGTCGCGCGAGACCTGCATCCCGGCGATGTTGACGGCGCTGTCGCCCAGGATCCGGCCGACGGTGCCGACCATGCCCGGACGGTCGGTGTAGGTGAAGAAGGCCAGGTGCTCGGTGGGCTCGAGGTCGACCAGGAAGTCGTTGACCGCCACCAGCCGCTCCTTCTGGGCGATGCCGACGAGCGTCCCGCTGACCGAGACCTGCGCCCCGTCGGCGAGCGTGCCGCGGATCGTGATCAGGTTGCGGTGGTCGGGGCTCTCGCTCTCGGCGACCAGGCGTACGGCGGTGCCGCGCTCGGCGGCGAGCAGCGGTGCGTTGACGTAGGACACCGCCTCCTCGACGACGTCGGTGAAGACGCCCTTGAGCGCGGCGAGCTCGAGCACCTTGACGTCGTACTCGGTGATCTCGCCGCGGACCTCGACGTCGACCTGCTGGGCGACCTCGCCGGCCAGGGCGGTGAAGATCCGACCGAGCTTCTCGGTGAGCGGGATCGCGGGACGGACGTCCTCGGCGATCACGCCGCCCTGCACGTTGACGGCGTCGGGCACGAGCTCACCGCTGAGGGCGAGCCGGACCGACTTCGCCACCGCGATGCCGGCCTTCTCCTGCGCCTCGTCGGTGGACGCGCCGAGGTGGGGAGTCGCCACGACGTTCTCCAGCTCGAACAGCGGGCTGTCGGTGCAGGGCTCCTTGGCGAACACGTCGATGCCCGCCCCGGCGATCCGGCCCTCCTTGAGCGCCGCGAAGAGCGCGTCCTCGTCGACGATGCCGCCACGGGCGGCGTTGACCAGCACGAGCGACTGCTTGGCCTTGGCCAGCTCGTCGGCGCCGATCAGGCCGACGGTCTCGGGCGTCTTGGGCAGGTGGACGCTGAGGAAGTCGGACTCGGCGAGCAGGGTGTCGAGGTCGACCAGACGCACGCCCATCTGCGCGGCGCGGCCGGCCTGGACGTAGGGGTCGTAGGCGATCACGTCCATGCCGAACGCCGCCAGCCGCTGCGCGACGAGGACGCCGATCCGGCCGAGGCCGACGATCCCGACGGTCTTCTCGTAGAGCTCGATGCCGGTGTACTTGGAGCGCTTCCACTCGCCGTTGCGCAGGGCGGAGTGGGCGGGGCTGATGTGGCGGGCGGCCGCGAGGAGCAGGCCGACGGCGAGCTCGGCGGCGCTGACGATGTTGGAGGTCGGCGCGTTGACGACCATGACCCCGGACTGGGTGGCCGCCTTCACGTCGACGTTGTCGAGGCCCACGCCGGCGCGGGCGACGACCTGGAGCTTCTTGGCCGCGGCCAGCGCCTCGGCGTCCACCTTGGTGGCCGAACGGACCAGGATGGCGTCGACGTCGGCGATCGCGGGCAGCAGCTCGGCGCGGTCGGCGCCGTTGCAGTGGCGGATCTCGAAGTCGGGGCCGAGCGCCTCCACGGTGGCGGGGCTGAGCTCTTCGGCGATGAGTACGACGGGCTTGCTCACGACAGCGGTGTCCTCGTGGTCAGAGGTGACAAGGGATCGGACCTCCGGGCGAGGTCCCGCACGACGCTGTGCCCGGCCGACTCTACCCGAGCCACCGGCGCTTCCCGACGCCGTCCGGATCCCGACGCCGCGGGGGATCCCATCGGAGCCGGTGTCGTGGACGGCGGAACCCTCAGTCGCAGCCCTCCGGGCCGCAGACGTCGCCCTCGGCACCGCCGAGCGTCACGAGGGCGGGTCGGGTCGCCGCCCACACCTGGTCGAGCACGTCGGCGAAGACCTCGACGGGCTGCGCACCCGACACGGCGTACGCACCCTCGAAGACGAAGAACGGGACACCGCCCGCGCCGTAGGCCCGCGCCTGCTCGATGTCGGCGGACACGGCGTCGCGGTAGCGGTGGCCGGCCAGCACGTCGTCGACCTCGGCCGCCTCGAGCCCGGCGCCGACCGCCACCTCCCGCAGGACTGCAGGGTCGGACACGTCGCGCACGTCCTCGAAGTACGCCGCGAGCAGGGCGTCCTGCAACCTGTGCTGGGCCGCCGGCCCGCCGTGGTCGAGAGCCAGGTGCAGGAGCCGGTGCGCGTCGACGGTGTTCGTGTGGAGGGTCTCGTCGAGCCGCAGGTGCAACCCGACCTCCTCCGCCAGCTCCGCGACGTGCTGCTGCATCTGGGCGACCCGCGCCTCACCGCCGTACTTCTGCGCCAGGGAGGCCGTCACCGTCTCGGTGCCCCCGACCGGCGCGGACGGGTCGAGCTCGAAGGAGCGGTAGACCACCTCGACCGGATGGGCGAAGCCCTCGGCCGCCCGCTCGAACCGGCGCTTGCCGATGAAGCACCAGGGGCACACGACGTCCGACCAGATCTCGACCTTCACGTGAATCTTCAACTACCCGACCCCCGCCGATGTTCCGCCGCTCGGCGCGCGCTCCGGGTGCACCTCTGCGCCGACTCGGCGTCGTCAGGCGAACAGCGACTGTCCGACGTACTCCCCCGGGCCGGCGCCGGGGGGCACGGCGAAGATCGCCGAGCTGGTGAACTGGAGGTACTCCATCATCGCGTCGCTCGACGCCATGGCGTTCTGCAGCGGGATGAAGTGGGTGGCAGGGTCGCGGACGAACGCGACGAAGAAGAGGCCGGCGTCGAGGCCACCGAGCGCGTTCGAGCCGTCGACGAAGTTGTAGCCGCGGCGCAGCATCCGCACGCCGCCGTGCTTCTCGGGGCTGACGACCGCCACATGGGAGTCGGCCGGGATGAGCGGCCCGTTCGAGCCCTTCACCGCCAGGTCGAGCGGGGTGAACTCGGTCCCGCCCGACAGCGGCGCGCCGGTGTCCTTGGTCCGGCCGATGACGTCCTCCTGCGGCTGCAGCCCCTGGCGGTCCCAGGTCTCGATGTGCATGTTGATGCGGCGGGCCACGAGGTAGGAGCCGCCGGCCAGCCAGGGCTGGTCGTCGTCCTCACCGACCCAGACGTACGACGTGAGGTCGTCGCCGTCCTCCGCCTTCACGTTGAGGGTGCCGTCCTTGAAGCCGAACAGGTTGCGAGGCGTGGACTGCGTCGTCGAGGTGGTCGACGTCCGGCCGAAGCCCAGCTGCGACCAGCGGACCGCGACCGTCCCGAAGCCGATCCGGGCCAGGTTGCGGACGGCGTGGAAGGCGACCTGCGGGTCCTCCGAGCACGCCTGCACGCAGATCTCGCCGCGCGAGCGCTGGGGGTCGAGGGCGTCGCCCGGGAAGTGCGGCAGGTCGACGAGCGCGTCGGGCCGGCGGTCTGCGATCCCGAAGCGGTCTCGCCCGTGCGCGTCGCGGAACATCCCCGGGCCGAACCCGAAGGTGATCGTGAGCCCTCCCGGCGGGAGCCCGATGGCCTCGCCGGTGTCGTCGGGCGGGACCAGGGGCTGGCCCTCGGTCGGCCCGATCGGCCCGGCCGGCAGACCCTGGGTCATCCGCTCCGCCGCGGTGGTCCACGCCTTCAACAGCGCGACCAGCTGCCCCCGCGAGCCGGTCGTGATGTCGAAGGCGGCGAAGTGGAGCCGGTCCTGGGCCGGCGTGACGATCCCGGCCTGGTGCGCGCCGCGGAACGGGTACGACGACGCGACCGCGCTCTCGGCAGCCGCGTCGCCCCGATCGGCGTACCGGTCGCCGAGGGCGAAGCCTGCCGCCACCCCGGCCACGGCGGTGCCACCACCGACCAGGGCTCGTCGCGAGACGTTGATGTCGTTCACCACCTCAGGGGAGGACCGCCGCCGTGAGGTGCGACAGCGGCTCCGAGACGGCGTTGACCGCGTCGGCGAGCTGCTTGACCTCGGCGCGGCTGAGCTCGGTGTAGAGGACGTAGCCGTCGCCCCGGCGGTGCTGGGCGAGAAGTGCGTGGATGGCGGAGAAGCGTGTCGCCAGGGTCTTCTCGAGCGCGGGATCGCGTGTGGCCAGGATCGGCCGCACGTCCTCGAAGGCGGCCCGCGCGCCCGTGACGTTGGCCGCGAAGTCCCACAGGTCGGTGTGCGACCAGTACTCCTCCTCGCCGGTGACCTTGCTCGTGGCGACCTCCTCCATCAGGCCGGACGAGCCGTTGGCGATCTGGTCGGTGGTGAACGTCAGCGTGCCGATCTTCTGCGACAGCACCCGGGTGTTCTTCATCAGGTCCGCCGCCATGGCGGCGCGCGCCGCGGGGCTGAGCGCGTGGTACTTCGGGTCGCGCTCGGGCCACAGGTCCTTCTCGATCCGGTGCCAGCCGGTCCACGTCGTCCCTGGCTCGACGTCCGGCTCACGGGCGTCCATCTTCGGGTCGAGGTCGCCGAACGACTCCGCCACGGGCTCGATCGCCTCGTAGTGGCTGCGCGCGGTGGGGTAGAGGGCGCGGGCACGGTCGTCGTTGCCGGCGGTGTAGGCCGCCAGGAACTGTCGGGTGGCCACGACGAGCCTCTCGGACTGGCGCTGGACCCAGGTGCGGTACTTGTTCTGGGCACGACTGATCAGGACCTGGTCCTCGGACGGCGCCGACGACCCCTTCGGCGGGGCCGTCACGGTGAACGCCGACGCGGATCGCCGCACCGGCCATCCCGGGCTTGCAGGCGGCGAGGTAGGCGCCCTCCTCGGCGGTCACGGTGAGCTTGCCCTGCAGCCCGGGCCCGATGTTCTCGACCTCGCCGATGATCCGCTTGCCGTCGGCGGAGTAGAGGTAGAACTCGGTGACCTTCGAGCCACCGTTGGCCACCGTGAAGCTGACCGGTCCGGCCGGGGCCTGGTCGCTGGACACCGTGCACGAGGAGTCGGTCGAGGTCACCGAGATCGGGCCGCTGCCGCCGCCGGCGGTGTGGTTGCTCGTGGTGGCGTTCTGCGTGCAGGCCGCCAGCACGGGGACGGCGACCAGGAGTGCGGCGGGCAGGACGAAGCGCATGGCTGGTGGTTCCTTCTTCGGTCGGCTCGGTCCTCAGACCGACTGCTTGTCGGGGGACGGGGCGGGCGTGGCGGCGACCACCGGCCGGCTACGACGTCGTACGCCGAGCACGAACACGGTCATCGTGATCGAGAGGTAGAGCGCCCAGGCGATGGCCTGAGCCCAGGTGGTCTGCGCCGAGAAGTTGAAGACGCCCTTGAGGACGGTGCCGTACCAGCTGCCCTCGTTGACCGTGCCCGAGACGTCGAAGGCCAGGTTGTTCAGCCCGGGCAGCACCCCGGCCTCCTGGAGGTCGTGGATGCCGTAGCCGAGGACGCCGGCGGCGATCACGATCAGGAAGCCGCCGGTCCAGGTGAAGAACTTCGTGAGGTTGATGTGGACGGCTCCGCGGTAGAGCAGGTAGCCGAGCACCACAGCCGTCGCCAGGCCGAGGGCGGCACCGGTGAGGGGCTGCCACGCGGGCACCGTCGACGCGGTGTGCGCTCCGGTGGCGGTCTGGGTCGCCGCCCACAGGAACAGCGCGGTCTCGAGGCCCTCCCGACCGACGGCGAGAGCGGCGACGACGGCCAGCGACCAACGACCGCCCTCCGCCGCGCGGTCGATCTGGCCGCGCAGCTCCCCGCCGAGCCCGCGGGCGGCGCGCGCCATCCAGAAGATCATCCAGGTCACGAAGACGACCGCGATGATCGACAGGGTGCCGCCGATGGCCTCCTGCGCCTCGAAGGTGAGACCGCGCGGGCCGAACGTGAGCAGCGCGCCGAAGGCGAGGCTCACGGCCACGGCGAAGCCCACCCCGACCCAGATCCGCGGGAGCAGGTGGCGTCGGTCGGACTTGACCAGGTAGGCGATCAGGATCGTCACCACCAGTGAGGCCTCGAGGCCCTCGCGGAGACCGATCAGGTAGTTGCCCAGCATGGGCGACACTGTAACGGACCTACTTAGGATTGCCTAACCTACCTTGCTGTGATGCCTGCTTGGGGTTATCTTGGGGTTATATACGCCCGTGCGGAGGAGGCTGCATGTCCCCCAAGATCAACGTCTACCTGCCCGACGACCTGGCCGCCGAGGTCAGGGCGGCCGGTGTCCCGGTGTCGGCGGTGTGCCAGCAGGCGCTCGCGGACGCGGTGGCCCGGTCCACGGACGACCGGGCGGTTCCCGGTCCGGCCGGAGCCGACGACGAGCTGTCCCGCAGCTTCACCAAGCGCGCGTACGGCGTGCTGGCCGACGCCGAGAAGACCGCCGAGGCGTCCGGCAACGCGCCCACCACGGTGGACCTCGTCGCAGCACTGGTCGACTCCGGAGGCCTGGCCGTCGTGGTGCTGGAGTCCGCCGACCTGGGCCCGCAGGACCTCCTCGACGAGCTGCGAGCCCGGCAGGCGCAGGGCGGCAGGCCCGGCCCGCTCGAGGCGCTGGCCGAGCGGGCGGTCGAGCAGGCCCGAGGCGCCGGACACTCCTACGTCGGCACGGAGCACCTGCTCCTCGGCCTCACTGCTGGGCCGACCCGCGAGCTGGCCCGCGCCACCCTGAGGGACATGGGGATGACCCACGAGTCGGCGCTGCGCGGGGTCGCGACCGCGCTGTCGGCGTACAGCTATGCGCGCGAGACCCTCACCTTCAGCGGTCTCTCCGCTCCCATCCGGGCCGCGCTGGAGGACATCCGGTCGCGGCTGGTCCGCCTCGAGAGCGGCGGCGTCAGCCGACCGTGACGAGGAGCTCCCCGTGCGGGATCGGAGATCCAGCCGTCCGGGTCGGCCGCCCACGCCCGCCAGGCGGAGGCCGTCTCTTCCAGCTCGTCGGCCGTGGCGAGACCCTCGCGCAGGAGCTGCTCGGCGAGCGCCGAGCCGGTGATCCGCTCCGCCCACATCCCGCCCCACCAGGCACGGGTCTCCGGCGTCGCGAAGCACCACGCACTGGCGGTCGCGGTGAGGTCGGTGAGCCCGGCCGCGTGGGCCCAGGCCAGCAGGTGGCGGCCGGCGTCGGGCTCGCCGCCGTTGGCCCGGGCCGCGGCGTCGTAGAGGGCGAGCCACCGGTCGAGGCCGGGCAGCCGGGGGTACCACGCGAACGCCGCGTAGTCGCTGTCGCGCACGCCCACCACTCCCCCGGGTCGGGTCACCCGGGCCATCTCCCCCAGGGCGCCGACCGGGTCGGCGACGTGTTGGAGCACCTGGTGGGCGTGCACCACGTCGAAGGAGTCGTCGGCGAACGCCAGTGCGTGCACGTCCGCCACCCGCACCTCGGCGTTGGCGACGCCCTGTCGTGCGAGCTCGGCCCGGGTCAGAGCCGCCGCACCCTCGGTCACCTCGACCGCGACGACCTCGGCGACGACGCGGGCGAGATCGGCGGTGATCGTGCCCGGACCGGAGCCGACATCGAGCAGCCGGTCGGTGGGCCGCAGCCGCGGCAGGAGGTACGCCGCGCTGTTGGCGGCCGTGCGCGCACGGTGCGAGCGCAGCACGCTCTCCGCGTGACCGTGGGTGTAGGTCACGGCCGGGACCTCACGGACCGAGCCGGTCCGTCGGCGGCGGGTCCGGGACCAGGTCCTGGAGCCTCAGGTCGAGGACCCGGCAGAGGGCGACCAGCGTCGACAGCCGCGGGTTCAGCGGCGACCCGGGCCGCGACTCACCCTTCTCGAACTTCTGGTACGTGTACGCCGCGATCCCGGCCAGGTGGGCGGTCCGCTCCTGGCTGAGCCCTTGCTTCTCGCGCGCACGCTGCAGGCGGACCCCGATCTCTCGACCGAACGCGTCCCAGGTGGGCACTCCTCGTCGTACTGCCACGGTCTGATTGTCACGTCCCTGGGGACGGCGATGACCATCTTCGTATGGCAATTCGCAGATGACGCCCCGCGGGCTGTGCACAACGTCGCGTCGGGGCGCTCCGCCGTGGGGTGTCGTGCCTACGGTGGCGAACGGGGGTCGAAGTCGATGACCGCGCCTCTGGCCTGCGCTGACCGCACGACACCCCTCTCCACAGCGCCGACTGATCATCTATACATGCCCATCTGTGTATGCGATGCTCGACGCACGATCATCCCCGACTCGGAGAGGACGGCGAGCATGACCACGACTCGTGCGCGTGGGTGGCTGATGGCCCTGGTGACCCTGGTGGTGGCGTTGTCCATGACCTGGTCGACGGCCGTGCCGGCCCATGCCCGCCCCTACGACCGGGTGCCCGCCGCTCGGCACCGCCTCCTCGGGCAGCACCTGACCAACCACCACACCCACATGGAGACCTGGATCGTGGGGTGGTACTCCTACCACCGCCGCGTCCGCGTCCACCACCACTGGCGCACCCACACGTTCTACGGCCTACGGGTCTCCGCCCAGCGCTGCAACGCCCACCGCTGCTGGGGCCGCGTGGTCGCCGGGAGGCTGTGGTCCCCCCACCAGCCCGGTCGCCCGGCCCGACCCCGGCCGACCTCCACGTCCCCGGCGCCGGCCGCGCGTGGCGACCTCTGCCTCCAAGGGACGACCGCGTGCGCCGCCCCGTGGAACTGGCTCGCACGCTACGTCGACCAGCGGCAGCGCACCCTGGTCCGCCTCTTCGTCGACCCGTGCGGCGCGGGATCATTGACGGGTGGCGGAGTCGTCCTGACCAAGAACCTCTCGGCGCGCATCCTGTTCGAGGGTGGTGTGCTCACCGCGGCTCGGGCAGCCTCGGCCTTCGAGGGTCCGCCCGGCGTGGCGCTCGGAGCGCTGGCCGGCTGCATGACCGGCGTCGGCGCGAAGGGCTTCCACACCGTGCGCGACCTCCTCGACCACCTCGACCCGCTCGACCGAGGAGTCATCCATCGTGGCTAGACGGCCTCCGTTCCGCGCCGGCAGGCGCACCCAGGAGATCGTCACCTGGACGATCGGCGTCGTGGTGGTGCTGGTGCTGTGGTTCGCGGGTGCCCTGCTCCTGCGTCACCTCGGCATCGGGTGAGCCTCAGCGCGTCGCGGTGCCCTCCACGTAGTCGCTGTCGTGGCTCTTGACCCACGACATGAGCTTGCGCAGCTCTCGGCCCGTGCTCTCGATCGGGTGCTGCTCGCCCTTGGCCCGCAGCGCCTTGAACTCCGGGCCGCCGGCGTCCTGGTCGTCGATGAAACGCTGGGCGAAGGTCCCGTTCTGGATGTTCTCCAAGACGGCCTTCATGTTCTCCTTCACGTGCTCGTCGATGACCAGCGGGCCGGAGACGTAGTCGCCGTACTCCGCAGTGTCGGAGACCGACCAACGCTGCTTGGCGATGCCGCCCTCATACATGAGGTCGACGATCAGCTTCAGCTCGTGCAGGCACTCGAAGTAGGCCACCTCGGGCTGGTAGCCGGCCTCGGTCAGCACCTCGAAGCCGTACATGACCAGCTGCGACGCGCCGCCGCAGAGCACGGCCTGCTCACCGAAGAGGTCGGTCTCGGTCTCCTCGGTGAAGGTGGTCCTGATCCCGCCGGCACGCAGGCCACCGATCGCCTTGGCGTAGGCCAGGGCCAGCTCCCAGGCCTTGCCGGAGGCGTCCTTCTCCACCGCGACCAGCACCGGCACACCCCGCCCGTCGACGTACTCCCGGCGGACCAGGTGGCCGGGTCCCTTCGGCGCGATCATGATCACGTCGACGCCCTCGGGTGGGGTGATGTAGCCGAAGCGGATGTTGAAGCCGTGCCCGAAGACCAGGGTGTCGCCCGGGGTGATGTGGGGCTCCACGGACTCGGCGTACAGCGTGCGCTGCACGTGGTCGGGCGCGAGGATCACGATCACGTCGGACTCCTCCACCGCCTCGGCGGGCGTGAGCACGCGCAGCCCCTCGGCCTCGGCCTTGGCGCGTGACTTCGAGCCCTCGGGCAGGCCGACCCTCACGTCGACGCCGGAGTCACGCAGGGAGAGCGCATGGGCGTGTCCCTGGCTGCCGTAGCCGAGCACCGCGACGTTCTTGCCCTGGATCAGGGACAGGTCGGCGTCGTCGTCGTAGAACATCTGGGCCACGGTGGGCTCTCCTTCGGGTGGGTGATCGGGATGACGGAGCAGGAGGGGTGTGCTGTCGGTCCTGCGCCTAGGCGGAGGACCCGGCTGCGACGGGGACGGAGATCGGGCGGGTGGTCCGCTCGCTGATCGAGCGCGGGCCGCGGCCGATCGCGACCATGCCCGACTGGACGAGCTCGCGGATACCGAAGGGCTCGAGCACCCGCCGGAAGTCGCCGAGCTTGTCGGCGTTGCCGGTGACCTCGATGGTGACGGCATCGGGTGCCACGTCGACGACCTTGGCCCGGAAGAGCTGGACGGCGTCGAGCACCTGGCCCCGCGTGGCTGCGTCGGCGCGCACCTTGACCAGCATCAGCTCGCGGTTGACCGAGCCGGAGCCGTCGAGCTCGACGATCTTGATCACCTCGACCAGCTTGTTGAGCTGCTTGGTGACCTGCTCCAACGGCGACTCCTCGACGTTGACCACGATCGTCATCCGCGACATCTCGTCGTGCTCGGTGGGTCCTACCGCGAGCGACTCGATGTTGAAGCCGCGCCGGCTGAAGAGGCCGGCGATCCGGGCCAGCACACCGGGCTTGTTCTCGACCAGGACGGAGAGCGTGTGGGTCGTCATCTCAGAGCTCATCCTCGTCGAACTTCGGCGCCAGGTCCCGCGCGTACTTGATGTCGTCGTTGCTCGTGCCCGCGGCCACCATCGGCCACACCATCGCGTCGCGATGCACCCGGAAGTCCACGACCACCGGGCGGTCGTCGATGCTCATCGCCTTCTCGATGGTGGCGTCGACGTCGTCGGGGGTGTCGCAGGCCAGGCCGACGCAGCCGTAGGCGTCGGCCAGCTTCACGAAGTCGGGGATCCGCTTGCTGTCGAGATCGGTGTTCGAGTACCGCTCGTTGTAGAAGAGCGTCTGCCACTGGCGCACCATGCCCAGCGACTCGTTGTTGATGATCGCGACCTTGATCGGGATGTCGTTGATCGCACAGGTGGCGAGCTCCTGGTTGGTCATCTGGAAGCACCCGTCGCCGTCGATCGCCCACACCGTGGTCTCCGGGCGGCCGACCTTCGCGCCCATCGCGGCCGGCACGGCGTACCCCATGGTGCCCAGGCCCCCGGAGTTGATCCAGGTGCCGGGGTTCTCGAAGTCGACGAAGTGCGCCGCCCACATCTGGTGCTGACCGACGCCGGCGCAGTAGATCGTCTCCGGTCCGGCGATGGCGCTGAGCCGCTCGATGACGTACTGGGGCGCGAGGCTGCCGTCGGCCGGGGCGTCGTAGGCCACCGGGTAGCGCTTCTTGAGCCCGGCCAGGTAGTCGACCCACGCCTCGTAGTCGCCGCTGCGACCGGCGGCCGACTCGGTGCGCAGCAGGGTGGTCAGGTCGGCGATCACCTCGCGGCAGTCGCCGACGATCGGCACGTCGGCCTCGCGGTTCTTGCCGATCTCGGCCGGGTCGATGTCGGCATGGATCACCAGGGCGCCGGGCGCGAACGAGTCGAGGTTGCCGGTCACCCGGTCGTCGAAGCGAGCCCCCAGGGAGATGATCAGGTCGCTGCGCTGGAGCCCGGCCACGGCAGCGACCGTGCCGTGCATGCCCGGCATGCCGAGATGCTGCGGGTGGCTGTCGGGGAACGCGCCGCGCGCCATCAGGGTGGTGACGACCGGGATCCCGGTCAGGGTCGCCAGCTCCAGGAGCTCGCGCGACGCGGCGGCCCGGATGGTCCCGCCCCCGACGTAGAGGACCGGCCGCTTGGCGTCGAGGATCAGCCGCACGGCCTCCTTGATCTGCTTGGCGTGCGGGCGCGTCACCGGTCGGTAGCCGGGGAGGTGGATCTCGCTCGGCCAGTCGTACGTCGTGGTGGCCTGGAGCGCGGACTTGGCCACGTCGACGAGCACGGGTCCGGGCCGGCCGGTCGAGGCGATGTGGAACGCCTCGGCGATGGTGCGCGGGATGTCGGCCGGGTCGGTGACGAGGAAGTTGTGCTTGGTGATGGGCATCGTGATGCCGCGGATGTCCGCCTCCTGGAAGGCGTCGGTGCCGATCGACGCGGCGCCGACCTGGCCCGTGACCGCGACGATCGGCACGGAGTCCATGTAGGCGTCGGCGATCGGGGTGACCAGGTTGGTGGCGCCCGGCCCGGAGGTCGCCATGCAGACCCCGACGCGCCCGGTCGCGGCGGCGTACCCCTGGGCGGCATGCCCGGCGCCCTGCTCGTGACGCACGAGGATGTGGCGGATCGAGGAGTCCATCAGCGGGTCGTACGCCGGCAGGATGGCGCCGCCGGGGATGCCGAAGATGTTCTCGGTGCCGGCCGCCTCCAGCGACCTGATCAAGCTCTGCGCGCCGGTCATCGACGCGCCCGCCGGCTGGCTCATCACCGTGTCCGTTTCTCGTGGTTGGCTGACGTGAAGGGAAAGAAAAACCCCTCGGCCGAGGACGGCGAGGGGTGACGCGAGGGAGGAGCTGGGCTCAACCCGCGCGTCGGGTGCGTACAAGCAGGAGCGTGTGCATGGCTCTACGCTCCCCGTCGCCTCAGGACGCCGTCAAGCCAGTCTGCCAGGCGTCCCACTATCTGGTACGCCTGTCTCACGTCTCGACACGCCTCAGTCGCGACCCTCGCTCGTGCAGACGCAGACCTGGTTGCCCTCCGCGTCGGCCAGGACCGTGAACGCCGGCGCTGCCGCGTCGCTGACCAGGGTGCCGCCGGCCGCGAGCGCCGCCTCGATGCGCTCGCGCGCGACCTCGGGGGGCACCGTGATGTCGAGATGGAAGCGCTGCCGGTCGGGCTCCGTCGAGTCCGTGTCCTGGAACCACAACGCGGGCACCGAGCCCGCGGTGTCCACCGCGTCGTTGTCGTTCCCCCGGCTGTCACCCAGGTCGAGGACCGCCTTCCAGAACGGTCTGATCGACGCCCGGTCCACCGTGTCGAGCGCCAGCTCGAGCACCTGCACCGCCGAGGGGTCGGCCGCCACGCCCTGACCTGCCGCCAGCTCGCTGATCCGCCGCGCCATCCGCAGGTCGCGCTCGGTGACGCCGCCGACGTCGTGGCTGGTCAGCGTGACGTTCAGGTGCGGGTAGCGCAGGTCGAGGTCGGGATGGTGGTTCGCCTCCTCGGCCGCGTCGGCGATCGCGGTGGCCAGGGCGAGCCCAGCCATGAAGCTCCCGGTGCGGAACCGGGTGTGCAGGGCGCCCAGCATCACCCGCCAGTCGTCGAGGCCGGAGGCTGCGACCTGGCTGCGGGTCAGAATCGTCGTGTCGTTCATCCCGTCAGCCTGCCACGCCGGTCAGCCGAGGCCGCCGAGCACCTCACCGATCGCCCCGATCCCCCGCTCGAGCTCGTCGTAGGACGTGGAGAGGGGTGACAGGCCGACTCTCAGCCCACCGGGGTCGCGATAGTCGGGGATCACGTCGCGCTCCCACAACGCCGCCACGACCTCCCGCATCCGCGGGTGGGTCAGGGTGATGTGGCCACCGCGCAGGGCCGGGTCGCGCGGCGACGCCACCTGCACGTCGTACGTCGCGAGGTGCTGGTCGGCGAGGTCGACGGCGTACGACGTGAGCTGCTCGGACTTCTTGCGGACGGCGTCGAGGCCGGCCTCCTCGACCAGGGCGACCATGTCCTGGGTCGCGAGCATCCCGACCACGGCCGGGGTCCCGGACAGGAAGCGCCGGATGCCTTCGACGGGCACGTAGTCGGGGCCCATCAGGAACGGGTCGGTGCTGCCCATCCAGCCCTGGATGGGTTGGGTGAAGGTCTCGAGGTGTCGAGCGGCGACGTAGCAGAACGCGGGCGAGCCGGGACCGCCGTTGAGGTACTTGTAGGTGCAGCCGGCGGCCAGGTCGACGCCCCAGGCGTCGAGCTCGGACGGAACCACGCCCGCCGAGTGGCACATGTCGAGGAGCACCAGCGCGCCGGCCTCGTGGGCGAGGCGGGCGATGGCCGCCGTGTCGGCCAGCCACGCCGATCGGTAGGACACGTGGTTGAGCACCACCAGCGCCGTCTGCTCCCCCACGACCTCCGCGACCTGGTCGGCGGTGAGACCGGTCGTCGGGTCGACGTCGACCCAGCGCAGCGTCAGCCCGCACTCGTCGGCGACCCCCATCGCGACGTAGCGGTCCGTCGGGAACTGGTCGCGGTCGAGCACGATCTCGGTGCGTCCCGGACGGGCCGTGACCGCCGCCCGCATCAGCTTGTAGAGCAGCACGGTCGTGGAGTCTCCGACCGCCACCTGGCCGGGTGCCGCGCCCAGGCACACGCGTGCGAGCTCGTCGCCGAGCGTGAGCGGCAGGTCGAACCAGCGCTCGTCCCAGCCCCGGATCAGCCGGTCCGCCCACTCCTCCTCGACGAAGCGCCGGAGCCGCTCGCTCGTGGCCACCAGCGGGCGGCCGAGCGAGTTGCCGTCGAGGTAGACCAGCGGGGATCCGGTCCCCACGAAGCGCGCGCGGAACCCGGCGAGCGGGTCGGCGTCGTCCATCGGGTGGCTCATGGGCGCCAGTCTCGCGCACGTCCCCGGCCTCGGCACGCCGCGCCGCTACGCTCACGCCGTGACCGGAGCCCGTGGCTGGCATCTCCTCACGGCCGTCGTGGCGCTCGTCGCGCTGGGGCTGCAGCTGGTCCTGGTCGTCAACGGCGACGCGATCCTGGTCGACCACGACCCTCCGAGCCTGGCGGAGCGGCTCCTGCGCTTCTTCGCCTACTTCACGATCGAGAGCAACATCCTGGTGCTCGTCACCACCGCCGGACTGGCTCGCAACGCTGCGCTCGACGGCGCCCGGTGGCGGGTGGTGCGGGTCGCCGCGGTCAGCGGGATCACCGTGACCGGCCTCGTCCACTGGTTCCTGCTCCGCCCGCTGCTCCACCTCGACGGGGCCGACCTGGTCGCCGACAAGCTCCTCCACCTCGTGGTGCCGATCCTGGCGGTCGTGGGCTGGCTGGTGTTCGGCCCGCGACCCCGCGTCGGCTGGCCGGACTGCCTGCGGGCCGCGGTGTGGCCGCTGGGCTGGCTCGTCGTGATGCTGACGGCGGGCGGTCTGACCGGCTGGTACCCCTACCCGTTCCTCGACCACCGCGAGCACGGCTGGGGCCACGTCGTCGTCGTCTGCGCCGGGATCCTCGTCCTGTTCCTCGCGGTGTTCGCCGCGATGCGGGAGTACGACCGGCGGATGCGGCCGGCCCCGGTCACTGGTAGCTGACGAAGCTCACGCGCGGCGTGATCCGGCGTACCTGCCGGGGCGTGAAGCGCTTGATGTCCCAGTGGTAGAAGAGCTTGAAGCCCTGCCGGAACTGGTGCGGCCGCGCCACCGCGTGGTACGTCGCCAGCTTCTGGCCGCGGGTGCCGAACCCGTCGGTGTGCTGCACCATCGCCAGCCCGGGCCGATGCACGATCCGGCCGATGTCGGGGAGCATCGAGAGCCGGAACTGGTGCAGCACGAACAGCTTCTCCGGCAGCCCCTCGCGCCGGACGAGGCCTGAGAGCCACCGGGAGGTCCGGTTGACCTCGCGCGCCCGCACCGAGCCCACGACGTGAGCCGGCACCTGGTGGGGCTTCATCCGCCACTCGGGGTCGAGCGCCAGGCCGACCGACGGGTCCTTCAGCGCCCAGGCCCAGCGCCGGGCCACGGTCGGGAAGTCGGCGCGCCCGGTCTGCAGGTCGAGCAGGAGCAGGGCATGGTGACGGTGCGCCGCGCGGAGGTACTGCCGGACGTACGCGGTCGGGATGTCGTGGCTGTAGTCGTGGTCGTGCCCGGGTGATCCGTCGGCGACGGTGACGATCAGCTCGTAGACCGGCTGGAGCTGCTCGCCGGGCCGGAGGAACGGGCGGGCGGCCCGCATCAGTCGCCGCTGCATGGTCTCCGGGTCGGACTGACCGAGCACGCCCATCGAGCCGGTCTGGGCGGTGCCGTAGTAGGCGACGAGGAACCGGTGGCGCCCGAAGATGTGTCTGCCGCCGAGGGGCAGCTCGGGCTTGAGGGCGATCGGGGGCACCGCCTCGACCGCGTACGGCGTGTGCGGGGTCGTCGAGGTCGTGTCGTGGGCGGCGCCCGTCGTCGCCCGCGCCGGCGGCGGCGCGGCCGAGGTCGTGGGGCTCCCGTCGGTCCGTCCGACGATGCCCGCGACGAGCAGCAACCCGGCGAGGAGGACCAGGGTGACAGCGACCGGGGAGAGCAGGCGCGAGCGCTCGGCGTACCTCATCACGCGAGTGTGACGCCCGGCGCGGAGGCGGAGTTGTCGACGCGCGGAAGCCGGACGGCCAGGATGGCCCGATGGAGCAGCGAGGGGCAGCACTGGAGCGGGCGCACCGGCACGCGGAGGCGTGGCTGAAGTCGCTGGACGACCGGCAGGTGCCGCCGTCGATCGACACCGACGAGGTCGTACGACGGCTCGGCGACCTGCCGGACGGGCCGACGCCGGCCGCCGACGTGATCGACCTGCTGGCGGAGGCGTGCGAGCCGGGGCTGGCCGCGATCCCCTCCGGTCGGTTCTTCGGCATGGTCATCGGGGGCACGTTGCCTGCCGCGCTCGGCGCGGACTGGCTGACCTCGGTCTGGGACCAGAACACGGGGCTGCGCGCGCTGACCCCTGCGGCGGCCGCGGTCGAGGAGGTCGCCGGCCGCTGGCTCCTCGACCTCCTCGGGCTGCCGGCCGAGAGTGCCGTCGGCTTCGTGACCGGGGCGACGATGGCCAACTTCACCTGCCTCGCGGCGGCCCGGGACACCGTGCTGATGCGCAGCGGTCACGACATCCGGAGGGGGCTCGTGGGCGGACCCCCGGTCCGCGTCGTGGTGGGCGCGGAGCGGCATCCGGCGGTCGACCTGCCGCTGCGGTTCCTCGGCCTCGGCGAGCCCGACGTCGTACCGGTCGACGAGCAGGGGCGGATCCGGCCCGACGCCCTGGCGTCCGCCCTCGCCGGCGGCGGCGGCCCCACGATCGTCGTCCTCCAGGCGGGCAACATCCACTCCGGCGACTTCGACCCCTTCGCGGACTGCCTCGCGATCGCCCACGCGCACCAGGCTTGGGTGCACGTCGACGGCGCGTTCGGCCTGTGGGCGGCCGCGTCGCCGCGCTGGGCGGACGACGTGCGCGGCCTGTCCGAGGCCGACTCGTGGGCGACCGACGCCCACAAGACACTCAACGTCCCCTACGACTCCGGCCTGGCGATCGTCCGCGACCGCGACGCGCTGGCGTCGTCGATGGCGATGCACGGGGAGTACCTGATCGAGGCCACCGGCGACCCGCAGGAGCGCGTGCCCGAGCTCTCGCGGCGCGCCCGCGGGTTCACCTCGTGGGCGGCGCTGCGCAGTCTCGGCCGGCGCGGGGTCGTCGAGATGGTCGAGGGGCTGGCCGCTCGAGCCCGGGACTTCGCGGCGGGCGCGGTGGCGATCGACGGCGTGGAGGTGCTCAACGACGTCGTGTTCACCCAGGTGTGTCTGTCCTTCGGCGACGACGACCGCACCCGGGCCGTGGCCGCGGCGCTCCTCGCCGAGGGCACCACCTGGATGTCGGGCTCGCGCTGGCACGACCGGGCGATCGTGAGGATCTCGGTGAGCAACTGGAGCACCACCGAGGACGACGTACGCCGGTCGCTCGAGGCCCTGAGCCGCGCGGCGCGGTGCGGTTGACTGAGCCGATGACCCGCGACCTCCTCCGTCCCGCCAAGGCCGCACCCGGCGACCGGGTGGCCGTGCTGTCGCCGTCGTTCGCGGCGCCGGCGGTCGGTCCCGCGGTGCACGAGCAGGCTCTGCGGCGGTTGCAGGAGGTCACCGGGCTGGTGCCGGTCGAGTACCCGACGACCCGCCGGCTCGGCGCGACCGCGGCCGACCGTGCGGCCGACCTCAACGCAGCGTTCGGCGACCCGGAGATCCGCGCCGTGCTGGCGACCATCGGCGGTGACGACCAGATCACCGTCATCCCCCACCTGGACCCCGAGCTGGCACGACGCGATCCCAAGCCGTTCCTGGGCTACAGCGACAACACCAACCTCCTGAGCTGGCTGTGGACCCACGGCGTCGCGGCGTTCCACGGCGGATCGACGCAGGTGCACCTCGGGCCGGGGCCGGCCGTCGACCCGATCCACGCCGCGTCGCTCCGGGCCGCCCTGCTGACCGGCGGCCGGCTCGAGGTCACCGAGCCCGGCGAGTCGGAGGACACCGGGCTGCCCTGGCAGGACCCGGCCGCGCTCACGACGTACGGCGCGCGCGAGCCGACGGAGCCGTGGACCTGGGCCGGCCCGGCCCGCGCGGTGACCGGTCCCACGTGGGGCGGGTGCCTCGAGGTGCTCCAGTGGATCCTCACGGCCGGACGGTTCCCCGACGACCCCGCGCGTGCTCGCCGGCGGGGTCCTGCTGCTGGAGGCGTCGGAGGACCTGACGCCCGCGCCCGAGATCGGCTACGTCGTGCGCTCGCTCGGCGAGCGCGGGCTGCTCGCCGCGGTCGAGGCGGTCGTCGTCTCGCGGCCACCCACGTCGACGCTCGAGCTGGTGCCGAGCCGCGAGGACCGGGCCCGCCACCGCGCCGAGCAACGCGATGTCGTGATCGAGATGGTCCGTCGCTACCACGCGGACGCGGTGGTGGTGGTCGGCGTCCCCTTCGGGCACACCAGGCCCCACTGGATCCTGCCCTATGGCGGCTCGCTCACCGTCGACGGCGCCGAACGTCGCGTCTGGGCCGACTTCGACTGACCCGGCGGCGGCGGACCTGCGGAGGACTCGCTGCCGAAACCGGGTCAGGAACGCCTTGCGATGGCTAGCGTGGGCTCCATGAGGTTGTTCAAGCGGTCTGCGGGCGAGGAGCAGGCGCCGGCCACGCCGGCTGACCCCGCCCAGGACCCCGTGCTCGAGCCTCTCTCCAACGCCGAGACGGACTGGGTGCGGTCCAACATCGCCGGTCTCCTCGACCAGGACGTGCGGCTCGGCGACATCGACGACCTGGGGCGCCACTACGACGAGATGCTGACCGGGTGGCTGCGCCTGACCGAGGCGCAACGCCCGGACCCCAACGGGATCGTGACCCAGATCGGGCTGGCCTTCGGACAGTACGTCGCCGACCACGCCAAGCTGGACTGGACGATCGCCACGGATGACTACGGCGCGGAGATCGGCCTGCACCGGCCGCGCGAGTCGACCGTGCTGATCTATCCCACCGCGATGGTCTCCAAGTGCTGGGCAGCCGAGGAGCTGCACGCCCTGCCGCGCCTGGCGCGCACCATGATCACGACCATCGACCAGCTCCCGTAGCCGCCCTGTCGTCTGCACCCACCCGCGATGCTGGTCACTCCCGCCTCAGCTTCATCATGTGAGGCAGGCGAAGCGCGGCTTCACACGGTGAGCTCACCATGAGAAGTGCCGGTTCGACACCTTCACATGATGAAGCTGCGGATCGCCCGCCGTGGGAGCGAGGGCCGGGTCAGCCGCAGACCGCCCCGTGGGCGGCGGACTGCACGACCTTCGCGTACTTGCCGAGGACGCCGCGGGTGTACTTCGGCGGCAGCGGCTCCCAGCCGTCCTTGCGCGACTCCCAGTCGGCCTCGTCGACGTCGACGTCGAGGGAGCGGTTCGCGACGTCGAGCGTGATCGGGTCGCCGTCGCGGACGAAGGCGATCGGACCTCCGTCGACGGCCTCCGGGGCGATGTGCCCGACACAGAGCCCCGTCGTACCGCCGGAGAAACGCCCGTCGGTGATCAGCAGGACGTCCTTGCCGAGCCCGGCGCCCTTGATCGCACCGGTGATCGCCAGCATCTCGCGCATGCCCGGGCCGCCCTTGGGGCCCTCGTAGCGGATCACGACGACGTCGCCGGCGGTGATCGCACCGTCCTCGAGGGCGTCCATGGCGGCGCGCTCGCCGTCGAAGACGCGGGCGGTGCCGGTGAACGTCGAGTCGTCGAACCCGGCGGACTTGACCACCGCACCCTCGGGCGCGAGGGAGCCCTTGAGGATCGTCAGACCCCCGGTCTTGTGGATCGGCCGGTCGAGCGAGCGGAGCACGTCGTCGTCCAGACCCGGGGGCGCGAGGGCCTCGAGGTTCTCCGCCATGGTCCGCCCCGTGACGGTGAGCGCGTCGCCGTGCATGAGGCCGGCGTCGAGCAGCGCCTTCATCACGACCGGGATGCCGCCGACCTTGTCGACGTCGTTCATCACGTAGCGCCCGAACGGCTTGAGGTCGCCGAGGTGCGGGACCTTGTCGCCGATCCGGTTGAAGTCGTCGATGGTGAGGTCGACCTCCGCCTCCCGGGCCATCGCGAGCAGGTGGAGTACGGCGTTCGTGGAGCCGCCCAGGGCCATCACGACCGTGATCGCGTTCTCGAACGCCTCCATCGTCATGATCTGGCGGGCGGTGATGCCTTCGCGGAGGAGGTTCACCACGGCCTCCCCGGAGCGATGGGCGAACCCGTCTCGTCGCCGGTCCACGGCGGGCGGTGCGGCCGAGCCCGGCAGGCTCATCCCGATCGCCTCGGCCACGGCGGCCATGGTGTTGGCCGTGTACATGCCCCCGCACGCGCCCTCGCCCGGGCAGATCGCGCGCTCGATCCGGTCGACCTCCTCGCGGGTGATCTTCCCGGCCAGGCAGGCGCCGACCGCCTCGAAGGCGTCGATGATGGTCACGTCGTGACCGTCCACCTGGCCGGGCATGATCGAGCCGGCATAGAGGAAGACGCTGGCCAGGTCGAGGCGCGCCGCGGCCATCATCATCCCGGGCAGGCTCTTGTCGCAGCCCGCCAGGAGGACCGAGCCGTCGAGCCGCTCGGCCATCATCACGGTCTCGACCGAGTCGGCGATCACCTCGCGGCTGACCAGCGAGAAGTGCATCCCCTCGTGGCCCATCGCGATGCCGTCGGAGACCGAGATCGTGCCGAACTCCAGCGGATAGCCCCCGGCCGCGTGCACGCCGTTCTTCACGGCCTTGGCGAGGCGGTCGAGCGAGAGGTTGCAGGGGGTGATCTCGTTCCAGCTCGAGGCCACGCCGATCTGCGGCTTCGCGAAGTCGTCGTCGCCCATCCCGACGGCCCGGAGCATGCCCCGGGCGGCGGCCTTCTCGAGGCCGTCGGTGACGTCGCGCGAGCGTGGCTTGAGGTCCGGCGTGGTCATGTCGGGAGCCTACTTCCGCGCCCACCGGCGGAGCGGTCCGGTCTCACGCGGCCCGACGCCGCCACACTCACCCTTCGGGGTGAGCTCGGGTGTGGTCGTCGTCACGGTGGGTAAGGGAGGAGGAACGGGTCCTCTCGGGAGCGTCCGGGGAGGGCAGACGCCTGCGGCATCGGGTCGCAGGAGAAGGGACCAGTCCCATGACACTCGACCCCCAGCCGCCGGCCGCGTCCACCGCCGTCGCCGGCAGCCCCGAGCACGCCCATCAGGTCCGCAAGGCCGCGCTCGCGAGCACCATCGGCACCACCATCGAGTGGTACGACTTCTTCCTCTACAACACCGCCGCCGCCCTCATCTTCCCGGCGCTCTTCTTCCCGGCGTCGACGGAGTACGCCGGTCGGCTCGAGTCGTTCGCGACGTACGCCGTCGGCTTCGCCGCCCGCCCGGTCGGTGCCGCGATCTTCGGCCACTGGGGCGACCGGATCGGCCGCAAGGCGACCCTGATCACGACCCTGTTGGTGATGGGCCTCTCGACCGCCGCGGTCGGGCTGCTGCCGGGCACCGACTCCATCGGGGCGGCTGCCCCGATCCTCCTCGTCCTGCTGCGCCTCCTCCAGGGCCTCGCGGTCGGCGGCGAGTGGAGCGGTTCCGTGCTGCTGTCGATGGAGTGGGGCGACCAGCGGCGGCGCGGGCTGATGGCGAGCCTGCCCCAGCTCGGCGTGGCCTTCGGGCTGATCCTCGGCACCGGGTTCCTCTACCTGCTGAGCTGGCGGCTCACCGACGCGCAGTTCCAGGCCTGGGGCTGGCGGATCCCGTTCGTGTTCAGCCTGGTGATGGTCGCGATCGGTCTCTACATCCGGATGCGGATCCTCGAGACGCCGATGTTCGCCAAGCGCCTGCAGAACAAGCAGATCAGCCGGCTCCCCACGGTCGAGGCGATCCGTCGCCACTGGAAGCCGATCCTGCTCAGCGCCTTCGCCCGCCTCTCCGAGCAGGCGCCGTTCTACGTGATCACCTCGTTCACGCTGGTCTACCTGACCGAGGAGCAGGGCTTCTCCAAGACGTTCGCGCTGGCCGCGATCCTGTCCGCCGCGGCGCTCGAGGTGATCGCCGTGCCCCTCTTCGGTCACCTCTCCGACGGGGTCGGCCGCAAGCGGATCTACATGCTCGGCGCCGCCATCACCGGCGTGTACGGCTTCGTGCTCTTCGCCGCCATGGACAGCGGGGTGGCCGTGGTCGCCTTCCTCGGGGTGTTCCTGGCCCTGATCCCCCACGGCATGCAGTACGGGCCCCAGGCCTCGCTGATCGCCGAGTCGTTCCCGACCTCGCTGCGCTATGCCGGTGCGGGCCTGGGCTACCAGCTCGCGTCGGTCATCGCGGGTGGTCCCGCGCCGCTCGTCGCGACGTACCTGCTGGCTCACACCGGCTCCGGATACTCGATCGCCGCGGCGATCGCCGGCTGCGCGATCGTGACGCTGGTCGCCGTCGCCCTGATGGACGACCACAGCCGCTCCGACATCGACGACGACGCGTCGTTCGAGCGCAGGCGCCGGCCGGTCGACGAGCGCGAGCTCACGGCGTCGGGGCGTGCGGTGTGAGCGCCCCGCGGCCGGTCATCCCGTACGACGTCGCAGCGGCACGCGTCTGACCAGCAGCAGGAGCAGCGGCCAGTAGCTCAGGACTGGGAACAGCAGCATCAGACCCAGCGCCAGCAGGAAGGCCACCGCCACCAGCAGCGACGGCAGGTAGTCGGGAGCCTGGCCCGAGTCGCGGAGTTCGGGGTCACGTCGCACGGCCACGGTCACCAGGGTCAGGACCACCGCGCTGGCCGTCATCGTGCCGACGTAGAGGATCTTGGTGGCCGCCTGGTCGCTCACGTCGTGGCCGGTGATCAGGGCCGTCGGGAACGGCAGGACCACGATCGTGAGCGTCCAGAGCAGCAACAACCGGACCAGGTTCGGGTCCGCGGCGACCACGTGGCGCAGCACAGCGTGCTGGGCGAGCCAGAGGTTGGAGATCACCGCGAAGCTGAGGAAGAAGGCACCGATCTGGGCGGCGTTCGCGTGCAGGAGGTGCGACACCGACTCCCCCGTGCCGATCTGGCCGGCGGCATCGACCAACGGCAGGACGAGCAGCGTGATCGCGATCGCGACGATCGCGTCGACGAACGTCAGGAAGCGGTCGAGGTCGCGCTCCCGCTGGACGGCTCCGGACCCGGACACGGCGTCACTCATGTCATGAGGCTAGGGCCGGCCCGCCGACCCGGGCGCCACCGGGCCGCTCCGACGACGCGTCAGATGACGGCGGCCCGTACGACGCACACGTCGGGCAGGTCGCGGTGGATCTCGGTCCAGGTCTGTCCCTCGTCGGGCGAGGCCCACACGGCCCCGTTGCGGCCACCGAAGTAGATGCCCGGGGTCTCGTGGGAGTCGACGCACATCGCGTCGCGCATCACCGCGACGTAGTAGTCGTCGGGCAGCGCGCCGTCGCCGAGCGGCTCCCAGTGGCTGCCGCCGTCGGTCGAGCGCCAGACCCGGGCATGGCCGTCGACCGGCCAGCGCGCGCCGGCGTCCACGATCGGGAACGCGAAGACCGTCTCGGGGTCGTGGGGGTGGACCACGATCGGGAAGCCGAACTCGGCCGGCAGCCCGGGCGCGATGTCCTGCCAGGTGTCGCCGCCGTCGTCGGAGCGGTAGACGCCACCGTGGTTCTGGAGGTAGAGCCGGTCGGGTCGGGCGGGGTGTCGGGTCACCTTGTGGACGCACTGCCCGAACTCGGGGAAGGTCCGCTCCCCCGGCATGAACTCCGCCTTCACCCCGGTGTTGGACGGGTACCACGAGTCGCCCCCGTCGTCGGTGCGATAGACGCCGCCGGTGGAGATCGCCGCGAGCACCCGCTGCGGGTCCTCGGGGTGGGGCAGGATCGTGTGGAAGGCCTGGCCGCCGTACCCGGCGTTCCACTCCTTGCGCTGCGGGTTGTCCCACAGGCCGCGCTCGAGCCGGAAGGTCTCGCCGCGGTCGGTCGACTTGAAGATGGCACCCGGCTCGGTGCCGGCGTACACGACGCCCTCCTCGGCGCCCGGGGTCAGCTGCCACACCCGCGCCACCGCCTCGCCGGTGTCCTCGGGGAAGCGGACGGCGCCGTTGGGCGTCTCCTGCCAGCTCTCGCCGAGGTCGTCGGAGCGCCACACCTGCGGGCCGAGCCAGCTCGAGCTCGCGCCGGCGAGGAGCCGCGGCCGGTCACCGCGCGTGTCGACCAGGCAGGAGTAGACCTCCTCCATCGCGAAGTGGGGGCCGGTCCACGACCAGTCCCGGCGGGCCTCGTCGGAGCGCCCGATCCACAGTCCCTTGCGCGTCCCCACCATCACCAGCGTGTCCGGCATGACCATCCCTCCTGCACTATTCCGATTAGGAACACTAGTCTGGTCACGCCATGAGTCAAGACCTGCCGATCACCTCCTACGCCCTTCTCGGGCTGCTCACCTTCGGCGACGAGCTGACCGGCTACGAGCTCAAGCAACGCGCCGACAACACCCTGCGGTTCTACTGGGTCGCGCCGGCGATGAGCCAGATCTACTCCGAGCTCACGCGACTGACGTCGTACGGGCTGGTCGAGCCGACCACCTCCGACGGCGCGGGTCGTCGTACGACGACCTACCGGATCACCGCGGACGGCCGGTCGGCGCTCTCGGAGTGGATCGCCGAGAGCCGCGTCGGCTTCCCGGTGCTCAAGCACACGGTGCTGCTGCGGCTGCTGATCGGGCACATGGGCGAGCCGGAGCGGATCACGGAGATGCTCGAGGAGTACGTCGCGGAGCTCGCGGTCGCCCTCGACGACCTGCGCGAGGTGCGTGACTCGCTGCGCGGCGCCGACGGCCCCGGCGAGGCCTTCCACTACCCCTCGGTCGTCGCCGACTGGGGCCTCGACTACTTCGCAGCCGAGTCACGGCACACTCGTCACGCCCTCGACCGGCTCGGCGTCCCGACCCCGGCGGAGAAGCGATGACCAGCCGGACCCTCTACTCGTGCACGACGTCGCTCGACGGCTTCCTGGCCGGGCCGGGCGGCGACATGCAGTGGCTGAACAAGCACCTCGGGCCCGACCCGGTCGCCGAGAACCTCGCGGCGCAGGTCGGCTCGCTCCTGGTCGGGCGACGCACGTTCGACGGCGACGACCCGAACCGCGGTACCGACGCCGAGGGCGCGTTCGGCGGCCAGTGGCACGGACCGTCGTACGTGCTCACCCACTTCCCGCCCGAGGAGCCGGTCCCGGACACGACCTTCGTCACCGACCTCGCGACCGGCGTCGCGGCGGCCCGCGAGGCGGCCGGCGGGCGCTACGTCAACGTCCTGGGCGCCGACGTGGCCCGGCAGTGCCTCGCGGCCGGGCTGCTCGACGAGGTCCTGGTCCTGGTCGTCCCCGAGCTCCTCGGCGACGGCACCCGCCTCTTCGACTGGCCCGGCGGCCACAGCGTCGACCTCCGGCTCCGCACGTTCTCCGAGGCCCGCGGCATCGCCCACCTCTGGTACGACGTCCTGCGCTGACCCGGGACACGTTCACGCCGTGGAGCGCTGACCCGGCGCACGTTCACGCCGTACGACGCTGACCCGGCACATGTTGACGTCGTAGCCACGCCGAGTCGGCGCGCACGGGCACTCGACCTGCGCCGGGTCGGCAGACGTCGACGCCATGGACGACGCCGGGTCGGCCCGTGACGACTCGGCGTGGGTAGGTTGCGGGGGTGCTGTCGAGGATCCCGCCGGTGTGGCTGGTCGTCGTCGGCATCCTGTCGGTGCAGCTCGGTGCGGGGATCGCCAAGAACCTCTTCGACGACGCGGACCCGACCACCCTCGTCTGGCTCCGGCTCGCGACGAGTGCCGTCATCCTGGCCGCGATCGCGCGGCCGGCCCTGCGCGGGCGTACGGCGGACGACTGGCGGGTGGCGGTCGCGTTCGGGATCAGCCTGGGCACGATGAACTGGGCGATCTACCAGTCGTTCGCCCGGATCCCCCTGGGGATCGCGGTGACCATCGAGTTCCTGGGCCCGTTGGCGCTGGCGGTCGTCGGCAGTCGCCGGCCGCGCGACCTGGTGTGGGCGCTGCTCGCCGCCGTCGGGGTCGCCCTGCTCGGCTTCGAGCCCGGCGAGCTGACCTGGGCCGGCGTCGGCTTCGCGCTGCTCGCGGCCGCGGCGTGGGCGGCGTACATCCTGCTCAGCGCCTCGACCGGGCGTCGCTGGCCAGGGCTCGACGGTCTCGCCGTCGCGAGCGTGGTGGCCACGGCGATGCTGACGCCGTTGCTGGTCTCGGTCTCCGGACGCGGTCTCGGCGAGCCGCACATCCTCCTCGCGGGTGCTCTCGTCGGCCTGCTCAGCTCGGTGATCCCCTACTCCTGCGAGATCACCGCGCTGCGCACGATCCGGCCGTCGGTGTTCGGCATCCTGATGAGTCTCGAGCCCGCCGCTGCCGCGCTCGCCGGCATCGTGGTCGTCGGTGAGTTCCTGACCGCTGCGCAGTGGGCTGCCATGGCCTGCGTCGTGGCGGCCAGCGTCGGCGCCACCCGCTCCGAGTCGCGGCTCACCGCGCCTGCTCCCGACTGAGGGGTCTCCTCAGCCGCGCCGTGGTCGGCCGTCGGCGAGGTGCTCGCCGCTTCACCATGTTCACCTGGTGAAGCGCGACTTCTCATGGTGAATTCGACGTGAGGAGCGAGGCTTCACCATGTTCACATGGTGAAGCTGGGACTCCCGAGCCCACCCTCAGCGCACGAGGTCGATCCGGGTCTCGGTCTGGGGCCAGCCCACGGCGGCGAAGGCGCGGGCCATCGGGAGGTTGGTGTTGTCGGTGTCGGCGATCAGGACGGTCGCTCCCGAGGCGACCAGCTCACGGGTCTGCCAGGCCAGCAGCTCGCGCCCGTGGCCGCGGCCCCGGTGGTCGCGGCACACGCCGACGAACAGCACGAACGCCCGACCGCTCGACATCAGTCGTCCGGAGACCAGCCCCACCAGCGAGCCGGCCGCGTCCGTCGCGAGCCGGAGGCACTCCACCGGGTCGGAGTCGAGCAGGAAGGCGAGGCTCTCGCGACAGGCCTGCTCGAACCCGACGCTCTCGACGAGCGCGGCGTCGTGGGCGTCGAGGGTCTCGCGCATCACCTCGCGGTGGCAGGCGGCCAGCCGCGGGTCGTCGGGTCCGGTGGGCTGGTCGAGGAACAGCCCGGTCGGTACGCCGTCCCCCAGCCCCGCGGGCGGCTCGAACTCGTAGTGGCGCCGCTCGACCAGGAGTCGCCAGCCCGCCGCGCGCAGCGGATCGGCCAGGTGGGCGAGGGACGGGTCGTCGAAGGACGCATCGGTGGGCGCGAAGATGCCGACCTCGTCGGCGCCGCCCGCGACGGCCTCGGCCGTCGCATGGACGACGAGGGCACGCGCCACCTCGGGGTCGGCCGGGAGGCCGAAGTGGTCGAGCACGAACACCCGGTCGTCGGGGGCACCGGCACCGAACGCGGCGACGACACCGAGCGGCGTCGGGTCGTCGTCGTGGCGGACGCACCAGACCCACGCGGGCCGGCGTCGTCCGGTGCCGAAGGTGTCGTGGAGGTGGGTGAGACCGCGGATCCGTCGCTGGGTCGGGGAGTCGACCGGCAGCGGGCTGGCGGCGAGCAGGGTGATCGCCTCCGCGACGGAGGCGGGGTGGAAGAACTGCAGAGCAGACATGGGTTCCTCAGATCTGGGAACCGGCCTCACCTCGGAGGCCGGCGGGTGGCGTGGTCATCGCAGCCTCCTTCCTGTCGTCGGTCGCGCTCACGCTAGGGCCCGTCACCGTCGGCGACAACGGCTTTTCGACCGAGCCGACGATGACGACGCGGCGGGCGGCCCGACGGAGCGTGGTGAGCACGGCCGGCCCGAGGACGACGATCGCCACGGCGTTGGTGATCGCCCGGCCGGTGTCGAAGGAGCCGGTCGAGGTGATCAGCGTGTAGATCAGGAAGCGGTGGAGGTTGACCGACGCCGGGTCGCCGGGCACGAAGGCGAGTCCGGTGTGACCGGGCACCGCGATGCCCAGCACGAACGGCCAGGACGAGAGGTTCAGCAGCAGCCCGAAGCCGTACGCCGCCACCACGCCGTACGCCGCCAGCATCACGATCTCCGCGCGACCGGTGACCCGACGCGGTAGCAGCCCGGCCCCCATCCCGACCCACGCCGAGCACAGCATCTGGAACGGCAGCCACGGGCCGACTCCGCCGGTGAGCAGCGCGGAGGCGAACAGCGACGTACAGCCCAGCACGAAGCCGAAGCCCGGTCCGAACACCCGCCCGGCCAGGATCAGGACGAAGAAGACCAGCTCCACGCCGGCGGTGCCGGGTGAGAGGCCGCGCAGCACGGCGTTCACCGCCGACAGCACGCCCAGCACGGCGAGCACGCGCGGGTCGAGGCCGCCCTCGGTCACCTCGGCCAGGACGACGACGATCACCACCGGCAGCAGCGCCAGGAAGACGAACGGCGGGCCGAGCTGACCGCCGTCGGGGTTGCGGACGAGCAGCGGCCAGACGAGCATCATCAGCCCGGCGACCGAGGCGACGGTGAGGATGACGCCCGACCGGCGTCCGAGAGGTACGGCGTGCGTCCGGCTCATCGCGGCACCTCGTCGACGCGGAGCCAGCCGGGCCCGAGGATCTTGGTGACCTGCGGCGCGAACGCCGGTGACGCGGCCAGCACCTCGCGGGTCGGCCCGTCGGAGACGACCTCTCCCTCCGCGAGCACGACGACCTGGTCGGCCGCCACGGCCGCGAACTCCACGTCGTGGGTCGCCACCATCACGGCGTGTCCCTCGTCGGCGAGCCGACGCAGGATCGCCGCCAGCTCGGCCTTGGCCGGGTAGTCCAGACCTCGGGTCGGTTCGTCGAGCAGGAGCACGGGGGGCACACCGACCAGGACGACCACCAGGGCCAGCGCGAGCCGCTGCCCCTCCGACAGGTCACGCGGATGGGTCTCGTCGGGAATCCCCGGCACCAGCCGGTCGAGGAGCGTGCGGGCCTCACCCGACCCGCCGTCGGCGGCCGCACACTCCTCGGCGACGGTCTCGAGGTAGAGCAGGTCGGACGCGGTCTGGGGTACCAGCCCGACCAGGGCACGTCGCCGGGCCGGCGGCTGTGCGGCAGGGTCGGTGCCGGCCACGTCGACGCGTCCGGCCCGGCGCTCGCGGCTGCCCTGCAGCGTCCAGAGCAGGGTCGACTTGCCCGACCCGTTGCGTCCCATCAGCGCGGTGACGCTGCCGGCTCGCAGGCACGCAGAGGCCGCCCGGAGCGCCACGGTCGTGCCGCGGACCACGGTGACCCGCTCGGCCACCGCGACCGGCACGCCGTACGGTCCGGTGGTGGGGGTCGGGGGCTCGCCGAGGTCGAGACCCCGCACCAGCCGACGCGCTTCGCGGACGCTCACCGGCAGCGGGTCCCAGCCGAGCCGCCGGCCGAGCTCGGCGATCGGGGGTACGACGGGTGAGACGGCCAGCATCTCGGCGGGTGTGCCGGTGTGCACGCGGCCCTCGCCGGTGAGCAGGGCGATCCGGTCGGCGAACGGGACGACCCGCTCGAGCCGGTGCTCGGCCATCAGCACCGAGAGCCCGAGGTCGTGGACCAGCCGGGTGAGCGTGGCCAGCACCTCCTCCGCCGCCGTCGGGTCGAGCGCGGAGGTGGGTTCGTCGAGCACGAGGAGCCGCGGGTGCATGGTCAGCACCGAGCCGATCGCCACCCGCTGCTGCTCGCCGCCGGACAGGGTGCGCAGGTCGCGGGCCCGGAGGTCGGCGATGCCGAGCAGGTCGAGGGTCTCCTCGACCCGGCGCCGCATCGTGTCGGGGGCGAGGCCGAGCTGCTCCATGCCGTAGGCCAGCTCCTCCTCGACGGTGTCGGTGACGAAGCCCGCGGCGGGGTCCTGGCCGACGTAGCCCACGAGGTGTGCGCGCTCGCGGGGCGGCTGACGCACGACGGAGTGCCCGTCGACGAGCACGTCACCGGCCAGGGTGCCGCCGGTGAAACGTGGCACCAGCCCGGTGACCACGCCGAGCAGGGTGGACTTGCCGACGCCGGTCCGACCCGAGACGACCACCAGCTCGCCCTCCTCGAGGAGCAGGTCGACGTCGTGGAGGACCGGTCGGTCGTCGTACCCGAAGCCGATGCCGCGCAGCTCGATCACCCGGCACCTCCTCGGGGCCGCGCGGGCTGCGGGGCACACAGCGCGCCGCCGAGCGCGATGCCCGCGGCGGCGAGCGCCGTCAGGCTCAGAGTCGGTGCGACGGTGAGGCCCGGGTAGGCGATCGCCAGCTGGTGGTGCGACATCCACCAGACCGCGAGTGCGACGACCAGGCCGGACGCCGCGACCACCCCCTCGGGCCACAGCCACGGAGCCGGGCGGTAGCGCGACCGGCCGACGCGGCGACCGGCGCCGCGGACGGCCACCAGCGAGACGAGCGTGCCGACCAGGAGCATCGGCGTGCCGACCCAGGTCGGCGTGGTGCGGTCGAGCGCCCCGTAGACGCCGACGCAGATCGCGCAGAGGCCGAGGAGCATCAGCCCTCCGGTCGTACGACGCTCGCGTGCGGTGGCGCCGGCCGTCCGGCCGTAGCCGCGGGTGTCCATCCCCGCAGCCAGGGCGAGGGAGCGTTCGAGGGAGTCCTCGAGCACCGGAACGAGCAGGCGGCGCAGCCCGCGGACGCGTCCGCTGTCGCCGCCGCGCAGGGTCTGGGCCGCGCGGACGCGGCGGAAGCTGTCGGCCAGGTGGGGCAGCACGGTGATCGCGACGACCAGGGCGCTGCCGATCTCGTAGAGCGCCGGTGGCACCGAGCGGAGCAGTCGCTTGGGGTTCGCGAGCGAGTTCGCCGCGCCGACGCAGATGACGATCGTGGCGAGCCGGAGGCCGTCGTACAGCCCGAAGAGCAGCGACTCCTGGGTCACCGAGCCGAGCAGCCTCAGCCCGAGCGTCCAGTGCGGCAGCGGGATCGAGGGCAGGTCGAGGAGCACGCGTCCCCCGTCGCCGCCGCCGACGAGGATCCGGAAGAACACCCGGATGACCACGATGAACAGGCCGAGCCACAGGTAGAGGCGGAACGAGTCGGCCCACGGCGACGCGCTGCGCCGGGCGGAGACCGTGAGACAGGCGACGCCGATCAGGAGCAGGAGGAGCCACGGGTTCGTGGTGAACGACGCCGCAGCGGCCAGGCCGACCGCCCACAGCCACCAGGCCACGGGATGCAGGTCCCGCGGCAGGCGGGCCACCGCGAGACGAGCGCGCATCACGCGCCGCCGGCGCGTTTCCGGCGTACGACGGCGACCACGGCTGCGGCGACGAACAGCGCAGCGACCAATGCCGGCGCCAGCCAGCCGGGGAGTCCCGGCCCCGATCCCGGCGCCGAGGTGTCCGGAGGCTCGCCGGCCTCGGCGGTCGCGGGCACGTCGGAGGTGCTCGCGCCGGCTGACGGGGTCGGGCTCGTGCTCGCGTGGCGCGTCGCGTGGGACGACGCCGACGCGTGCGTCGGGCTCGGCGAGCCGGACGACCTCACCGCCGACGACGACGAGGGTGCCGCGGAGGTCGGCGGCGGCGGCGCGGTCGAGGCCTGGTGGGTCGGCTGGTGGGTCGGCTGGTGTGTCGGCGACGAGGACGGTGCCGGGCTCCGGTGGGCGGTCGGCTTCACCCGCGGTGCGGCCTTGCTGCCCGGGCCCTGCCACGACAGCGCGACGTAGCCGCCGTCGGGGACGGTGAGCGAGCCGGCCCCGGACGAGGAGTAGACCCACGTCCCGGACTTGCCGTCGGACCACCAGAGCGACCAGTACGCGTCGGCGGGCGGCGTGTTGACGCACGGGTCGCCGGCCGGCGCGCCGTCGACGCGGCAGACGAAGCCGGGCTGGCGTTGCACGTAGGTCAGCCGATGGCCGACGTCCGTGAGCTGCGTCAGGGCCGTCTTGCCGGCGCCGCCGGCGTCACAGGCCGACTGCGCACCACCCCCGAGCTCGTGGAAGTCGACGACCACCGTGACACCGTGGGAGGTGGAGCACGACGCGGCCCGGGCCGGTGCGGACACGCCGAGCCCCGTCGCCGCGGTCAGGACGACCGCAGCGACGAGGCGTACGACGTGTCGGCTCACGCGGCGAGGCAGGTGTGGAGCGCCAGCAGTGCGGGGGCGGCTTGAGCCGTGGCCCGGCGCCACTGGTCGCGCGTGGCCTGGGTGATGCCGTCCGCCTTCGCGGCCTTCAGCGCGGCGCCGTCGTAGGCGATCGCGCCGGACTGGCCCTTCAGCGGCGTCTTGGCGACATCGCCGCGCACCTGGCGCGCGCGGAGCCACGCCGCCGCACGATGCTCGGCCCCGCACTGGCCCGTCTCGATGAACGCCCAGCCGGCCAGGCCGGTGCTGTTGGCGTTCGTGCCGGAGGTGGTCGGGCCACCGCCGAAACCACCGTTGTCGCGCTGGTGCTTCTTGAGCCAGTGGACGGCGGAGGTCAACGCGTCCCGGAGCGCCGGGTGGCCCTTGCGGACCGACCCGAGCTCGATGACGGCCAGCGCCGTCACGTCGGTGTCGGCCGGACTGCCCTTGGCACAGCCCTGGTCGGCGGCGGTCGTGTCGGAGTTGAAGCCGAGGCGGAAGAAGCCGGCCGCGCACTGCTGCTTCAGGAGGAACCGCAGGGCCGGCTGGCCCAGCGCGTGGTGCGCCTTGAGCAGGCCGCGCACCGCGAACACCTGCCCGATCGCGTTGGCGTTGTCACCGAAGCCGGACCGGTCCTCGATCCGGCCCGCGGTGGGAGCCGTCGTACTCACGCGAGCGGCGAGGCGACTGACGAGGTTCACGCCGCCGAAGTGGCGCGCCCTGCCCCCGGTGTCCTGGGCGAGGACGACCAGCTTGGCGATGGCGCCGGCGTAGCGGTCGTTCGGGGTGCCGAAGTCGGCACCGGTCGTGTAGCTGTCGACGTGGTGGGCCAGCGCCTTGCGGATCTTGCGGACCGCCGGCTTCTGACCGCCGAGCGCATCGAGCGCGAACGCCGTGTCGGCGGTGAGCCCGTAGTCGTCGAACTTGAACTGCCCGTTGTGGATCAGGCCCTCGCTGTTGAGCTGGCGAGCGAGCCAGGTGGCTGCCTGGCGACTCGGTGGGGCGGTGGGGGCCTTGGAGGCGGTGGAGGCGGCCGATGCGGCCTGCCCGGTGGCCGCGATCGAGACGACCAGGGCGGTGGAGAGGAGCGCCACGGAGGCGCGACCGAAAACAGACATGTTTCCTTCCCGCTGCGACAGCGGGAAGGCGCCGATGATCGGACGGCCCCACCCGCTGCTTTTCCACGACAGCGTGTGTTCGGAACGCGTCGAGGCGGGTGTTCCGGCTCGCCGTGCATGCACGGCCTACGGTTGCGGGTCAGCGCCGGCTTCGGACCGGCTTCCCCCACCACGGGCGTAACTTGGATGTGATCAGCGGCAGCATAGCCGCGCCGACGGACCCGGACGCAAACGTCGTACCGGGCGGTCACACGCGACACAGCGGTCACGGCGCGCGGTCACGCCCGGCGCCTCACGACGGGGACTCCCACCGCTGCTCAACCCGCGCGCACCGCGGTGATGTAGCGGCGGTAGTTCCGGGCGCCGAGGGTGCGCATCAGCAGGCGCACCGGGGCCGGCAGGAGCGCCAGCATCTGCGCTCGTTCGTCGGGGTCGGCCTCCTCGAGAATCGCCCCGAACATGATCGGCAGCTCCGCGCGCGACATGGAGTCGCGGCCGTGCTCGCCGAGGCGCCCCCACTCCGCGACGCTGACGTGTGCCTCCGCGAGCGGCAGGATCTCGCGCTCCTCCTGGTCGAGGTGCTCGAACAGGGCCTGGTTGAGCTGCTCGATCTCGGTGGCCAGCGACTCGCCCGCCTCGCTGCTCGGCGTCCGGCGCCAGGCCTCGAGCAGGCTCTGCGTGCGGTCGACGTGCTCGTGCACCCGCTCGTGCTGCGACTGCATGGTCTCGATCAGCTCGGTCGACGGCTGCGCACGCTCGAGCAGCAGCGGCCAGAGGTTCTCGTCCTCGCCGGTGTGGTGGATGTGCAGCCCGGACAGCACGAACTGCGCATGGCCCCCGACCACCTCGGCGCGCGCCGTGTCGCCCTCCGCCACCCGGCGTACGAGCCCGGGCAGGGCGGTCAGCTCGCGGCGGAAGACGCGGTGGATCACGCGCATCTCGTTGATGTCTGGCTTGTCGGACACGGTCGTGCTCATGTGCTCCCCCTTCGTTCCGTGCGGAGAGCAGACTGCCGGACCGGGTCGTCGCCCACCAGATCTGTTTCGGTCACGTGAGCCTCGCCGAGTCGTCACCTGACCACTCGGCGCGAGCGTGATCTTCGACGTCT
This sequence comes from uncultured Actinomycetota bacterium, assembly GCA_963797325.1. Taxonomy (GTDB): domain Bacteria; phylum Actinomycetota; class Actinomycetes; order Propionibacteriales; family Nocardioidaceae; genus Nocardioides. Next base: position 133,399 of record CAWCPG010000021.1, read on the forward strand.
CTGTGCGCCGACTCGACGTCAACCCAGCCTGTCGAGGATCAGCTCGCGGACGCGGTTGGCGTCGGCCTGGCCGCGCATCTCCTTCATCACCGCACCGATCAACGCCCCCGCCGCGGCCACCTTGCCGTCGCGGATCTTGTCGGCGACGTCCGGGTGGGCGGCGATGGCGTCGTCGACCGCCGCGGCGAGCGCGCCGTCGTCGGAGACGATGCCCAGCCCGCGGGCGGCGACGATCTCGTCGGGCGTCCCTTCCCCGGCCACCAACCCGTCGAGCACCTGCCGGGCCAGCTTGTCGTTGAGCGTCCCCTCGTCGACCATGCCCTGCACGCGGGCCACGTCGGCGGGCGTGACGCCCAGGGAGGCGAGGTCGGTCTCGGACTCGTTGGCGCGACGCGCGAGCTCACCGAGCCACCACTTGCGCGCCGACTGCGGGGTCGCACCGGCCGCGATGGTCTCCTCCACCAGGCCGAGGGCACCGGCCCCGACCGTGTCGCGCATGTCGAGGTCGGAGAACCCCCACGCCTCCTGCAGCCGCGCCCGCTTCTCGTGCGGCGGCTCTGGCAGCGTCGCCCGGAGCTCCGCCACCCACTCGCGGCTGGGCGCCATCGGCACCAGGTCGGGCTCGGGGAAGTAGCGGTAGTCCTCCGCGTCGGACTTCTCCCGGCCGCTGGTGGTCACACCGGTGTCCTCGTGCCAGTGTCGCGTCTCCTGCAGGATCGATCCGCCACCGGCCAGGATCGCGGCGTGCCGGCGCATCTCGTAGCGCGCCGCCCGCTCGACCGAGCGCAGGGAGTTCACGTTCTTGGTCTCGGTGCGGGTGCCGAGGGTGCTCGCGCCCTGCGGCGCCAGCGAGAGGTTCACGTCGCACCGCAGCGAGCCCTGCTCCATCCGTACGTCGCTCACGCCGAGGCCGAGCAGCAGCTCGCGGAGCTGGGCGACGTAGGCCCGCGCGACCTCGGGCGCCTTCGCGCCCGTGCCGAGCACCGGCTTGGTGACGATCTCGATCAGCGGGATGCCGGCGCGGTTGTAGTCGACCAGGGAGAAGTCGGCGCCGTGGATGCGCCCGGTGCTCCCGCCGACGTGGAGGGACTTGCCGGTGTCCTCCTCCATGTGGGCGCGCTCGATCCCGACGCGGTAGGTCTCGCCGTCCACCTCGACGTCCATGTGGCCCTCGAACGCGATCGGCTCGTCGTACTGGCTCGTCTGGAAGTTCTTCGGCATGTCGGGGTAGAAGTAGTTCTTCCGGGCGAACCGGCACCACTCGGCGATCTCGCAGTTCAGCGCCAGGCCGATCCGGATCGCCGACTCGACCGCCTTCGCGTTCACGGCCGGCATCGAGCCGGGCAGACCCAGACAGGTCGGGCAGGTCTGGGTGTTCGGCTCCGCGCCGAACTCCGTCGGGCACCCGCAGAACATCTTGGTCGCGGTGTTGAGCTCGACGTGGACCTCGAGGCCCAGGGCCGGGTCGAACCGCGCGACCACGTCGTCGTACGACAGCAGCTCGTCGGTCATGCCGTGTCCTCTCGGTGCTCGAGCGGAGTCGAGACCAGCTCCGGGGCCCGGTCGAGCAGGCGACCGCCCCACTGTCGCGCCAGCAGCGCCTCGAGCGCAGCGCCGACCCGGTAGACCCGGTCGTCCCCGAGCGCGGGAGCGAGGATCTGTACGCCGGCCGGCAAGCCGTCCTCGTCGGCCAGGCCGCTCGGGACGGAGATGCCGGGGACGCCGGACAGGTTGGCCGGGATGGTGGCGAGGTCGTTGAGGTACATCGCCAGCGGGTCGTCGACCTTCTCGCCGAGCCGGAACGCCGTCGTCGGCGCGGTCGGGCTGACCAGCACGTCGGCGCGCTCGAAGGCGGCGTCGAAGTCGCGCGAGATCAGCGTGCGGACCTTCTGCGCCTGGCCGTAGTAGGCGTCGTAGTAGCCGCTCGACAGCGCGTAGGTGCCGAGGATGATCCGACGCTTCACCTCGTCGCCGAACCCCGCCTCGCGGGTGGCGCGCATGACGTCCTCGGCACTCGGGTCGCCGTCGGGGGTGACCCGGAGGCCGTAGCGCATCGCGTCGAAGCGGGCCAGGTTGGACGACGCCTCGGCCGGCAGGATCAGGTAGTACGTCGCGAGCGCGTGCACGAAGTGGGGGCACGACACCTCGACGACCTCGGCGCCCGCCTGGGTCAGCAGCTCGACCGACTCGCGGAAGCGGGCCAGGACGCCGGCCTGGTAGCCCTCGCCTCCCAGCTCGGTCACGACCCCGATCCGGACACCGGTCAGGTCACCCTCGGCACCCTGCCGCGCGGCGTCGACCAGGCCGGTGATCGGCTGCTCGATGCTGGTGGAGTCGAGCGGGTCGTGCCCGCCGATGACCTCGTGGAGCAGGGCCGCGTCGAGCACCGTCCGGGTGACCGGGCCGGCCTGGTCGAGGGAGTTCGCCAGGGCCACGAGGCCGTAGCGCGACACTCCGCCGTACGTCGGCTTCACGCCGACGGTGCCGGTGACGGCGCCGGGCTGGCGGATCGAGCCGCCGGTGTCGGTGCCGAGCGCCAGCGGCGCTTCGTAGGCCGCCACCGCCGCCGCGCTGCCGCCGCCCGAGCCACCGGGGATGCGGGTGAGGTCCCACGGGTTGTGGGTCGGGCCGTAGGCACTGTGCTCGGTGGAGGAGCCCATCGCGAACTCGTCCATGTTGGTCTTGCCGAGGATCGGCAGGCCGGCCGCGCGGAGCCGCGCGACGACCGTGGCGTCATAGGGCGGGACCCAGCCCTCGAGGATCCGTGACCCGCAGGTCGTGGGCATTCCGCGGGTCGCGATCACGTCCTTGACGGCGATCGGTACCCCGTCGAGGGCGCTCGCGGGTGACCCGGCGGTGCGACGCGCGTCGGCCGCCGCCGCGTCGCGCAGGGCGCCCTCGGCGTCGACCTGGAGGAAGGCGTGCACGACCCCGTCGACCTCGCCGATGCGGTCGAGATGTGCCTGTGTGACCTCCACGCTGGTGGTCTCGCCCGCCGCCAGTGCGTCCGCGATCTCGGCGGCCGTACGCCGGTCCGGGCTCACTGCTCGTCTCCGAGGATGCGCGGCACCTTGAACCGCTGCTGCTCGACCTCCGGCGCACCGCTCAGCGCCTCCTCGACCGTGAGCCCGGGCCGGACCACGTCGTCGCGGAAGACGTTGGTCAGCGGCAGCGCGTGGGAGGTGGGCGGGGTGTCGTCCGGGGCGACGCCGTTGATCGACGCCACGGACTCGAGGATCACGCTCAGCTGCGGGGCGAGGTGGTCGAGCTCGGCGTCGGAGAGATCGATCCGCGCGAGGTCGGCCAGGTGGGCCAGCTCGTCGCGGCTGATCGCGGCGGGCGCGCCGGTGCCGGTGGGGGTGTCGGGCATGGACTCATCCTAGGGAGCCGCGAGCGGTGCCCGTCCCAGCGGGACCACCCGTCGTACGGACCGGGGCCGAGCTCGGCCAAACCGCCACGAAGAGGGCCCGCCCGCGGTTACCGTGGTGGCCTCATGACCGGTGTCCGCGAGTCCGAGATCGATGGTGTCCTGTGCTTCTGGGTAGACATGGGGCGCCCGGCCTCGTGCGCCCATCTGCTGTTCCGCCAGGGGCTGGCCGACGAGCCGCTCCATGAGAGCGGGTGGCTCCATCTCCTCGAGCACCTCGCACTCCTCGACCGGGAGACGCTGACCCGCCCGATCGAGGGCCGCCTCTCCCTCCTGCGCACGCACTTCGCCGCTTTCGGCGGCCCCGAGTCCATCGCCGAGCACGTGGGCGCGCTGGCCCGCTGGCTGGCCGAGCCGGACCTGCGCCTGCTCCCGCGCGAGCGCGGCCTGCTGCAGGCCCAGGCCTACGAGGCCCGCGACCGGCTGACGCGGTCGCTCACCTGGCGCTACGGCGCCCTCGGGCCGGGCGTCGCGAGCTATCCCGAGATCGGGGCCATGCGCGCCACCGACGAGCTGCTGACCGCGCGCTCGCGCCGGGTGTTCAACGCCGCGAACGCGATCCTGGTCCTGGACGGGCCGCCACCGGCCGGTCTGACCGTCCCCCTCCCGCACGGCGAGTACGTCCCGGCCGCGAAGGCACAGCCGATCAACCGTGCCCTCCCCTCCGCCTACCGCGACGAGGTGGGGCTCACGCTCAGTGGCGTCGTCACCCGTTGCCACGAGGCCGGTTTCCTGCCGGTCATCCTCGAGCGCGCGCTCCACGACGGGCTGCGCCGACACAGCGGCAGCGCGTTGGGGCTCTGGTCGTCGATGGCCGAGGTGGACAACGAGTACGCCGTGGTCGCGGGCGGGTCCGAGGTCGTCGACGAGATGCTCCCCACCCTGGCCAAGGCAGCCCTCGAGGTCACCGGACAGCTCGCGGAGGAAGGCGTCCCCCGCGAGTGGGTCCAGGAGGCCGTCGAGCGACGCCTCCGCGTGCTCGAGTCGCCGGCTGCCGAGGTCGAGACCGCCCTGGAGGCGGCGTACGCCGCGCTCAGCGACCGGGTGCCGCTGACCTACGAGGAGCTCCTCGCCCAGCTGCGTGACACCGACCCGCTGCTGGTCGACCGGGCCGCCCAGGAGCTGCACGCCTCCCTCCTCGTCGGCCTGCCCGAGGCCGCTCCCCTGCACCGGACGGTCCCGGCGATCACGTTCCCCGAATCGCGACCGCGGGGTACCGGGACCAAGCACAGCCACGTCAACTGGCCCGCCGACCTGTCCACGTTCACCCTCGACGAGGAGGTGGCCGAGCGGGCCACCGGCGGCATGTGCCGGTCGATGCGCATCGCGAACGTCGTCGCCCTTCTGGCCTACCGCGACGGCGCGCGCCACCTGATCGGCCGCGACGGCAACGTGCTGGAGATGGAGCCGCGCGAGTGGATGCGCGGCAAGGACCTGACCAAGGCGCTCGACGCCGCCATCCCGCCCGAGCTCCACCTGGCGATGCCCGACCGGACGGTCACCTTCCAGCCGATGAGCCTGACCGACCGCTCCGCACGGTCGTTCGCGCGGGTGGCCAACACCCGGATCGGCCTGGCCACCCTGCTCGGAGTCGTCACGCTCCTGGCGCTGTGGGCCATCGTCGGCGGGCACCCGGTCCCAGGAGTCGTGTTCGGGATCCTGGCGGCAGCGCTCGGCGCCCACCTGTGGCGCACGGAGATGGGCGACGCACCGGGTGCCTCGGTGACGCCTCCGCCCACGACCACCTGACGACAGGGTGCCTCTCACCACGCTGCCGGACGGGCGCACGCTGGCCTGGTCGGAGGGAGGCGACCCGCGCGGGCGACCCGTGCTGTTCTTCCACGGCTGCCCCGACACCCGGCGCGCCGCCGCGAGTGGGTACGACGCCGCACGGCGCCTCGGGGTCCGCCTGATCGCCGCCAACCGCCCCGGGTACGGCGCCTCCACGCCGGCCGCCCCGTCGTACCGGAGCGTCGTCGACGACGCGGTCGCGCTCGCGGACGAGCTCGGGCTCCGGGAGCTCGGAGTGGTCGGGATGTCGGTCGGCGGCACCTTCGCCCTGGCCTGCGCGGCGTTCCACCCCGAGAGGGTGCGTGCGGCCGCGCTCGTCGCGAGCCCCGGCGAGGCGCCGCGGATGGACCCGCCGTGGACCCGCGACGACCTCGACCGCGACGGGCAGGCGTGGTACGCCGCCCTCGCGGACGCGGAGCTCGCCGACAACGTCGCGACGGTGCGCCCGGGCTTCCTCGCGTACCGGTCGCGCGTGGCCCCCGACGACCCTGACGACCTCGCGCTCGCCGAGCGCTGGGTGGGCAGCCTGCCGGACGAGGACCGCACGCTGCTCGCGGCGCGTACGCCCTCCGACCTGGCTGCCGACGCGCGCGAGGCCCTGCTCGTGCCCGACGGCTATCTGAACGACGCGGCCCTCGTGTTCCACCGGTGGCCGTTCGAGCTCGCGGACGTCCGGTGCCCGGTCACCCTCTGGTACGGCGAGCGGGACGCGAACGCGCCACCGCGCAACGGACACTGGCTGGCCGACCGGCTGCCCGACGCGACGCTGCACGTGCTGCCGGGTCTCGGCCACCTCGAGAGCCTGCTGCGGACGTGGCCCGAGGTGCTGACCAGCGCGTCACCACTCGGCTAGAGCCCCGCCGGACCCTGCTCGAGCAGCACCGTGAACCCGGCCTCGTCGAGCACGGGTACGCCGAGCTGCTCCGCCTTCTCGGCCTTGGACCCGGCGTTGTCGCCGACCACGACGTAGTCGGTCTTCTTCGACACCGAGCCGGCGGCCTTGCCGCCGCGGGACACGATCGCCTCCTTGGCGGAGTCGCGCGAGAACTCGACCAGGGAACCGGTGACCACCACCGTCAGCCCCTCGAGCGTGCGCGCGACCGACGCGTCGCGTTCGTCCTCCATGGTCACGCCCGCCTCGGCCCACTTGTCCACGATCGCCTCGTGCCAGTCGACCTTGAACCACTCGATCACCGCCTCCGCGATCGTCGGCCCGACCCCCTCGGCAGCCGCGAGCTCCGCCTCCGAGGCTGCCCGGATCCTCGCCATCGACCCGAACTCCGTGGCCAGGGCCCGCGCCGCGGTCGGCCCGACATGACGGACCGAGAGCGCCACCAGGACCCGCCACAGCGGCACGTGCCTGCGCTCGCCGAGGTTGGCCAGCAGACCCTCGCCGTTGGCGCTGAGCTGGGGACCCTCCTCCCCCTTCCTGGGGGCGCGGGTGAACAGGTCGGTCCGGAGGAGCTTGTCGCGGTCGAGGTCGAAGACGTCGCCCTCGTCGGTGAGGACGCGAGCGTCGAGCAGCGCGTGGGCGGCCTCGGCGCCGAGCCCCTCGATGTCGAAGGCCCCGCGGCTGGCCACGTGGTAGACGCGCTCGAGGAGCTGGGCCGGGCACTGCCGGGTGTTGGGGCAGCGGAGGTCCTTGTCGCCCTCCTTCTGCTGGGCCAGGGTGGTGCCGCACGAGGGGCACACGGTCGGCATCACCCACGGCTCCAGCCCCTCGGGTCGCAGCGCCAGCACGGGGCCGACGATCTCCGGGATCACGTCACCCGCCTTGCGCAGCACCACCGTGTCGCCGGGCCGGACGTCCTTGCGGGCGACCTCGTGAGCGTTGTGGAGCGTGGCCCGCTCGACGGTCGATCCGGCCACCTTGGTCGGCTCCATCACCCCGAACGGCGTCACCCGCCCCGTGCGACCGGTGTTGACCTCGATGGAGAGGAGCTTGGCGTTGACCTCCTCGGGCGGGTACTTGAACGCGATCGCCCAGCGTGGGGCGCGTGAGGTGGACCCGAGCCGGCGCTGGAGAGCGACCTCGTCGACCTTGATCACGACGCCGTCGATCTCGTAGGGGACGATCGTGTGCCGGCGCTCGCCGACGTCGTCGACGAATCGCTGGACCGCCTGCAGGTCGGCGAACACCTCCGTCACCGAGGACGTCGCCAACCCCCAGGAGTGCAAGGCTCCGTAGGCCGCGGACTGTGACGACGGGTCGAAGCCCTCGCGGGCGCCGATGCCGTGGCAGACCATGCCGAGGTCGCGGCTCGCGGTGACCCGGGGGTCCTTCTGCCGCAGGGAGCCGGCAGCGGCGTTGCGCGGGTTGGCGAAGACCGGCTTGCCGGCCTCGGTCATCGAGACGTTGAGCCGCTCGAACGCGGCGACCGGGAGGAACACCTCACCGCGCACCTCGACGAGCGCCGGCACCGGGTGCTCGTCGGTGCCGGTGAGCCGGTCGGGCACGGAGTCGATGGTGCGGACGTTGGGCGTGACGTCCTCGCCGGTGCGGCCGTCGCCGCGGGTCAGCGCGCGGACCAGCCGGCCGCCCTCGTAGAGCAGGTTGATCGCGAGGCCGTCGACCTTGAGCTCGCACAGCAGGGCCGGGTCGGCGACCCCGTCGCGCGCGAGCCGCGCGTGCCACGACGCCAGCTCGTCGTAGGAGAAGGCGTTGTCGAGGCTCTCCATCCGCTGGAGGTGGTCGACGGCGGTGAACTCCGTCGAGACGGCGCCGCCCACCTTCTGGGTCGGCGAGTCGGGAGTGCGCAGCTCGGGGAACTCGTCCTCGAGCACCTGGAGCTCACGCAGGCGGCGGTCGTAGTCGCCGTCGTCGAGCGTCGGGTCGTCGAGGACGAAGTAGCGCCAGCGGGCGTCCTCGATCTCCTCGCTCAGCGCGCGGTGGCGCTCCTTGGCCTCGGAGGTGGCCGACTGCGGTTCGCCCATGCGGCCTATCCTGCCAAGCGGCGCCGACATCCGCAGACCGGCCCGGTCCACCCATCCACCGGACGCGACGTACCGAATCGTCGGCGTGGAGACGAACCTGAAGGAGCGCGCCGTGCCAGGTCCGAGCCTGACCCGGTACGACGCGCCCGGCCGCGCCGAGGCGATGGTGCTCGTGCTGCACGGTGGCAAGGCCAGCTCCAGCGCCCCCGTCACCGGCCGCAGTCTCACCTGGCGCCGTGCCCTGGGCCTGGCCCGGGCCGTCGGAGCCCCCTGCACGAGCAGGGCATCGGGCTGTGGGTCCTGCGCTACCGGACCACGGGGTGGAACGCCGACGGCACCGGCAAGGTCGAGGACGCCCACTGGGCGCTCGAGCAGATCCGGGCCGAGGTCGGGGAGGTCCCGGTCGCCCTGCTCGGCCACTCGATGGGCGGCCGGACCGCCTGCCGGGCCGCCGACCACGACCTGGTCCGAGGCGTCGTGGCGCTGGCGCCGTGGTTGCCACCGGGCGAGCCGGTCGCCGCGCCTGACCGGTCGTCGGCTGCACGCCGCCCACGGCCGCCGCGACCACATCACGCGCGCCCAGGACACCCGCGCCTACGTCGAGCGCGCCCGCGAGGTCGCGCTCGACGCGTCGTACACCGACATGGGCGAGCGCGGTCACTACCTGCTGCGCGGCGCCCACGCGTGGAACTCCTTCGCCGTCGACGGCGTACGACGGGTGCTCGCCGCGGACTGAGGCCGCCGGATCCGGAGAGTTCCTCCGGACTCCGGATGAAACTGATTTGTTTCATCCGCCGCGCTCGGTTACCGTCGTGCATGGAACGAAACCGTTTCGTTTCATACAGATGAACGCCAGGTGACCAGGACCCGATGACGCCCGCCGAAGCAGCGACCCACCTCCGCCCCCGAGTCGAGGGCGACCGTGAGCGCGAGATCCTCGACGCCGCCCTCGAGGTGCTGGCCGAGGTCGGCTACGACCGCCTCACCATGGACGCCGTCGCGCAGCGCGCGAAGGCCTCCAAGGCGACGCTCTACCGACGTTGGAACTCCAAGGCCACGCTCGTCGTCGACGCGCTGGCCACCCAGAAGGCGACGCCGCCGGTGCCCGACTCGGGCGACCTCCGGACCGACCTGCTGACGGCGTTCTGCGGCATGGGCGGGCTGACCGACCACGACACCACCCAGACCTTCGGCGCTGTGATGACCGCGCTGAGCACCGACCCGGAGTTCGCCGCCGAGTTCCGCACGCGCGTCCTCCAGCCGAAGGCGCAGCTCTCGCGGACCCTGTTCCAGCGGGCCCTCGACCGCGGCGAGGTCCGCCCGGACCTCGACCTCGACCTGGTGGCCCCGGCCCTGGCCGGGATCGTCCTGCACCGCCTGTTCGTGATGGGTGAGACCCCCGGGCCGACGCTCATCGAGCACGTCATCGACCAGATCATCCTTCCGGCTGTCAGACCGCCGGCCTGAGAAACGTCAAGAAGACACAGCAAGAACTCACCACGTTAGGAATCCCATGTCCGAACTGACCGACGCCGTCGAGGCTCACGAGCCCGACGTCACCGAGAGCGGCGGCAAGAAGCTGCACCTCGGCTGGGCCCTGGTGCTGATCTGCATCGCCCAGCTCATGGTGGTGCTCGACGCCACGATCGCGAACATCGCCCTGCCCTACATCGGCAGAGATCTCCACATGTCCGGCACGAACCTCACCTGGATCGTGACCGGCTACGCACTGGCCTTCGGCGGCTTCCTGCTGCTCGGTGGCCGTCTCGGCGACCTCTACGGCCGCCGCCGTACCTTCATGATCGGCCTGTCGATCTTCGCGATCGCCTCGCTGGCCGGCGGTCTCGCCCAGAGCGAGGCACTGCTGCTGACCTCTCGAGGCGTCCAGGGCCTGGGTGCCGCCCTTGCCTCGCCCGCCGCGCTCGCCCTGATCACGACCACGTTCCCGGCGGGCCCCGCGCGTAACCGGGCGTTCGCGGTCTACGCCGCCATGTCGGGAGCCGGCGCGGCCGTCGGCTTGATCCTGGGTGGCTGGTTGACCGGCCTGAACATCTCGCTGTTCGACCCCCAGGACGGTTGGCGACTCACCTTCCTGATCAACGTCCCGATCGGGATCATCGCGGCTCTGCTCGCTCCGCGCTTCCTCAACGAGTCCGAGCGCCACAGCGGCCAGCTCGACGTCCCCGGCGCGATCGCCGGAACGGGTGGCCTGCTCGCCCTGGTCTACGGGCTCACGCGCGCCGGGAACGCGGCGTACGGCTGGAACGACGGTCTCACCATCGCCAGCCTCATCGGCGGCGCCGTCCTGCTCGGGCTGTTCTTCCTGGTCGAGTCCAGGGTGGCGCACCCGCTGCTGCCGTTCCGCGTGTTCGCCAACCGCTCACGAGCGGCGAGCTTCGTGGCGATGATGCTGCTGCCTGCCGCGATGTTCTCGATGTTCTTCTTCCTGAGCCTGTTCATCCAGAACGTGATGGGCTACAGCCCGCTCAAGGCCGGCTTCGCGTTCCTCCCGTTCAGCATCTGCATCATCATCGCGGCGACGATCGTGTCGAACCTGATCAACCGGATCGACGCGCGCTACATCGCCGGGGTCGGCACGCTGATGGCGGCGGCCGCGCTCTACGGGTTCTCCCGGCTCACCGTCCCCGACGGCGGCCAGGACGTGTTGAAGGCCATCGGCCAGGGTCAGCCGCTGGGTTCCGGCGTCAGCTACTGGACCGACATCCTGCCCTACGTCTGCTTGATGGCCCTCGGCATGGGCGCGGTGTTCGTGCCGCTCACCCTGACCGCCGTCCACCACCTGCGTCCGGAGGATGCCGGCGTCGGCTCCGGCGTGCTGAACACGATGCAGCAGGTCGGCGGCGCCTTCGGCCTGGCGGCCCTGGCCACGGTCGGCAGCCACTACACCAACGCGCACATCGCGTCGATCGCCCCGACCATCGGCCGCGGAGTCTCGCAGCTCGACCCGGGCGTGGTGCAGCAGCTGTTGACCAAGCTGCACCTGACCTCGCCCTCCGAGCTGGTCGGCGCGCTGGCCTACATCGGCGGCTTCCCGACCGGCGCGACCCACGCGTTCCTCGTGGGGGTCTTCATGATGCTGGCCGGCTCGGCGGTGGTCTGGATCTTCCTCGACGTCAAGCACGAGGAGCTCGCGACCGACCTGCCGGAGGACGTGCCCGTCCACGTCGGCTGACCGTCCGCCGTACACCCGCACGAAGCCCCTGGGGAATCACCGCCCCGGGGGCTTCGTCGTCCGTCGTGGGGGGATAGTCCCCGATCAGATGGTCGTGTTCCGACCGGAATCACAGCCATCTGATCGGGGACTATCCCGGAAGGGGCCTCAGCGGACGCGGGCGAGGCTGACGCCGTCGCGGACCGGGAGGAGTACGACGTCGACCCGGTCGTCGGCCACCAGCGCGGCGTTCAGGGCGACGATCGCGCGGTCGTCGTCGCTCTGAGGGTCGAGCACCCGCCCGTCGCGGAGCATGTTGTCGAGCACGACCAGGCCGCCGGGGCGCATCCGCGTCACGATCTCCTCGAAGTACGCCGGGTAGCCCACCTTGTCGGCGTCGATGAACGCGAAGTCCAGGTGACGCTCGGTCGGCAGCGCCCGCAACGTCTCGAGCGCCGGGGCGATCCGGAGCTCGATCCGGTCGGCGAGGGCGGCCCGCTCCCAGTAGCGTCGCGCGATCGACGTCCACTCCTCGCTCACGTCGCAGCACAACAGGTGGCCGTCGGCGGGCAGTCCTCGGGCGATGCAGATCGACGAGTAGCCGGTGAACGTGCCGACCTCGACGGCGGTGCGCGCTCCCACCAGCCGCACCAGCATGGTCAGCAGCTCACCCTCGTCGTGGGTGATCTGCATGCCGGAGGCACCGCCGAGCTCGCGGTGGGTCTCCTCGGCGAGGTCTCTCAGCACCGCGTCGGCGGGCTCGGAGTGGGCGAGCAGGTAGTCGTTGATGGCAGGCGAGACGATGTCCATGCCGCTCAGTCTGGCCGACCCCCGCTATCCGGTGAACTCCCCCATGTGGCCGCTCCGGTCGTACCAGAGCACGTAGCGACCCGCGACCTGCGGTGATCCGGACTGCAACCGCCCGTCGGACGAGCCGAAGGTGGCGAGGGTGCCGGTCCGCAGGTTGTAGACGAGGGTCTCGTAGAGGGGCTGACCGTCGACCCCGCCGACCGCGAGCAAGTCACCCGAGAGGGAGACAGCCCTCACCGAGAAGCCCTTCACGTGGACCAGCGGACGCCCGCTCGTGTCGAAGGCGAGGAGCTCGTAGAACCCGTCGGCGCCCGTGCCGCAGGACTCGGTCAGTGCCACGACGCCGCGGCTCACCGCGACGGCCTGGTTGGCGCTCATCAGCGGGGCTTCGGTGAGGGTGCATCCCGCGTCCAGCGGGACGGGGACCTCGCGTACGCCGGAGCCATCGGCGTTCGCGACGTGCACCCGTCCGTCGGTGGTCACCCACATCGCGGTGCCGTCGGAGACGTCGGCGGCGAGGACGTCGCGAGCGACGAGTCGTGCGGGAGAGCCGGACGAGAGTGAGACGGTGTAGAGCCGGCGGATCTCGGTCCCCTGCGGACTCATCGACTGTTGCGCCTCGTACCAGACGTGGTCGCCCGTCGCCCACGCCTGGACCCCGTTGTTCACCGAGCTGGCGTGGACCGACACGTCGTGGGCACCTGACAGATCGGTGACGTGGATCGTGTTCACACCGTGCGGGGCGCCCTGAAGGCGAGTGGAGGTCCACAACAGCCGCCCGTCGCCGGTGAACTCCGGGCTCCACCTCTCGCCACTCGTGCGCGGGGTGGGCTCGCGCAGGGGAGAAGCCGGCTGCCCGGGCGCGTCGTACAGCCGCACCGTACCGAGCTCGGGGACGTCCGTGCCTCGATAGGTCGCCACGATGAGCCGCCCGGACGCGTCGACGCCGGTGTACGTGGGGAGCGCGACTCCAGTGCCCGGGTGCTGCACGGAGGGCTGGGTCCACGGCAGCACGCGGAAGCCACGCAGGGAGGTGGCCGCGACGGCGTCCTTCACGTCGAGTTCCTGGCCGTACTTGTACGGCGCGGCCGGCTCGGGGGTGGAGGAGTGGCCACGCGTCAGGCCGAAGGCGCCACCGACCACGGCCACCACGGCGAGGGCCGCGGCGCCGGCCACGAACGCCGTCGTACGACGACGCTGGCGGCGTTCGGCGAGGTGTGTGATCTCGGAGGCGTGGTGCTTCTCGGGGGGCGCGGCGGACACCGCGGCCTCCATCAGGTCGGTCAGGTTGCGGGGCATGGTCACTCCTTCCCGCTCACGAGCAGATCGTCGTTCGTCTCTCGTGCGAAGGCGGCCTGGAGGGTCTCCAGACCGCGCGCCGTCTGGGACTTCACGGTGCCCTCGGAGCAGCCGAGGACGGCGGCGACCTCGCTCACCGAGAGGTCGTCGTAGTGGCGCAGCACCAGGCACGCCCGCTGGCGGGCCGGCACCTGAGCCAGGCAACGACCGAGCAGGTCGCGATCGGCGCTGCGCGCCGTGGCATCGACCCCGGGAGCGTCGATGACGGAGTCGACCGGGACCTCGGTGCTGGAACGCCTGCGCTTGGCGTCGATCACCACGCTGACCACGGCTTTGCGGGCGTAAGCATGGGCCTCGGGCTCGCTGCGCAGCCGCGGCCAGTGCCGATAGACCCGGATCATGGCCTCCTGCACGTAGTCGCTGGCCAGCTCCCAGTCACCGCACATCAGGTACGCCGTCCGCCGCAGCCGGGGCTGGCTGGCCAGCACGAAGGCAGTGAACGCCTCCGAGTCCCGTCGTGCCATCGCCGTCCTTCGTCGTCCGGTGAAGCCGTCACCGATCAGAACGAGATGACAGCACTCGGCGGTTGCACGGCGTGCACGACTCACCGCACCGGAGCGGGGAATCAGTCGTTCAGGTTGGCTGCCACCTCGCGGCAGAGCTCGGTGGCGCGGCGGGCCCAGGAGGGCGAGGCACCGGCCAGGCCGCAGGAAGGCGTGACCACCAGCCGCTCGACGACGAGCTCGGGATCGAGCCCCAGCATGTCGAGCCAGCGCAGCACCCGCTCGGTGAGCGTCTTCGCGTCGGGGACGGTCTCGGGCTCGAGGGACGGTACGACGCCCAGCGCGAGCGTCTCCCCCGCCTCCAGCGCCTCGGCGAGCACGTCCAGGTCGTCGGCGGTGAGCACCGAGAGGTCGGCACTCAGACCTCGAGCCCCGGCTCCACGCAGGAGCTGCCACGGCACGCCCTCGGCACAGGAGTGGACCCAGGGGTCCGGACCGGCGGCGGCGAGCACCCACTCCAGGGCGGCGGACGCCTCCGGCGGGTGCACCACCCGGTGCCGTCCGAGGCCGGACGCGGTCGGGACCGCCCCGGCCAGCACCGCGGCCAGTGCGGGCTCGTCCACCTGTACGACGACCCGCTCGGCCGGGACCCGCCGGCGCACGTCGGCGAGGTGCGTGGCGAGCCCCTCCGCGAGGGCCTGCGCCAGCTCGCGGCGCGCACCGTGGTCGGAGAGGACCTTGTCTCCGCGCGGCTTCTCGACCGAGGCCGCGAGGGTCCACGGGCCGGCGACCTGGATCTTGAACGCGTCGCGCACGTCCTGGGCCTGCTCCTCGAGGACGTCGAGGTCCTGCGCGAGCAACGAGCGGGCGCGGCGGTGGTCGATGCCCGGTCGGTCGGTGAGACGCCACCCGGCCGGCTGCAGGTCGAACCCGAGGTCCGCCACCATCGCGATCGCCCGGCCCGCCATCCCCGCCGCGGCGCCGCGGCCCGGGAGCTCCGGGAGGTAGGGCAGGTCCGGCACCTCGCCGAGGACCACGCGCACGGCCTCGGCATAGGACTCGGCGTCGTCGCCGGGCCACGACCCGACGCCGGTCGCGACGCTCACGCGGTCACGTCGGCGCGCGCAGTGGAGACGATGGTGGCCGAGCCGACCACCCGGGTGCCGTCGTACAGCACCGCGGCCTGGCCGGGTGCGATCCCCTGAGCCGGGTCGAGCAGCTCGATCTCGACCCGGTCGTCGTCCACGACGACGACGGCGCGGTGCTCCGCACCGTGCGCGCGCAGCTGCACGCCGCCGGTGTACGTCGTGGGGGCCGGGCCGCACCAGCGCGGCCGGTCGGCGACGATGCGGTCGACGGTCAGCGCCTCGCGTGGCCCGACGGTGACCGTGCCCGAGACCGGCTCGATGTCGAGCACGAAGCGCGGCTTCCCGTCGGCCGCCGGCACCCCGAGCCGCAGCCCGCGTCGCTGCCCGATCGTGAAGCCGTAGGTGCCGTCGTGGCGGCCCACCTCCTCGCCCGAGGAGGCGTCGACGATCGCCCCGCCGTGGTTGGGCGCGCGTTCCCCGAGCTTCTCGCGCAGCCAGCCCGCGTTGTCGCCGTCGGCGACGAAGCAGATGTCGTGGGAGTCGGGCTTCTCGGCGACCAGGAGACCGCGCCGTGCGGCCTCCTCGCGGATCGCCGGCTTCGGCGTGTCACCGAGCGGGAACAGCGAGTGGGACAGCTGCTCCTGGGTCAGCACGCCGAGCACGTAGGACTGGTCCTTGCCGTGGTCGACCGCGCGGTGCATCTCGACGGTCCCGTCGGCAGCGGTGCGCAGCTGCGCGTAGTGGCCGGTCGCGACCGCGTCGAAGCCGAGCGCGCGCGCCCGGTCGAGGACGGCGGCGAACTTGATCTTCTCGTTGCACCGCAGGCAGGGGTTGGGCGTCCGCCCCGCGGCGTACTCGTCCATGAAGTCCACGACGACGTCGGCATGGAAGCGCTCGGAGAGGTCCCAGACGTAGAACGGGATGCCGATCACGTCGGCGGCACGGCGCGCGTCGTTGGCGTCCTCGAGCGTGCAGCACCCACGCGCCCCCGAGCGGTACGACGCGGGGTTGCGCGAGAGGGCGAGGTGGATGCCGGTGACGTCGTGGCCCGCCTCGCGCGCGCGGGCCGCGGCCACGGCCGAGTCGACGCCGCCCGACATGGCGGCGACGATCCTCATCGTTCGCGGGCTCCGCGGGCGCGCTCGACGGCGGGACCGATCGCGTCGACGAGGGCGTCGACGTCGGCCGGCGTGGACGTGCGGCCGAGCGTGAAGCGCAGCGAGTGACGCGCGCCCTCCTCGTCGCAGCCCATCGCCAGCAGCACGTGGGACGGCTGCGGGACGCCGGCCGAGCAGGCCGACCCGGTCGAGCACTCGATCCCGCGGGCGTCGAGCAGCATCAGCAGGGAGTCGCCCTCGCAGTCGGGGAAGCCCAGGTGGGCGTTGCCCGGGAGCCGGTGGTCGACGTCTCCGTGGAGGTGGGCCGCGGGCACGATCTCCGTCACCCGCCTGACCAGGTCGTCACGCAGGCGGGCCATCCGCTCGGCATACTCGGGCTGGGCCTTGACGGCGTGCTCGACCGCGGCCGCGAACCCGGCGATGGCCGGCATGTCGAGGGTGCCACTGCGGATGTCGC
The DNA here is from genome assembly GCA_963797325.1 of uncultured Actinomycetota bacterium. Classification (GTDB taxonomy): domain Bacteria; phylum Actinomycetota; class Actinomycetes; order Propionibacteriales; family Nocardioidaceae; genus Nocardioides. Next base: position 149,998 of record CAWCPG010000021.1, read on the forward strand.
GCTCCTGGCCGCCGCCGTGGAGCAGCGGGGTCAGCGAGAGCTCGCGGCGCAGCACGAGCGCGCCGACGCCGTAGGGGCCGCCGAGCTTGTGGCCGGTGAGGGTGAGCGCGTCGACCCCGCTCGCGGCGAAGTCGACGGGGACCGCACCGACGGCCTGGACGGCATCGGTGTGCACCGGGATCCCGTGCCCCGAGGCGACCGCGACGACCTCTTCGATGGGCTGCAGCGTGCCGACCTCGTTGTTGGCCCACATCACCGAGATCACGGCGACGGAGCTCGGGTCGCGCTCCACGCTCCGGCGGAGAGCATCGAGGTCGAGGCGACCGCGGCGATCGACGGGCAGGAGCTCGACGACCGCGTGCTCCTCCTGCTCGAGCCAGTCCAGGGCGTCGAGCACGGCGTGGTGCTCGATGGAGGAGGCCAGGATCCGCACCCGGGAGGGGTCGGCGTCGTGCCGCGACCAGAAGAGCCCCTTGAGCGCGAGGTTGTCGGACTCGGTGCCACCCGAGGTGAAGACGACCTCGCCCGGACGGCAGTTGATCGCCTGGGCGATCGTCTCGCGGGACTCCTCCACGATCCGTCGTGCAGCCCGGCCGCTGGCGTGGAGCGAGGAGGGGTTGCCCACGTCGCGCAGGTGGGTCGTCATCACCTCGAGCGCAGCCGGGAGCATCGGCGTGGTCGCGGCGTGGTCGAGGTAGACGGTCTGCACGGGGGGCAGGGTGTCGGGCAGGTCTGGCATGGCTGACCCAGCCTACGCGCCGGGCCCACGTGGACGAATCCCGGCGGACCGGTCAGGGGACCTGGCCGCGGGCCAGGCTGACCTTCGAGTGCGCCGGGTTGCCGTCGTAGGGCTCGCGGGAGACGTCGACCTGGTCGTACGCCGTGAGGTCGAGGCCCGCCGGCACGGCATAGGAGCCCCGGTCGCCGTCGAGGACGCCGAGGGAGACCATGCCGCCGGTCTTCGCGTCGAGCAGCCACACCTCGAGGAATCCGGTGCCGGGGTCGGAGTCGTGGAGATCCACCGAGAGCGACTCGGCGGACGGCGAGCCGGTCATCGAGAGGGTCCCGCTGGTCACGTGGCCCTCGAGCGGCTCGAGCGACGACGTGCGCGCGGCCTGCGTGCTCGAATCGTCGCCCTCGCGGCCGACCAGCGCGACCACCGACCCGCCGAGGACGACGCCGACAGCCACCGAGGCGGCGGCGACCAACCACGTACGCCGGCTCCTGGCGCGGCGGGAGGGTGTGGGCATCGGGGTCGTCACAGCGGGCTCCGCGGTCACGCCCAGCTCGCGCTGGATGCTCTCCCAGACCCCACGCGGAGGCGTCGCCGGCGAGGCGAGGTCGGGGTCCGCCGTGAGGGTCGCGCCCGCGGCACGGGCTCGCGTCATCGCGGCGAAGTCGGCACGGCAGCGGGAGCAGGTCGCGAGGTGTCGACGGGTCTCTTCGTCGGTGGAACCACCGACGGACCGGAGCAGGATCTCGGGCTCAGGATGCGTCATCATCCACCCCCAGGTGGTCGCGTAGCTGCGTGAGACCGCGCCGGATGTGGCTCTTCACGGTGCCGAGCGGGAGGCCGGTCCGGGCACAGATCTCGGCGTGCGAGAGCCCGGTGAGGAACGCCAGCTCGACCACCGTGCGGCGGGGCTGCTCGAGGCGCTCGAGCAGGTCGGCCACGACGAGGGCGTCGGCGACCGACTCGGCGATCCCGGCGTCGTCGTCGTCGAGGTGGTTCACCACGACACGCTCGTGCAGCCGGTGGTCGCGGGTCCGCGCGGACATCCGGTCCGAGACGAGGTGTCGGGTGATGCCGGTCAGCCAGGCGGGCAGCGGCCGCTGCTCGGGGCGATAGCCGCTCCGGCCGCGCCAGGCCCTGAGGAAGACCTCCTGCGTCACGTCCTGTGCGTCCTCACCGTCTCGAAGCATCCGTAGCGCGAACGTGTAGACCAGAGCGGACCACCGCTCGTAGGTCGCCTCGAGGGCCCAGGGCTCGCCGCGCGCGAAGGCGTGGGAGATGTCCGGCTCCGGCATCTCGTCCACGCTCGCGCCCGTGACGTACGCCGCCCGGTGGGGGCCGCTCCGTCCGCCGCGCAGGCTCACCAGGAACTCCTCGGTTGTTCGGTCCGCGTCGCCACCCTAACCGGGAGGTTCCAGAGCCGGGTGCATCCAATCGTGGCCCCGAGCCCGAAGAGAGGGTGACGAGGCTGCCCCGGCCACGTCGCGACACCGCATCGAGAGGACAGACACATGCGACTCAAGCTGCTCGGCATCCTGACCGCAGTGGCGACCTGCGCCGCGCTCGTAGCCTCGACAGGTTCCCCGGCCTCCGCGGACACCTCGTCCCGGAGCTCCTCGCGCGGCCTCGGGTACACCCAGGTGGTCGTCGACCCGGCGGTCTACCAGCTCATCGCGTCGGCCGGCATCACGCCGAGCCCGGTCTCGCCCGCCACCGCCTTCCCCTACCGCGGCACCCTGGCCGCCCGCTTCCCGATCACCGGCGTCGCCGCCCCCGCCACGATCACGCACGCGGGTGGCCTGACCCTCGCCGCCGGGGCGGCCACGATCACGCTGACGGACTTCGACATCGAGCTCGCGCGGTTGACCGTCAGCGGGAACGTGTCCGGCTCGATCGGCGCCGTCGGGCGGGCAGACCTGTTCACCCTCGGCCTGAGCCACCGTCCCGGGCTCGGTCTGCTGTCGCTGCGCCTGACCGCGACCGCGGCCGGAGCCCTGAACGCGACCTTCGGAGTCTCGGCCTTCTCGGCGGGAGACACCTTCGGCTACGCCACCGTCGTCCCGCGCCTCGGCTGGCGACACGGCGACCGGCACTCGGCCGGCCTCGCCCGCTGACCCCCACTGCGCCGCGGGCCGTCCGGCCCGAGGCGCCACGCAACACCCATGGGCCGGCACCGGGCCGGCCCTTCCTCACAGGAGAGAAACCACATGTCAGTTCTCCGTACGCTCGCAGTCGCCGCCACCACCGTGGTGGTGACCGTCCCGATCGCCGGTGCCACGGCTGCCCAGGCAGGGTCCACGCACCACGCGTCCAGCGCCCACCACGCCACAGCCGACAAGAGGGGCGCCACGTTCCTCGTCCTGACCGGCGGCAGGACCACGCTCGCGCTGGACAAGGGCACCGCCGCAGCGCTCACCAGCAACGGCGTCACGGTCGCGCCCGTTTCCGAGGCCAAGGCCGGCAAGGCCGGGATCGCGTTCCCGATCCAGGGCGGCCTGATCAACGCCAGGACCCTGGCCGGCCGCATCACTCACTCCGGCGGTCTCACGTTCGCCGCCGGCGGCAAGAGCCTGACCATCCGCGACTTCGAGGTGAGCACGACGAAGAAGACCCTCACCGCGTGGGTCGACGAGGTGGGCGCGCGGATCCCGGTGCTGAACCTCAAGCTGGGCAAGGCCAAGGTCAGCGGCACCGCCAAGCACCTGACCGTCAAGGGGATCAGGGCCACGCTCCAGAAGGGCGCAGCGCAGGCGCTGAACGGCTACTTCTCCACCAGCCTCTTCAAGGGCGGCCTCCCCGTCGGCAAGGTCCAGGTGAGCGCGTCGGTGAAGGTGCTGCACCGCTGACCCCCGGCACGGGCGGGCGGTTTCTCCCAGGGACGCCCGCCCGTTGCCCGGCCACCCGGCTCAGCCCGGGTGGCCGGGTCCGCCCCGCGGCCCGGTGGCGGCCTCGTCCTCCGACCGGGCGCGGGCCTCGAACAGCAGGACCGCCGCGGAGGCGGCCACGTTGAGAGAGTCCGCGCGGCCGCGCATCGGGATCGCGACCCGGGTCAGACCGGTCCGCCACTCCTCGGCCACGCCGTCGGCCTCCGAGCCGACGACCACCGCGGTCGGACCGGCGCCGAGCCCCGCGTCACGGTAGGAGGTCGCACCGGCCGGGTCGGCGACGTACGTCGTGAAGCCCGCGGCGGCCAGGTCGGCCCGGGCGGCCGCCACGTCGTCGTACTCGAGGACCGGCGTGGTCAGGACCGTGCCGCGGCTGGCGGCGAACGCCTTCGGGTGGGTCACCCGGGCGGTGGCCCGGGTCAGCACCAGGGCGTCGACCGCGCAGGCGTCCGCCGTGCGGACCAGGGTGCCCAGGTTGCCGGCGTACGCGATGCCGTCGGCCACCAGCACCAGTCCACCCCCGCCCGAAGGGAGACGGGCCGGCCAGCGCGGCAGTCGGACCACCGAGACGAGGGCCGGCGCGGTCAGCCCGGGGTGGATCCGGGCCAGGGTGCGCTCGGAGATGCGGAACGCACGGCCCGCACCGGCAGCCAGTCGCGCCGCCGTGTCCTCGAGGGTCGGATGTCTCCGCTCCCCGGCGCACCACAGCACCGCCTCGACGCCCGCGCCGCTCGCGAGCACGACCTCGTGCGCCCAGCCGCCGGCCACCGCGAGCACGCGGTCGGAGCGCGGCAACAGGTTGCGCCGTGCGCGGGAGTAGCGGCGCACGTCGTGGTGCGACGCGCCGGCGTGCGGGAGGCGGCTCAACGCGGCGGGGTCGGCGACGGCCTCCGCGGGGCGGGGCAGGGACAGGTGGGGCGTGGGCATGGCGGGCTCCGGCGAGCAGGAGTGACGTCCTGACCTCCCGCCGCTCCACGACGAGGGTCGTCAGGCTGCCGGTCGGCGCCTGGTCGAGGTCACTCCTGGATACCCATGCCGAGGACCGTACGACGCGTCCCCGGCCCGGCGCACGTGAATTACGGCGCCGCGTCCGCCTCGAGCACCTCCAGCCACGGATGGTCCGGGTAGAGGCGGCTGACCGCCTCGCACAGCCACGTCTGCTCCCGCTCGCCGAGCAGCGGCCAGGTGACCCGGAGGTCGCGATCGTCCTTGGGCCGGTGCCGCGCCGCCTTGTAGAGCAGGCTGATCTCGGGTCGCAGGTAGCGGATCCCGTCGCCGGCCACCCAGGTGGCCTCCTCGACGGGGAGCTCGTGGTCGGGGTCGCGCTTGTTGGTCCAGAGACCGTCACGGTCGGGCGTGATCGGCAGGTCGATCACCCACGGCTCGTGCGCGGACCTCCGGACCCAGATCTGGCTCTCCACGTTGAGCACGTCCGGGAACCGGTCGTCGAGCGGTCGCAGAGTGCCTCCGTCGTTGCTCCACAGACACCACTCGTCGCCGACGTGGGCGCGGAAGGCGGGGATGTCGCAGGCGAGGATCGACAGGTCCACGTCCTCGTGCTCGCGGGGCACCCGGGTGAACGCCTCGATCGACCAGCCACCGATCAGCCACCACGGCCGCGGGAACCCCGCCATGAACGAGGCCACGTCGGCCGGTTCGAAGGGCGACCACTCGCCGTACCACCTGAAGAAGTGCTCGTCCTCGGCGCGCTCCTCGGGAGTGCGCTCCAGCGGCTCTCGCATGGCAGGGAACCTACTCCGGACCCGCCGCGACCAGGGTGGCCACGAGCCCGAGATGGTCGGTGCCCGCCACCGGCACCGTCGTCGTACCGGTCGCGGTCAGCCCCCGGCCGAGCATGACCTGGTCGATCTGGACCAGCGGCGGCATCGGGACCAGGTGGAGGGCGCGGTAGAGCCCGTGGGCGGGCCAGGTGGGCTGCCAGCCCTGGTCGGCCAGCTCGGTGGCCGAGCGGTAGCCCAGGTCCTCCAGCCGGCGGATGGGCGCCTGGTCGAGGGTGGCGTTGAAGTCGCCGACCATGAGGTCGGGATGCTGGGCGCGGGCGACCGCGAGGATCCGGTCGTGGTCGACCCGCCAGGTGACCGGGTGGGTGGGCTGCTCGGGGTGGACGGCCATGAGGCGGAGCGGACCGTCGGGCGTCCGGACCGTCGCCAGGAGCCAGCTGTTCGACGGGTCTGCGGTCACGTCGTTCCCGATCGCGTCCCGCGAGACGATCACGATCCCGTGGTCGCCGGACCCCGGCGCACCCACGTGGTGGGGCAGGACCTCGGAGAGTCCGGCCGTGTCCATCGCGGCGAGGGCCTCCGGCGTGGCGTCCTCGAGCACCAGGAGGTCGACGTGGTGCCGGCGCACCGCCTCCACGACGGGGGGCGCGTTCTCGTGGATCGACTCGAGGTTCACCGTCATCACCACCCACGGCCTGGCGCCCGGTGCGGGCGACGGCGTCGTCCCGACGTAGAGCGGTGCCAGCCAGTACACGTGCAGGCCCAGACCCAGCAGCGGGAGCACCACCACCCACGCCTGGCGGCGGTGGCGGAACGCCCAGCCGGCGAGCAGCACCAGCGCCGCGGCGTAGAACAGGATCGCGTAGGGCGCCAGGCTCTGGGCGCGGATGAGCAGCGACCGCCTCGGGTCCGACACCCGCAGCACCGTCAGGACCAACGCCGGTGTCAGCAGCAGGACCACCAGCGCCCAGAAGGCCCCCCGCCTCCAGGTCACGCGGCGACCCTACCCCGGCGGTCAGCGCTTGCCGTAGAGCTTCTTCATGCCGAGCCAGTCACCGAGCCCGAGGGTGCGGGCGTACGTCGAGCACGGCGTCTCGGCGTGCTCCATGGTCAGGTTCGAGTGCCCGTTGCCGGTATGGCCCATCCCGTAGGCGTGGCCGAACTCGTGGGTCACGGTGCCCTCGAGGTCCCACTTGTCGGTGCAGCCGGACGGGATGCTGGTGACCAGCCGCGAGCCGTTGTCGATCATGATGTCGGCCGCGCCCATGTGCTTGTTGCCGAGCCACCAGTAGCAGGTCCAGCCGAGGAGGTCGCCCGGCAGGTTGCCGAAGCCGACCACGTTCTTGGTGTCGAAGTCCCCGCACGTGATGCTGCCGGAGCCGGCCTTGATGTCGGGGCGGCCGCTCGTCCGGCCCGTGTAGTGAGCGACGGGCGTGCCGAGGACCGGGCGCCCACAGGTGTTGCGCCCCTTGCGCATGTTGACGTTGGCGACCCTGATCTGGTGGGTCAGCGTCTTCTTGCTCAGCCGCGACGGAGCCTTGCCGAGGTTGATGCCGTAGCGCAGCGAGGTGTGCCACCGGTGACCGCCCTCGAGGTGGAACGTACGGTCCTGGCACGCTGCGGGGTCGGCGCGGCGGGCGCCCGCCGCCGCGCGTGGCGAACCCGCGCCGGCCCCGGTGGTGACGCGCACCCCGGTGCCGGTGTTGGTCACCTGGAGCCCGACCACCTCGCCGCGGGTGCCGTAGCCGTCTCCGGCCACGGTGACCCCCGGGGGCGGGACCACCACCGCGACGTGCCCGTCGTACACCGTGCGGCCGACCAGGGAGCAGCCCAGGGAGGCGCCGTGCGCCACCACCGAGGCGGGGATCGGGCCCCGGCCGGCGCAGCGGTCGTCGACGGTGCGCGAGGAGGCCGGACCCTGCACGGAGGCGGCCAGGAAGGCGGCAGTGGTGAGGCAGGCGACCAGGGCGAGGGTCCGTCGGAGGATCGTCATGGACCCCAGCCTGCACAGAAGAGGCCGGTCTGGCCACATCGGCGCGCCCGGAGCGCCGGGCGTCCGCCTGAGGACACCGTCTCGATGGTCGTGTGGCGGACGGCCCGCAGGGGGCGAGGGGATCAGAGGAGGGCGAGGTCGTCGCGGTGCACGACCTCGCGCTCGTACGCCGCACCGAGCTCGCGCCGCAGGGTCGCCGAGGTCTTGCCGACCAGGCGCGGGATCTCGTCGGCGTCGAAGTTGACCAGCCCGCGGGCCACGGCGCGTCCGTCGGGGCCGGCGAGGTCGACCGGGTCGCCGGCGACGAAGGTCCCGGTCGCCCCGGTCAGTCCCGCCGCCAGCAGGGACGCCCGACGCTCGGTGACCGCGCGCACGGCTCCGTCGTCGAGCAGCAGCACGCCCTTCGGCTCGGTGACGTGGGCGAGCCACAGCTGGCGTGTGGGGCGGCGACGGGTGGCCGCCTGGAACCACGTGCCGACGGGGGCGGAGGCGAGGGCGGCGCCGGCCTGCTCGGCCGAGGTGAGCACGACCGGGATCCCGGCACCCGTGGCGATCCGCGCGGCGTCGACCTTGGTCCGCATCCCGCCGGTGCCGAGGCCTGCGGCTCCGGCGCTGGTGACACGCACGCCCGCCAGGTCGTCGGCCAGGGCCACGTCGGCGATCAGGCGGCTGCCCTCGATCGACGGGTGGCCGTCGTAGAGACCGTCGACGTCGCTGAGCAGGACGAGCAGGTCGGCGTGGACCAGGTGGGCGACCAGAGCTGCGAGCCGGTCGTTGTCGCCGAACCGGATCTCGCCGGTGGCGACCGTGTCGTTCTCGTTGACGATCGGCAGCACGCCCAGCTCGAGCAGCTTGGCCAGGGTCTGGTGGGCGTTGCGGTAGTGGCTACGGCGCGTCATGTCATCGGCCGTCAGCAGGACCTGCCCGGCGACGAGTCCGTGGACCGCGAGCTCCTCGGTGTAGCGGTGCACGAGGAGCCCCTGCCCGACCGCGGCGGCAGCCTGTTGGGCCGAGAGCGCCCGCGGACGACGGGCCAGCCCGAGCGGGGCCAGTCCCGCGGCGATCGCGCCGGACGAGACCAGGACGACCTCCGTGCCGCGGCCCCGGGCAGCGGCGAGCACGTCGACGAGCCGTCGTACGCGCTCCGGGTCGATGCCGCCGGCCGCGGTGGTGAGCGAGGACGAGCCGACCTTGACCACGACCCGGCGGGCCGCGGTGACCTGCTCGCGACGGGCCTGACCGGTCATGCGTCCTGGTCACTCTCCGAGGTCGAGGGCACCCGGTCGGGATCCTCGTCGGAGCCGATCTCATAGCTCACCGGCCCGCTCGGCTGGTCGATGCGGCGAGCGACGTCGGCGCGGGTCTCGGTCTCGCCGCGCCCGGGCATGGCCTCCTGGATCGCGCGGCGGCGGCCGGCGGCGGGACGCTTCTCCTCGAACCGCTGGTCCTCGCCACGACGGCCGAGCATCTCGACCCCGGCGTCGATGCCGGGCTTGAAGTCGAAGACGACGGCGTTGTCGGGCTGGCCGATCAGGACGGCGTCGCCCTCGACGGCACCGAGCTCGACGAGACGCGACTCGACGCCGAGCCGGTTGAGCCGGTCGGCCAGGAAGCCCACGGCCTCGTCGTTGCTGAAGTCGGTCTGACGCACCCAGCGCTCGGGCTTCGGGCCGCGGACGACCCAGCCATCGGCGGAGCGCGTCACCGAGAAGTCGTCGCCGCCGTCGGCCGAGGCGGGGCGGATGACGATCCGCTCGGTCGGCGTCTGCGTGCGGGCCGCACGGGCCGACTGCACGATCTCGGCCATCGCGAAGGTCAGCTCGCGCAGGCCCTCGCCCGAGGCGGCACTGACCGCGAAGACCTGGAGGCCGCGGGCCTCGAGGTCGGCCCGGACGATGTCGGCCATCTCGCGGCCGTCCGGCACGTCGATCTTGTTGAGGGCGACCAGGCGCGGGCGGTCGTCGAGGCCGCCGTAGGACGCCAGCTCGTGCTCGATGACGGTCAGGTCGTCGTCGGGGTTGCGCCCGGGCTCGATGGTGACGGTGTCGATCACGTGCACGATGGCGGCACAGCGCTCGACGTGGCGGAGGAACTCGTGGCCCAGCCCGCGGCCCTCGCTGGCGCCCTCGATCAGGCCCGGCACGTCGGCCACGGTGAACGTGGTGTCGCCGGCGGTGACCACGCCCAGGTTGGGGACGAGCGTGGTGAACGGGTAGTCGGCGATCTTGGGACGGGCCCGCGAGATGGCGGCGATCAGGCTCGACTTGCCGGCGCTGGGGTAGCCGACCAGGCCGATGTCGGCCACGACCTTGAGCTCGAGCACGATCTCCAGCTCGTCGCCGGGCTCACCGAGGAGTGCGAAGCCGGGGGCCTTCCGCTTGGCGCTGGCCAGGGCCGCGTTGCCGAGACCGCCGCGGCCGCCCTGGGCGACGACGAGCTCGGTGCCGGCCCCGACGAGGTCGGCGAGCAGCTCGCCGGCGGCGGTGGAGACGACGGTGCCGTCGGGGACCGGCAGCACCAGGTCGGAGCCGTGGGCGCCGCTGCGGTGGGCGCCGGCGCCGTGGCCGCCGTGCTCGGCGCGACGGTGGGGACTGTGGTGGTAGTCCAGGAGCGTGGTCACGTCGGGATCGACCCGCAGGATCACCGAGCCGCCGGGCCCGCCGTTGCCGCCGTCGGGACCGCCGAGCGGCTTGAACTTCTCACGATGGACCGAGGCGACGCCGTTGCCGCCCCGCCCCGCGGCGACGTGCAACGCCACCCGGTCGACGAACGACGGCACGGCCATGACTGCTCCTGAGCTCGGTGCAAATGAGTGAAGGGCGACCCCGAGGTCCGGGGACGCCCTTCGAGTGGTCCGCGGAGACTTACTCCGACGGGACGATGTTGATGACGCGGCGACCGCGGCGGGTGCCGAACTCGACGTTGCCCGCGACGAGCGCGAACAGCGTGTCGTCGCCGCCCCGGCCGACGCCGGTGCCGGGGTGGAAGTGGGTGCCGCGCTGGCGGACGATGATCTCGCCCGCGTTGACCAGCTGACCGCCGTACCGCTTCACGCCGAGGCGCTGGGAGTTGGAGTCCCGACCGTTCTTGGTCGAGGCCGCACCCTTCTTGTGTGCCATGAGTTCAGTCCTTTGCAGTGACGTGGTCTCGACTTCGCTCGACCACCGAAAGAGTCAGAGGGAGATGTCGGTGACCTTGACCTGGGTGTACTTCTGGCGGTGACCCTGGCGCTTCTTGTAGCCGGTCTTGTTCTTGTACTTCTGGATGATGATCTTGGGGCCCTTGGTGGCGCCGAGCACCTCGACGGTCACGCCGGCCTTGTCGAGACCGGTCGCGGTCACGGTGTCACCGTCGACGGTCATCACGACGGGCAGCGTCAGCGTGTCGCCGACGGCCGCATCGGTCTTGTCGATCTCGATGACGTCGCCCACGGCAACCTTCTGCTGCTTGCTGCCAGCGCGCACGATCGCGTACACCGCGGTCTCCTTCGTAGGTACGGAACTCTGGGTCTGCCGGCCCGGGATCGTCGGCCCCGGAGCGGGAGCGCGGGCGAGCGGCCGAGCAGAAGGGCACGCCGGAGCGCACCGAGGGTCCATGCTACGCGGTGCGCGTCGTACGCCGCAAAACGACAGCGCGGCCCGGACGGATGTCCGCATGCCGCAACCTGGCACCTCCTACGACGCGTCACACCAGTGCACCGTCGACGGACGACGGTTGCCCTCACAGGGGGTCCGATCATGACCACATCCACGTCACGTCTCCTCGGCGCAGCTGCCGGTCTCGCGCTCGCTCTCGGTGGCGCGCTCGCGGGCGTACCCGCGCAGGCGTCCGGGACCCCGGCCTGCACGAACGCCGACCTCACCGCGTCGTACCACGCCGGAGGAGGCGCGATGGGCACGTTCTACGGCCGCATCGTGCTGCGCAACACCTCGGACCGCGCCTGCCACACCGGCGGCTACGGCGGCCTGTCCTACGTCGGGGACGGCAACGGCACCCAGATCGGCGCCCCGGCCCGGCGCACCGACAGGTCCGCCGTGGCGACCTACGTGCTCCGGCCCGGGCAGCGGTTGCGCAGCCGGATCGGTGAGACCGAGGCGTTGAACTACCCGAAGAAGCGCTGCCACCCGGCGCACGTCGACGGGTTCCGGGTCTACGTCCCGAACGCCACGAGGTCGCAGTATGTCGTGCACCCGCGGACGGGGTGCCGGAACCCGCACCTCCGGCTGATCTCGCAGCAGCCGTACCGGCGTCCGTGACCCCGGGCCGGGACGACGTCAGCGCTTGCGGGCGCCGCCCTTGCGCTTGACCGGCACGTGCAGGGCAGGAGTCTCGTCCCCCGGCGTCTCGGGCTCGCCCGTGGTCGCACTGTCCTCCGGGCCGCCCGAGCCGTCGACCGAGGTCTCGGGTGCGGCGACCGTGGCGGGCGGGCCCGCCGGGCGGCTGGCCGCACGACGACGCGTCCGCGTGACCACGCGCGGGGGCTCGGGCTCGGCGGGCGGGGTGGGCTCGGGCTCGGGTCGGCTCTCGGCCTCCTCGGCCGGAGCGCTCTCGGCCTGCTCGGGGGCCGCGGCCGGGGTCTCGTCGGCGGTCTCGAGGCTCACCTCGGCCTCCACGAGCACGTCGGGGGTGCCGTCGGTCTCGACGGCCTCGGTCTCGACCGCCTCGGTCTCTGCTGTCTCGGTCCCTGCCGCCTCGGTCTCGGCAGCCGCGTCGGCCCGGGCCTGCTCGGCCTCGGCGCGCTCGTGGCGGGCCATCGCGGCGACGTCCTTGGGTGAGGGGGCCGAGGATCGCGGCGCCGTCTCCGCCGGCGTGTCCTGCCCCTTGCCGCGGCTGCGGCTCCGGCGGCCGCGACGACCCTCTTCCTCCGGCTGCTTGGGCTCGACCGGGGCCTCCTCGATCACGACGCCGCGGCCGTGACAGACCGTGCAGTCGTGGGAGAAGGACTCCAGCAGCCCGGTCCCGATCCGCTTCCGGGTCATCTGCACCAGGCCGAGCGAGGTGACCTCGGCGACCTGGTGACGCGTGCGGTCGCGGCCCAGGCACTCGACCAGGCGGCGCAGCACGAGGTCGCGGTTGGACTCGAGCACCATGTCGATGAAGTCGACGACGATGATGCCGCCGATGTCGCGCAGCCGGAGCTGCCGGACGATCTCCTCGGCGGCCTCCAGGTTGTTCTTGGTGACGGTCTCCTCGAGGTTGCCGCCCGACCCGGTGAACTTGCCGGTGTTCACGTCGACGACGGTCATCGCCTCGGTACGGTCGATCACCAGCGAGCCGCCGGAGGGCAGCCAGACCTTGCGCTCGAGGCCCTTCTTGATCTGCTCCTCGATGCGGTACGCCGCGAACACGTCCTGGTCCTTGGTGCGCTCGTAGCGCTGGAGCCGCTCCTCGAGGTCGGGAGCGACGTGCACGACGTAGGACTGCACGGTCTCCCACGCGTCGTCGCCCTCGATGACGAGCTTGGCGAAGTCCTCGGTGAACAGGTCGCGGACCACCTTGAGCGTCAGGTCGGGCTCGCCGTAGAGCAGCTGGGGTGCGGAGCCGTGGGACTTCTTCTCGATGTCCTCCCACCGTGCCTTGAGGCGCTCGACGTCGCGGGTGAGCTCGTCCTCCGCAGCACCCTCGGCGGCGGTCCGCACGATCACGCCGGCGGTGTCGGGGACGATGTCCTTCAGGAGCGTCTTGAGCCGGTTGCGCTCGGTGTCGGGCAGCTTGCGGGAGATGCCGCTCGTGGTGCCGTCGGGCACGTAGACCAGGAACCGGCCGGCCAGGCTGACCTGGCTGGTCAGGCGGGCGCCCTTGTGTCCGATCGGGTCCTTGGTGACCTGCACCAGGATCGACTGCCCGGAGGAGAGCACCGACTCGATCTTGCGGGGCTGCCCGTCCTTGTGGCCGAGCGCGGACCAGTTCACCTCGCCGGCGTAGAGCACGGCGTTGCGACCCTTGCCGATGTCGATGAAGGCGGCCTCCATCGAGGGCAGGACGTTCTGGACGCGGCCGAGGTAGACGTTGCCGATCAGCGAGGTCTGTGACTCGCGGGCGACGTAGTGCTCCACGAGCACGTTGTCCTCGAGCACGCCGATCTGGGTGATGTCGCCGCGCTGGCGGATCACCATCACGCGGTTGACCGCCTCGCGGCGGGCCAGGAACTCTGCCTCGCTCACGATCGGGGCGCGTCGGCGGCCGGCCTCGCGGCCCTCGCGGCGCCGCTGCTTCTTGGCCTCGAGCCGGGTCGAGCCGGACACGGCCGTGATCTCGTCGTTCGCGCTGCGACCGCTCCGCACCCGGGTCACGGTGTTCGCGGGGTCGTCTCCCCCGTCACCGTCGTCGTCGCCCGACCGGCGCCGACGGCGGCGACGACGCGACGAGGTGCTCTCGCCGTCGGACGGCTGCTGCCCTCCCTGATCGGACGAGGCGGCCTCGTTCGGGTCGGCGGCCGCCTCCTCGGCGTCGTCGCCGGAGGCGGTGTCGGCGGCGCCGTCGCCCGACTTGCGGCGTCGGCGGCCGCCCCGGCGTCGCTTGCGACGGCTGGCGCCCTCGCCCTCGTCGCCGCCCTCGGCCTGGTCGCCGGTCGGCTCGTCGCCGGTGTCGCCCTCGGCCGGCTCGGCGGCAGCGGCCTTCGCCGTACGGCGGGCCGGGGCGGTGGTCTTCTCGGGCGCCTGGAAGAGCGGCACGGGGACGGCGGACTGCCGGGAACCGTCGTCGGCAGAGGCCGAGCCGGCCTCGTCGGAGGCCGGCTCGGCCGCCGCGGTGGCCTTCTTGGCGGTGCGCTTGCGCGTGGTGGTCTTCTTCGCGGCGGGCTTGTCGTCCTCGCCGTCGGCCGGGGCGGCCGCCTCGGCGCGCTCCCCGGACTCGGTCGTGGCCGCGGCCTTCTTGGCGGTGCGCTTGCGCGCGGTCGCCTTCTTCACCGGCGTCGGCGAGTCGCCGCCCTCGGTGTCGGTCCCGGCGGGCACGGCGGCCTCGCTGCCGGCGGCGTCGACGGGGGGCGCCGCGGCCTTCTTGGCGGTCCGCTTGCGGGGAGCGGACTTCTTCTTCGCGGGCGGCGTGTCGCCGGTCTCCGGGGTGGTCTCGGAGGTGGTGGTGCCGTCCTGCTGATCGTCGAGCATGTCGCTCCTCGGTCCGGACGCTGCGCACAGCCCCGGACGTGTCCGACGCCGACAGCCCGCGTGGTCAGGGCCGACGGCGCAAAGCCTTCGGTGGCGGCGACACCCTCCGCAGGTGCGTCACTGGCTCCGACATGTCACCGACCGCGGTCGCCAAGCCATCCGGGCGAGCTGCTGTCACCAACTCAGCCAGGCCGCGTCGCGGTCCGGTGACGACCGGCTCCACTGTGCCGGGCCAGGAATCGGACCGGCGAGAACGTCGTCGGGTCTTCCTCAGCGGCACGCCGCACGGTCGACCGTGTCGAGTATCGCACACGAGGTGCCCGACCTCGGCAATGTCAGCCGGTCAACGGGTCGCCGATCGCACCGGAGGCGGCGTCGTAGGGGCCCTGCTCGACCCTCGTCACCAGGGGTGACCCGGGCACGTCGAGACCCCCGACCCGGCGGAGCCCGGTCAGTACGTCGTCGGGTCGGACCGACGGGACCATGTGTCGCAGCACGACCTCGAGCGCCGTCCCCCCGTCGTACGACGACGCACGGAGCGCGAGCACCGCCTCGCGGCTGTCGAAGGACCGCATCCCCTTCTTCGTCATCCGCTCCACGGCCACCGAGCCGGCTGCGAGGAACGACGCGACGGCAGGCTCCACGTCGGCCACGTCACTCCCGGGCAGGTCGATCCGCCAGCGGCTGACCTCCAGCCGCTCGGCGAGGCTGCCCCGGGTCGCCTCGACGACCTCGAGCACGTCGAGCCCCTCGGGGAGGGCCTCGTCGAGGTCTGCGGCCAGGCGGTCCGCCTCGACCCGCTCGGCCAGGCCGATCTCGAGGTACTCCGCCTCGCTGGCCGCCCCCGTGGGTGAGGCGCCGGCGTAGGAGATGCGGGGGTGCGGATTGAACCCCGAGGAGTACGCCATCGGGATCCGGGCCCGCACCAGGGCGCGCTCGAAGGCCCGGCTGAAGTCGCGGTGGCTGGTGAAGCGCAGCCGTCCGCGCTTGGCGTAGCGCACCCGCATCCGCTGGACCGGGGGCGCCTGTTGCTCGGGCTGCTCTCGCACCCGGTCAGGCTAGTGGCGCCCGTCAGCAGCTCTGGCTCTGGCCGTCCGTCCCGAGGCTGGTGCAGGTCTGCTCGAAGGTCGACGACAGGGTGCCCCCCAGGGCGAAGACGCCCACGACCAGCAGGCCGGTGAGACAGGTGAGCAGGGTGCCGATCAGGCCGGTGACGAAGCCGGCGGTCGCCAGGCCCGCCCCGCCGAGCGCACCGCCCGACGCCTCGATCTCCCGCTTGGCGCGGCGCCCCAGGATCATCGCCGGGATGCCGGTGACGAACCCGCACATCACCAGCGAGACGATGCCGAGGACCAGTGAGGTGACGGCGTCCTTCTGGTTCGGGGGCGCGACGTAGCCGCCGTACGGCTGCTGCGGGGGGTAGGGCTGCTGCGGGTACGGCGTCTGCCCGGGATCGCTCACGTCGTGGTCTCCTTCGCGGAAGTCGGGGAAACCTAGCACCGCACCGGCCGCCGGCACGGGGCTTCCGGGAACTCCGCTCAGCCCGGCGTGGCGAGGTGCTGCCGGGCGAGCGGCGAGAGATAGATCGAGCGGACCACGTCGCCGGCGAGCCAGGTGGTGAGCTCGGCGGCCTTCGCGTCCAGGGCGCGACGTGACGCGGCGTCCACCTCCTGCGCGAGGACCACCTCGACCTCACCGTCGTCGCGCTGGCACCACGCCCCGACGATCCGGCCGTTGCACCAGGCGCTCGGGCCGCCGTTGCCGTTGCGGTCGAAGATCTGGTCGCTGTGGACCCCGAGATGGAAGGACCTCTGCTTCCATCCCATCGTGGTCGGGTCGAGCGCCGGTAGCAGCGCCACCCACGGCCCGGGGTCGGGCGCCGGGTCGACGTCGTCGGGCAGGACCCAGCCGGTGGCGCCGCCGTCGAGCGAGACCTCGACGGCCTCCACGTCGGCGAGCGCGCGGCGTACGGCCGCCTTGGTCGCGCCCAGCCACCAGACCAGGTCGGCCTCGGTGCCCGGACCGAAGGCCGCGAGCCAGGCTGCCACGAGTGCCGCATAGCCCTCGGCCTCGGGCAGTGGTGCGGGCTCCCCGCCGAGCCAGTCGGAGGTCAGGGTCCAGCGGGGCCGCGAGAGCTTCCAGCCGCCGTCGTTCGCGCCCCGGACGATCGCCCCCGTGGCGGCCAGCGTCACGATCACCCGGCCGGAGATCGCCACGTCTGCCTGGTAGGTGCCCCGGCCCCGGGTCACCCGGACGTCGAGGGCGGGCAACCGCTCGCGGATCTGGGCCGCCGTCAGCGGGCCCTCCTCGGCGAGCAGCTGCCGGAGCAGGTCGAGATGCTGCTGGGTCCAGGCCAGACCGTCGCGGGCGATGCCGGTGTCGTGCACCTCCTTGGCCACCTGTCGCAGCTGCTGGCCCGCGACCCGGGCACTCGCACTCCCCCACACCGCCGGCAGCAGGTCGCGGGGGAAGGCGAAGACGGTCCTCCGCATGGCGAGCTGCTTGACCAGGGAGCGCTCGTCGTAGAGGGCCGCGTCGACCTCGTCGCGGGTGGCACCCGAGCGGGCCCACGCAGCCAGGTGGACCGAGGCGGGCTCCGTCGCGTGGAGGCACACCATGGCGCGCGTCGCGGCCACGGTGTCGGCGACAGGGACGGCCAGACCGTGGCGGAGCCCGAGCCGCGCGCGTCGTTCGTCGTCGTCGAGGTGCCGCACGCGTAGCATCCTCCCCCAGGCCACCCCCGAGCTCGCCGGCCGACCGGCGATGTGACGGACCGCGAGGCCGGATGAAACGATCGCGCGATGCCGGCCCTCCGTCGTACCGCGCTCGTGATGGTGGGGCTGATCCTCCTCTCGTTCAACCTGCGCCCGGCCGCGGTCAGCGTCGGACCCGTGCTCGAGGAGGTGCGCCACGGGCTCGGCCTGACCGGCGCCGAGGCGGGTCTGCTCACCTCGCTCCCCGTGCTGGCGTTCGCCGTCTTCGGCGCCCTCGCGCCGTCGTTCGCGCGCATCGTCGGCCTGCACCGGGCGCTGGCCCTCTCGCTCGCGGCCGTGGTCGTCGGCCTCGGCGGCCGGGCCGCCGCGCACGACGCCACCGTCTTCCTCGCGCTCTCGGCCGTCGCCCTCGCCGGGATGGCGACCGCCAACGTCCTGATCCCCTCGCTGGTCAAGCTGCACTTCCCCGACCGGATCGGCCGAGCCACCGCGATCTACACCACCGCACTGGCGATCGGGCTGACCTCGGCGTTCCTGCTCACGGTCCCGATCTCCCACTCGTTCGACAGCTGGCGGGCCGGGCTCGGCGCCTGGGCGCTCCTCGCCCTGGTCGCGTTGGTGCCGTGGCTGGGCATGCTCGGGCACGACAAGCACCTCGAGACAGGGAGCCGGAGCATCTCCTTCGCCGACGTGGCCCGGACCCGGATCGGGTGGGCCATGGCACTCTTCTTCGGCCTGCAGTCGCTCCAGGCCTACTCCATCTTCGGCTGGTTCGCCCAGCTGTGGCGCGACTCCGGCTACTCCGCGGAGCAGGCCGGGCTGCTCGTGGCGATCGTGGCCGGTGTCAGCATCCCCCTGTCCCTCTGGCTGCCGTCGGCGGCCGCCCGGCGCGACGACCAGCGCGGCCTGATCCTCACCGTCCTCAGCTGCTACCTCCTCGGCTACTCCCTGCTGCTCGTGAACGCCCACACCTGGGCCGTGCCCGCGGCGTTGCTCGTGGGCGTCGGCTGCTGCGTGTTCCCCGTCGTCCTGACGCTGATCGGGCTGCGGGCCCACACCCCCGACGGCACGGCCGCCCTGTCCGGCTTCACCCAGTCGCTGGGCTACCTGGTGGCCGCCGTCGGGCCCTTCGCGATAGGTCTCGTGTACGACGCCACCGGCGGCTGGACCGCACCCCTGTGGTTGCTGATGGTGCTGGTCCTGCCCCTGCTGGCCGTCGGCGCGTACGCCGGCCGACCGGCGTACCTCGAGGACCAGCTCGGGCGCTGAGCCCTCCCCGTCGAGCACGGCGCCGACGGGTCGGGCACGATGACGGCGTGTCTCGTCGTGCCGCCTCGCTGTTCCTCGCGCTCGGTGTGGTGTGGGGGATCCCCTACCTGCTGATCAAGGTCGCCGTCGACGAGCTGTCCCCCGCCCAGATCGTCCTCGCCCGGACCGCGATCGCCGCCCTGATCCTGCTGCCCCTGGCCCTCGCCCAGGGTGCCGTCCGGCCGGTCCTGCAGCAGTGGCGGTGGCTGGTGCTGTTCGCGACCGTCGAGATCGCCGTCCCGTGGGTGTTCCTCGGCAGCGCCGAGACCCGACTGCCCAGCTCGACCACCGGGCTCCTGGTGGCGGCCGTGCCGCTGGCCGGAGTCCTGATCGCGTTCGCCACGGGGCACGCCGAGCGGCTCACGGCGGTCGCCTGGCTGGGTCTGGCCCTGGGGATCGTCGGGGTCGCCGCCCTCGTCGGGTTCGACGTCGGCGGCTCCGACCTCGGTGCCGTGGCAGCCGTGGGTGTCGTCGTCGTCGGCTACGCCGCCGGGCCGGCCATCCTCAGCCGCCCGCTCCAGGGCCTGCCCGGGATCGGGATCATGGCCTCGGCCCTGACGCTCACGGCCGTGGCCTACGTGCCCGTCGTCCTGCTGACCGACGGGGTTCCGGGCCGGCTCCCCTCGGCCGGCGTCGTCGCGTCGGTGGTGACGCTCGGAGTGGTGTGCACCGCGGCGGCGTTCATGCTGCTCTTCGCGCTGGTGGGTGAGGTCGGGCCGGTCCGCGCCACGACGATCACCTACCTCAACCCGGCCGTCGCCGTGATCGCCGGGGCGGTGTTCCTGGGCGAGCAGGTGACCGTCTGGACCGTCGTCGGCTTCGTGCTGGTGGTCACCGGCTCCTACCTGGTCAACCGGGGTGGCCGTACGCAGCCGTCGGCCGGCGCGGAGCTGGCCGGCGAGACGTCCAGCAGCTGCGCGTAGGGGTGGCCCGCTCACCGCCCGCGACCGTGCGCGACCGGGCCCCGCCCGGGGCCTGCTGAGAAGTCCCGGGCGGGGCAGCTGGTCGGACGCCGTGGCGCGGCGTCCCGTCGAGGGCGGGCTAGACGGTCACCCCGTCGAGCACCGCCGCCACGTCGGCCGGCGACGTCGCGGCCTCCAGCGCCGCCACCTTGTCGGCGTCCAGGAACACCTGGGCGATCTTGCCCAGGAGTGACAGGTGCTCGTCACCGGCCCCGGCGACCCCCACGACGAACTTCGCCTCCTTGCCCTTCCAGTCGATGCCCTGCGGGTAGCGGACGAAGGAGAGCCCACTGGTGCGGATCGACGCCTTCGCCTCGTTGGTGCCGTGCGGGATGGCCAGCGAGTTGCCCATGAAGGTCGACACGGACTTCTCGCGCTCGTGCATCGAGGCGACGTACGCCGGCTCGACGGACCCGCTCGCGACGAGCAGCTGACCCGCCTCGGTGATCGCGTCGTCCCGCGTCCGGGCCGTGCCCTCCAGCACGATCGCGCTCTCGGGCAGCAGAGCACCCAGACCCGCGGACTCCGTGGCGGTCGGTGTCTCGGACACCGGAGCGCCGTTCGTCCCGTTGGTCTGCTGCAGCATCGCGACGATCTCGTCGTACTTCGGACTGGCCATGAAGTTGTCCACCGACACCTGCACCGCGGACGGCGTGCGCTCGCGGGCGCGGGCCGTGAGGTCCTGGTGGGTGACCACCACGTCGTAGGTGTCGTCGAGGTTGGCGATCGACTTGTTGACCACCGTGACGTCGGAGTACCCGGCGCCGTGGACCTTCTTGCGGAGCACCGAGGCACCCATGGCGGAGGAGCCCATGCCGGCGTCGCAGGCGAACACGATCGAGTGGATCGGACCGCTCGGGGCAGCGGTGCCGTTGCCGATGACCGAGGCGGTCACCGCCGACTCCTTGCCCTTCATCGAGGTCATGACGCCCATCGCGGCGATCAGGTCGTCGTTCCCCTCGAGGTCGCCCTTGTCCATGCGCAGCAGGATCCCGGCGATCACGAAGGTCACCGCGAACCCACCGATGACCGACAACGTGACCCCGAGGAAGCTGCCCGGCGGCGTCTGGGCGTAGACCGCGAAGATCGAGCCCGGAGCGGCTGGCGCCCGCAGGCCCGAGTGGAAGGTGACGTTGATGAAGATCTGGGTCATGCCACCGGCGATCATGGCCAGGATCAGGCGCGGCTTCATCAGCACGTAGGGGAAGTAGACCTCGTGGATGCCGCCGAAGAACTGGATGATCGCAGCGCCCGGAGCGGTGGCCTTGGCCATCCCCTTGCCGAACACCGAGTAGGCCATCAGCAGACCGAAGCCGGCTGCCGGGTTGGCCTCCAGCAGGAACAGCACCGACTTGCCGCTCTGCTGGGCCTGCTGGATGCCCAGTGGCGTGAGGACACCGTGGTTGATCGCGTTGTTGAGGAACAGCACCTTGGCCGGCTCGATGAACACCGAGGTGAACGGCAGGACGTCGTGGGCGACCAGCCAGTTCACGGCCTCGCCCAGGCGGTCGATGACCCACAGCAACGGGGGTGCGAGCACGAACATGCCGGCGAGGGCCATGATCGCGGCGAGGATGCCCGCGGAGAAGTTGTCGACCAGCATCTCGAAGCCGGGCTTGATCTTGCCGGCCCACAGCCCGTCCACCCGCTTCATCAGCGCCGCGGTCAGCGGGCCCATGATCATGGCCCCGAGGAACATCGGGGAGCCGGTGCGGTCGGCGCCGAGGAAGACCGGGCTCGAGGTGGCCATGATGACGCCGAGAACGGCGAACCCGCCGACGACACCACCCCGGACGCCGTAGACCATGCGGCCGCCGGTGTAGGCGATCAGGATCGGGAGCACGTAGTAGATGCCCGGGTCGACCATCGTGGCGATCTTCGCGTTCGGCGTCCAGCCGACCGGGATGAAGAACGCGGTGACCAGGCCCCACGCGATGATCGCGGCGATGTTGGGCATGATCATGTTCGACAAGAAGGTGCCGAACTTCTGGACGTGGACGCGGACGGAGGTCCGGGTCTGCGGTGGTGCGGTGGCTGTGACCATGCTGGTCCTTTCTGAGTCGGCCGACGCGGCGCCGTACAGCCGGGGGTGACGATCGTCACCAGTATCTTTGATTGCCTTCATATCGGCCCGCTCTTGCGCTCGTCAAGGGTCTGAAGCAAACTATTCCCAAGTAAAGACACACAAACGGGTGGACCGGAGCCTCGTAGGGTCGCCGGCCCGCCGCCTCAGGAGGAGCGGCTCATGAAGGCACTGCGTTTCTACGCACCGGAGGACGTACGGCTCGAGGAGGTCCCCGAGCCCACGTGCGGGCCCGACGAGGTGAAGCTGCGGGTGCGGAACTGCTCGACCTGCGGCACGGACGTGAAGATCTTCTACAACGGCCACCAGAACCTCACCCCGCCGCGGACGATCGGCCACGAGATCGCCGGCGAGGTGGTGGAGGTGGGCACCGCCGTGAACGCGACGTACGGCGCGAGCTGGCAGGTCGGCGACCGCGCGCAGGTGATCGCGGCCGTCCCGTGCGGCGAGTGCTACGAGTGCCGGAAGGGCTGGATGGCCGTCTGCCAGAACCAGACCTCCGTCGGCTACCAGTACGACGGCGGGTTCGCCGAGTACATGATCGTCCCGGCGCAGGTGCTCAAGGTCGACGGGCTCAACCGCATCCCCGACAACGTCGGGTACGACGAGGCGTCGGCCGCGGAGCCGTTCGCCTGTGCCATCAACGCCCAGGAGCTGCTCGGCATCGAGGAGGGCGACACCGTCGTCGTCTTCGGGGCGGGTCCGATCGGCTGCATGCACATCCGCATCGCACGCGGGGTCCACGGCTGCGGGCCGGTGTACCTGGTCGACGTCAACGCCGAGCGCCTGAAGATGTCCGCGGACGCGGTCCAGCCCGACGAGACGATCGACGGCTCGCAGGTCGACGTGGTCGAGCGCGTGATGGAGCTGACCGGTGGCCGCGGTGCGGACGTCGTGATCACCGCCACCGCCGCCAACGTCACCCAGGAGCAGGCGATCGCGATGGCGGCCCGCAACGGCCGGATCTCGTTCTTCGGTGGGCTGCCGAAGACCGACCCGTTCATCCGGTGCGACTCCAACCTGGTGCACTACCGACAGCTGCACATCCATGGCGCCAACGGGTCCGCCCCCGAGCACAACAAGCGCGCGCTCGACTACATCTCCACCGGTCAGGTGCCGGTCAAGGACCTGATCACCGAGCACATCCCGCTCGAGCAGGTGCTCGACGCGTTCCAGATCGTCAAGAACGGCCAGGCCATCAAGGTCACCGTCGAGCCGTAGGACGACGACGCCGGCTCACACCACGGGTGGTGGTGCGTGCTTGACACCCCACAGACCCGGCTATACAACCAACCAGACACAGGTCGGTGGGAACGGGGCTTCGATGACCATGTACGCCGCGGAACGCCAGGAGACCATGGCCGAGCTGGTCACCCGGCGCGGGCGGGTCTCCGTGGCCGACCTCGCGCAGGAGTTCGGGGTCACCACCGAGACGGTCCGCCGCGACCTCGACGCCCTCGAGCAGCGCAACCTCGTACGACGGGTGCACGGAGGAGCGCTTCCGGCGGACTCGTTCACGATGCTCGAGGCCGGCCTGACCGACCGGGGGCTGTCCCACCCCGAGGAGAAGCGCCGGATCGCCGAGGCGGCGCTGGCGTTCGTGCCCGCAGCGGACGCGGCCGTCATCTTCGACGCCGGCACGACGACCATCCAGCTGGCCGCGATGCTCCCCAAGGGTCACCGGATCACCGCGCTCACGCATGCGATCCCGGTCGCGGCCAGGCTCGCGGACCAGTCGAACGTCGAGCTGCACCTGCTCCCCGGGCGGGTGCGCGACGCCACGCAGGCCGCCGTCGGGGTCGAGACGGTCAGCGCGCTGGCCCGGGTCCGCGCCGAGGTGGCGTTCGTCGGCACCAACGGCATCTCGGTCGAGCACGGCCTGTCCACCCCCGACCACGAGGAGGCCGCGACCAAGGCGGCCATCGTGGCCAGCGCCCAGCTCGTCGTCGTCCTCGCCGACTCGAGCAAGATCGGGGTCGAGCGCACCATGCGGTTCGCCGATCTCGCCGACATCGACGTGCTCATCACCGACGTCGGGGCGGACGCGGCGCACCTCGCGGCCTTCCGCGAGGCCGGCGTCACCGTCGTGACCGCCTGACCGACGGCCGGAGCGATGGAGGCTCCCCGATCAGGCCGGGGCCTCGGTCTCCGTCTCGGTCTGGAGGCGCAGCCGGTCCGGGAAGCGGTGCACCTCCTGCGGCCAGCCGACCGCGACCGCGATCCGTCCGGCCCAGTACCGCGCCTGGGCGTCGTCCGCCACCTCGACGACCGCGAAGCCGCCGAGGTGCTCCTTGGTCTCCACGAACGGGCCGTCGCTGAACACGGGCGACCCGCTGCTCGGGTCGACGCTGCACACGACCGTCGACTCGTCCAGGCCTCCGTCGGTGAAGACGAAGACGCCGGCGGTCTCCATCTCCGCGATCAAGGCTCGGGCGGCCGCGCCCCTCTCGCGCAGCTGGTCCATCGTGAGGTCCGGCACCCACTCGTCGTTGAAGGCGATCAGGTACTGCGTCATCTCGAGCTCCTCTGCTCCCCGGCGGCGGCTGCCGCTCACCTTCTCCACGAACGCGCACGCGTCGATCCGACAGGGCGGCCCCGCCGCCACGGCGCCCACTGCGCCTGGAGCGCCCTGCGGCGCATCATGCCTCAGACGACGCTGAGCGGGAGCAGCCCGCGTCCCGTCGGGCCGATCTGGATCTCGGTGCCGAGCTCGGGGCAGACGCCGCAGTCGTAGCAGGGCGTCCAGCGGCAGTCCTCGACCTCCGGCACGGCCTCGGGGTCGGCCGCGACGGCCAGTGCGTCCTCCCAGTCCGCCCACAGCCAGTCCTTGTCGAGGCCGGAGTCGAGGTGGTCCCACGGAAGCACCTCGTCGTAGTCGCGCTCGCGGACGGTGTACCAGTCGAGGTCGACCCCGGTGCCGGCGAGCGCGCGCTCGCACGCGGCCACCCAGCGGTCGTAGGAGAAGTGCTCGCTCCAGCCGTCGAAACGACCGCCGTCGCGCCAGACCGCCTCGATCACCGCACCGACCCTGCGGTCGCCGCGCGAGAGCAGTCCTTCGATCGTGCCCGGCTTTCCGTCGTGGTAGCGGAAGCCGATCGCCCGGCCGTAGTGCTTGTCGGCGCGGACGAGGTCGCGCAGCTTCTTCAACCGCTCGTCGGTGGTGTCGTGGTCGAGCTGGGCGGCCCACTGGAACGGCGTGTGCGGCTTCGGCACGAAGCCGCCGATCGAGACCGTGCAGCGGATGTCGCGGTGGCCGGTCACCTCGCGGCCCTTGGCGATCACCTTCTTCGCGAGGTCCGCGATCTCGAGCACGTCCTCGTCGGTCTCGGTCGGGAGGCCGCACATGAAGTAGAGCTTCACCTGCCGCCAGCCCCGGGAGTACGCCGTGGCGACGGTGCGGATCAGGTCGTCCTCGTCGACGGCCTTGTTGATCACCTTCCGCATCCGCACGCTGCCCCCCTCGGGGGCGAAGGTCAGCCCCGAGCGGCGGCCGTTGCGCGAGAACTCGTCGGCCAGCGTGATGTTGAAGGCGTCGACCCTGGTGCTCGGCAGGGACAGCGAGACGTTGGAGCCCTCGTAGCGGTCGGCCAGGCCGTGCGCGATCTCGGCGATCTCGGAGTGGTCGGCGCTCGACAGCGACAGGAGGCCGACCTCCTCGAAGCCGGAGCGGCGGATGCCGTTCTCGACCATCGCGCCGATCGTCTCGATCGACCGCTCGCGGACCGGGCGGGTGATCATGCCGGCCTGGCAGAAGCGGCAGCCGCGCGTGCAGCCGCGGAAGATCTCGACGCTGAAGCGCTCGTGGACCGTCTCGGCGAGCGGCACCAGCGGCTTGGCGGGGTAGGGCCAGGCGTCGAGGTCCATCAGCGTGTGCTTGCGGACCCGGAACGGGATGCCGGGCTTGTTGGGGACGACCGCCTCGATGGTGCCGTCGGCGGCGTAGGTGACGGCGTAGAACTTCGGCACGTAGACGTTCTGCGAGACCGAGAGCCGCCGCAGCAGCTCGTCGCGACCGCCGGGTCGGCCCTCGGCCTTCCACTCGCGCACGACCTCCGAGATGGCCAGCACGATCTCCTCGCCGTCGCCGAGCACGGCCGCGTCGACGAAGTCGGAGATCGGCTCGGGGTTGAACGCCGCATGGCCGCCGGCGATCACGACCGGGTCGTCCTCGCCGCGGTCGACCGCGTGGAGCGGGATGCCGGCGAGGTCGAGGGCGTTGAGCAGGTTGGTGTAGCCCAGCTCGGTGGAGAAGCTGATCCCGAAGAGGTCGAAGTCGCGCACCGGGCGGTGGGCGTCGACGGTGAACTGCGGGATGCCGTCCTCGCGCATGACCCGCTCCATGTCGGGCCACACGGCGTACGACCGCTCGGCGAGGATCCACTCCCGCTCGTTGAGCACCTCGTAGAGGATCTGGACGCCCTGGTTGGGCAGGCCGACCTCGTAGGCGTCGGGATACATCAGCGCCCACCGGACGTCGACCGACTCCCAGTCCTTGACCGTGGAGTTGAGCTCGCCACCGACGTACTGGATCGGCTTCGACACCGACGGCAGTCGGGGCTCGAGCAGGGGGAAGACGCTCGCGGACACGCGGGTGGACCTCACTGGTCGCTGACGGGGTGGACGAACGCCCCAGCGTACGCCGTACGGCGGTCGCGGCCGGAATCGTTCCGCTCCCCTAGGGTCGGGGCGTGAGTCGCTGGACGACGCTGGTGCCGCCCGCCGCCCTGGTGGCCCTCGCGGTCGCGTGGGTCACCCACCCCGAGGGCGCGTTCGGGGTGACGGCCGTCGCGGTGTTCCTGGTCGGCGCGGTGCTCGCGGCGGTGCACCACGCCGAGGTCGTGGCCCACCGCGTGGGCGACCCGCTGGGCTCGCTGATCCTGGCGGTCGCGGTCACCGTGATCGAGGTCGCGCTGATCGTGACCCTGATGGTGGGCGACCCGGTGCACGGCGCGACCCTGGCGCGCGACACGGTGTTCGCGGCGGTGATGCTGAGCATCAACGGCATCGTCGGCTTCTCGCTGCTGGTCGCCGCGCTGCGGCACCACCTGGCGGTGTTCAACCCCGAGGGCACCGGCTCGGCGCTGGCCACGGTGATCACGCTCGCCGGTCTGACGCTGGTGCTGCCGACGTTCACCACCAGCGAGCCCGGGCCGGAGTTCACGCCGACCCAGCTGGGCTTCGCGGCCGTGGTCTCGCTGGCGCTCTACGGGCTCTTCGTGTTCACGCAGACCGTGCAACACCGTGACTTCTTCCTGCCACCGCAGCAGCAGTCCGCCCTCGCCGCGCAGCACGACTCGCGCGCTCGGCCGACGCGCACGACGACGCGCCGACCACCCGGGCGACGGTGGTCAGCCTGGCGCTGCTGCTGGTGGCGCTGGTCGCGGTCGTGGGGCTGGCCAAGGTGGAGTCGAAGCCGCTGGAGAAGGCGGTGAGCGCGGCGGGACTCCCCCAGGAGCTGGTCGGCGTCGTGATCGCCGCGCTCGTGCTGCTGCCCGAGGCGATCTCCGCGGTCCGGGCGGCCGCCGACGACCGGGTGCAGGTGTCCTTCAACCTGGCCTACGGCTCGGCCATGGCCTCGATCGGGCTCACCATCCCGACCATCGCCCTGGCCAAGATCTGGCTCGACGGCCCGCTGGTGCTCGGCCTCCAGACCACCCAGGTCGTGCTGCTCGCGCTGAGCGCGATCGTGGCCGTGCTGACCGTCGTACCGGGTCGGTCGAAGCCGCTGCAGGGTGGCCTCCACCTGGTCCTCCTCGCGACCTTCGTCTTCGTCTCCGTCAGCCCCTGAGCGCTGACTCGGCAGAAGTCGACCTCTGCCGAGTCAGCGTTTGCCCGTTGCCGCGCGGGTGGGGGCGCGAGCAGAATCACGGGCAACGTCCGAGGAGGGACCATGGCCGAGATCAACCAGGGGCGTTGGACCGCGCAGGTCGAGGGAGACTTCGTCGTCTTCCTGATCGGGGCCCGGCTGCAGGCGAGTCATCCCCTGCGGTCGCTGCGCGACCTCGGCGGGTTCAAGCGCGGCATGCCGGGCATGCTGAAGTACCTCAGCCGGCACCCGGAGAAGGGGTTCCTGGGCTATCAACAGCTCGGCATCGGCACCGCCAACGTGCAGTACTGGCGGTCGTTCGCCGATCTCGAGCGCTTCGCCCGCGACGACGACGATCCGCACCTCGCGCCGTGGCGCGCCTACTGGAAGCGGGTCGGCCGCAGCGACCGTACGGGGATCTGGCACGAGACCTACCTGGTGCGGGCCGGCGAGTACGAGGCGATCTACGGCAACATGCCGCCGTTCGGCCTGGGCCGCGCCACCGAGCTGGTCCCACTCGCCACCGACGTCAGCGCCCGTCGGCGGCTGCGCAGAAGAGCGGGCTGACCCCGACCGCTACTCGTCCGTGTCGGCCAGCGCCTCGAGGGCGGCGCGGGCCTGGGTGAGGGAGGTCTCGGCGTACGCGATCATCTGCTCGAGGCCCTCGGCGCCGAACCGGTTGGTGACACCGTCCACCGCCTCCTCGATCGCAGGGTCGACCGCGGGCGCCGAGTGCTCCGGCTGCTGGGGGATGTCGCTGGGGGCGTCGATCGAGTCCGAGCTACTCATGGGAAGCATCCAAACACACCGCGAGCCCGGCGGGCAGGAGCCGCTCAGCCCTTGACGTAGCTGAGCTTCTCGCAGACCTTGCCGTCGCGGAACCGCAGGACGTCGGCTCCGCGCACGTGCCCCGGCTCCCCGTCGTCGACCCACTCGAAGCGCCACCGCAGCACGCCGCGGTCGCCGCAGACGAACGACTCCTCCTCGACGAACGCCGGCTCACCGGTCTCGCCGAAGAGCTGCTCCCACACACCGCGGATGGCCGCGGCTCCCTCGTGCCGTACGCCGTCCGGCGCGGGTCCCGTGGCCTCGAAGACGCAGTCGTCGGTGGACAGCGCCATGATCGCGTCGACGTCACCGCGACCGAACGCGGCCGAGAACGCCGCCAGGCAGGCGTGGCCGGGACCCCAGTCCGAGTCGCGACCGAAGGCCGCGAGCAGGTCGGCCTGGGCGCCGCCGTGCGAGACGCCCCGCGGCGCCACCATCCCGGCGCCCCGGTAGAGGTGCTCCCGCTCGGCGTACCACGCGGCCACCTCGCTCACCACCGCCGGATCGAGCCGGCTCTCTCCGCCGGTGGCCACGGCGAGGTCCCAGCCGTGCACGAGGTGGTCGGCGGCGAGCTGGCGGACGTACTCGTCGAGCTGCTCCTCGCCGTACGACAGGTGGACGGTGCCTCCGCGTGGCAGGGCCTCGGCGACCGTCGTGGTGGCCTCCTTCGCCGCGTCCAGGGCACGTCGCACGGGCGCCTCGCCCAGGAGGTCGCCGTCGAGGTCGTCACCGACCTCCGCGATGGTCCGGCCGTCGACGAGCGGTGTGGTCCATCGGTCCTCGCCCACGACGTGGTTGACCAGCTCGCGCACCGTCCAGTCCCGGCACGGAGTGGGTGCGTCCCACTGGTCGTCGGCCACCGCGTTGACGCGGTCGGCCCAGCACTCGACGGTGCGGTGGTAGAGCGTGTTCAGGTCCATCAGGGCTCCCCCCTGCCGGCGGCCCCGCCCGGTGCCACGGCCCGAGACGCTGTCGCGAGGCCGACCCTCCATGGTGGCACCGCTCGCGGGCGGAGGGAACGGCTCCGACCCGAGAGGCGCCGAGTCGGCTCATGACGACTCGGCGTGGTGCGAGGTCAGACCTGGTCGGCCACGGGTGCGGTCGGCGCGGCCTCGGAGCGTACGGCGGCGCTCGCCGAGGTCGCCCGGAGCTCGACCTTCGGCATCAGCAGCAGGACCAGGAACGCCAGGATCGCGACGCAGGCGGCCAGCAGGAAGACCGTGTCCATCGACTCGGCGAAGCCCACCTTGAACGGGTGTGCGAGCACGGGGGGCATCTGCTGGACGATCGAGGAGTCGTTCTGCACCTGGGCCAGGACGCCACCGCCGGGCGTCGGGTGGAGGAACGCGTCGGCGACCTGCCGGTCCAGCGGGTTCGAGCTCTGCGACGCCGTCTGGACGGCGTGCTGGAACGCCGGGGTCTGCGACTCGGTGAGGATCGCGCTCTTGATGTTGGTGCCGACGCTGCCGAACAGCACCGACAGGAAGATCGCCACGCCCAGGGTGCCGCCGATCTGACGGAAGAACGTGGCGGACGACGTCGCGACGCCGATGTCGCGGGCCGGGACCGCCGACTGGAGGATCAGCAGGAGCGGCTGCATGCAGTTGCCCAGCCCGTAGCCCAGCCCGAACATGATGGCCATCACCAGCAGCAGGTCGGTGTCGGCGGTGATCCGCGACAGCAGGAACAGGGCGAGGCAGATCAGCGCCGACCCGATCAGGGGGAACGGCCGGATCCGCCCGGTCCGCGAGATCACCTGACCCGAGATGATCGAGGCGCTCATCATCCCGACCACCATCGGCAGCATCAGGAACCCGGAGCGCATCGGCGAGGCGCCGTGCACGATCTGCATGTAGAGCGGGATCACCAGGATGCCGCCGAACATGGCGGCACCGACGACGACGCTCGCGACGATCCCGACGGCGACGGACCGGATCCGGAAGATCCGCAAGGGGATGAGCGCGTTGTCGCCCATCCGCTTCTCGGCGTAGACGAACGCTCCGAGGCTGGCGGCACCGAGCAGGTAGCAGAACAGGGCGCGGGGTGAGCTCCAGCCCCACTCGCGGCCCTGCTCGGCGATGGTGAGCAGCGGGACCAGGCCGATCATCAGCGTGGCGGCGCCCCACCAGTCGATGCGCGCGTCGCGGCGCTGGTGGTTCAGGTGCAGCGTGCGATACGACGACGACCAGGGCGGCGATGCCGATCGGGACGTTCACCAGGAACACCCAGCGCCAGCCGGTGAGGCCGAGGATCACGGCGTGGCTGGCGAAGAAGCCGCCGATCACCGGGCCGAGGACGCTCGACGTCCCGAAGACGGCCATGAAGTAGCCGGTGTAGCGGGCCCGCTCGCGCGGCGACACGATGTCGCCGATGATCGCGAGCACCAGCGTGAACAGGCCGCCCGCGCCGATCCCCTGCACGGCCCGGAAGGCGGCCAGCATGTACATCGACGTGGCGAACGAGCACAGCGCGGAGCCGGCGATGAACACCGAGATCGCGAACATGAACAGCTTCTTGCGGCCGTAGAGGTCGCCGAGCTTGCCGTAGATCGGGGTCGCCACCGTCGAGGTGATCAGGTACGCCGTGGTGACCCACGCCTGCACCGACAGCCCGTTGAGGTCGTCGGCGATGGTCCGGATCGACGTACTGACGATCGTCTGGTCGAGGGCACCGAGGAACATGCCCATCATCAACCCGACCAGGATCGTGAGGATCTGGGCGTGCGTGTACTCGCCGGTCTCGCTGGGGGCCAGGGGCGCGGTGGGCAGGTTGCCCGAGGTCGGAGTGCTCATCGAGAGTCGAGTATATCGTTGCCTACGTCAACCGTTACTTCCTCGGCCCCGGTCTCCTCGGCCGCCGCCTGCTGGGCCCCCGACTCCCCCTGGGTGGGGCCGCGTAGGTTGGGCGGCATGACTCGAGTCGTGCTGCTCGTGATGGGGGTCGTCCTCATCCTGATGGGCGTGCTGTGGACGCTGCAGGGTCTCGACGTGGTCGGTGGATCCGCCATGAGCGGCCACGCCCTCTGGGCCGTGGTCGGCCCGATCGTGATCGTCGTCGGGGCGATCCTGCTGTTCCGGGGGCTGCGTACGCAGCCCACCCAGCACGACCTGTGAGAGCCGCTCACGCTCAGCGCGAGACGAGGTGCCGCATCGGGCGGGCGTAGCGCGTCGGCAGGGCGGCCGTGGCGCGCAGGTGGATGTTCTGCAGCAGACCGATGGCGAGCATCCCCGCGAACATGGAGCTGCCGCCGTAGGACACGAAGGGCAGGGGTACGCCGGTCACCGGCATGATCCCGAGGCACATGCCGATGTTCTGGAAGGCCTGGAAGCCGAACCAGCAGGCGATCCCGGCGGCGGCGACGCGCCCGAACACGTCGGTCGACAGCGCGGAGATCGCCAGCGCCCGCCAGATCACCACCCCGAGCAGCGCGATCAGCACCCCGGCTCCGACCAGGCCGAGCTCCTCGCCGGCGACGGTGAAGATGAAGTCGGTGTGCTGCTCGGGCACGAAGCCCGACCGGGTCTGCGAGCCGTGGAACAGCCCCTGGCCGAACAGGCCGCCGTTCCCGACCGCGATCCGGGCCTGCTCGGTGTTGTAGCCGGCGCCGCGCGGGTCGAGGTCGGGGTTGGTGAAGGCCAGGAAGCGGTCGATCTGGTACGGCTTCAACAGGTGGCCCGCGAACGCCGCGACGGCCAGCGTGGCCCCGGCCGCCGCCAGCAGCACCAGCCAGCGCCGCGGTGCGCCGGCGACGGCGAGCACCCCGAAGACCGTGGCCGAGAGGACGAGCAGGGTCCCGAGGTCGGGCTGCAGCATGATCAACGCGCTCGGGATCCCGGCGATCACGAGCATGCCCACCACCTCGACGGCCCCGACCTGGGTGCGGCGTCCCTCGGCCCGCTCGGCGACCAGCAGCGCCATCCCGATCACGACGGCCAGCTTCGCGAACTCCGACGGCTGGATCGACATCCCGCCGACGTCGATCCACGAGCGCGAGCCGTTGATGGTGGTGCCGGCGGTGAGCACCAGGACGAGCCCGCCGATCGAGGCGAGGTAGACCAGCGGGGCCACGATGCGCACCCAGCGGTGGTCGGTGGCCATCACCACGACCATCAGCACCACGCCCAGGCAGACGTTGACCAGCTGCTTCTTCAGGTACGCCGTGGGGTCACCGCCGGTGAGGTCGGGTCGGTGGGCGGTGGCCGACCAGACCAGCAGGGTGCCGAGGGCGACCAGGGCGAGCACCGCGAGCATCAGGATCCGGTCGATGCCCGGGGTGCGCAGACGACCGTTCACTGCTTCTTCCTTCCCAAGGAGCGGGGGTCGGGCGGGAGGATCGACCCGTCGGGCTGGAACGACGGCAGCGCATCGGGGGCCACCACGCCCGGGACCAGCGCGTGGCGGGTGTCCACCTGCGTCCCGTGCACGCCGTACAGCGACTCCCAGATCTTGCGGACGAACGGCCCGGACGTCCCCGACCCGGTGCCGGCCTGGCTCACCATCATCAGCACGACGTAGTTCTTGTCGTAGGAGGCGACCCACGAGGTCGACTGCTTGCCGTAGACCTCCGCCGAGCCGGTCTTGGCGCGGATGTGGATCCGGTCGAGCGGGAAGCCGCCCATCTTCCAGGCCATCGTGCCGACCTTGGCGGTGCCGAGCAGCGCGGTGTTGTCGTAGCCGATCGCGTGGGCGGGGTCCCTGACGTGGCCCTGCACCTTCGGGGCGATCCGCTTGATCACGTGACCGCTCGGGCTGACGATCGCCTTGGCGATCCGCGGCTCGTAGAGCGTCCCCCCGTTGGACAGGGCGGCGTAGGCCCGGGCCAGCTGGAGCGGCGTGACCAGGGTGTCGCCCTGGCCGATCGCGAAGTTCACCGCGTCGCCGGCCCGGTAGTAGCTGCCCTCGAGGCAGAACTCGTGCGCGAACAGCTTGAGGAAGCCGCTCGTCCCGGCCGGCGGGTGCTGGTCGATGCCGCAGTAGTAGGACTTCATCGACTTCCAGTACGCGAGCTTCCAGTGCCGGTCGGCGATCCGGCCGGCAGCCTCCCCCGGCACGTCGATCCCGGTCGGACGACCGAACCCGAAGGCCTTGGCCTCGTTGACCAGCGGGTCGCGCGCGTCGACGTTCGTCGGGTCGGAGCCGTACTTCTGCCAGAAGTGGTAGCCGACGCGGTAGAAGAACGTGTCGCAGGAGTACTGCAGCGCCTTGGCGAAGTCGATCATCCCGAGGGACTCGGACTCGTAGTTGTGGAAGAGCCGGTTGCCGACCTGGAAGCCGGAGGAGCAGTCGAGCCGGGTGGCCGGCGAGAAGCCGTGGTTGAGGGCGCCGACGGTCATGAACGGCTTCCACGTGGAGCCGGGGGCGAACTGACCCTGCAGCGCCCGCGCGAGGAGCGGGTCGCCGGACCTCTTCGAGTAGAGCGCGGCCAGCTGCTTGGAGCTGATGCCGCCGACCCACACGGAGGGGTCGTACGTCGGCTGGCTGGCCATGGCGACGACGCGACCCGTGCGCGCCTGGAGCACGATCGCGGCACCGGAGTCGGCGCGGTAGTTGCGGTGGGTCACGGGGTCGTACGTCGCGCGCGCGGTGCGGATGGCGGTGGCCAGCGCGCGCTCGGTGGTCGCCTGCACCCTGGCGTCGATGGAGGTGACGAGGGTGTCGCCGGGTCGTCCCGGCAGCCGGCCGTCGTTGCCGAGCACCCGGCCCATCGAGTCGACGGCGACCCGCTCGTAGCCGGGCTGTCCGCGCAGGTAGCGGTCGTACTCCTGCTCGACCCCTGCCCGGCCCACGGTGCTCGCGGCGTTGACCGAGGTGTCGTGCTGCTTCTTCGCGTGGGCCAGCTCCCCGGCCGTGACCGGGCTGAGGTAGCCCACGATGTCGGCGAGGTTCACGCCGTAGGGACTGGGGTAGGCACGCAGGCTCTGCTGCTGGGCCACCACGGCGGGGTAGTCCTCCGGCTGCTCGAGGATCCGCAGGGCCATCGACTGGCGCACGTCGAGCGCGACCGGCACCGGCTGGTAGGGCGAGCCGTTCCAGCACCGGCCGCGGACGCTGCCCGGGTCTCCGCAGCTGACCAGCGCGTCCTTGACCTTCCGCAGCGGGGTGTGCACGGCGGTCGCCACCCGGCTCAGCACCACAGCGCGGTCGTGGGTGGAGAGCCGGTCGAGCAGCGTGCGGTCGACCGAGACCACCCACGCCGTACGGTTCGCCACGAGCGGCCGCCCCTGGTCGTCGACGATCAGGCCGCGCTGCGGCTGCACCACCACCTCGCGCAGCGACTGTGATGCGGCGGCCGCGTGGTAGGCGTCGCCCGAGACGACCTGGAGGTAGTAGAGCCGGGCGAACAGGGTCGCGAACAGGGAGAACACGAGCACCCGGACCACGACGAGGCGCAGCCGGGAACGCTCGCTGCTGGCGTTCGGCGGGGTCGGCTTCATCAGGCGCTCGCCGGCTCCAGCCTGGTGAGCAGGCGCATCACGGCGGGAAGCACCAGGGGGGTCAGGAGCACGTCCCACAGCAACGAGACCAGGACGATCCGGACGAGGTCGCCGGACCCGGCCACGGCGTCACCGAGCAGGACGCCGGACAGCGCGTAGACCGACGTGCCGATGAACGACGACGCCGCGACCGTGGCGACCACCGTGGTGGCGGTCGGCCGGGTGTCCTGACGCATCAGCCCGGCGACGTAGCCGACGACCACCAGGGCCAGGGCCCACCGCCCGGCGACGTGGTCGGCGGGCGGGGCGAGGTCGAGCAGCAGGCCGGCGAAGAAGCCGAGGGTGGCGGCGAAGGCCGGACCGCGGACCAGGGCCGCCGCGACGACGACGAGCAGGCAGAAGTTGGGGACGATGCCCTCCCACACCAGGTGGGGGAACAGCGCGACCTGGAGCACCAGCGCGACCAGGACCAGGCCGCCGGCCACGAGCACCCGCACGGACCTCATCGCAGGCTCCCGTCGGCCTCGATGACACCCCGGTCGCTCCGAGTGCCGGACGGCACCACGATGCCGACCAGGTCGAGGGCTCCGAAGTCGACGAACGGCTTGATCACCGCGCGCTGCGAGGACTCACGCAGGCTGGCGTAGACGGCGGTCACCCGGCCGATCGGCACGCCCGAGACGTAGGGCGCTCCACCCTGGCTGCCCCAGGTGACGATGGTGTCGCCCCGGGTCGGAGCGGCGCTCTGGTCGACCAGCTCGAGGTCGAGGCTGCCGTGGTCGCCGAGGCCGCCCTCGCCGCGCAGGAAGCCGACCTTCATGTCGGTGCCGACCCGGCCGCCCACCACGGACTCGGTGTCGACGATCAGCAGCACGGTCGCCGTGGTGGGCGTCACCCGTAGGACGCGGCCGACGAGCCCGTCGGCGCTCAGCACCGTCTGGTCGGGGCGCACGCCGGCGTCGGACCCGGCGTCGACGGTGACCGTGCGCGAGAACGACTGCGCCGGACCGAAGGCGACCACGTGGGCCGGCACCAGGGCCTGACCGAGGGTGCCGGCGGCGGACGTCAGACCTTGGTATTCCGCGAGCTGGTTGCGGGCGTAGCCGTCGGTGGCGTTCTGCGCGCGGAGCCGGGAGTTCTGCGCCTGGAGGCTGGCGATGTCGTGCTGCATCGACCTCCGGGTCGTGAACCAGTCGCCGACCGCGGTGACCGGCCGGACCGCCTGCGACGTGGCCGACTCGACCGGCCCGAACACCGAGCCCATCGCGCGACGGGCCGGCTCGAGCGGCGAGTGGGCGCCGGGATGGTGGTCGAGCGTCATCAGGGTGAGGCACGCGAGGACCAGGGCGACCATCCGGGAGCGCAGTCGGGAGCGGTCGGCGCGTTGGTCGAAGGAGTCGGGTCCGGGCCGCAGCGGCCGGTAGCCGCGCAGCAGCCGTGGGACGCGGGCAGCGTTGCCCCGGGTCAGGCGGGGGACGAACCGTCTCGACGAGGGCATGTCAGTAGCGCCGACGCTCCGAGACCAGGACCTGCTGGAGGCCCTCGAACTCCTCCACGCACTTGCCCGCGCCCATGGCGACGCTCGACAGCGGGTCCTCCGCGACGTGGACCGGCATCCCGGTCTCGTGCCGGAGCCGTTCGTCGAGGCCGCGCAGCAGCGCTCCTCCGCCGGTCAGCACGATGCCGCGGTCCATGATGTCGCCGGCCAGCTCGGGCGGCGTGGAGTCGAGCGTGGAGCGGACCGCGTCGACGATGGCGTGGAGCGGCTCCTCGAGCGCCTTGCGGACCTCGGCGCTCGAGACCACCACCGAGCGCGGGAGCCCGCTGATCATGTCGCGGCCACGGATCTCCGCCTCGGGCTCCTCGTGCGTCGGGAACGCCGAGCCGAGCGTCATCTTGACCTCCTCGGCGGTGCGCTCGCCGAGCATGAGGCTGTACTCCTTCTTCATCCAGGCCACGATCGCGACGTCGAGGTCGTCGCCGGCCGTCCGGATGGAGAGACTGGTGACCACACCGCCGAGCGAGATCACGGCGACCTCGGTGGTGCCGCCCCCCACGTCGACCACCATGTTGCCGGCGGCCTGGTGCACGGGCAGCCCGGCACCGATGGCAGCAGCCATCGGCTCCTCGATGATGTAGACCTTGCGGGCACCGGCCTGGTAGCCGGCCTCCTTGACCGCGCGCTGCTCGACGGCGGTGATCCCGCTCGGGACGCAGATCACCATCCGCGGCTTGGTGAAGTAGCGGCGCCGGTGGACCTGCTGGATGAAGAACCGCAGCATCTGCTCGGTCGCCTCGAAGTCGGCGATCACGCCGTCCTTCATGGGCCGCAGGGCGGTGATGTTGTCCGGTGTACGGCCGATCATGCGCTTGGCCTCGTGGCCCACGGCGAGCACCTCGCCGGTGGTGTCGTTGAGCGCGACGACGCTCGGCTCGTCGAGCAGGATGCCGCGACCGCGGACGTAGACCAGTGTGTTGGCGGTGCCGAGGTCGACCGCCATGTCACGGCCGATGATGCTGTTCGCCATGCGGGTGCCCTCGCAGGTGTGCGTCGTACTCGGGGAAGAGCGGGGCACACGCCTGCGCCCCCGCGGGTCCGCGACGCGCATGCCGACCCACTGGCAGGTTAGGAGGACGAGGGGCCCTCGCTGCGTTGCCACGCCGGGCGGCCTGCGGTTTCGTGACTGCCGCACGACGGGGAGCCGCAGTAGCCTCCCGGCATGAGCAGCGACCCGGTGCAGGAGATCCTCGGCAACCTCGACATGTCCGCCCTGGCCCAGCAGGTCGGCGCCGATCCCGGCGACGTGGAGGCTGCCGCGGCGAAGGTCCTGCCCGCACTGCTCGGCGGCGTGCAGGCCAACGCCCAGGATCCCGGTGGCGAGGCCTCCCTGGCCGCCGCGCTCAGCCAGCACCAGGATGAC
>CAWCPG010000022.1:0-129675 GCA_963797325.1 uncultured Actinomycetota bacterium
AGGACGGCGACGCCCTGGGGGCCGTAGGCCTCGTACATGATCGTGGAGTAGTCCGCTCCCCCGGCCTCGGCGCCCGAGCCGCGCTTGACGGCGCGGTCGATGTTGTCGTTGGGGACCGACGACTTCTTGGCCTTCTGGATGGCGTCGTAGAGGGTCGGGTTGCCGGCGACGTCACCGCCGCCCATCCGGGCCGCGACCTCGATGTTCTTGATCAGCTTGGCGAACATCTTGCCGCGACGGGCGTCGATGACGGCCTTCTTGTGCTTGGTGGTCGCCCATTTGGAGTGGCCGGACATGCTTCCTCTTCTTGCGGCGGGGTGCGGGTCAGTCGATCAGGTCCAGGAACAGGCGATGGATGCGGCCGTCGCCGTCCACCTCCGGGTGGAACGAGGTCGCCATCAGCGGCCCCTGCCGGACCGCCACGATCCTACCGGCGGCCGGAGCCGGGCGGACGCTCGTCGATCCGGGCCAGCACCTCGACCTCCGGGCCGGTCTCCTCCACCCAGGGGAGCGCGGATGAACACGGCGTGCACCGGGTCGTCGAGGCCGGCGAACTCGAGGTCTCCCTCGAAGGAGTCGACCTGGCGACCGAAGGCGTTGCGTCGCACGGTGATGTCGAGCCCGCCGAGGGTCTCCTGGTCGGGGGTGCCGTCCTCGATCCGGTCGGCCAGCATGATCATCCCGGCGCAGGTCCCGAAGACCGGCAGGCCCTCCTTGATGCGCTGCCGGATCGGCTCGAAGAGGTCGAAGGTGCGGGCCAGCTTGAACATCGTGGTCGACTCCCCGCCGGGGATGACGAGTGCGTCGCAGTCGTCGAGCTCGGCCACCCGTCGTACGCCGGTCGCGGACGCGCCGAGGGACGCGAGCACGCGGAGGTGCTCACGGACGTCGCCCTGCAGGGCGAAGACTCCGACGCGAGGGCTCATCCGGGCGGGCGGCGGCTACCAGCCGCGTTCGGCCAGGCGGTGCGGCTGCGGGATGTCGTCGACGTTGATGCCGACCATGGCCTCACCGAGGCCGCGGCTGACCTTGGCGACCACGTCGGGGTCGTCGTAGAAGGTCGTCGCCTTGACGATGGCCTCGGCCCGCTGCGCGGGGTTGCCGGACTTGAAGATGCCCGAGCCGACGAAGACTCCCTCGGCCCCGAGCTGCATCATCATCGCGGCGTCGGCCGGGGTGGCGATGCCGCCGGCGGTGAACAGCACGACCGGCAGCTTGCCGGCGGCGGCGACCTCGCGGACCAGGTCGTAGGGCGCCAGCAGCTCCTTGGCGGCGACGTAGAGCTCGTCCTCGCCGAGGCCGTGGAGCCGGCGCAGCTCGGCGCCGATCGTGCGCATGTGGGTCACCGCGTTGGAGACGTCGCCGGTGCCGGCCTCTCCCTTGGAGCGGATCATCGCCGCACCCTCGGTGATCCGGCGCAGGGCCTCGCCGAGGTTGGTGGCACCACAGACGAAGGGCACGGTGAACTGCCACTTGTCGATGTGGTTCGCGTAGTCGGCCGGGGTGAGGACCTCGGACTCGTCGATGTAGTCGACCCCGAGGCTCTGGAGGACCTGCGCCTCGGCGAAGTGGCCGATCCGGGCCTTGGCCATCACCGGGATCGAGACGGCCTCGATGATGCCGTCGATCATGTCGGGGTCGCTCATGCGAGAGACCCCGCCCTGGGCGCGGATGTCGGCAGGGACCCGCTCCAGCGCCATCACGGCGACGGCGCCGGCGTCCTCGGCGATCTTCGCCTGCTCGGCGGTGACGACGTCCATGATCACGCCACCCTTGAGCATCTCGGCCATGCCCCGCTTGACGCGGGTGGTGCCGGTGCCGGGAACGTGCGACGTGCTCTCGGTGGTGCTGTCGGTGGTGCTCTGGGCCATGCCCCGATCCTACGGCGGCGGCCCGGGCGGCCACTATTCGGCGGGGGTGCCCAGCGCCAGTGCCTGACGGCGTACGACGAGGATCCGCTGCACCACCGTGATCGTGCTCGCCACGGCCAGCAGTGCGAGCGCGATCGGGATCAGCCACATCACCCGGTCGTCGACCCCGAGCAGCCGCAGCAGGTCGGCCAACCCGACCGCCGCCAGGATCAGCACGAGCCGGTCGGCGCGCTCGGCGATCCCCACCTTGGCCTGCATGCCGAGCGACTCGGCGCGCGCCCGTGCGTAGGACGTCACGGAGCCCATCGACAGGCAGTAGATCGCGAGGGCCGTCCACCAGCGGTTGTCACCCGGCCCGACGTAGTACATGGCCAGGCCGCCGAAGATGGCCGCATCGCCGATCCGGTCGAGCGTCGAGTCGAGGAAGGCTCCGAAGGGCGAGATCTGACCGCTGGTGCGGGCCATGTAGCCGTCGATCATGTCGCTGAACACGAACGCCGTGATCACGAGCACCCCGGCCAGCAGCCAGCCCCGCGGGAAGAAGACCAGCGCACCCGCGACGACCCCGAGCGTGCCGACGAGCGTCACCGTGTTGGGGCTGACGCCGAGGCGCAGCAGGAGGTCGCCGAGCGGCGACCAGACCTTGGTCCAGAACTGACGGAAACGTTCGAGCATGGCGGCAGCAGGCTATCCGTCCCCACCCTCCCGGCCGCATTCCGCCCCCGAGGCGATCCGACCGAGGGCGTACGGTGAGCGGGCGGAGCCATTCAGGCTCCCGACGATGGAGCCAGCATGAGCGACAAGTCGCCGCGCCAGGGAATGTCCAAGAAGTCCACGAAGTCGATCAAGGAGAAGCGCGCCGACAAGCGCGCCAAGGGCCACCCCGAGACCCTCTCCGAGTCGATCCACCCGACGAAGAAGCGGTGAGCCTGCTCCGACTGGGGGTGATCGGCAGGTCGGCGAAGGAGAACGAGTACCGGCTGCCGCTCCACCCCGACCACCTCCTCCGGCTCGAGCCCGACGTGGCCGCCCGGATCACCCTGGAGGAGGGGTACGGCGAGAAGTTCGGCCGCTCCGACGCCGACCTGGCGCCGCTACGTCGGCGGCCTGGCGTCCCGGGAGGAGATCCTGGAGCAGTCCGACGTCGTCGTCCTGCTCAAGCCTCAGCACGAGGACGTCGCCGCGCTGCACGAGGGTCAGACCCTGTGGGGCTGGCCGCACTGCGTCCAGGACCGCGAGCTCACCCAGCTCGCGATCGACCGCGGGCTGACCCTGATCGCGTTCGAGGCGATGAACCACTGGACGCGCGACCAGGCGGTCGGTCTGCACGTGTTCCACAAGAACAACGAGCTGGCCGGCTACTGCTCGGTCCTCCACGCGCTCCAGCTGATCGGCAGCACCGGCGACTACGGGCGCCGGCTCACCGCCGCCGTCATCGGCTTCGGAGCCACTGCCCGGGGCGCCGTGACGGCGCTCAGCGCGCAGGGCATCCACGACGTGGCCGTGCTGACGACGCGCGGCGTCGCCGCCGTCGCGTCGCCGATCCACTCGGTGCGGATCGTCCACTTCGACCACGATCCCGGGGGCGGGCCGAGCCATGCGATCACCAGCCGGGGCCGGGTCCCGCTCGCGCCCTTCCTGGCCGAGCGCGACATCGTCGTCAACTGCACGCTCCAGGACCCCGCCGCGCCACTGATCTACCTCCGCACCCCCGACCTGGCGGCGTTCCGCCCGGGGAGCCTGATCGTCGACGTCTCGTGCGACGAGGGGATGGGGTTCGACTGGGCCCGCCCCAC
This sequence comes from uncultured Actinomycetota bacterium, assembly GCA_963797325.1. GTDB lineage: Bacteria > Actinomycetota > Actinomycetes > Propionibacteriales > Nocardioidaceae > Nocardioides. Next base: position 3,668 of record CAWCPG010000022.1, read on the forward strand.
GACGTTCGACGACCCGATGTTCGACGTCGGCGACCATGTCCACTACTACGCCGTCGACCACACGCCGTCGTACCTGTGGAACTCCGCGACGTGGGACATCAGCGAGGCCCTGATCCCCTTCCTCCGTCCGGTGCTCGAGGGCGCCGAGGCGTGGGCGATGGACGAGACGCTCAGCCGCGCCATCGAGATCCAGGACGGCCGCGTGAAGAACACCGCGATCCTCGACTTCCAGGGCCGTAGCGAGGAGTACCCCTACGCCGTCGGCTGATCGGGCGCCGGGTCGTCTCCGAGGGCGGCGCAGACCTCCGCGACGGCGGTCGGTACGCCGGACACCGACCACTCGACCCCGCCGGCGGTGACCCGACGGGCGACCCCGCCGACGCCACGCACGATGGCGATCCCGGGATCCCAGTCCCAGTCCGGGACGCTGTGCTGGAACAGCACGTCCATCTGCCCCTGCGCGACCGCCATCTGGTCCATCGTCCCCGAGCCGAGCATGCGCAGCGTCGCCACACCGGAGACAGCGCGCACGAACGCCGCCCCGACGTCGCCGTCGTAGAACGGCGGGTGCAGGTACGTCGACGCGCACGACTCGTCCAGCGGGCGGTCCTCCAGCATCGGCAGCCGTACGCCGTCACGCGTCGACGGCAGCGTCGGGCCGCCGACGAACACGGCGTCGGTGGGCGGATGGTGGACGGCGCCGAGGAGGACGTCGTGCGGGCCGCGCAGCGCGATCGCCGAGCACCACCACGTCAGCCCGCGCACGAAGTTGAAGGTGCCGTCGACCGGGTCGACCACCCAGGACCGCCCGCTGCTGCCCGGTCGGTCGGTCCCCTCCTCGCCGACGACCGCGTCCCGAGGACGCTCGCGCGCCAGCCGGTCGGTGATCAGCTGCTCGGCCGCCCGGTCGGCGGCCGTGACGACGTCGCTGACCGAGGTCTTGCGCTGGGTCGACAGCCCGTCTGCTCGCATCCGGGCGGCCAGTCGGCCGGCGTCGCGGACCAGGCTCGCGGCCAGCGCCGCGTCCTCGGCCAGGTCGGTCACGCCCACGCCCCGGCCAGCAGCTCGCGGGTCTCCTGGAGCAGCTGAGGCAGCGTCTTGGTGTGGCCGATCACCGGCATGAAGTTCTGGTCGCCCACCCACCGCGGTACGACGTGCTGGTGGAGGTGCGCCGCGATCCCGGCACCGCCGGCGGCACCCTGGTTCATCCCGACGTTGAAGCCCTCGGCGTTCGAGACCGACCGCAGCACCCGCATCGCGGTCTTGGTCAGCACGCTCATCTCCTCGGCCTCGGCCGCCGTGGTGTCGGTGTAGTCGGCGATGTGCCGGTAGGGGCACACCATCAGGTGTCCAGGCGCGTAGGGATAGAGGTTGAGCAGCGCGTAGGACAGCTCGCCCCGTCGTACGACGAGACCCGCGGCGTCGTCGCCGGCGCTCGGGATGCGGCAGAACGGGCACTCCCCCGTCGAGTCGTCCGCGGGCTTGTTCTCCCCGCGCAGGTAGGCGATCCGGTACGGCGTCCACAGCCGCTCGAGCCCGTCCGGTGTGCCGATGCCGTCCTGGTGCAGCGCTTCCTCGGCCATGGCGACACTGTAGGAGGGAGACCGCGGCGCGATGGCGGTAGCCCGGTGCCAGCCGGTGACACCGGCATACCGCTCAGGGAGCGGCGGGACACCCCGGGCATCGAGCCGGTGCGCCGTCCCAGCCTGCCGCCTGCAGCCATCGGCCGATCCGCAGCGCGGTCAGGCAGGGTCTCCGAAACACCTGGCCCCACCCGAGCCGAACCGTCGCTCGGCGGTCGACGGCCACGTCGAGGTCACGATCGAGGTCGCGGTCACGGTCCGCCGCGCTGTCGTGGAAGAGTCGCCCGTCGAGCTCCACCACCCGGCCGAGGGCGTCGTAGGTGACGTCGCGATAGACAGCGCCGCGGGGCGACTCCCTCACCTGACGCCGAGCGGTCGGCAGCCCGTGCGGTCGCTCGACCCTGGTGAGGTAGCCGTGCTCGAGCACCGAGCACGTCCCCTGACCCACGTCGGCCAGCACGTCTTGCAGGAAGAGCCGACCGGCGATGCGGCTTCGCCGGGCGAGCGCCTCCTCCAAGCGTGCTGCGGTCGTCCGCCGGGACTGGACCGCGTCTGCGAGCACGGCCACGGCCGCGAAGTCGTCGCCGAGCCTCCGAGGCGACGTCGATCGCGGCCTCTTCGACCCGCATCCGGGGCGGACCCAGCTGCCAGTGGACCTTGGCCTCGAGGTCGGTGAGGCGATGCAGGCACACCCCCGGAGGGGGTGAGGGCGAGCGGTCCCGATCGATCGCCACGTGGATCAGCCGGCCGGGATCTCGTCGTCGGACTCCCGCCGCGTCGAGCGCCGACTCGTGACACAGCGCAGCGGGCCACACCGCCACGACGCCACACCACGCCCGCTGCAGCCACGTCGGACCACCGGTGTGGTCGAGGTAGACCCCTGGTGAGTGCACGACGAGCTCGCGACGACGCAGCAGGCGTCGTACGTCGTGCGGCTGATATCCGAGCTCGATCAGCTGTCGTCGTGACACCACCCCGGCCTGTCGGGCCAGCACCGCCTCGAGCTCGTCCATCCGCCCACGGTCGACCGGCCGGCGCGGTCATGCCGGCGCCGGCGCGTGGGCTGTGGAGGACAGCGGTACGGCGGTGCCGCCTGCTGACACCTGCGTACCGCAGTCGTGCACGGAGCCCCCTAGGCTCGCGGCGTGAGCGATCCGATCCTGCGCCCGGCCACGGCCGACGACGTCGAGGCGGTGACCGCCGTCTTCCACCGGGGCTGGCACGACGTACACCCCGGCCGGGTGCCCGACGGGCTGACCGAGCGACGCACGCTGGAGGCCTTCCGCGACCGGGTGGACCAACGGATCGCCGACACGGACGAGACCACGGTGGCCGAGGTCGACGGCGTGGTCGCCGGCTTCGTCATGGTCGCGGGTGACGAGGCCGAGCAGGTCTACGTCGACCGTGCGTTCCGGGGCAGCGGCGTCGCGGCCCTGCTCCTCACCGAGGCCGAGCGCCAGATCGCCGCGAGCGGGCACGACGTCGCGTTCCTCGTGGTGGTCCGCGGCAACGACCGCGCGCAGGCCTTCTACGCCCGGCAGGGCTGGACCGACGAGGGCGACGTCGACTACCCGGTCCAGGCCCTGGGCGAGCAGTTCATCTCGCCGTGTCGCAAGTTCACCAAGCGCGTGCGCTGACCTAGACCTGCTCCTTCGAGGCCACAGCCGCGGCCACCCGCTCGATGGCCTCCTCGATCGGGACGCCGTTGTCCTGGTGACCGTCGCGGTAGCGGAACGAGACCGCACCGGCCTCCACGTCCTGGTCCCCCGCGATCACCATGAACGGCACCTTCTGCAGCTGCGCGTTGCGGATCTTCTTCTGCATCCGGTCGTCGGACTCGTCGACCTCGACCCGGATCCCGCGCGCCTGCATCCGCTGCGCCACGTCGTACAGGTAGTCGTGGTGTCGCTCGGCGATCGGGATGCCCTGCACCTGTACGGGAGAGAGCCACGGCGGGAACGCGCCGGCGTAGTGCTCCACGAGGACGCCGATGAAGCGCTCGATCGAGCCGAACTTCGCCGAGTGGATCATCACCGGCTGCTGCTTGGAACCGTCCGGAGCGGTGTACTCCAGGCCGAAGCCGGCCGGCTGGCCGAAGTCGTACTGGACCGTCGACAGCTGCCAGGTACGGCCGATCGCGTCCTTGGCCTGGATGGAGATCTTCGGGCCGTAGAACGCCGCGCCGCCGGGGTCGTCCACGAGGTCGAGCCCGGACTCGTCGGCTGCCTGCTGGAGTACGGCGGTCGCGGTCGCCCACTCGTCGTCGGAGCCCTGGAACTTGTCGGCGTTCTTGTCGTCGCGGGTCGAGAGCTCGAGGAAGAAGTCGTCGAGGCCGAAGTCGCGGAAGAGCCCGAGGCAGAAGTTCAGCAGGTGCTTGATCTCGTCCGAGGCCTGCTCGGGGGTGACGTAGGAGTGCGAGTCGTCCTGGGTCATCCCGCGCACGCGGGTGAGGCCGCCGACGACCCCGGACTTCTCGTAGCGGTAGACCCCGCCGAACTCGAACAGGCGCAGCGGCAGCTCGCGGTAGGAGCGGCCGCGCGACTGGTAGATGAGGTTGTGCATCGGGCAGCTCATCGCCTTGAGCTGGTACTTCGCCCCGTCGAGCTCGATCGGCGGATACATGGTGTCGGCGTAGTAGGGCAGGTGCCCGGAGGTGTAGAAGAGCCCGTCCTTGGAGATGTGGGGGGTGCTGACGTACTGGAACCCCTCCTCGATGTGCCGCTGCCGGACGTAGTCCTCCATCACCCGCCGGATCACGCCACCCTTGGGGTGGAAGACGACCAGACCGGGCCCGAGCTCCTCGGGGAACGAGTAGAGGTCGAGGTCGCGCCCCAGCTTGCGGTGGTCGCGCTTCTCGGCCTCCTCGATCCGGTGGAGGTGCTCTGCCAGCGCCTCCTTGGTCTCCCAGGCGGTGCCGTAGATCCGCTGGAGCTGCTTGTTCTTCTCGTCGCCGCGCCAGTACGCCGCTGCGGTGCGCATCAGCTTGAACGCCGGGATGCGCTTGGTGGTGGGCAGGTGCGGACCTCGACACAGGTCCTTCCAGGCCAGCGCGCCGTCTCGGCGCAGGTTGTCGTAGATGGTCAGCTCGCCGGCGCCGACCTCGACGTCGGCGCCCTCGGCGGCACCCTCGCCGTGCCCCGCACCCTTGAGCCCGACCAGCTCGAGCTTGTAGGGCTCCTCCTGCAGCTCGGTGAGCGCGTCGGCGTCGCTGACCACGCGACGGGAGAACCGCTGGCCCTCCTTGATGATCTTGCGCATCGCGGTCTCGATCTTGTCGAGGTCCTCGGGCACGAACGGGGTCTCGACGTCGAAGTCGTAGTAGAACCCGTTCTCGACCGGCGGCCCGATGCCGAGCTTCGCGTCGGGCCACAGCTGCTGCACCGCCTGGGCCATCACGTGCGCGGTCGAGTGCCGCAGGATGTCGTGGCCGTCCTGGCTGTCGATCGCCACGCCCTCGACCTCGTCGCCGTCCTGGAGCTCGTGAGCCAGGTCGCGCAGCTCGCCGCCGACCCGGGCCGCGATCACGGACGGGTCGTCGGCGTACAGCTCCCAGGCCCTGGTGCCGGCCGTCACCGTCCGCTCCTCACGCGCGTCGGCGTGGGTGAGGACGATCTTCAGGTCGGACACGACTGCTCCTGGCGAGGACGACGGTGGGATGCGCCGATGCTATCGAGAGGACGGGGCAGGCTTCGCCCCGATATTGGCCCGCGATCAGGGCTCACCCTGTTTACTCGTGCCGTGCACCTGCGAGAAGAGCGACAGCAGGCGACGCCGCAGGACGTGGGGGACGACGACCGGGGGCCACGTCGCCGTCGTCGGCGCGGGCGGATCATCGCGGTGCTCGCACTCGTGGTGGTCACCGCCGGAGTCGTCCTCGCCGTGCTCGCCCGCCCGCTCCTGGACGCCAAGCACGAGGCGGACGCCGCCCAGGCAGACCTGAGACTGGCCAAGACCCAGCTCTCCCAGCAGCATCTCGCCCAGGCCCGCTCCTCCATCGCAGCAGCGCGCGGCCACGTCGACGCCGCCCACGCGTCCGCCCACGGGTTCGGCTCCGACGTCTGGTCCGTCGTACCGGTGGCCGGTGGCGCCGTGGACGACGAGCGCCACCTCGTGGACGCGCTGGCCGAGACCACCACGGTCGCGGAGCTCGGCGCCGAGGTCTACCCGATGGTGTCGGGCCACGACTCCCACCTGGTGAACGGTCAGGCGATCGACCTGAAGGTCCTCCGGACGGTCGTCGACCGCGTCGGCCAGATCGGCGACCACCTCGACCGGGCCATGGCGGACGTCGACGCCGTCCAGGGCACGTACGCCGATCGTGGGCGGCGCCGCGACGCGCGCCAAGGACTCCGCCCTCAGCTACCTCCAGCCAGTGCACGACGGCTATGCCAAGGCCGGCCCGCTCGTGACCACGCTGCCCTCGATCGTCGGCGCCGACGGCCCGCGCACCTACCTGATCGCGATGCTGAACCCCGCCGAGCTGCGCTACTCCGGGGGCGGGGCGCTGTCGTTCACCACGATGCGCTTCGACCACGGCCGGGTGACCTTCGGCAAGAGCGTCAACGTCGACGACCTCGCGGGCGCAGGGCAGCAAGCAGCGCTGGCGACCGGTGCCCGGAAACCCCTTCCACCGCGGAGGCCCGCTCCGGGTCACCAGCTCCACCTTCTCCCCCTGGTGGACGGTCTCGAGCGAGGAGCTGCTCCGCGGCTACGAGGCGACGTACCCCGGGACGAAGCTGGACGGCGTGTTCGGGCTCGACCTCCAGGCGCTGGCGGACGTCTTCCGGGTCACGGGGCCGGTCGAGCTCCCCCACTTCGGCACGATCACGGCCGACAACCTGGTGCACACCCTGGCCGGGAGCTACGGCGACTTCGCGTCCGTCCAGGTCCGCCACCAGCTCAACGCCGAGCTGATCCCCGCCTTCCGGCAGAAGTTCTTCGAGGGCGGCCGGATGGCCGACAAGCTCACCGCGCTCGTCGACTCCGCCGACGGCCGCCACTTCTTCACCTACTTCCGGCAGCGCAGCATCCAGCGCCCCTTCGCGCAGGTGGGGCTGTCGGGCGACCTGGCGCGGGCCGATCACGACTACATCGGCGTCTTCACGCAGAACCTCAACGGCAGCAAGGTCGACTACTGGCAGCGTCGCGCGGTCGCGTCCACCGTGCACCTGCACGCCGACGGCAGTGCGGCCGTGCACCTGCGGGTGGACGTCAGGAACGGCGCTCCCGCCTACACGCTGCCGACACCGGACCCTGGGATCGGCTACGACACCCGCTACCTCGGCGCCCTGGTCGGGGTGTTCCTCCCCCGCGCCGCCGAGCTCGGGCCGATGTCGATCGACGGCACCGCGTTCTCGCCGTACGTGCGGCACACCCGTGCCAGGGGGATCCTCAACCGCAAGATGTTCGCCCGCTCGGTGCTGCTGAACTCCGGGGAGAGCGCCCGGCTCGACGCGAACTACACCGTCCCGTCGGCGGCGGTGAAGGGCCCCGACGGGGGCCTGACCTACGTCCTCGACGTCGACCCCCAGGACCTGGTCTACCCCGAGGGCCTGGCGGTGTCGGTGACCTTCCCGGCCGGCTACACGTCGACCTCGTTGCCCGACGGGTGGGAGGCCACCTCCACCGGTGCCCGGTGGAAGGGCCACGTCCCGACGCGGATCCACGTCGAGATCCCGCTGGAGAAGACCTCCGGCTAGCGCTGGTGCTGGAGGGGCAGCGTCAGCAGCTGCCGCCGCCGCTCTTGCCGACGCTGTTGCACGTCTTCTGGAAGATGTTCTTGATGACGCCGCCGAAGGCGAAGACGACCACCACGATCAGCGCGGCGATGCCGGCGATCAACAGGCCGTACTCGACGGCCGAGGCGCCGCGCTCGTCCATCTTGGCCAGGCGGGCGTTGAGCATGATGCGTACGTAGTCGAACACGGAGTCCCCGTTTCCCTCGAGAGTCTTGCTGCCACGTACACAGTGGCGGTTCGCGCCTCCCTGCCACATCGGGTGGCCGGGTCTCGGCCCTTAGTCCGACAGGACTACGGATCGGACCCGAGTGTGGTGGCGGCGCATGAGGTCTGTGCGACTCCGGAGCCCCACCGCCCGCCAGTGCAACCTCGGGTGGGCGATACCGGATTCGAACCAGTGACCTCTTCGGTACGACGGCAGAGCCGCGCTACCGCACGACGGTAGACGCAACCTCGTCGCCGGCGCAACCTCGGGTGGGCGATACTGGGTTCGAACCAGTGACCTCTTCGGTGTGAACGAAGCGCGCTACCACTGCGCCAATCGCCCCGTGAGAGCGCGTGTGGAGCTCTCGTGACTGCGGACCGAGACTTTAGCGCACGGTCCGCGGCCGACCACATCCGCGGGTCAGCGGCCGAGCAGCTCCGGCTCGTGCTCCTGCCACACCTTCGCGACCTCGGTGGTGACCGGGCCGGGGGCGTGGAGGTCGCGGTCGTCCCAGCGCGCGATCGCCTGGACGTCACGGGTCGTGGAGGCCAGGAACGCCTCGGTCGCGTCGCCCAGGACCTCGATCGGCTCGTCGACCTCGCGCGCGCCGTACCACTCGAGGACGAGGTGTCGGGTGATGCCGGCCAGACACCCGGCCGCCAGCGTCGGGGTCCGCAGCTCGCCGTCGACGACGTAGAAGACGTTGGTCCCGGTGCCCTCGCACAGCTGCCCCTGGAGGTTGGCGAAGACCGCCTCGCTGGCACCGCGTGCCCGAGCGTGGGCGAGGGCACGCACGTTCTCGCCGTACGACGTCGTCTTGAGCCCGGCGAGCGCTCCGCGCTCGTTGCGCGGCCAGGGCACGGTGACGACCGCCGTGGTGTCGGGCCAGGGGTCCATCGGGGCCGCGACGACGACCAGCGACGGCGGGCCGTCGCCTCGGTCGGAGCCGAGGGGCGAGAGCCCCCCGGTGCAGGTGATCCGCACCCGGCCGAGCGTCAGCGGCTCGCCCTCGAGGACCGCGGCGACCCCACGGCGTACGGCCGCCTCGTCGACGTCCGGAAGTCCGAGGCCGGCTGCGGAGCGCGCCAGCCGGGCCAGGTGGAGATCGAGGGCGAAGGGCTGCCCGTCGACGATCTTGAGCACCTCGAAGACGCCGTCACCCACGGTGAGCCCGTGGTCGCGGGCACCCACCACCGGTGCCTCGGGGTCGGTGAGGAGCCGGCCGTTCACCCAGGTACGCATCGTCCGACCCTAGCCGCGCAGCGGGTCCGCACTTCCCAGCTGCCACACCGCGACCCCGTGCACACCGAGGTCTCGGGCGAGCGCGACGCGGCGCCGGTAGGAACGACCGTCCGACCACCAGAGGGTCCCGCGCCCGACCGGAGCGCTCCACTCACCGACATGCGCGTGCCAGGCGGCCCGGGCGCCGGCCAGGTGCCGCGCTCTCCGGTCCGACACCGTGCGGCCGGCATCGGCGGAGGTCCACAGATAGCCGTAGCCGGCGATGCCGAGGTCGACCCGGCCCGGACCGACGGCCGCGATCAGGGGACGCGCGGTCCGGCGGGCCCACGGCAGCGCGCCGACCGGCCCCGGGCCGCTCCAGCCGGGGCCGTGCTGGTCGTAGGCCATCAGCACGAAGCGGTCGACGGTGTCGAGGCCCGCGAAGCCGTAGCCGTGCCGGCGGTACGCCGCGCGCGACGTCTCGGCCATCACCGCCATCGAGACGGAGGCCCGGCGTGGCAGTGCGGCGCGCAGGACCTGCACGAAGGCACTGAGCCCGGCCCGGTCGTGCGCCGCCAGCGACTCCAGGTCGACCTGGATGCCGTCCCACCCCTGCCGTCGTACGACGCGCGCGAGGTCGGCGGCCACGTGCCGACGGCGCACGGGCGAGGAGAGCAGGCGATGGGCGAGGGCCGGGTCGAAGTCGCCGAGGGCGTCGGAGTAGTTGCTCACCAGCAGCTCGGCGGCGTCGCCGTGGCGGTGCGCCGCGCGGAGCACGGGAGGGGCGGCGCCGGGCACGGCGGTGACGCCGTCGGCGTCCGCGGTGAGCTCGACCCCGTCGACTCCGGCGACGTCGACGGAGCGGGCGTCGTCGAGGTAGGCGGAGCGCCCGCCGCCCCAGCCGAGGACGTAGCCCTCGACCGCGAGCGACCGGCCCGGGCCGGTGGTGACCCGGGCCTCCCTCCCCGCTCCGGCGGCGTCCGCCGTCGACACCGTCAGCGCCAGAACGCCGGCCAGACCGACGGTCACGAGCCGCGCGACAGGGGTCTGCACGAGGGGAAACTACCGGCCCTCGACCCGAATTGGTGGTCCCGAGGGCATCGGCTATGGTTCTCTTCGCGTCTCCGGGAGCGCCTTCGGGTGCGGAGAAGCAAGCGGACGTAGCTCAGTTGGTAGAGCGCAACCTTGCCAAGGTTGAGGTCGCGAGTTCGAGCCTCGTCGTCCGCTCGGAGCGGGTCTCGAGCCCATCCAGCGGTGGGTTGGCCGAGAGGCGAGGCAACGGACTGCAAATCCGTGTACACGGGTTCAAATCCCGTACCCACCTCGCAGCACCACCCGATCCTGAGGGCGATTGGCGCAGCGGTAGCGCGCTTCCTTGACACGGAAGAGGTCACTGGTTCAAACCCAGTATCGCCCACCAGCAAACGAGCAGTTCACAGGCGCTTTCCCATTCACCTGAAGAACGCGTATCCCCACGTGGTCCAGGCTCGGCCGGCGGAACGCTCGGCGAGAAGGGCAGATCCCGGTGATCTGGCCACCATCCCGTGGAAGGACGCCGAGGCTGGCGCACGGACGACCGGCGCGGCACCATGAGGCAGAGGAGGGGGTGCCCATGAGCGACGGGACACGCGACGCGATCCAGCGCTTCCATGACGCGCTGAACAGTCACGACATCGATGCGTTGGCGGAACTGGTTCATGAGGAGTGCGTCTTCGAGACGACCGACCCACCCGATGGCACCCGGCACGTGGGGCGGGCGGCGGTGGTGGCAGCCTGCCAGGAGTTCTTCACCCAGTCGCCGCAGGCACAGTTCGAGATGGAGGAGATCCTGACCATCGGCGACCGGGCGTTGGTCCGTTGGCGCTACGCCTGGACCGATGGGCATGTGCGAGGCGTCGATGTGGTGCGAGTGCGAGACGGCAAGGTCGTCGAGACGTTCGCGTACGTGAAGGGATAGCTGCCTGGAGGACCTTCGCGCCCGCCGGGGCCCGGGCGCGCTCGGGAAGCCACCCGAGGGCCCGGTGGAGCGTTACGTCGCGTCGGGGCCCGCGCTGCGCCAGTGCGCGAAGGCGTCGAGGAGCCGCTCGCGCGCCGGCGCGGAGATCGACTCCTCGGGCAGCTCGCCGAGCAGGTCGATGGTCGCCCGGAACTGCACGAGATAGCGGTCGCAGCCGGGGCAGAGCGCCAGGTGCTCGTCGAAGGCCGCGCGATCGTCCACCGAGAGGGTCCCCTCCAGGTAGGCCGTCACGAGCTCGACCAGCTCCTCGCACGTCATGGCGACACCTCGCTCCGAGAGGGAGCATCCGCGAAGTAACGCTCGAGATGAGCGCGCACCACCGCCCGACCGCGGTGCAGCAGGACCCGCTGGTTGCCGGCCGAGATGTCGAGCAGGTCGCAGACCTCGTCGGACGAGTGGCCGTCAAGGTCTCGCAGCGCGACGACGACCCGCTGGCGGGGCGGCAGCTCCGCCAGGGCGACGGTGACCACCTCGCGCACCTCGTGCGTCAAGGCGACCTGCTCCGGCCACTCCTCCGGGAACTCGTGCCAGCCTCCCGGGTGCGGGTCCCCCGCACGTTGGAAACGTGCGGGGTCAACGGTCGGACCCTCGTCCTCGGGCGCCAGGCTGGCGAACGGGACGGAGCGGCGCTCGCGGATGCCGCGCCGCTTCGCCTGGTTGACCAGGATCCGGTAGACCCAGGTGCGCAAGGACGCCTCGGCACGGAACCGGTCAAGACCCTCCACGACGGCGAGCCAGGTCTCCTGGACGACCTCTTCCGCCACGCTGGACGTCGGGACGAACTGCCGCGCCAGCCGCAGCATCCATCCGGACCATCCGTCCACCAGCGCGGCAAACGTCTCCTCGTCGCCGGCTCGTAGCCGCTCGACGAGGGCGGCGTCGTCAGCACGCTCCGTCGCCTCGAGGGTGTCCCCCATGCGCCGAAGGTACCGATCCGGTCGGTGACCCGCCATGCCCCGGTGGTGGGACGAGGCACGGTCGGTCGGTGAGCTTCCCAAGGACTCAGCCGGGTTTCGTGTTCCGAGGCTCCCTCCACATCCCGTTCACGGTCGGTCCGTCGGGGAGGGCGAAGCGGCTGAGCGAACGGAACCCGAAGCGCTCGTACAGGGCCACGAGCTCGTCGGCAGCCTCGAGGTACGCCGGCGCACCGCGGGCGTCGACCTGGCCGAGGTTCGCCGACAGCAGACCCTGGCCGATGCGGCGGCCGTGGTGGGCCGGGTCTGTGCCCAGCAGCGTGAGGTAGAAGTGCGGCTCCTCGGGCCGCGCCTGTTCGAACCTCTCGAAGGCATCGAGCACCGCATCGACGTCGGCGCCGAGAGAGTCGCGGAGGATGGAGTCGATCCGGCGTTCCTGAGCCGGCGACAGCTCGGTCTCCCCGGGCGGGATCCAGACCGCGGCGGCTGCATGGTCGGTCGTCAGCCACACCCACGGGTATCTCATGGCGCCCTCGACCAGCACGGTGAAGACGGCTTCACGCCCGCGGCGGCGGGCGTGAGGGTCGGGGAATGCCCATGGCCCCCACATCGGGTCGTCCTGGAACGCCTCGACGAGGATCCGCGTCACGATGGGGCGGTCGGTCGCCGTCGCCACCCGTGGTGTTCCGGTCACATGCGTGGGGACTGACCTGCTCATGCGTGTTCCTCGGGTGGTGGGACAGGTGGGAGGTCCACGGACGCTGGATCCCCGACGCGGAGCTCCCCGGCGACGAGCACCTCGGTCCAGACCCCGAACCGGGCGGCGTGATGGCGCGCCAGGGTGCGGAAAAGGTCGACGTCGGCTCCCAGCCCGGGCTGGGGCCGGGTGACCATCGTGCAGCGGATGCACTGCTCGATGGCGGACAGAGTCGCGTCCCCCACGACGAGTGGCTCCCCGATCCACCGGTCCTCCACCCAACCCTCATGGTCCACGTCGATCAGCAGGTTGGGGCGGAAGCGCCGTGGGTCCCAGACACCGTCCGGATGGAGTGCCGCGCCGGCGCGGAGCGAGGCCGTCGTGAGCACCAGGAGGGGGGCGGCATCGACGTAGCGCTGCTCGGGCATCGTCCACTCGATCGCTCGGCTGGTGTCGTCGGTCGCGTCGGCGAAGAACTCCGCTCGGCCGGGGACGCCGGCAACGAGGCCACCAACGAGACGGGGCTCCCCAGCCATTCGGACAGGAGGCGGTCGGTGCGCTTCCCCGGCCCGGAGACGCAGCCTCCGTCGGGCAAGGTGATCACGGGCAGGTCCCCGTCGTACGACGAGGCGGCCTCCAGCAGCTCGGGTCGGCGACGACCAGTCAGGATCCGACCGGTGCTCAGGTCGCGGATCCCCCAGCGACGGTCGCCGAGCAGTCCGTCATCCTCCACCCTGGCCGACTCCAGCTCCTCGCCCTGCAGGGACTTCACCGGATAGCGCCAGAGGCCGACCAGCTCCATGGTCATGCTCCCTCTGTCGACGGAGACAGGCACCGCTCGAACCAGACCTGGTCGCGCAGCGGGATCCCGTCGATCACGAGGCCGTCCGCGTATCCCGCGGCAGGGCCGAACACATCGTGCTCGATGCGGCTGAAGCGGAAGCCACATCGCTGGTAGAACCGAAGGTTCCCCACGTCGGCCGCAGCCGTCGCCACCACCAACTGCCGGTGGCCTTCGGCCCGCAGTGCGCTGACGGCGCGATCGACGAGCTGACGCCCGATCCCGGTCCCCCGCGCCGCCGCTGCCACGGACATGTTCTTCAGCTCGACCACCCCGTCCGTCGAGGTGTCGACCAGCTGCAGATGCCCGACGATCGCGTTCCCGAGCCGGGCGACCAGCACGGTGCCTTCGTGCAGGTAGGCGTCGAGCTGGGCAGGTGAGTCCTCGGCCTCCTCGAACAGGGCACGGAGCAGCTCGCGATCGCCGTCGTACCACTCGATCCGAACGACGGGCTGGTCACCCGAGGCGGGATCCGGCACGCGGCCGTACACCCAGGGCGCGAAGACGACAGCGCGGCCGTCGGGGTCGCGGAAGATGACCGCTCCGTTCGCCTCCCAGTAGGCCGGTGGTCTCGGGTCCGGGACGAGCCCGGCGTCCACCAGCGGGGTCGTCGCCACAGTGACAGCGGCTCCGTCGTCCAGGTAGAGCACGAGCTGGTCGACGTCTCCGACCGACGCCGGGCCCTGCTGTGCCCGGACGATCTCCATCTGCACGACAGTGTCAGGGAGGCCGAAGATCGTTCCGTCCTCGCCGTAGCTGGACGTGAACTCCTCGACGACGGGAAGCCCCACGAGGTCCCGGTAGAAGGCGACGGCCTCGTCGTACCGGCCGCTGGCTCGGGCCCATCGCAGCGCACCGGGGCGCAGGCGGGTGGGCCAGACGGTGATGGCGGTTCCCTGGATGTCGGTCATGAGGCTCCTCGCTGTGAGGATCGGGCGGGCACCCACTCCTCGTACCGCCCCACCGGGGTGAATCCCAGCGACCGGTAGAGGGGCTCCCCCATCGGGGTCGACTGCAGTGAGGCGGTGCGAGCCCCGCGACGATGCGCGTCCGCGAGGACGTGTCGGGTCAGTGCCCCGGCCAGCCCCCGACGTCGCACCCCGGGAACCGTGCCGATCGCGTAGAGGCCGCAGTCGGTCCCGTGCAGATAGCTCCACGCTCCGGCGACGGCTTCTCCGTCATGGACCAGGACCCACGCATCCAGGTCAGGAACCCCGTCGGGATCCGCGAGCGTCGACACCGGCTCGTCCGTGGCGCGGCTCGCCACATCGATCGACGTACGGACCACGGCCGCGTGCGACGGCAGTCCCGGGCCGACGGGGCGGGTCATGACCAGAGTCGACACGTCCGCGACCATCCCTGCCACCGAGGACACCGTGCGCGGCGATCCGAGATCGGCGACGGGCGACGGCAGCCACAACGCCCAGCCCTCCACGCCCACGGCGGCGAAGACATCCGCGAGGTCGACAGCGGCCGCGTCCGCCTCGCCGGCGCCGGCCGGCCCGCACAGGATCGCGTTGTTCAAGGGCTCCCAGGCCGGGAACACCGCGGTCAGCGCCCGCTCCCGACGCTGGACGTGTGCGCCGTCGGAGAGCTGCGCGAGCGCACGCCAGGCGGCGACGAGTGTCTCTTGTCCGGGAAGGGTGGGCATCTGACCTCTCCGTGGCTCGTGGACGTCGATCGGGGCGTGCCCCTCATCGTCAGTCACCGCACCTGGCCAGCCGTTACACCGGCGCTGACACGTGGTGACCCGGTTGCTCATGGGAAGGTTCCACCCTGGCTGGCGCTGTTCGGCGGGGGTCGGCGAGGAGCCGTGCGTCAGGTACGACCCCGGCGCCGCTGCGCACGCCAAGCCGCGCTGGAGCGAAGGTGGGGCATCTGCCCCACGCGACGGGTCCGCGGTCCTTCGTAGCGTCACGGTGTCCCGGACGCACGTCCGGTGGCCCGACCTGAGGAGGACGCAATGGCGACGACAGCACCCGACACCGTCGAGCGGATCGGCTACGGCCCGGTGGAAGTGGGCACGGCCGAGCTGGACGGCTACTCGGCCACGTTCCTGCACGTCATCGAGGACGTGGACATGACCCTGATGCTGCGGGGGCTGCCGGGCGACGTGTGCCCGTGCCCGCACTGGGGCGTCGTCACGGAAGGGCGGATGCTGGTGCGGTACGCCGATCATGAGGAGGTCGTCGGCGCGGGGGACGTGTTCTACATGCCGCCGAACCACGTCCCGGTGTATGAGCCGGGGACCCGTCTGATCCTGTTCAGCCCCTCCGAGGAGATGAAGCAGGTGGACGAGACGATCATGCGCAACCAACGCCGCCTGCAGTCGTCCGGACCGGCGTAGCATCGCCTTGTCCGCACGGTGAGTGGGGGTGAGCTGGTGGCGATCACGCCGGCACCGTCCTCGGGAGCGTCGGGCACCTCGGACCCCACCGAGGTCCGTCTTGCGGAGCTCATCGCCGCGCTCTCCTTGGGCGTCGACCTCGGGTTCGACCAGCCGATGGAGCACGTGCTCCGGCAGACCGTCATCGCCCTGCGGATCGCCGACCGGCTCGGCCTGGACGACGACCTCCGGGCGACGCTCTACTACGCCGCGCTGCTGGTGAACGTGGGCTGCCATGCCGACGCGCACGAGCAGGCGAAGTGGTTCGGGGACGACATCGCGTTGAGGGCGACCAAGTACCGCCATGACGCACGCAGCCTCCAGGGTGCGCTGTCGGGGCTGCGGCTGATCGGCTCGGGTCACCCGCCGTTGCACCGGCTGCGGGTCGCGATGGAGTTCGCCTTCGGCGGCCACCGGGAGGTCGACTCGATGATCAGCCGTCACGCCGGGCTTGCCAGCGGGTTCGCCGCGTCGTTGGGCCTCGGTGCCTCGGTCCAGGATGCGGTCGCGTCGTCGTACGAGCGCTGGGACGGCCGGGGTTGGCCGGGCCGCTTCCGCGGCGACGGGATCCCGTTGCCCGCGCGGATCACGCAGCTCGCCGAACACCTGGAGGTGGCCCACCGGGCGGGCGGCGCCGAGGCCGCGGCGGCCCTGGCCCGCCAGCGCGCCGGGCGACAGTTCGACCCTGACCTGGTCGGGCTGCTCGAAGAGTGCGGCGCCGGGTTGTTCCCCGACGACGACTCCGAGCGCACCTGGGAGACCGTCATCGGCGCCGAACCGGTCCTGGCGAAGCCGCTACGGGGTGCCGAGCTGGACGAGGCCCTCGGGGCGGTGGCCGACTTCGTCGACCTGAAGTCGCCGTACACGCTGGGACATGCGCGCGCGGTCGCCGACCTGGCCTCGGCCGCGGGCAGGTCGGTCGGGATGACCGACGACGAGGTGACCACCCTGTACCGGGCCGCGCTCCTCCACGACGTCGGCCGGCTGGGGGTGTCCAACGCGATCTGGGACAAGGCCGCGCCACTGGGAGCAGGCGAACGCGAGCGGATCCGGCTCTACCCCTACCTGACCGAGCGGATCCTGAGCCAGTCGCCGGCCCTCGCCCGATGGGGTGCCCTCGCGGTCCAGCATCGCGAACGACTCGATGGCTCCGGCTACCCACGCGGGCTCACCGCCGGTTCGCTGTCGGTCCCTGCGCGCGTGCTGGCCGTCGCCGACGCCTATCGGACTCTCCGCGAGCAGCGGCCCCACCGGCCGGCCCTCAGCGCCGACGCGGCGTCGTCGCGTCTGCGCGCGGAGGCCCGAGGCGGGCGGCTCGACGGCGAGGTCGTCGAGGCGGTGCTCGCGGCCGCAGGGCATCCGGCCGTGCGGCGCCACAGCAGGCCGTCTGGCCTCTCCCCCCGCGAGGTGGAGATCCTCCGCCTGATCGCCCGCGGGATGTCCAGCAAGGAGATCGCCGGCCGGCTCGCCCTGTCTCCCAAGACCGTGCGCAACCACACCGAGCACATCTACGCCAAGACCGGCGCCGACAACCGGGTCTCGGCGAGCCTCTTCGCCGTCGAGCACGGCCTGCTCCTGGTCGACTGACAGCGGGGCGAGCGGCGTGGCCCGAGGTCTTACCGTTCCCTGACACGTCGCCGCCCGGATAGGGGATCCGCTGGGCGTCGGTGGCAGGTTGGTGGCCGTGAGCTCTCGAGCGGACGTCGCGGTGATCGGCGGCAGCGGCTTCTACTCCTTCCTCGACGACCCCGAGCAGGTCGAGGTGCCCACGCCGTACGGCGAGCCCTCGGCACCGGTCTCGGTCGGAGAGGTCGCCGGCCGCCGGGTCGCGTTCCTGCCTCGTCACGGGCACCGGCACGAGTACCCGCCCCACCGGATCAACTACCGCGCCAACCTCTGGGCACTTCGATCGCTCGGCGTCCGGCAGGTGCTGGCGCCCTGCGCGGTGGGCGGCCTCCGCGACGAGGTCGCGCCGGGCGACCTGGTGGTCCCCGACCAGCTGGTCGACCGCACCTCCGGCCGCGAGCGCACCTTCGTCGAGCGCGGTGCGGTCCACCTGCCGTTCGCCGACCCGTACTGCCCACGCCTGTCCGGCGCACTGGCCCGGCCCGACGGCGTCCGGCTCGGCGGGACCATGGTCGTCATCGACGGCCCGCGCTTCTCCACCCGAGCCGAGTCGCGCGACTACGCCGACCGCGGGTGGACGCTGGTCAACATGACCGGCGCACCGGAGGCCGCGCTGGCCCGCGAGCTGCGGATGTGCCTGTCGACGATCGCCCTGGTCACCGACATGGACGCCGGCGCCGGCGCGGAGGAAGCAGTTCGGCAGCAGGACGTCTTCGCGCTGTTCGCGGCGAACACCGAGCGACTGAAGACGATGCTGGCCGGCGTGATGGCCGACCTGCCCGACCCCACCGGCTGCGCTGTCGACACCTGGGCCGACGGCCTCGAACTGACCTACGAGATCCCGTGAAGGTCCTGCTGACCGGGTCGGCCGGCTTCATCGGCTCGGCGATCGACCGCGCCCTCACCGCGCGCGGTGACGAGGTCGTGCGCGTCGACCTGATGCTGCCCGACGCCCATGGCACGGTCGAGGCACCCGACGGCACCCATCGGCTCGACGTCCGCGACGCCGCCGCGTGGAGCGATCTGCTGCACGGCGTCGACACGGTCTGCCACCAGGCTGCGCTGGTCGGGCTCGGCGTCCGCGTCGCCGACCTGCCGTCGTACGCCTCCCACAACGACCTCGGCACCGCCGCTCTGCTCGCCGCGATGCACGACGCCGGCGTCGCGCGGTTGGTGCTCGCGTCCTCGATGGTCGCGTACGGCGAGGGTCGCTACCGATGTCCGGACCACGGACCACAGGCTCCGGGGCCGCGCTCCGAGTCCGACCTGCGGAGCGGCCGGTTCGAGAACCCGTGCCCGGTCTGCGGCGCGCCGCTCGCCTGGGAGCTGGTCGGCGAGGACGCGCGGCTCGACCCCCGCAGCAGCTATGCCGCGAGCAAGGTGGCGCAGGAGCACTACGCGTCGGCCTGGGCCCGGCAGGCGGGCGGGACCGTGGTCGGCCCTGCGCTACCACAACGTCTACGGGCCCGGGATGCCGCGGGACACGCCGTACTGCGGGGTGGCGGCGATGTTCCGCTCGGCGCTGGAGCGCGGCGAGCCGCCGCAGGTCTTCGAGGACGGTGGGCAGATGCGTGACTTCGTGCACGTCGACGACGTCGCCCGCGCCAACCGTGCTGGCGCTCGACGCCACGGTGGCGGCCGAACCGGGCTCGGTCGCGGCGTACAACGTCTGCTCGGGCGTACCGGTCTCCATCCTCGAGGTCGCCCGGCTGGTCGCCGGGCGACGGCCCGGAGCCGATGGTGACCGGGGAGTACCGCCTCGGCGACGTGCGGCACATCGTCGCGTCGCCGGAGCGGGCGCGGGCGCGAGCTGGGGTTCGCAGCGGACATCGCCCCGAGCGAGGGCCTGGCGCGCTTCGCGACGCGACCCGCTCCGACCTGCCGACTCACCAGTTGGTGAGGACGAGGTGCTGCACCAGCAGTGCGACGACGACCTGCAGCGCCGAGCATCGGCCGGCGCCAACGCGGGGGGAGGCAAGCGGTCGCGAGCAGCAGCCAGGGCACGAACGGCAGCCAGATCCGCTCCACCTCGGCCTTGCTCATCTGGGAGGCGTCCGCAGCCACGAGCGCGAGCGCGGCCGCCCCGACCAGCAGGCGTACGACGCGCGGTGACCGCCGGCCGGCAGCCGCGATCGAGCCCGAGGCCGGCACCCAGGGCCGGACCGGCGGCGATGGCCAGTGCGGCGAGGTCGCCCCAGCACCAGTACGAAGCCGGGCGACCGGCGGCGATGCCCGCCCAGTAGCGGTCGTGCAGGGCGGGGTACGCCTCCCACAGCCGGAAACCGCAGCAGCCGCGAACACCAGCACCGGCACGACCGCGCCCACTGCGACCGCCGGGAGAGGGCGCCACGAACCGGTCGACGAGGAGGACCGCGACGGCGAGCGGGGCGAGCAGGAGCAGGCCGTAGGACAGCAGCAGGCACCAGCCGAGCAGCAGGCCGCCCAGCAGGCCCCAGCCCCAGAACGCGAGCCGGAGGGTCGGACCGGGCCGCTGCAGCCAGCGCGGCGAGGGCCCAGGCCGCCGATCGCCGCGAACACGCCGTCCGCCGAGACCGCGACCCAGATCGCCGCCGGCGCCAGCACCAGGAAGGGGGCGGCCCGCCTGGCGACGTCCTCGCGCCCCGAGGCACCGGAGGGTCACGAGCACGGCCACCGGGGTCGTGCAGCCGACGAGGGTGATCGTCAGCGCGCTCGCGAAGGCGCCACCGAGACCCAGGCTCACCAGGCCCACGAAGAGCAGCAGCGCCCCCGGCGGGTGGCCGGCGACGTGGGTCGCCCAGCTGTCCGGGGCACCGGCCGGGATCCGGTCGACGAACCCGCGGAGCATCGCCGGTACATCGTGGATCCTGCGGGCCGTCGGCAGGTACTCGTTGTGGTTGACGATCTCGCCCGTCAGGCCGGCTCGGCCGTCGACGAACGCGAGCGAGAGCGTCCACGCCGCCGTCGCTCCGTACGTCGTGACGAGCAGGGCCCGCCACGGCAGACTCGCCGCGCCACGCGAAGCCCCGCCACAGGCCGAGCGGCCGCGATGAGCACCGCCGCCGGCGTCCCCGGCCCCACCCGCGCCTCGACGTATCCCGCGAGCGGCGCGAACGGCCGCACCGGGTGCAGGCTCGCGTGGACCTGCCAGTGCGTGAGCGGAGGGACGGCGACGGCCGCCGCGATCAGCAGGAGTGTGACGCCGAGGCCGATCCACGGAGCGCGGTCGGAGCGGGCAGCTGGCACGCGGCCAGGCTAGGGGGACGGACCTCGGCAGCAGCGGTGCTGTGGTCGATGTCAGGGTTCCGTAAGCGCCATCCGCTCCGGCACGCCGCTCCGAACTCCTAGCGTGACGGACATGGAGATCGAGGCCGTCTGCGACCTGGTACTCCCCTGCCACGACGAGGCAGGGGCCCTGCCCGCGCTGCTCGCGGAGGTGCCGCCGGGCTTCTCGGTGATCGTCGTCGACAACGGGTCGCACGACGACACCGCCGAGGTTGCTCGTCGTCTCGGAGCCCGGGTCGTCCATGAGGCGCGACTCGGGCTACGGCGCCGCCGTGCACGCCGGCGTCGAGGCCGCACGCGCCGAGTTCGTGGCGGTGATGGACGGCGACGGGTCGTTCGACCCGGCCGAGCTGCCACCCCTGCTGGCCGCGGTCGCCGCTGGCCGGTGCGACCTGGCCCTCGGACGGCGACGCCCCGTGTCGTCGGGGGTCTGGCCGTGGCACGCACGCCTCGGCAACGCCCTGGTCGTGTGGTGGCTGCGCCGGACCGTCGGCTTCCCCGTGCACGACCTCGCCCCGATGCGGGTGTGCCGTCGTCAGGCACTGCTCGACCTCGACCTCCGCGACCGCCGCTTCGGCTACCCCCTCGAGCTGCTGCGCAAGGCCACCCTCGCCGGCTGGCGCCTCGAGGAGCACGACGTCTCCTACCGTCCGCGCGCCGCCGGCACCGTCTCGAAGGTCAGCGGCAGCCTCCGGGGCACGACCCGGACGGCACGCGACTTCTGGAGGGTGCTGTCGTCGGCACAGGCGGAGTCGTGAGAGCCCTGGTCATGGCCAAGGCACCGGTGCCCGGCCGGGTGAAGACCCGGCTCGGGGCCGACGTCGGCATGCAGGCAGCCGCAGAGCTCGCCGCTGCCGCCCTCCTCGACACCCTCGCGGCCTGCCGCTCAGCGTTCGCTGAGTGTCACCTCGCGCTCGCCGGCGACCTGGACGGCGCAGTCGGGGAGGATGCCCTGCGACGCAGCCTCGAGGGCTGGATCGTGCACCCACAACGCGGCGACGGGCTCGGGCGGCGCCTGGCCCACGCCCACGCGGACGCGGCCGGCCCCGGCCCGACGATCCAGGTCGGGATGGACACTCCCCAGCTCACCACGAACGACCTGTCCGCGATCGCGGAGGCCGCCTTCGACGGGGACGCGGTGCTCGGTCCCGCCGCCGACGGCGGCTGGTGGGTGCTGGCCCTCAGCGACCCGTCCGCGGCCGCCGCGCTGTCCGACGTACCGATGTCGCGCGCGGACACGTTCGCGCGCACCCTCGAGGCGCTGACCTCGGCCGGCCAGACCGTCCGGGTCGCGCACCAGGTCACGGACGTCGACACCGTCGACGAGGCGGCTCAGGTGGCCGGCGCGCTGACCGGGGGCCACTTCCTCAGGGCCTGGCGAGCGGTGAGCGCATGACCACGCTCCCCTTGGCGAGCGTCTACACGCACGCGCTCCGAGGTCATCCCTGCACGGTGTGGGAGGGCGATCTGGCCCCGCAACAGCTCCCGACCCACCACTGGCTGGCTCACGCCGGCGCCGCCGACCTCGCGCTCCTCGCACACTGCCAGGGGCCGACCCTCGACATCGGCTGCGGGCCCGGCCGGATGACCGAGGCGCTGGCCCTGGCCGGCCACGTGGTCCTGGGCATCGACGTCGTCCCCGAGGCCGTCCGCCAGACCCGCACCCGCGGCGTGAGCGCCCTGCGCCGCAGCGTCTTCGACCCGGTGCCGGGCGAGGGCAGCTGGATGACCGCCCTGCTGGCCGACGGCAACATCGGCATCGGCGGAGATCCGGTCGCCCTGCTCGAGCGTGCCCGCGAGCTGCTGACGCCCGACGGCCGCGTCGTGGTCGACGTCGCCCCGTGGGGCACCGGCGTGGTCACCCGCCACGTCATGCTCGAGACCTCCCACGGCCGGAGCACCGAGTTCCCGTGGACCACGGTCGGCGCCGACGCCATCCAGGCAGTAGCGACCGCTGCGGGGCTGGGCCGCGCGACCGAGCACCGTCACGGTGACCGTTGCTGGGGCGTGGTCGAGGCCAGGCCATGACGACGCAGACCCGCCCTCCCGTTCCCGACGAGCGTGACTTCACCTCCTGGCTCCGCAGCCCAGCGGTGACTGCCCGGATCGGACTGTGGCTCGGGGTGTGCTTCGGCCTGGCGTTCGTGACCGGGCTGATCAGCCACTGGGGCCAGACGCCGTCGCCGTGGTTGCCGTTCCCGACCAGCCCGAGCTGGGGCTACCGCGTCACCCAGGGCCTGCACGTGGTCGCGGGCACGGCTGCAGTGCCGCTTCTGCTGGTCAAGCTCTGGACCGTCTTCCCGAAGCTGCTGGCCCGACCGCCGAAGGAGGCCCGGGACCTCGTGCTGCACGGCCTCGAGCGGCTCTCGATCGCAGTGCTCGTCGCGGCAGCGATCTTCCAGCTCGCCACCGGGCTGGCGAACGCCGCGCAGTGGTACCCGTGGCACTTCAACTTCCGCCCCACCCACTACGCGCTCGCCTGGGTCGCGATCGGCGCGCTGGTCGTCCACATCGCGGTGAAGCTCCCGATCATCCGAGCCGCCCTGGCCAGCGACGTCGACAGCACCGCCCTCGACCGGACCACGATGGAGCACGGCCCCGGCGTGATGTCGCGCCGCGGACTGCTCCGGACCACGTGGGTCGCCACGGGAGTCGCGGTGCTCGCCACCGCCGGGGCGACAGTGCCCTGGCTGCGCAAGGTGTCGGTCCTCGGCGTCCGTTCCGGGGACGGCCCGCAGGGCGTGCCGATCAACCACTCGGCGGTCTCCCGCGGGAGTCGTCGCGGCCGCCACCAGCCCGGCGTACCGGCTGACGGTGGTGTACGGCGACCGCCACGCCCGGCTGAGCCTGGCCGACCTCCGGGCCATGCCACAGACCACCGCTTCCCTGCCCATCGCCTGCGTCGAGGGCTGGAGCGCGGGCGCGACGTGGACCGGCGTACCGGTGCGCGACCTGCTCGACCGGGTCGGCGCGCCCGCCGGGAGCGAGGTGCTCGTGGAGTCCCTGCAGGAGCACGGCGGCGAGCGCCTGAGCACCCTGGCGGGCAACTTCTCCGACCACCCCCACACGCTGCTGGCGCTGGCGCTCGACGGCGAGCCGCTGTCCCTCGACCACGGCTTCCCGTGCCGGCTGATCGCGCCCGACCGGCCCGGGGTGCTGCAGACCAAGTGGGTCGGCCGGCTGGAGGTGACGACATGATGCGCGCGCTCCGGTCGACGGCCATGGGCGTCGGCGTGCTGGCGACGGCGTACGGCGTGTGGCTGCTGCTCGACCTCGGCTGGGCCAACACGCGCTCGACCCTCGTCTGGCTGGTCGGCGGGGTCGTCCTGCACGACGGCGTCTTCTCGGTCCTGGTGCTGGCCGTCTCGCTGGTCGCCGTGCGGCTGGTGCCCCACGACCGGCTCGCTCCCTGGGTCGTGGCGCTGGTGGTCCTGGTGCCGGTGACGCTGGTGGGCATCCCCGAGCTCGGCCGCTTCGGCGCGCGAGCCGACAACCCGACCCTGCTCGACCGGCCCTACTGGCTCGGCTGGTCGGTGTTGGTCACACTGGTCGTCGTGAGCGTGGTCGTCGGCACCCTGGCGACGAGGCGGCGTACGCCGGCCCGAGGAGGTGACGATGACACGCGTCCTGGTCGTCGATGACGACGTGACCGTCCGCGAGGTCGTGGTCACCTACCTCCGGGCAGCCGGGCACGAGGTCGACGAGACCGCCGACGGCGAGGGTGCGCTGGCGCTGCTGCGCGACCACCCTGCCGACCTGGTCGTGCTCGACCTGATGCTGCCGGGCATCGACGGGCTCGAGGTCTGCGAGCGGCTGCGGGCCCGTGGCGACGACCTGCCGGTGATCATGCTGACCGCCCTCGGCTCGGAGACCGACCGGGTGGTCGGGCTGGAGCGCGGCGCCGACGACTACGTGACCAAGCCGTTCAGCCCGCGCGAGCTGGTGCTCCGGGTCGACTCGGTCCTGCGCCGAGCCGGAGAGCGCGCAGGCGGCGGGGTCCGAGGCGCCGTCACCGACGGCGACCTGGTCGTCGACTCGACCGAGCACACCGCCACCCTCGCCGGGCGACGGCTCTCGCTGACCGCCCGCGAGTTCGACCTGCTCCGCTTCTTCCTCTCCCACCCCGGCCAGGCGTTCTCGCGCGACGAGCTGCTCCAGAAGGTGTGGGGCTGGTCGTTCGGCGACCAGTCGACGGTGACGGTGCACGTCCGTCGCCTCCGCGAGAAGGTCGAGGCCGACCCCACCCACCCGGTGCGCCTCGCCACCGTCTGGGGCGTCGGCTACCGCTGGGAGCCCGCGGCATGACCCACGACCAGCTGACCATCATCTGGACCACCGCCGCCTGGTCCGGCGGGGTCGCGGCTGGTCGGCGGTGCCCTGATCTGGCTCGGCACGCCGTTCCTCGGTGCGCTGGCTGACGGTGGGCGTCGCGATCGTCGCCGTCGTGGCCGTCCTGGCCGGCACCCTCGCGACCGCCCGCGCGATGTTCCTCTCCCACCACGACCTCGGGGTGGTCGCGCTGGTGGCGACCGTGGCCGGGGTCGTGGCACTGCTCTTCGCGCTCGCCGTCGGCACCGCGCTCGCCCGCTGGTCGCGCGACCTGCAGGAGCAGACCCGGGTCTTCGGCGACAGCGGCGAGTTCACCGCGGCGACCGCGACGGGTCCTGCGGAGTTCGAGCAGCTGTCAGCCGAGCTGCGACGTACCAGCGCGAAGCTCGCCGAGTCGCGGGACCGCGAGGTCGCCCTCGAGCGGTCGCGACGGGAGCTGGTGTCGTGGGTCTCCCACGACCTCCGCACGCCGCTCGCGGGCCTCCGTGCGATGACCGAGGCCCTCGAGGACGGGCTCGCCGACGACCCGGCGCGCTACCACGCCCAGATGCGGGCCGAGGTCGAGCGGATGGTGCGGATGGTCGACGACCTCTTCGAGCTGTCCCGGATCCATGCCGGCGTGCATGCGGCTCAGCCCTCAGCCGGTCGCGCTGGGCGACGTCGTCAGCGAGGCGCTGGCGAGCGCCGACTCGGTGGCGCGGGCACGCGGCGTACGGCTGGACGGGGCCGTCGACGAGGGCGTCCTCGTCACCGCGGACCCCGCCGGGCTCTCGCGCGTGGTCTCCAACCTGCTGATGAACGCGATCCGGCACACCCCCGCCGACGGCGTCGTCGAGGTCGAGGGCCGCGCGGTCCACGACGGCGTCGAGCTCTCCGTGACCGACGGCTGCGGCGGGCTTGAGCGAGGACGACATGGCGCGGGTCTTCGACGTCGCCTGGCAGGGCAGCCGGCGCGGACGCCGGACCACGCCGACGGTCGCCGGCGGAGCCGGAGCCGGCCTCGGCCTGGCGATCGTCAAGGGCATCGTCGAGGCCCACCTCGGGCAGGTCGCCGTGGCCAACCACGACCCGGGTGCCGGTTCCTGGTGCGGCTGCCCGCCTGACGACTAGCGGGGGAAGTCGCGGAAGGCGTCGAGCAGGGTTGCCTGCGCCTCGTCGGAGAGCGTCTCCACGGGGATCTCCCCCAGCAGGGACACCGTCTCCTTCATCTGCTGGACGTAGGTGTCGCAGCCTGGACACACGGCGACATGCTGCTCGAACCGATCCGCCGTGCGCTCGTCCAGCGCGCCGTCGAGATAGTCCGTGACGAGCTCGACGAGCTCCTGGCACGTGAGATCGGCCATCTCAGACCTTCGCCCGCGACCCGGCGCCGCCCCTCATCGGTACTCAGGGTTCTCGTAGTCGAAGCGACAGCCGGCATCCCACTGCGATCGCTGGTTGCCGTACACAGGGATGCCGCCGGCGTCCTTGAGGAGGCGGGCCAGGTGGATCAGGTTCCAGGTCATGAAGGTGGTGTTGCGGTTGGTGAAGTCGTTCTCCGGCCCACCGCTCCCCGGGTCGAGGTACGACGGCCCCGGGCCGGCCTCGCCGATCCACCCCGCATCTGCCTGGGGCGGGATCGTGTAGCCGATGTGCTGCAGGGTGTAGAGCACGTTGTGCGCACAGTGCTTGATGCCGTCCTCGTTGCCGGTGATCAGGCAGCCACCCACCCGCCCGTAGTAGAGGTACTGACCAGCGTCGTTGAGCAGGTGCGAGCCGCCGTAGAGCCGCTCGTGCACCTGCTTCATGATGGAGCTGTTGTCGCCCAGCCAGATCGGGCCCGCGAGCACCAGGATGTCGGCGGCCTTCACCCTTTCGAAGATCTCGGGCCAGTCGTCGGTGTCCCAGCCGTGCTCGCGCATGTCGGGCCAGACGCCCGTGGCGATGTCGTGGTCGATCGCACGCACGACGTCGACCTGGACACCGTGCTGCTCCATGATGTGGCGGCTCGCGTCCACCAGCGCCTGGGTGTTGCTGGGCTCGGGTGACCTCTTCAGGGTGCAGTTGATGAAGAGGGCCTTGAGGTCGGCGCCGTACGTCGAGTCGGGTGTCGCTGTTCGGTCGGTCATGGTCTCTCCTTGGGTGGGTCAGAGGAGCTCGGCGTCCTGCTCGACGCAGAGCAGCGCAGGTCCGGTGGAGGCGAAGAGGGTGGCCATCGCCTCGTCGAGCTGGTGACGGCTGGTCACCTCGATCCCGGTGGCCCCGCACAGCTCGGCGTACGCCGCCCAGTCGGGGTTGTGCAGGGACGTGTGCCAGACCGGGTAGTCGGCGGCCAGCTGTTCCTTGCTGATCTTGCCGAGGGCGTTGTTGTTGAGCAGCACGTGCTTGATCGGGATGCCGTACTTCACCGCCGTCGTGAGCTCGGCGGCGTACTGTCCGAACCCGCCGTCCCCGGTGACGGCCACGACCGGTCGGTCCGGATCGGCCGCCCAGGCCCCGATCGCCGCCGGGTAGCCGAAACCGATCGAGCCGAGGTAGCCCGACATCAGCACTGGTTGGCCCTTGGACTCCAGGTAACGACCGAGGGAGTAGGCGTGGTTGCCGACGTCGACGGTGACGACTGCTTCCGCCGGGAGGTGGTCGGACAGTGCTGCGAACACGGCGGCCGCCGAGACCCCTGCGCCGCGGTCGTCCGCCGCGCGCCGGGCCTTCTCCGCGCGCCAGATCGCCCATCGTTCTGCGACGTCGGCGGTCTGGTCCTCGGGCTGGGCATCTGCCACGGCCCGGGTCAGCGCTCCGAGCACGGTGGTCGCGTCACCGAGGACGTGAGCGGTCACCGCATCGAACCGGCCGATGGACGGTCGGGGTGTCGTCGATCTGCACGATCGGCTTGTACGGCGCGATGCCGGTGTGGTTGGAGAACGATGCGCCCACCACGATCAGCAGGTCCGACTCGTTCATCAGCCAGCTGGCGACCGGAGTGCCGCTGCGGCCGAGGACACCCGCTCCCAGCGGGTGGGTGTCGGGCACCAGGCCCTTCGCCTTGAACGTGGTCAGCACGGGCGCGTGCAGCCGCTCGGCCAGCTCGATGACCTCGGCCTCTCGCTGCACGGGCTCCGTGCCCCACGATGATCACCGGGCGCCGGGCGTCCCGGAGGAGCTCCGCGGCCGCGGCCAGGGCTGGTTTCGTCCGGGTCGGATCGGCCGATCGGAGTACCGGCCCCGAGGCGGGGCCGCAGGGGCGTCGGACGGCAGGGCCTGGACCTCGTCGGGGAGCACCAGGTGGGCGACGCCGCGGCCGTCTCGCGCGTGCTTCACTGCGAGCGCGGCCAGCTCGGCGTGGTCGCTGCCCGCCTGCACGGTCGTCGAGCTGATCGGCGACGTCCTTGAAGACCGCCGACAGGTCGAGGTCCTGGAAGGCGCCTCGGCCGAGCACCTTCGATGGGACCTGGCCGGAGATCGCAATCACCGGGGACTGGTCCAGCTTGGCGTCGTACAGGCCGGTCAGCAGGTTCGTCGAGCCCGGCCCGGCGATCGCGAAGCACGCGGCCGGACGGCCGGTCAGCTTCCCGTAGGCGCTCGCGGCGAACGCCGCGGCCCCCTCGTGACGGATCCCGATGAACGTCAGCTCACCGCGCTCCTCGGCGCGCCGCAGCGCGTCGGCGAAGCCGAGGTTGGAGTGGCCCACCATCCCGAAGACCCGGGTCGACTCCGTGTGCGACGAGAGTCTCGACCAGCACGTCGGCCACCGTTCGGTGGATCTGTGCGCGGTCCGGCAGCCGCACGTACACCCCGTCGTCGCGCTCCTCGATGTCGTAGGCCGTGACCGTGTCGCCGAAGTCACCCGGCGACCGGCCGGTGAGGGGGTCGTAGTCGTACCCGTGCCAGGGGCACCTCAGCAGGCCCTTCTCGATCGATCCCTCCCCCAGCGGCCCGCCTTGGTGGGGGCAGTGGTTGTCCAGCGCGCCGAGGGTCCCGCCGCACCGGGTCAGCGCAAGACTCCGGCCATCGACCGTCACGCTGCGCACGCGCGCCTCTCCCGGGACGTCGACCGTGCTGACTGCGTGCCACGCGTCCGTGGCCGCGCTGGGCGGTGTGCTGTCCGGCGATGACACGTAACGCCTCCTCGGGTTCGTGACACGGATCCCAGAGGCGTCCGCGTACGACGTTCAGCAGGTCAGTGCCATTCACCGCTGCGGCGTTACACGGCGACAGCACCTTCGAACCGGGGAGAGAACGCATGGACAACCACGCGCTGGAGCGCACTCGCCTTGCTCTGCACGGGGTCGCCGAGCTCGTGCTCGCCGGGCCGCAGTACGCCGAGAGTCACAGCATCCGTCTCCGGGTGACCCCGGGCGGCTTCGGGACCGTCACCGCTCCCGACCTCAGGGTCGACCACCTCGAGCTGGTCACTGCGACAGGCAGACTCCCCCTGGGCGGCACGTTCGCCGATCTCGCTCGGGCGGCCGACGTGGAGGCGCGACCGCTCCGTGACGTCTACTCCGGGGGCCCCGGTCTCGGTCCTGCCGATCACCTCGTGATCGACGCCGACGCGGTGGACGTCGTCCTCGATGCGTTCGCCCGGGGTGACGTCGCACTGCGCGCCTTCGCCCCCGAGGCCGAGGCGGTCCTCTGGCCCGAGCACTTCGATCTCGCCGTCACGGTGAACGAGGTCAACTACGGGGTCTCTCCCGGTGACCGCGACCTCCCCGAGCCCTACGCCTACGTCGGGCCCTGGACGCCTCGCCTCGGGTCGTTCTGGAACACAGACTTCGGGGCGGCCAGACCGCTGAGCGAGCTCGCGAGCCACGACGCCCTCGTCGGCTTCTTCCTCGAGGGATCGGGCTCGGCCGTCACCGACCCGCCCCGCACCTGACGCCGACGACGGTCTTCCTCGAACGCCCACGGGGCCGACGGCACGCGAAGGGCACCCGGCTCCGGGCGGCGTCTCCCGAACAGCCGTGAGACGCTGGCTCGATGCTCGGGCCCGACGATGTAGTCACGTTCCCCGAGACGAAGGAAGCGTGGTCCATCCTCGGTGCTGCGCTGGCCACGGTCGCGCTTGCGTGCTGGGCGTGGTGGATGGACCGCCATTGGCGCCGCTGAGACGTGCACAAGGGGCCAGGCACGGACCTGCGCCGAGCTGGTAGCCGGACTCCGCGCTCGGTCATCCTCCGACAACCCGTGGCCGTGCTGAGCCAGGCCCCAGCGGCGCCGGCAGGCCCTTCGAGTGAAGCCTCCGCGACGTCACCGGCTGCGTGCGTAGCGCGAACAGGGAGGCTTCGTCGTGTCCCCACGCGCGTAGGGTCCAGGGGCATGGCTGTGTATCGAATCCGTCACACGGACACGGACCTCGAGGGGAGGGTCGGGACGTTCGAGAAGGATTCGGAAGCCGTCGCCTGGTGGCTCGACTACGCAGACCAGCACCCTGCCGTCCAGACCTGGGAGATCGTCCTGGAGCGGGACGACGGGGGCCACCGGTGGGCATCCGTCGCGACGCACGAGTCCGACGACGCGTAGCGAACCGCGCCGGCCCCGCCGACAGCCGAGAGCTCCGGCGGGCTTCGTCAGGCCTCGCGGAGGTTTGAAGTGGCGTTCGGGCGGGAATCGTCCCCACGAGACCCGCCGCGTATCCCCCGTCCGCGGCCAGCGCCCCGCCGCTCCTGCAGACAGCGCGGCGGGGCGCACCCGTGTCCGCTGCACTCGAACGACGGGCCGGCCGAGCGATCCAGGTTCCCGGCGGGCTTCGCCATCCTCCGATGCCGGCGAGCCAGCAGTGGGACGATGGATCGGTGAACGACTACAGGGTGGCGACGCATGCGGAGAAGCGCTCCGACAGCCCCGCACCGGAGGGCAAGTGTCACGCCTACCTTGACGGTGCCCGGACCACCGCTTGCGGCTTCGCCCTCGAGGCCATGCGGCGATTCACCGACGTGCGATTCGATCTCCAACCGCCGGCCGCTCGGTGTCCGTTGTGCGCGAGAGTCGTCGGCGGCAATCGCTGAGCCGCCTCCGGCCGGGAGGGCCGCGTGGCACTGGTTCGAGCCCGGGATCGGCCGCCCCGCACGGCGACCCGGACCGGATGAGGGTGCCTCCCCGACATGGTGCGTTCGCGCGGTCGAGGAGGCACGATTCCGGTGGGGGTCCGGAATACCTTCACGCTAGGTCGTGAGTCGGCCGGCGGGCATCCCCTCATGTGGGGGCTGGGTGGGCGCCAGGCTTCGCTCGCCATCTTTGTCAGGTAAGTCACTTACTTTGGTGAGGTTTACGGCGTCCAGCCAGCCGTAGTGTCCGAGGCGGAGCGCTACGCATCCCTGTCGTGGAGTTCTCACCGGTGTCCGTCGGCGACCCCCATCGCCGGCGGGCACCCCCTCCGTGGGCAGCCCCGGGCTGGCCGCGGCCTGCAGGTTGGCCCGGACCCGTCGGAGTCCGCGTGGTCGAGTTCCCTGCCATCACGTGGTCGGGTTCCACGGCCCTCCGAGGGTCCGGGACCTTGGAATCTACGACCGTCCGGGGCCGATGTCGATCACCCCAAGGTGTGTTTCCGGGGCCCGGGCAGGCTTCGCGGTCGCGAGGGTGACCCGGTGCACACGGGCACCTCGCCGATTTCGATGACGAGACCCACGCGGCCAGCGTCTAGCGTCGGAAACGGGCGCCGGTCACTCCCACGCCGGCGTCGGACCGGCGAGAACCCCATGCCTCGCAGGTCTGGGGCCGCCCGCCCCGTCCCACGCGACGGGCGGCCCTGCCCGGCGTGTGCGCAGAGGCAGGCACCTGACGCGACGCCCGTCGAGAACCCCCCGATACCTCGGCGGGCGTCGTCAGATCGCCTCACTCGGACGGTCGGGGAAGAGCAGCCGCCGTACGAGCCGCCGGCCGAGCAGCAGGACGACGACCAGGAGCGTCACCGAGAAGAATCCGCCGAGGCTGACCGAGTCGCCGAACACCAGGTCGACCACCTCGAGCACGGCGAGCTTGCTGCCCACGGCCACCAGCCAGAGGGCCGCGGCGGCCACGGTCCGCCCGCGTCGCGAGCGCGCCTGTCGGAACCGGGTGACGACGCGGCCCTTGACCAGCAGGACCAGCTCCAGCACCAGCTTGAGCAGGGCCGCCGTCAGCAACGACAGCGTGAAGGTCTCGCTGATCACCGACGGGAGGTACTCGATGGCGAGGTTGAGGACGACGACGTAGACGAGGACGTCGACGACGTCGGCGGGATCGACACGCAGCGCGCTGCTGCGGTCGACGATCTGCACGGTCGGGACCCTACCGACACCACCACGACAGACCCGAGCGACCGAGTGCGCCCCGCGGACTGCGTAAGCCCCCGCGAGAGCGCGGGGCGCTTGATGCGGCGAAACCTACTCCGCTCCCCTGGCCCGCGCCAGTGCCACCACGCCGCGAACACGCCCGCCAGGGTGAGGACGGCCCGCCGGGTCGAGGGCGACCATGAGGAGGCGGCCGTCGCCACGTGTCACGCACACCGACGACCGTCCCGGACTCCATGCCGGGTGAGCGCGCCTCGTTCTCGGGCCGAGCGAGGCGCGTTCGTGCGCCGGAGGGCCGTCACCCTGTGCGGGTGATGTAGACGCATCACTCCGCGGGCCACGCTGGGCGGCACCACGTCCTCAGGAGGGAACGATGTCCATTTCTCCCATGTCGTCCATGGACCCCGGCGAGCAGCGCTCGCTGTCTCAGACCGGGGACTCCGACCTCTCGGCCTGGACCGGGTGGATCGCCTTCGCCGGCGTCATCATGGTCATGCTGGGGATCTTCCACGCCATCCAGGGCCTGGTCGCGCTCTTCAAGGACAACTACTACGCGGTGCACTCGTCGGGCCTGGTCGTCAGCGTCAACTACACGACGTGGGGCTGGGTCCACCTGCTGGGCGGGATCATCGTCGCGGCCGCCGGGTTCTGCGTGTTCACCGGGCAGATCTGGGCCAGGACGGTCGGCGTGATCCTGGCGATGCTCAGCGCCATCGTCAACATCGGCTTCCTCGCGGCGTACCCCCTCTGGTCGCTGATGATGATCGCGCTCGACGTCGTCGTCATCCTGGCCCTGACCGTGCACGGCTCGGAGATGCGGGACCGACGACGCTGACCCTGCTCCCCCCGTTCGTCGTCCACTTGAGGAGATCCGATGGCTGAGGCCGCCGCCGTCCCGCCCCCCGCTGAGCCGTCCACGCGAGGGAGAGCGATCGCGGCCGTGGTGTGTCTCGTGCTCGCCGCCGCCCTCACCGTCCCCGCGTCGTTCGCCTACTGGGGACAGCGCACCCTCAACGACGGGCAGCGCTACGTGCAGACGGTCGGGCCCCTGGTGGACTCGCCCGAGGTGCAGACGGCGATCGCCACCAGGGTCACCGACGCCATCGAGAAGCAGGTCGACGTCCAGGCCCTCCTGACCCAGGCGTTCGCCGGCGTGAGCAAGGACCGGCCGAGGATCCAGCTCCTGATCGGCCCCTTGGCGGGGGCGGTGAACGGGCTGATCGAGACCCAGGTCCAGAACTTCATCGCCTCCGACGCGTTCCGCCAGCTGTGGCTGGCGGCGAACACCCGGGCCCAGGAGGCCCTCGTCCGGCTGCTCAAGGGCGACACCTCAGGGGCCGTGTCCGTGCAGGGGGGCGAGGTCGTCCTCGACCTCTCCACGGTCGTCGACCAGGTCAAGCAGCAGCTCGTCGCCCGAGGTCTCACCTTCGTCCAGCACGCGCCTGCCATCCCCGCCGCGGACCAGCAGATCGTGCTGCTCGAGTCGCACCAGCTGAAGCAGGTCCGGACGATCTACGCCTTCAGCAACCCCGTCGCCAGGTGGCTGCTGGTGGTGGTGGCGCTGCTCTACCTCGGCGGGCTGATCCTGTCTCGCCGTCGGCCCCGTACGACGGTCGTGATCGGCGTCCTGCTCGCCGCCAACGCACTGCTGGTGGCCCTGGTCCTCTCGATCGGCCGGCAGCTCTTCATCAACCAGCTCGCCGGCACGGTGTTCGGTCCGGCCAGCCACGTCTTCTACGACACCCTGCTCTCCTACCTGGAGCGGGGACAGCGCGTGATGCTGTGGCTGGGCCTGATCCTGGTCGTGGTCGGCTGGTTCGCCGGCCGCACGAAGACCGGGCTGGCCGCTCGGACGACGACGACCTCCGGCCTGGAGTCGGTCGGGTCGTCGCTGGCCGACACCTCGGTCGCCGGCGTGGGCCGCTGGACCCTCGCGAACGCGGTGTGGCTGCGGATCGTGGCCGGCGTGCTGGGCCTGATCGTGCTGCTCTGGGGTCTGGACGTCTCCGTGTCGCGGCTCGTCTGGTCGACCGTGCTGGTCGCCGTGCTGCTCGCGCTGATCCAGGTCCTGATCGGCGCCGGCCGCTCCGTCGGCACGCCCGCTGCTCCCGGCGACGAGGGCGACGTGCCTCCGGCCGAGCCACCGGCCGACACCGTCCCGCTGCCCACCAGCTGACGCGGACAGACCCCGAGGTGGGCCCACGACGCCAGTGGGCCCGCCCGGGGTTGTCATGCGCGAGCCCGGGCGGGCACCGGTCGACCGGCGGGCGAGCTCGTCAGCGGGAGGTCACCAGCAGCTGAGGCGCCCGAACCGGTCATCTCGATGGTGGCCCCGACGGACCGATGACGATCAGGGACCAAGGTCCTCAGCGTGCGGGACCTGGTGCTCGCCGCCCGACGACGGCGCGACGCCGGAATGAACGCGCTGCCGCGGCCGTTCAGGTCGCCATGACCACCATCGGACTCATCGGCAGCGGACACATCGGCAGCACCGTGGCCAGGCTCGCGGTCGACGCAGGGCACGACGTCGTGCTGAGCAACAGCCGCGGTCCGGAGACGCTCCAGGACCTGGCGGACGAGCTGGGTCCCCACGCCCGCGCCGCGACCCCGGACGAGGCGGCCGCCGCCGACCTCGTCGTGCTCACGATCCCGCTCAAGAACGTGGGCCGCGTGCCGGCCGAGTCGCTCCGCGACAAGGTCGTCATCGACACCTCGAACTACTACCCCCAGCGCGACGGGCAGATCGCGGTCCTGGACGACCAGTCCCTCACGACCAGCGAGCTGGTCCAGTCACAGCTTCCCGGCAGCCGCGTCGTGAAGGCCTTCAACAACCTCAACTACCTCCACCTCGGCTCGCTGCAGCGCCCCTCCGGGAGCCCGGAGCGCTCCGTCCTCCCGATCGCCGGCGACGACGCCGAGGCGAAGCGGGTGGTCGTCGAGCTCCTCGACAGCCTCGGGTACGACGCCTACGACGCCGGCACGCTCGCCGAGAGCTGGCGCTTCGACGTCGGCACACCGGCGTACGGCCGGCCCTACAACACCGACACCACCGGAGCGTTCCCGCCCCCCGCCGACAGCGGGCGGCAGGCGACCGCCGAGACGATCCGCCGGGCGCTCGACGAGGCGACCCGCTGACGACCCAGTCGGGCCGGCTCAGGCGTCCTCGTCGGTCTCCTCGCCGTGCGTGCCCGGTCGGGGCGCCCACGGCAGCTCCTTGGCCGGCCGTACGACGATCAGCCGGTCGCCCCGGGCGAGCTGGGTGACGACAGGGTCGAAGTAGCGGTAGACGTTCTCGTCGCGGACGACCGAGATGACCTGGTCGGGCAGCGACTGCGGCTGCTGGCCCACCTCGGAGACGAGCAGCTCGCGCTCGGCGACCTCGAGCCCCTCGCCGTAGGTCAGCAGGTCCTCCATCACCGTGCCCAGGGTCGGTGACAGCGACGACAGCCCGAGCAGGCGGCCGACCGCGTCGGAGGACGTGATCACCGAGCTGGCGCCCGACTGCTTCATCAGGGGCGCGTTCTCGTGCTCGCGCACCGAGGCGACGATCCACGCGTCGGCGTTGAGCTGGCGGACGGTCAGGGTGGCCAGGACGTTGGAGTCGTCGCGGTCGGTGGTGATGATGACCTGGCGCGCC
The DNA here is from genome assembly GCA_963797325.1 of uncultured Actinomycetota bacterium. Classification (GTDB taxonomy): domain Bacteria; phylum Actinomycetota; class Actinomycetes; order Propionibacteriales; family Nocardioidaceae; genus Nocardioides. The sequence goes on from CAWCPG010000022.1 coordinate 39,373, forward strand.
TCGGCGACGCCGGCTCGCTGCAGGACCTCGGAGCGGGTCGCGTCACCGGTGACGACCGCCAGCCCGTCGGCGTGCGCCTCCGAGACCGCGGCGCTGCCCTTGTCGACGACGACGATCAGGTCGCGGTCGATCCCGTTGTTGACGAGGGTCTCGACGGCGCTACGGCCCTTGGTGCCGTAGCCGACGATCACGACGTGGTCGTTCATGGTCCTCCTCCAACGGGCGATGCGGAACATGCGCCGACCCTGGGTGGCCAGCACCTCCAGGGTGGTGCCGATCAGCAGGATCAGGAAGGCGATCCGGAGCGGGGTGATGACGAACGCGTTCGTGAGGCGGGCGCCGGCCGAGACCGGCGCGATGTCGCCGTACCCCGTCGTGCTGAGGGTCACCGTCGAGTAGTAGATCGAGTCGACCAGGTCGATGTGGTGCAGAGGTGGGTCGTTCGCGTCGCGGTAGCCGTCGCGGTCGACGTAGACCAGGGCCACCGTGAACGCGAGGATGGCGATCCCCAGCAGCACCCGCCGCCCGAGGGCCCACCACGGTGACCGGTCGTGCTCGGGGAGTACGACGGACCCGTGCGCGGGATGGTCGGAGTCGGTCGGCACGACGCGAATCTAGTCCACGGGCTCGTCGTCGCCGGCCTCGCGCGCCCGACGGGGCCGCAGCCGTTGCACGAGCTCCATCCGCGCGTGCGCGGTCCGCTGCTGGGGGAAGACGGTGTCGAAGGCGGCGTTGAGCGCCGCGCCGATGAGGACCGCGATCGACAGGATGTAGAGCCAGAGCAGCACCGCGATCGGAGCGGCCAGCGGACCGTAGATCGAGCGGGAGTCAGCGGCGGTGACGGTGAGGAACTCGCGCAGCAGGAAGCTGCCGAGCAGCCAGACCGCCAGCGCGAACGTCGCCCCGGGGAGGTTGAAGCGCCACTTGGTCCGGACCGGGATCGAGACGTGGTAGAGCGTCGCCAGGAAGCAGATCGACAGCACCAGGACCGTGGGCCAGTAGAAGGTGACCAGGAAGTCGGCCCGCGCGGGCAGCACCTGGCGGACCAGGCTCGGGCCGGCCACGACCAGCGGCAGCGCCACGATCCCGGTGACGATCGCGAGCAGGTAGAGGGAGAAGGAGAGCGCGCGCGTCTTGACGATCCCCCGGTGGCCCCCGAGCCCGTGCATGATCGTGATGGTGTCGACGAAGACGTGCATGGCTCGCGAACCCGACCACAGGGCCAGCACGAACCCGACCGAGATGACGTCGAACCGCCCGCCCCTCAGGACGTCGTCGATCGTCGGCTGGATGACCCGGTCGACCGCCGAGTCGGTCAGGAAGCGCGAGGCCAGGTCGAGGATCGCGCTGCGGACCTGGTCGACCTGGTCGGGGCTGAACGACTGGGTGACGTAGCCGATGGCGCCGGCCAGCGCGAAGATCAGGGGCGGCACCGACAGCACGGTGAAGAACGCCGCCTCCGCCGCCAGCCCGGTCACCCGGTAGCGCATCGACGAGGCCACCGTCGACACGATGATGCGCCAGGAGGTGTCCTTGGCCCGCAGAAGCCAGTCGGGCCAGGTGACGCCGGTCTTGCCCTGGTCGGCCGGACCCGCCGCAGGGCGCGACGGCTCAGCATCGGGCATGGGCCTACGGTAACCACATGACTGCAGCGAACCGGGCAGCCACGAACCAAGCGCCGCCCCTGGCCGGGCACAACGTCGTCACCTCCGACGCCGCCCTGGTCGAGGCCGTCACGCGCCACGCGGGCGCCGAGGCCGTCGACGACCTCCTGGAGGTCGGCGCCGCGGCCGGGACCGCCGAGGCCCGGGAGCACGGCTACCTGGCCAACCGGCACGAGCCCGAGCTCACGACGTACGACCGCTACGGGCACCGCATCGACGAAGTGGTCTTCCACCCGTCCTGGCACTGGCTGATGGAGCGCGCGGTCGGCCACGGCCTCCAGGCCGCGCCGTGGGAGCAGCAGGCGGACGGCGCCGAGCACGCCCACGTACGACGGGCGGCCGGCTTCATGGCCTGGTCCCACACCGACCCCGCGCACGGCTGCCCCATCTCGATGACCTACGCCGCGGTGCCGGCGCTGCGGGTCGACGAGCGGCTCGCGAAGGAGTGGGTCCCGGCGCTGGCGTCGACGACGTACGACCCGGGGATCCGGCCGGTCGCGGCCAAACGCGGCGCGCTCGCCGGCATGGGCATGACCGAGAAGCAGGGCGGCTCCGACGTCCGTGCCAACGTGACCGAGGCGCGGGCCACGGGCGTGGAGGGCGAGTACACCCTGCACGGGCACAAGTGGTTCACCTCGGCGCCGATGAACGACGTCTTCCTGGTGCTGGCGCAGGCCCCCGACGGGCTGTCGTGCTTCGTCGTGCCGCGCGCCCTGCCCGACGGCACGCGCAACCAGCTCGACATCGTCCGGCTCAAGGACAAGCTCGGCAACCGCGCCAACGCCTCGGCCGAGCTCGAGCTGGACGGCACGATCGCGATGCGGCTCGGTGACGAGGGGCGTGGGGTGCGCACGATCATCGAGATGGTCGCCGCGACGCGCCTCGACTGCGTCCTCGGCTCGACCGCGCTCATGCGGCACACGCTCAACGAGGCGTCGTGGCACGTCGCGCATCGCGCGGCGTTCGGCGGGCTGCTGGCCGACAAGCCGCTCATGCAGAACGTCGTCGCCGACCTCGCCGTCGAGGCCGAGGCGGCCACCGCGCTCGCCATCCGGCTCGCTGCCGCCGTGGACGCCGTCGACGACCCGCACGAGGCGGCCCTGCGCCGGATCGCACTGCCGCTGGCCAAGTTCTGGGTGTGCAAGCGCACGCCCGGGTTCGTCGCCGAGGCGCTGGAGTGCCTGGGTGGCAACGGCTACGTCGAGGAGTCCGGGCTCCCGCTGCGCTACCGCGAGGCGCCGCTGAACTCGGTGTGGGAGGGGTCGGGCAACGTCAACGCCCTCGACGTGCTCCGGGCGCTGGCGCGCGAGCCGGAGGTGCTGGACGCCTGGATCACCGAGGTCGGGCACGCCCGGGGCGGGGACGCCCGCCTCGACCGGGCCTTCGAGGAGACACTGACGCTGCTCGGCGACACCGGCTCGCTCGAGGTCGGGGCGCGCCGGCTGGCCGGCCGGATGGCGGCCTGTCTGCAGGGGGCCCTGCTGGTGCGCTTCGCTCCCCCGGAGGTCTCCGACGCGTTCTGCGGCTCGCGGCTCGGCACGTCGTACGACGGGACCTACGGCACCCTCACCTCGTCGGTCGTCGACCTGCGGACCATCGTGGACCGAGCCACACCCGTCATCTGACTCGGGAGGTCACCGATGAACGACGTCGTCCCCATGCTCACCTACGCCGACGGCCCGGCCGCCATGGACTGGCTGGTCGCAGCCTTCGGCTTCGAGGAACGGGCTCGGTGGCTCGACGACGACGGGAGGGTCGCGCACGGGGAGCTCCGGGCCGGCGACGGGGTGATCATGGTCGCCTCGACCAACCCTGCCTACGAGAGCCCCACCGCCCATCGTCGGCACTGCGTGGCCGCGGACGCCTGGCTGACGGAGCCGTACGTCGTCGACGGGGCGCTGGTCTACGTCGACGACATCGACGCCCACTACGCCCGCGCGGTGGCCGCCGGAGCCCGGACCCTGTCCGAGATCGAGGACGGCCCGGGTCGGCTCTACCGCACCGAGGACCTCGAGGGTCACCGCTGGATGTTCATGCAGCGGGGGTAGGGCTACCCGCCTGTGGAGAGCGTCCGGCGGCCGCCCTCGGATGGGACACGCTGACGCCATGGACGCAGCGGAGGCCCTCCGCCCGGCTACGAACGTCAGGCGAGATCGAGGCCGGGATACAGGGGGTGGGCGTCGAGCATCTCGGCGCTGGCCGCCTTGACGCGGTCGGCGACGCCGTCGCCGAGCACGTACGACGCCTTCGAGGGCGTGCCCGCCTTGGTGGCGCCGGGCTGCGTGTTGCGGAGGACGTCGACCATCAGGTCGGCGACACGGTCGAAGTCGTCGGCGCCGAACCCGCGGGTGGTGAGCGCCGGCGTACCGAGGCGGATGCCGGAGGTGTACCACGCGCCGTTGGGGTCGGCCGGGACGGAGTTGCGGTTGGTGACCACGCCGGCATCGAGCAGCGCCGACTCGGCCTGGCGGCCGGTCAGCCCGAACGACGAGACGTCGAGCAGCACGATGTGGTTGTCGGTGCCGCCGGTGACGAGCGTGGCCCCGCGCTTCAAGAACCCCTCGGCCAGCGACTTCGCGTTGTCGGCGATCGCCTGCGCATAGCTCTGGAACGACGGCTGCCGGGCCTCGGCGAGAGCGACGGCCTTGGCAGCCATCACGTGCGAGAGGGGCCCGCCGAGCACCATCGGGCAGCCGCGGTCGACGTCGGCGGCGTAGTCCTGCTGCGCCAGCACCATCCCGCCGCGCGGCCCGCGCAGCGACTTGTGGGTGGTGGTGGTCGTGATCTGCGCGTGGGGCACGGGGTCCTCGTCGCCGGTGAACACCTTGCCGGCCACCAGCCCCGCGAAGTGCGCCATGTCGACCATCAGGGTCGCGCCGACCTCGTCGGCGATCTCGCGCATCTTGGCGAAGTTCACGCGGCGCGGGTACGCCGAGTAGCCGGCGATCAGCACCAGCGGCTTGAACTCCTTCGCCTTCGCCCGGACCACGTCGTAGTCGAGCAACCCGGTCTCGGGATCGGTGCCGTACTGCTGCTGGTGGAACATCTTGCCGCTGATGTTGGGCCGGAAGCCGTGGGTCAGGTGACCGCCCGCGTCGAGCGACATGCCGAGCAGCCGCTGGTTGCCGAACTCGTGGCGCAGCGTCTCCCACTCGGCCTCGCTCAGCTCGTTGACGTTCTTCGCGCCGAGCCGCTCCAGCGCCGGTGTCTCGACGTGGTGGGCCAGGATCGACCAGAAGGCGACCAGGTTGGCGTCGATGCCCGAGTGCGGCTGCACGTAGGCGTACGGCGTGCCGAACAGCTCGCGGGCATGCTCGGCAGCGACCGCCTCGACCGTGTCGACGTTCTGGCAGCCGGCGTAGAAACGGTGGCCGATCGTGCCCTCGGCGTACTTGTCGGACAGCCAGGTGCCCATGGTGAGGAGCACGGCCGGCGAGGCGTAGTTCTCGCTCGCGATCAGCTTGAGGGACGCGCGTTGGTCGGCGAGCTCCTGGCGCGTGGCGTCGGCGATCCGCGGCTCGACCGCGGCGATCACCTCCAGCGCCGCGTCGTACGCGCTCGCAGCGGTCTTGGCCAGGGTGTCGGCGGAGGCAGGCTGGGTCATGGCTGCAGCCTAGGACCAAAGCCACGCACCCTCGGCGGCATACTCGCCGGTGCTGGCCTCGGCACAGCGCTCGGGTGTCTCACATCCTGGTACTCCGTCCCACATCATGGGATTTCAGTTTGTGGAAGGGGGGTCCACCCCCTGAGACTGGTCCGCATGATCAGTCGCGCGTACGAGACGCACCTGGTGGTACGCCGCCACGTGGACCTCGGTCGTACGCGCAGCATGATCTGTTGGCCTCGCTGACCGCCGCCCCCCTCCCCGCTGATGACGCTGCGCCCACCGTCGCGCGCGGCTCTCGGCTCAGGACCAGCCAAGGACCGACCCCCATGTCTGACCAGCGCTACTCCGCCTCGCCGGCGACCCGCACCGAGATCCCGCGCCCCAAGCGCGGTGAGGGGCAGTGGGCCCTCGGGTACACCGAGCCGCTGAACAAGAACGAGCAGTCCAAGAAGGACGACGACCCGCTCCACGTGCGCGAGCGGATCCTGCACATCTACTCGCGGCGTGGCTTCGCCTCGATCGACCCGGCCGACCTGCGCGGCCGGTTCCGTTGGATGGGCCTCTACACCCAGCGCGCCCCCGGCTTCGACGGTGGCAAGACCGCGATGCTCGAGGAGGAGGAGCTCGACGACGAGTTCTTCATGATGCGGGTCAGGTCGGACGGCGCCCTGCTGTCGCACCGGACCGTGCGCGCGCTCGGCACGATCGGGGTCGACTTCGCGCGGGACACCGCCGACGTCACCGACCGCGAGAACATCCAGTACCACTGGATCCGCATCGAGGACGTGCCCGAGATCTGGCAGCGGCTCGACGACGCCGGCCTCTCCACCCTCGAGGCCTGCGGCGACTCGCCCCGACCGTTCCTCGGCTCACCCGTCGCCGGCGTCGCGGCCGACGAGATCATCGACGGCACCAGCGCCCTGCAGGAGATCCAGCGCCGCTACCTCGGCAACCCCGACTTCTCCAACCTGCCCCGCAAGTTCAAGACCGCCCTGACCGGGCACCCCAGCCACGACGTCTCGCCCGAGACCAACGACGTGGCGTTCGTCGGCACCGTCCACCCCGAGCACGGCCCCGGCTTCGACCTCTGGGTCGGTGGCGGCCTGTCGACCAACCCGATGCTCGCCCAGAAGATGGGCGTCTGGATCCCGGTCGACGAGGTGGCCGACGTCTGGGAGGGCGTGGCCTCGATCTTCCGCGACTACGGCTACCGCCGGCTGCGCTCGCGGGCCCGGCTGAAGTTCCTGGTCGCCGACTGGGGCGTCGCGAAGTTCCGCGAGGTGCTGGAGAACGAGTACCTCCGGCGCCCGCTGGTCTCCTGCGACTCCCCCGCCTCACCGGTCGGACACCGCGACCACGTCGGCGTCCACCCGCAGCACGACGGCCTGCTCTACGTCGGGATCGCGCCGACCGCCGGCCGGGTGTCCGGCACGATGCTGGTCCGCCTGGCCGACCTGATCGAGGAGTACGGCGTCGCCGGCGCCCGGCTCACGCCGTACCAGAAGATCGTGCTGGTCGGCGTCGACCCGTCGGTCGTCGACGACCTCGTGGACCGGCTGGACGAGATCGGGCTCTCCGCCCGGCCCTCCGGCTGGCGGCGCAACACCATGGCCTGCACCGGCATCGAGTTCTGCAAGCTGGCGATCGTCGACACCAAGAACCGGGCCCGCGACCTGGTCGCCGAGCTGGAGCGCCGGTTCCCCGACCTCGAGGTGCCGATCACGGTCAACGTGAACGGCTGCCCGAACGCGTGCGCCCGCACGCAGGTCGCCGACATCGGCCTGAAGGGTCAGCTGGTGATGGACGGGGACCGTCAGGTCGAGGGCTTCCAGGTGCACCTCGGCGGGGCGACCGGGCTGCAGGCCAACTTCGGCCGCAAGCTGCGCGCCCACAAGGTGACCAGCGCCGGGCTCGACGACTACATCACGACCGTGGTGACCAACTTCCTGGCCGACCGCAGCGCCGACGAGTCGTTCGCGACCTGGGTGGCGCGCGCCGACGAGGGCCTGCTGCGCGGCGAGGGTCTCGACCGGGTCGACTCCCGGCTGGTGGGGGCGGCGACCCCATGACCGAGCGCGCAGTCCCCTTCCACTGCCCCTACTGCGGCGAGCAGGACCTGTGGCCCTCCGAGGAGGGGCACGGCGCCTGGGAGTGCCGCGGGTGCCTGCGTGCCTTCACCGTGAAGATGCTCGGCCTGGTCCGGCCGAAGGCGGAGCCCCGATGACCACCGTGACCACCAACCTGGCCCGGAACTTCAAGGGCACCCACACCGAGGGCCGTAGCCCCGAGGAGCTCCGCGAGCTGGTGTCCCACGTCGGCGCCGAGCTCGAGCTCGCACCGGCCGAGGACATCGTGGAGTGGGCCGTCGCGACCTTCGGCAAGCGCTTCTGCATCACCTCGTCGATGAGCGACGCCGTGCTCGCCCATGTCGCCTCACGGGTGGCTCCCGGCGTGGACGTCGTGTTCCTCGACACCGGCTACCACTTCGCGGAGACCGTCGGCACCGCCGACGCCGTGGGCGCGACCATGGACGTCAACCTGATCCCGATCACGCCCGTCCAGTCCGTCGCCGAGCAGGACGCGACGTACGGCCCCGAGCTCTACCTCCGCGACCCCGACCTGTGCTGCCAGCTGCGCAAGGTGCAGCCGCTGCAGGAGACGCTCCAGTCGTACGACGCGTGGGCGACCGGACTGCGCCGGGCCGAGACCCACCACCGGGTGATCGCACCCGTGGTCGGCTGGGACGCCCGCAAGGGCAAGGTCAAGGTCTCCCCGCTCGCGCGCTGGAGCGACGACGACGTCGAACGCTACGTCACCGAGCACGGGGTGCTCGTGAACCCGCTCGTCTACGACGGCTACCCGTCCATCGGCTGCGCTCCCTGCACCCGCCGCGTCGCCCAGGGGGACGACCCCCGCAGCGGTCGGTGGGCCGGCACTGCCAAGACCGAGTGCGGGATCCACTGATGACCCGCCCCACCCCGACCCAGCACCAGATCGACAGCGTCGTCGGTTGCCCGACACCGAAGGTGAACAACGAGAGGAGGCCGCTCTGATGGCCGCTCCTGCACTGGTGGCTCTGGCTCACGGAAGCCGTGACCCACGCTCCGCCACGACGATCAAGGCGCTGATCGCCGAGGTACGCAAGCTCCGCCCCGACCTCCGCATCGAGACGGCGTTCCTCGAGCTCGCCAAGCCGACGCTCGGCACCGTGGTCGACAAGCTCGCCCGCGCCCACGTCGAGGAGGTCGTGGTCGTGCCGCTGCTGCTGACCGACGCCCACCACGCGAACGTCGACGTGCCCGCCGCGGTGGCCGAGGCGGACGCTCGCCACGAGCGGCATGCAGGTGCGTGCCACGTCGATCCTCGGCCTCGAGGCCTGCTTCCTCGAGGTGCTCGACGTACGGATGCGCGAGGCCCTCAGGACCGCCCGGGTGCGCGAGCTGGACGCCCTCGTGCTGGCCGCGGCCGGCTCGAGCGACGCCCTCGCCAACCAGTCCGTGGCGCGGCTCGCCCGGCTCTGGGGCTCCCACCACAAGCTGCCGGTGACCGCGGCGTTCGCCTCCGCGGCACCGCCGGCCACCGGTGAGGCCGTCCGCGCGTTCCGACAGGAGGGCCGTCGCCACATCGCGGTCGCCTCGCTGTTCCTGGCCCCGGGCTTCCTGCCCGACCGGGCCAAGGAGCTCGCCCTCGAGGCCGGCGCGGTCGCCGTCGCCGAGCCGCTGGGCGTCCACGAGGCCGTGGCTCGCACCATCCTGGCGCGCTACGCCGTCGGCGCGGTCGAGCTGGTCCCGGTCTAGCCGACGAGCCGCTCCAGCAGGTGCTCCAGCTGGCGGGCCGGGTCGGTCGTCACGCCGCCGTGGACGGCACTCGTCTGGAGGACCGTGCTGCGAGGCGCCTTGAGGAAGCCGAAGCGGATGCCGGCGGGCTTGCCGGCGGCTGCACCCACGCGCTCGTCGCCGCGACACACGCCCTCGACGAAGGCCAGGGCGTCACACACGGCGTCGAGGTCGAGGCGTGGGTCGAGGACCGCCAGGCGCTCCCGGTCGACGTGCCAGGCCGCCTCGAGGAAGGCGGTCTCCTCGCAGTAGAGGACCACGCCGACGTTGAGGAACTCCTCGCGGTCCACGCGAGGCACACATCGGAGCACGACGTACTGGTAGGGCAGGGTGGCCGCGCTCATGCCGCGCTCGCCTCGGGCAGCCAGGCGCGCGTCGCCAGCCGGGCGGAGAGGAACGACACGTAGGCCGCGCGCAGGTCGTCGGGCGCTGTCTGCGCCGGGCACCGGCTCGAGCCAGGCGTCGGGCACCTCGGCGACGACCGCAGCCAGGTCGGCCTCGGTCAGCTCGATGGCGGTGTCGACCGCACCCAGCCGGTCGACGTGGGCACCGAACACGTGGTCGCGGACCTCCCAGGCCTGGGCCGCGAACCGGGCCGGGTCGCCGATGCCTCCCGACCAGCCATGGTGGAAGTAGAGCGAGGCACCGTGGTCGATCACCCACAGGCCGCTCGTGCCACAGCAGCAGGTTGGGGTTGCGCCAGGTGCGGTCGACGTTCGCGGTGAAGGCGTCGAGCCAGAGCACGCGCGCGGCGGTGTCGGGCGCGGTCGCCGCCTCGCCCTCGTAGCCGAACGCGCCGGGCAGGAAGTCGATGCCGAGGTTGAGGCCCGGGCTCTTGTTGAGGAGGTCCTGGACCTCCTCGTCGGCCTCGTAGCGGGCGATCTCGAGGTCGAGGTCGAGGGCGACCAGGCGCGGTGTGTGCAGGCCCAGCCGGGTGGCGAGCCCGCTCACGATCACCTCGGCGACGAGCACCCGCACCCCCTGGCCCGCGCCGTGGAACTTGCAGACATAGGTGCCGAGGTCGTCGCCCTCGACCAGTCCGGGCAGGCTGCCGCCCTCGCGGAGCGGCGTCACGTAGCGCGTGACCGCCACGGTCTCGATCACGCGGGCGGCACCTCGTCGAGCAGCCGTCGCCGCTGCTCCTCGACGTCGAAGTCGGGCGCCGGCCAGCGCAGGGCCAGGCCCCGCAGCGCGTCGAGCAGCAGCTCACCGATGACGAGGTTGCGATACCACTTCTTGTCGGCCGGTACGACGTACCAGGGCGCGGCCTCGGTGTTGGTGCGCTCGAGCGCGATCTCGTAGGCCGTCCGGTAGTCGCTCCACCGGCCCCGCTCGTCGATGTCGGAGGGGTTGAACTTCCAGTACTTGTCCTCGTTGTCGAGCCGGGCCAGCAGCCGCGCTCGCTGCTCCTGTGCGGAGACGTGCAGCATGCACTTGACGATGACGACTCCCTCGGCCACCAGCCCGGCCTCGAACTCGTTGATCTGGTCGTAGCGGCTCTCGATCGTCGCGGGCTCGGCCAGCCCGTGCACCCGGACGATCAGGACGTCCTCGTAGTGGGAGCGGTCGAAGACGCCGATGTAGCCGGGGTGCGGGAGCGCGTTGCGGACCCGCCACAGGAAGCGGTGCTTGCGCTCCTCGGCGGTCGGCGCCTTGAAGCTGGTGATCTTGACGCCCTGCGGGTCGACCAGACCGACCGTGTGACGGAGCACTCCCCCCTTGCCGGAGGTGTCCATCCCCTGCAGCACCAGCAGCACGCGCCGCTCGGAGCCGGTGGTGCGCTCGGCCCAGAGCCTCTCCTGCAGGTCGGCCAGCTCGTCACCCAGGGCGAACAGGGCGGCCTTGCCCTTGGTCTTGCCGCCGTCGAAGCCCGGCGTCGCGTCGGTCGGGATCGCGGCGAGGTCGACGGCACCAGGGGGGAGGCGATGGAGATGAGCGACGGTCATGGGCCCATCATGTCGGATCGTCGTCGACGGCTCCGAGCTCGTCGCGGACGACGGCGAAGGCCAGGCCGGCGGGGTAGCCCTTGCGGGCCAGCAGACCGGCCAGGCGTCGGGTCGCGGTGGTGGTGTCGACACCGCGCAGGGAGCGCAGCTTCTTGCGGACCAGCGCGCGCGCCGTCTCCTCCTCGTCGGCGGGGTCGAGGTCGTCGAGCGCGGCCCGGGCCGTCTCGTCATCGACCCCCTTGCGCCGCAGCTCGTGGGCCAGCGCACGCCGGGCCAGCCCACGGCTGCGCTGCCGGCTCTCCACCCAGGCCCGGGCGAAGGCGTCGTCGTCGATCAACCCCACCTCGGTGAAGCGATCGAGCAGGCGCTCCGCGAGCTCGGGCGGGACGTCGCGCTTGGCCAGCCTGTCGCGCAGCTCGCGGCGGCTGCGGGCCTGGCCGGTCAGCGCGTCGAGGAGGATCGTGCGCGCGACGGCCTCGGGGTCGGCGTCCGGTCCCTCCGCCACCGGATCGGGTGGCGGAGCGACCGGCGGCCCCGCGGGAGCGCCGCCCGTCCAGGCGGCGACCCCCGCGGCCACGTCACCGTGCCAGCCCACCCCCCGGTGGCCGGCGCGGTGCGAGCTCGACACGTCGCCCGCTCGTTCCTCGCGGTCAGACCTGTCAACGCCCATGGGTCTCGACACGCCCATCACCGCCTCGCAGACTCGGCGGTGGGCTTGCTCGACCTGATCCCGCCCACGCCGCCCGCTCGTTCCTCGCGGCCGGCTGCGGGATCAAAAGTCATCGACGCCGATCGGCTCGTCGGACAGGTCGCTCGGCCGGGGCGTCGACGGTCGGCCCGACGCCGAGCTTCTCCAGGATCCGCTTCTCGATCTCGTTGGCCAGGTCGGGGTTGTCCTTGAGGAAGGACCGGGAGTTCTCCTTGCCCTGGCCGAGCTGGTCGCCCTCGTAGGTGTACCAAGCGCCGGCCTTGCGCACGATGCCCGCCTCGACACCCACGTCGATCAGACCGCCCTCGCGGCTGATGCCCTTGCCGTACATGATGTCGAACTCGGCCTGCTTGAACGGCGGCGCCACCTTGTTCTTCACGACCTTGACGCGGGTGCGGTTGCCGACCATGTCGGTGCCGTCCTTGAGCGTCTCGATGCGGCGCACGTCGAGCCGGACCGAGGAGTAGAACTTCAGCGCCCGGCCACCGGTCGTGGTCTCGGGCGAGCCGAACATCACGCCGATCTTCTCGCGCAGCTGGTTGATGAAGATCATCGTGGTGTTGGAGTTGTTGAGCGCGCCGGTCATCTTGCGCAGCGCCTGGCTCATCAGCCGGGCCTGCAGGCCGACGTGGCTGTCACCCATCTCGCCCTCGATCTCGGCGCGCGGCACCAGGGCCGCGACGGAGTCGATCACGATCAGGTCGAGCGCACCCGAACGGATCAGCATGTCGGCGATCTCGAGGGCCTGCTCGCCGGAGTCGGGCTGGCTGACGAGCAGGGCATCGGTGTCGACGCCGAGGTTCTTGGCGTAGTCGGGGTCGAGCGCGTGCTCGGCGTCGATGAACGCCACGATGCCGCCGGCTCGCTGGGCGTTGGCCACCGAGTGCAGGGCGACGGTCGTCTTGCCCGAGGACTCCGGGCCGTAGATCTCCACCACCCGGCCCCGCGGCAGGCCGCCGAGGCCGAGCGCGACGTCGAGCGCGATCGAGCCGGTCGGGATGACCTCCAGCGGCGCGCGGGTCTCGTCACCGAGGCGCATCACCGAGCCCTTGCCGAACTGCTTCTCGATCTGGGCGAGTGCGACGTCCAGCGCCTTCTCGCGGTCTCCACCAGCCATGTCTGTCCATCCTCTTCCGGGACCCGTCGTCCCGTCTCGCAGGGTTCGGTCTTCGTCGTCGGGCCAGACGCTAGACCGGGCCACCGACAGCCCGCGGGACGTGCGGTGCGGGCTGTGGAGAACCTCCGGAACGGATCGTCTGCAGAGCACCATCTAACCCGAACACGTGTTCGACCAGCGCCCCGACACGCCGACAATCCCGTTGCGTCGGAGCACGCCGCCGCGTCACCGTGAGCGGCGTGAGCGCACTCGTGATCCGCCCCCTCGACCCACACAACGACGCCGACATGGACGCCTTCCAGGAGGTGTACGCCGCTGCCGAGCTGGCCGAGGACCCCGACGCGGCCCTCTACTCCCGTGAGGACGGCATCGCCATCCTCGATGCCTCCGCACGGCGGCCGCTCGGGCTGGGCGTTCGGCGCCTTCGACGACCACCGGATGGTGGGCGAGCTCTTGGTCACCATGCCGCAGACCGACAACCTCGACACCGCGACGGTGTGGATCTGGGTCGACCCCGTCGCACCAGCGCCGCGGCATCGGGACCCGGCTGGCCGAGCACGCCCACGAGCGGTCGCCGCGGCCGGCCGACAGCGTGTGCCAGGCGATGGGTCGCATCGGTGCGGACCGCGACAACGGCAACGTCCGCTTCGCCCGGAGCCTCGGCTACACGCTCGCCAACACCGAGGTCGAGCGACGGCTCCCACTCCCGGCCGACCTCGCGCGCCTGGACGTCCTGGCCGCCGAGGCGGCGCCGTACCACCGCGACTACGACGTCCGCACGGTCATCGGACCCGGTGCCCGACGAGCTGGCCGAGTCCTACGTCGCCTTGAAGAACCTGCTCGCCGTCGAGGCACCCATGGGCGAGCTCGACGTCGAGGCCGGGCAGGAGACGGTCGTCGAGCTGGCCGCCCAGGAACGTCAGCTCGTGCGAGGCCGGTCGGACCCGAGTCGGCGCCTACGCCCTCGACTGCGACGGGAGAGGTGGCGGGCTACTCCGTCGCCGCGGTCAGCAACGACAGCCATCGACCACGTCGACCAGTCGGGGACGCTCGTCGCACCCCGACCACCGCGGCCACCGGCTCGGGATGGCGGTCAAGTGCGCCTGTCTGCGTGCCCTGACCGAAGGCTTCCCCGACAAGCACTTCATCGAGACCACCAACGCCGAGACCAACACCTACATGGTCGCGATCAACGTCGCCCTCGGCTTCGAGGTCGCCCAGGTGTACGGCGACTTCCAGAAGCGGCTCTGAGTCCCTACCGGTCCGAGGCCGGCAGCTGGAGCGCCTGCCAGACCGCCGCCCACACCACCTTCGGGCTCTCCCCCGCAGCGAGCGCCTCGGCGACCGTCCGCCCGTCCAGCTCGCCGAGCACGAACTGCTCGGCCCACGCCCGGGCGTACGCCGGCCCGAGCGCGGCGTCCATCCGGCGCCAGAACTCCGTGTGCCTCACCGTCGGGTCGCCAGGACCTCGAGCCACCGGGTGCCGAACCTGCCGTCGCCGTACCCGACGTGCGGCCACCTGCCAGCCCGCCTCCTCGAGCGCGGCCCGCAGGGGCTCCTCGCGCCAGTAGGTGAAGCGGCGCGGCGACGACACGTGCCCGTGGACCGACCACGACTCCCCGTCGCCCTCCTTGAGTGACGCGTAGAGCGGCCCACCGGGGCGCGTCGCGTCGGCGAGGCGCGAGAGGACCGTGGGCAGGTCCTCGCGCGAGACGTGGAGCAGGCACGCGCTCGCCCACACCCCGTCGTAGGGCGTGCCGGGCGCAGCCGGGTCGGCCAGGTCGTCGTGCAGCGGGTCGAGCACGTCGGCGTCGACGCCGTCGGCGCGCATCAGGTCGACGAAGGCCGGTGTCACGTCCGTACGACGGACCCGCAGACCGGCGGCCTCGAGCGCGGCGGCGTCACGCCCCGGCCCGCTCCCGATCTCGAGGACGCGGGCTCCCCGCGGCAGCACTCCCGCGAACCGACCGATCGCCGCCGCGACCGCGTCGGGGAGGTCGGCCGTCCCGTCGCGGTACTCCGCCGCTGCGCCGTCGTAGGCCCGGACGGTCGCAGCCGTGGCTCGGTCGCGCACGTCGTGGAGGTGGTGGACGACGTCGTGCAGGTGGTAGCGGCCCAGGGACTCGACGGTGAAGTCACTGCCGTCGGAGCGCACCCCGCGCCGGTGCCACGACAGCGTGGGCACCGACCCGTAGAGGTCGGCCACGGCATAGGCCGCGGCGACCAGCGTCGGCCCGACGATCGACGGCAGCTGGCTCGCATAGCGCCCCTCGACGGCCGACTCGTCCTGGTTCCAGTCCGGGAAGTGGGGAGTCTCCTCGGTGAGCATCGACGAGACCCGGTCGTGGAAGACCTGGTGGACGTCGTGCACGTGGCAGGCGTACTCCAGGGTCGACCAGCGGTCCGGGCGCGTGCGCTCGGCGACAGCCGGGTCCGCCAGGAGCGCGAGCCAGACCCGGGCGTTCGCCCGGAACGCGGCGGGGAGGTCGAGGTGCTCGACCGAGCCGGCGTCGAAGCCGCACTCCGCGCACGGCCGCTCGAGCACCCAGGTCCAGTCCTTGGTGTCGGGCTCGAGCTCCGCGGGCGGTCGCGTCATCCGGCCATCCTCGCAAACCGTCGGGTCGCCCGACGCTCAGGCCTGCGACCCGGTCCGCACGGAGGCCAGGAACGGCTCGGGCTCGGCCAGGCTCACGCGCAGCACCCGGACGGTCACGGGGACCACGGTCACGGTCGCGCGGCCGGGCGGGTCGAGCTCGAGCCGGACGAGCCCCTTCGACGTGGTGTTGACCAGCCAGGTGCCGCCCCAGCCGTGGGCGCCGATCCCGCCGATCCGTCCGTGGTCGGGGAGCGCCGCGACCACGGACGCCCGCGGGACCCGGAGCCGGAAGGCCCACCCGAGGTGCACGACCAGCTCGTGGTCGTCGAGGTCGACGTAGCGGCTGTGCTCGGGGATCGCGCCCAGCGTGAGCAGCGCGTTCGTCGGCGGCACGCCGCGAGGCAGGTCGAACCTCATGTCCTCGAGCGTACGACGCTCCGCGAGGCCCGGATCGTCAGGGGACCCGCGGCAACGGCTGCCAGCTCAGCGGTCCGCTGCCGACGACGTACTGGACCTGGACCGCGTGCCCGTCGCCGTCGATGCGTCGTACGGGCGGTCGAGCGTGTTCCGCGAACATGGCGAGCCCGGTGCCGTCGGGAGACCAGACCAGGTTCGGCTGGAAGCCCCCGCACGCGCAGTACCCGTCGGTGGCCAGCACGTTCACTCCCGAGCCGTCCGAGCGGTAGTCCTGGGCGACGAGCTGGTAGGGCCCCCCGACGACACCGCCGCGACTCGTGGGCGTGGCGCTGAGAACGGCGATCCGGTCGCGCGTCGGCGCCCACCGGACGGCTTGCAGCACGGAGCGTCCGCCGGGGTCGTGGTCGAGGCTCGTGGGGTAGTCGGAGAAGAGGTGCAGGTGAGCGCCGTCCCGGCCCACCGTGTAGGCACCCTGCACCCTCTGCGGCGACGTCACCAGGAACGCGAGCCGGTCCGACTCCGGCGCCCAGGTCACCGACCTCACGCTCGACACACCCGCCAACGGCACCTGCGTGACCTGCCCGGAGAGGGCATCCACGAGACCCAGCGGCATCCCGTCCACGCCCGGGGCTGCGAACGTCCGCCCGTCGGGAGACCACGCGATCTCCTGACAGCTCGGGCAGGGCAGGTGGCTCGTCCTGCCGGTGGAGGCGTCGGTGATGAGGATCCCGCCGGCGAGGACGGCGATCCGGCGGCCGTCCGGGGACCAGGTCGGCGAGGAGCCGTCGCCGAGGGGTGGGGCATGCAGGCCGCGCGGGTAGCGCAGGGACTGGTCGCCGTCTCCGAAGAGCACCCCGTTGCCGTGTCCGGTGGGTGTCGGCGCACCGGTCGGGGCCGTCGGCGCCGGGCCCGTCGGGGTGGCGGCCTCGTGTCCTCGCGCCCCGGTGAAGACGGCGACCACAGCCACCGCGACCGCGGCGAGCGGGGCTGCCACGGCCATCCGGCGCCGTGCACGAGTCCGCGGCAGCGACGCCAGCATGCGCGCAGCGACCACGTCGTCGTGGACCTGCTCGCGCAACGACTCGGCTGCTCGCCGGCCCCGCTGGTCGAGGCTCATCGGTCCTCCTCCTGCTCGATCCCGAGCTGCGCGGCCAGCGTGTGACGACCCCGGTACAGGTGCACCTTGGCCGTGCCGGTGCTGATGCCGAGGGTGTCGGCGATGTCGGCGACCTCCAGCCCGTAGACGTAGCGCAGCGCGATGCACTGCGCCTGGCGCCTCGGGAGCGACGACACCCGGGTCCAGAACTCGTCGTCGACCCCCGTCGGTCCGGCGACCTCCGCACGCCCTTGCGTCCACGTCCGGTCGGTGAGCCGCACCAGGGCCCGCACCTCGACCATCCTCCGGCGGAAGGCCGACACCGCGAGGTTCGCGCACACGCGGCGGGCGAACGCCGCCGGGTGGTCGCGGCGACCGACGTCACGCCAGCGTCGGTACGTCGCGAGCATGGCCTCCTGGGCGACGTCCTCCGCCTGCGCACGCCCGCAGAGACCGGCCGCCAGGGTCACCAGCCCGGCGATCTCGGCGAGGTAGAACGCCTCGAACGGCGGCAGCGTCGCCGCACGCGGACGCCCCGCGGAGAGGACGTCGACCGCGCCCTCCGTCGGAACCGGGTGGCCGGAGACCGGCCGGTGCTGCGCCATGTCTGATGATCGTCCTCGGTGGAGGATCGGTTGACACGCGCGCACCAGGTATTTCTCCGCCGCGTCGGAGGCTCTCGTGGCAGGCTGGTCCCTCCCCCCAGTCCCTCCCCCCGAAAGCCGACCATGCGCACCCTGACGCTCTGGGCCGCCCTCGCGGCAGCCGTCCTCGCTCTTCCGGTCTCTGCCCACGCGGCCGACCGCCCGTCGGCGCACCACCGCGCTGCGACGGTGAAGCCGCGCTCCGACCACTGGGAGGCACGCGTGGTCGCGTTGACCAACCAGCGCCGCAAGGCGCACGGGCTGAAGCCCCTCAGGGCCGCCCCGTGCCCCGACAGCTACGCCGAGCCGTGGACCCGGCACCTCGCGACCAAGCGGGTGCTGGTGCACCAGGACCTGACACCGATGCTGTCGTGCCCCCACACGTCGTACGCCGGGGAGAACATCGCCTACGGCTACGACACGCCGCGCGCGCTCGTCAGCGCCTGGATGCACTCGCCCGGGCACCGGGCCAACATCCTCAGCCGGCACTTCCACCGGATCGGTGTGTCGGGATGGCGCGCCACCGACGGCACGACGTACGCGACGCAGGACTTCGTCGGCTGAGGTCGCTCAGGTCAGCAGGAGGGTGTCGAGCCGCCGCCGGACGACGGCCAGCCCGATCAGGCCCATCACCACGAGATAGACGACGGACACCGCCGAGGCCCAGGTCAGCACGCCCGTGGTCAGCTCGCGGCAGAGCACGACCCCGCGGTAGAGGGGCGTCGCCTCCACGACCCACCGGAGAACGCCGTGGAACGCCGTCACCGGGAAGAACGTGCCCGAGAACAGGAACAGGGGAAGCTGGAACAGCGTGATCTTCTCGAAGTCCTGCCAGGACGTCATCCACGTCGTCGCCGCCATGCTGACCGCACTGAAGGCGAACCCGATCAACAGCGCCGCGGGCAGCGCGAGGACCGCCCACCAGGTGTGCACGAGCCCGAGCACCCACATCACCACGAGGAACGCGGCCGAGTAGGACGCGCCGCGGAGCTGGCCCCACAGGATCTCCCCCCGGGCCACGTCGCTGGTGGTCATCGGGGTCGCCAGCATCTGGTCGTAGAGCTTGTCGTACTTGAGCTTGAAGAAGACGTTGAGCGTCGAGTCGAGCAGGGCGCCGTTGAAGGCCGAGGCCGCCAGCATCCCGGGGGCGACGAACTCCGCGTAGGGGATGGTGTGGCCGTTGAACTCGAAGCTGGTGATCAGCTTCCCGACACCGACGCCGATCGAGAGCAGGTAGAAGACCGGCTCGAGGAAGCCGGTCAGGAACAGCTTCCAGAGGCGGCGGTAGACGAGGTAGTTGCGCAGCAGCACCACCCGGGTGGGCTGCGGGAGCGCGAGGGCGGCCAGCGCCGTCACGATGCCAGCCTGGCCGTCAGCACGCGGATCGCCAGCCACCAACCGACGATCGTGACCGCGACCAGGACCGCCAGGTTGATCGCCGCCGTGCTCCACACGACGTGGTCGAGGCACAGCATCCGGGTCAGGTTCACTCCGTGCCACAACGGGGTGCACCGGGCGACCCACTCGCCGACCGTGCCCAGGTTGGTGATCGGGAAGAACGCCCCGGAGAACAGGAACAGCGGGATCAGGCCGAGCCGGAAGATCAGCCCGAACGACTCCGGGCCCTCCACGTGGGCGCTGTAGGCGAAGGTGAGGGTGGCGAACGACATCCCGACCAGGATCGTCACCACCCAGGCGAGGGGCGGCCCCCACCAGCTCTCGAAGACTCCGAACGGCGCCATCACCAGGAAGTAGACGCCGCACGTGGCGGCGACCCGGACGAGCACGAACAGCAGCATCGCGTTGGCGAGGTCGCGCGCCTCCAGCGGAGTGGCGAGCTGGGCGTAGAACGACTTCTGCCACTTGATCGCGCCCATCACCGGCCACGTCGTCTCGGCCACGCCGGTGGTCATCGCCTGGGCTGCGATCAGTCCGGGGACGATGAAGGCGAGATAGGACGTCGCACCGTCGAGCCGCGCCGGGCTGACGTGGACGAAGCCTCCGAGGAGGACCCCCATCGCCAGCACGTAGAGGAGCGGGGACAGGAAGGACGAGACGATCGAGCCCTTCCAGGTGCGCTTGTAGTAGGTCCACCAGTAGTCGACCTGGCGGCCCACTCCCTGCGTCACCGAGAGCCGGCCGGTGGAGGTGCTCGTCGAGACCGCCATCAGTCCACCAGCGTCCGGCCGGTCAGCCGGAGGAAGACGTCCTCGAGCGTGGAGCGTCGTACGAGCGTGGCGATCGGGTCGAGCCCGCGCTCGTGCACCGTGGCCAGGACGTGCTCGCCGTCGTCGCTGTAGACCAGGATCCGGTCGGGCAGCACCTCCACCCGCTCCCCGAGGTCGGCGATCTTCTCCGCGGTGGCGTCGTGGTCGCCGACCGGGAAGCGCAGCTCGGCGACCTCGCGCGTGGAGTGCTCGCGGATCAGCTCCAAGGGTGACCCCTCGGCCGCGATGACGCCCTTGTCCATGACCACGAGGCGATCGCAGAGCTGCTCAGCCTCATCCATGTAGTGGGTGGTGATCACCAGGGTCACGCCCTGCTGCTTGAGCCGGAACAAGCGGTCCCACACGACGTGACGGGCCTGCGGGTCGAGCCCGGTGGTCGGCTCGTCGAGCAGCAGCAGGTCGGGCCGGTTGATCAGCGAGCGCGCGATGGTGAGCCGTCGCTTCATCCCGCCCGACAGGGCCTCGACCTTGGCGTCGCGCTTCTCGCTGAGCTGCACGAACTCGAGCAGCTCCTCGGCCCGCTCCCGGACCACGGCCTTCGGCAGGCCGAAGTAGCGGCCGTAGATGTAGAGGTTGTCGAAGACGTTGAGCTCGGTGTCGAGCGTGTCGTCCTGCGGGCAGACGCCCAGCCGGGACCGGATGGCCGGACCGTCGACGGCGGGATCCATCCCGAGGATCCGGAGCTCTCCCCCGCTGACCGGTGAGACGGCCGCGATCATCCGCATCGTCGAGGACTTGCCGGCGCCGTTGGGGCCGAGGAAGCCGAACGCCTCGCCGCGGCGCACGTCGAGGGAGATGCCCTTGACCGCCTCCACGGTGGTGCCGGACCTGTCGCCGAACGACTTGCGGAGGTCGCGGGCCCGGATCATCGCTTCGCTCGACACCCGGCCGACCCTACAAAGGTTCGCCGACAGTCCCCACCGACTTCTCCTCGCGCTTCTCGTCGCCGTGGCCGGGCCACCAGGCGGCGTGCCCGATCAGGGCGGTGAGCGACGGCGTGAAGAACATCGCCATCACGAACGCCGCCACGAAGATGCCGAAGGAGATGGAGAAGCCGAGCGCCGTGAGGAGGGCGTTGCCACCCAGCATCAGGGACGCGAAGGTGCCGGCCAGGATCAGGCCGGCGGCAGCGACGGTCGGGCCGGCGTGCTTGAGCGCCTCCGCTGCCGCGTGGTGGCTGTCGGCCCCTTCGCGCGCCTCCTCGCGGAGCCGGGCGATCATCAAGATGTTGTAGTCGGTGCCCAGCGCCACCACGAAGAGATAGATGTAGATGGGCAGGAGGAAGATCAGGCCCTCGCGGCCCCCGATGTGCTGGAAGACGAGCACGGCGGCGCCGAGCGTCGCCCCGAAGCCGAGCACCACCGAGGCCATCAGGTAGATCGGGGCGACGAGGCTGCGGAGCAGCAGCCCCAGGATGACCATGATCACCACCGCAGCCACCGGGAACACGACG
The DNA here is from genome assembly GCA_963797325.1 of uncultured Actinomycetota bacterium. Lineage (GTDB taxonomy): Bacteria > Actinomycetota > Actinomycetes > Propionibacteriales > Nocardioidaceae > Nocardioides. The sequence continues at coordinate 60,686 of CAWCPG010000022.1, forward strand.
CGGTAGTCGCGGTTCATCGCCTTCTGGAAGTCCACGAAGACCGAGGTGGTGCCCCCGACGAGGGCCTCGGTGCCCTCGGGTGCGGCCGCGTGCGCGGCTTCGCGGATGGGACCCTTGACGTCGGCCAGCGCCTGGTCGGAGGTCGGGTCCTCCTTCAGCACGACGCTGAACGACGCGGTGGACTTGTCGTCGCTGAGGGTGCCGGGCGAGACCTCGCCCACGCCCTGCGCCTTGCCCAGCTCCGCGGCGTACGACGCGAGCTCGGCGTCGGTGAGCGGCTGACCGTCGGTGGAGTGCAGCAGCACGGTCGTCGGGTCGGTCGCGCCCGCAGGAAGCCCCTTCTGGAGGGTGCGCAGGGCGACCGCCGACTCGACGTCCTTCGGCGCGCCGGAGTCGCCGAGGTCGAAGTTGGGGTTGAAGCCGAGCGCGAAGATCGCGAGCACGGCGAGGACCAGCCCGGACGCGACGGCGTAGCGCGCCGGGCGGCGTCCCAGCGAGTCGCCCAGTGCCGCGAACCGGGCACCTCTCGGCTCGACCCGCCACGACTTCGAGGGCCAGAAGACCTTGGTCCCGATCAGCGAGACCACCGCGGGCACCAGGGTGAGCGCGGCGACGACGGTCACGGCCACCGCGATCGCCAGCGCGGGCCCGATGGACTTGAAGATGCCCAGCGAGCTCAGCACCAGGGCCATGAACGCCACGATCACGGCGCCGCCGGCCGAGGCGATCGCCTCGCCTGCACGTCCGACCGCCTGGACGACCGCGCTCCTGCTGTCGTCACCCGTGCGCAGCCGCTCGCGGTAGCGGAACAGGAAGAACAGGATGTAGTCGGTCCCGATCCCGAAGAGCACCACGATCAGGATCACCTGGATCGAGCTGTCGGTCTTGAGGTCGAAGATCTTGTTCGCCACCCCGATCAGGCCGACGGCGACCTGCGAGACCAGACCGATCACGAGGATCGGCAGGACCGCGAGGATCACGCTGCGGAAGATCAGCGTCATCAGCACGAGGATCAGCAGCAGCGTGGCGATACCGACGATGGCCTCGGCGTTCTTCGAGGCCTCCTGCGAGTCGAGGGCCTGGGCCGCGGCTCCGGTGATGCCGAGCCGCAGGTCGGTGCCCTTGACCAGCGACTGGCCGTCGACCCGTAGCTGCTTCGCGGCGTCGGTCGCGGCGGGGTCGTAGGGGTTCTTGTCCTTCGCGATGCCGACGACGGCGATCTGGACGAGCTTGTTCTGCGACGGCGGCTGGGCGGAGATGCCGGCGAACACGGGGTCCAGCTCGGGCTGCAGGCCGGTGACGATCTTCTGCACGTCGGCGGAGTCGGCCTTCGTCAGCGGCTGTCCGTCCTGGCGGTCGAAGACCAGGATCGCGCCGACCGCGCTCTGCTGCGGGAACGCCTCCGTCTGGAGGTTGGCCGCGCGGATCGACTCGTACTTCGACGGCAGGAACTCCGACTGGTCGCTGGTGGCGCTGAGCTTCGGGGCCGTCGCGATGATGACGACCGACACCACGATCCAGCCGAGGATGACCAACCAGGGATGCCGGGTCGCGAGCCGGCCGAGTCCGGAGAACACCCGGCGAGACTACCCAGAGGGGTGAGTGGCCCGGCCGCCGACCCTACGGTGTCCCCATGGACCGCCAACACGCCCGCTCCGGATCGCCGTTCGAGGACGCCATCGGGTTCAGCCGCGCCGTGCGCGTGGGGCACACCGTCGTCGTCTCCGGCACCGCGCCGGTGTGGCCGGACGGCTCCGTGGACCCCGATCCGACGACGCAGGCGCGCCGTTGCTGGGAGATCGCGGTCACCGCCCTGGAGGAGCTCGGCGGGCGGGTCGACGACGTCGTACGCACGCGTCAGTACGTCGTCCGCGCCGACCTGGCCGACGCCGTCGGCGCCGTCCACGGCGAGATCTTCGGTGACGTCCGCCCGGCCAGCACCATGATCGTGGTCGCCGGACTCCTCGACCCCCGCTGGCTCGTCGAGGTCGAGATCGACGCCGTCGTCGGGTGACCGGGCGACGCGCGAGGCAGGAGAACCGCTGCCGGTGACGGGGGCTGATCTCCCCGAGGACCACATCGGGAGCCCGACGACGTACCCTCCCGTCCATGCCTCCCATAGCTCGGGCTGTGGTGGTGCGCTACAGCGTGGCCGCGCTTGCGTTCCTCCTCCTGGCCCCGATCCCGCTGAGCAACTACTACCCCGTGGACAACACGTGGTACTGGGCGATCAGCTGGGACCACGGCTTCGTCCGTCGGGGTCTGTGCGGAGAGGTCGCCCAGCGCCTGCCCGGTGACCTCGCCGACGCCACCCAGCTGTTGACGTGCGTCACCGCCGCGGTCGCCGGAGCCGTCCTGCTGGCGATCGGCCTGCTCCTGGTCACGCGAGGAGACCCGGCGGGCGTGGGCCTGGGGCTCGCCGTGCTCGTGAGCCCGGTCGGTGTCCCGATGATGTGGAGCGATCCACGCCCCGAGATGCTCGGCTACCCGTCCCTGCCCCTGCTCGCGATGGCGGCGAGGTCGTCCGGGGCCGGGCGAAGAGCGTGGGCGGTGGCCGCGGGCGCGCTGGTCGCGATCGTGACGTTGATGAGTGAGAACGTGCTGCTCGCCATCGTCCCCTGGGCCGTCGTTCTCCTCGCAGTGCTGACGACGGGAGAGGCACGCAGGCAACGGCTCGATCTGCTGGGGTGGTTCGCCGCCCTGCCGTGCGCGACCGGCCTCCTGGTGCTGCTCGCCGGACGTGCCGACGACGCTCAGGTCGCGGCGCTGGCAGCCACGGCGGCTCGGCTCCCCGGCGACGGCTCGGCGTTCATGCTCTTCCTGGCGCAGAGCGCCTCGGAGAGCGTCGCCTACGTCGTGCACTCCGGCCTGACCTGGCGGGTCGAGTCGCTGGCATCCACGGCGGTGGCCCTGGCGATCGCCGGCGCGGCCGTGGCGATGGCCGGCGGGGCTCGCCAGGTGCGGCAGGTGCCGCGCGACGACCTGGTCGGCGCAGCGCTCGCGCTCCCGGTGCTGGCGTTCGCCCTCCAGGTCCTCGGCGGCATCGACTGGCCCCGCTGGCTCGGCCAGCAGGCCGCCGGTGCCTTGATCGTGGTCGCCCTGGTCGCTCTGAGACACCCGGTGCGCGACGCCTGGACCAGCCGGCGTGTGACCCACGTGGCGGCCGCCACCGTGGTGCTCGCGTTGATCCCCGCAGTGCCGGACCTGTTCGTGCACGGGCACCTGGTCAGCTACTGGTTCTCCCGCTGGTCGAGCCTGAGCTGATCCTTCGCGAGCCGCGCTCCACCGCAGCGACCCGCGCCCCGTCGTCGTCAGGCGAACGGGCTCACCTCGACGACGGGGTGCGTCACGCAGATCGGGGTCCCGACGACGTTCAGGGGGTGGGTGGCGTCCTGCGGTACCCGGAGGACGAGGCGGTAGGGGTGGTGCAGGCAGATGACCCCCTCGTAGTCGACGGAGAACGACGCGGCGTGGCCGGGTGGCAGGACGACGGGGCTCTTCGAGCCGGTGTCGACGACTCGCTCCTCGACCGGGTCGTCCTTGCTCTTCGGGCGCCCGTGGCAGGGGTCGACGCCGTCAGCGTCCGGGCAGTAGACGGCGGTGTCGTCGCCGTACATCGTCAGGCCCATCCAGCCCGCCAGGCTGCAGGCTTTCCCGGAGACGTTGACGAGACGGAAGTCGTCGGCGTAACGGAAGTCCCCATCGCTGCCCTTGCCCAGGGGACGAACCGTCTGCCTCACCCGACCCAGCTGCGAGGAGGTACACCCGGCGGGCAGCGTCGACACAGCCGATGAGGGCGTGGTCGTCGCGGTGCTCGGCGCCGGCGCAGAGTCCTTCGCGGTTGCGTGCGTGCCCGCGGTCGAGATGGACCGATGGGGTTTCACGTGCTGTGCGGACGACGGCGACCTGAGCGGCGCCTGCGTGGCCAGGATGGGCTCAGGGGTGCCGGCGCATCCCGCGCTCAGGAAGACGACGGCGACCAGGCCCGACGCCGCAAGAGCCCGGACTCCGCGAGAAGGACCTCCGCGACGGGCAGCGGCAGACGAGTGCACCGCCGAAGTGTACTGATTTGATTAACTTTGTCGATGGCCGGTCGGCCAGGCAGCGCAACAGGGTCAGTGGCTCGGCCAGTGCTGCTGCCGTGCCAGCAGCGGGTGCGGACGTGCGGTCCGGGCGGCCGACGGCGCGATCCCCTGACGGTGCGGGCTCGAGGCCCAGGCGAGGTGGAGGTGGCGCTTGACCTTGGCCTGACGGCAGTCGAGGATCCCGCAGGCGATGATCGCGACCCTGGTGGTGGCAGCTCCCGCGCGCATAGGTCCCGACCGGCGAGACCAACCGCACCGACCAGGGGTGCCGTCGTCCGTCGCAGCGGGCGTTGGTGCCGGAGTCCGCCTGGATCTTCAGCCGTCCGGCGCGCTGCAGCAGGTGGACGTCCACCTCGGCGAAGCTCTCACCGTGGGTGCAGGAGTAGGTGCCGTGGACGCGGGCGGCACCACCGTGGAACGCCGCACCCCGCTTGGCCACCGAGACGTGCACGTGAGGCGTGGGTGCGTTCTTCAGCGTCAGGACGAGGTTGCCGCCGTTCACGTCGGAGTCGGAGAACGCCATGATGTAGTACGTCTTGCCCACCTGGGCGTGCAGCCCGACCGCGCCGGGCCCGCAGGTGATCAGCGAGTCGGCGGTCGGGGTGCCCTCGAAGACCATCAGGCCGGTGCTGTAGTCGGAACCGGTCGTGTCCAGCGCCACTCCGCCCTTGGCGGTGGGGGTGTACTGGTACCAGACGGAGGCGTTGGTCGCCGGTGCCCCGCAGTTCGCGTTGAGCGCGTCGTCCCCGGCGTTGGTCGTGGCCTGGGTGGTGTCCTGCTCGATCCGGTCACCCAGGTGCACGGGGACGGCCCCGGCCACTTCGTCGTTGTCGGGTGGCGCCGCGCTCGCCGCTCCCGCGCCGAGCGGCACGAGAGCCACGCCGAACATCGCCGCGACCAGAAACCGCCGTGCCCTCATCTGCCGACCCCTCGTGTTCGTCGTTGGACGCTCCTGCGGAGACTACTGCGGTCGCGGCGCCTTGTCGCGCACGGACTCGCCCACGATCGGGCCGGCAAGGCCGCCGTGCTGTCGGTGGCGTGAGCGAGGATGGAGCCATGTCCGAGCCCCACGCCGCACTGGAGCGCTTCAGCGCGCCGACGAAGGCGTGGTTCGAGGCGGCGTTCGCCGAGCCGACGCCCGCGCAGGACGGTGCGTGGGATGCGATCGCCCAGGGGCAGCACGCCCTGGTGGTCGCGCCCACCGGCTCGGGCAAGACGCTGTCGGCGTTCCTCTGGGCCATCGACCGGCTGCTGACCGACGACCGGCCCGCCGAGACCGGCACCCGGGTCCTCTACATCTCTCCCCTCAAGGCCCTCGCCGTCGACGTCGAGCGCAACCTGCGCTCGCCGCTGGTCGGCATCCGGCAGACCGCCGACCGCCTCGGCACGAGGCTGCCGGAGGTCACCGTCGGCATCCGCTCGGGCGACACCCCGGCCGCCGAGCGACGCACCCTCGCCCGCACCCCACCCGACATCCTGATCACCACGCCCGAGTCGCTGTTCCTGATGCTGACCAGCCAGGCCCGGGAGAGCCTGCGCCACGTCGAGACCGTGATCGTCGACGAGGTCCACGCCGTCGCCGGCACCAAGCGGGGAGTCCACCTCGGGCTCAGCCTCGAGCGCCTCGACGCCCTGCTGGAGAGGCCGGCGCAGCGGATCGGGCTGTCGGCCACCGTGCGTCCGCTCGAGGAGGTCGCCCGCTTCCTCGGCGGTACGACGCCGGTCGAGGTCGTCGCCCCGCCCTCGGTCAAGCAGTGGGACCTGAAGGTCGTGGTCCCCGTCGAGGACATGACCGCGCCCGCGCCGTACGACGACTCCCGGCGCGGCGACGACGACTCCGAGGGTGACGGACGCGAGGCGACGTCGATCTGGCCCCACGTGGAGAACCACGTGGCCGACCTCATCGAGCAGCACCGCTCGACCATCGTGTTCGCCAACTCCCGCCGCCTCGCCGAGCGGCTGACGGCGCGGCTCAACGAGATCGCGGCCGAGCGGGCCGGCACCGACCCCGACGACCTCGACCCCGGCCGCCCCGTCGGGCCGCCCGCCCAGGTGATGGCCCAGTCGGGGGCCTCGTCCGGCGCGGCCCCGGTGATCGCGAAGGCTCACCACGGCTCGGTCTCCAAGGAGCAGCGAGCCCTCATCGAGGACGACCTGAAACGCGGGCGCCTCCCCTGCGTCGTCGCGACCAGCAGCCTCGAGCTCGGCATCGACATGGGCGCGGTCGACCTCGTCATCCAGATCGAGTCGCCGCCCAGCGTCGCCAGCGCCCTCCAGCGCGTCGGACGAGCCGGTCACCAGGTCGGCGAGGTCAGCCGCGGCGTCCTCTTCCCCAAGCACCGCGGCGACCTCGCCCAGACGGCGGTGGCGGTCGAGCGGATGCGGTCGGGCCTGATCGAGTCGATGCGGATCCCGACCAACCCGCTCGACGTGCTCGCCCAGCAGGTCGTGTCGATGGTGGCCATGGACGCCTGGTCCGTCGACGACGTCTTCGACCTCGTACGCCGCTCCGCGTCCTACACCCAGCTGCCGCGCGGCGCCTTCGACGCGACGCTCGACCTGCTCAGCGGTCGCTACCCGAGCGACGAGTTCGCCGAGCTGCGGCCGCGGATCGTGTGGGACCGCGTGACCGGGCAGCTCACCGGCCGGCCCGGGGCGCAGCGGCTCGCGGTCACCAGCGGCGGCACGATCCCCGACCGTGGCCTGTTCGGCGTCTTCCTGGTCTCGGCGGGCCCGACCGACCAGACGTCGGGGCCCGGGCGGCGGGTCGGCGAGCTCGACGAGGAGATGGTCTACGAGTCGCGGGTGGGCGACGTCTTCGCGCTCGGCGCCACCAGCTGGCGGATCGAGGACATCACCCACGACCGCGTCCTGGTGACGCCCGCACCCGGGGTGCCCGGGCGGCTGCCGTTCTGGAAGGGCGACGCCCTCGGCCGCCCGGCCGAGCTCGGTGAGGCGATCGGCACCTTCACCCGCGAGCTCGGCGCGGCGACGCGCGAGAGCGCCGTGGCCGCCGCCGAGGAGCGCGGGCTCGATCCGTGGGCCGCGGGCAACCTGGTCGGCTACGTCCACGAGCAGGTCGAGGCGACCGGCGTGCTGCCCAGCGACCGCACGCTCGTGGTCGAGAAGTTCCGTGACGAGCTCGGCGACTGGCGCCTGGTCGTCCACTCCCCCTACGGCACGCCCGTCCACGCCCCCTGGGCGCTCGCGATCAACGCGCGGCTGCGCGAGAGGTACGGCGTCGACGGTCAGGCGATCGCCTCCGACGACGGCATCGTGATCCGCATCCCCGACACCGACGCCGAGCCGCCGACGGGTGAGGTGATCGCCTTCGAGCCCGACGAGGTCGAGGACCTCGTCACCCAGGAGGTGGGCGGGTCCGCGCTGTTCGCGTCGCGCTTCCGCGAGTGCGCCGCCCGGGCCCTCCTGCTCCCCCGTCGCGACCCGGGCCGGCGCTCCCCGCTGTGGCAGCAGCGCCAGCGCAGCGCCGCCCTGCTCGAGGTCGCGGCCAAGTACCCGTCGTTCCCCATCGTGCTCGAGGCGGTCCGCGAGTGCCTCCAGGACGTCTACGACCTGCCCGCCCTGGTCGGCCTGATGCGTCGGGTGCAGCGTCGCGAGGTCGGCATCCACGACGTCGACACGCACCAACCCTCCCCCTACGCCCGCAGCCTGCTGTTCGGCTACGTCGCCCAGTTCGTCTACGAGGGCGACTCCCCCATCGCCGAGCGTCGCGCCGCGGCTCTCGCGCTCGACCAGGGGCTGCTCGCCGAGCTCCTCGGTCGCGCCGAGCTGCGCGAGCTCCTCGACCCCGACGTCCTCGCCGAGATCGAGGCGACCCTCCAGCGCACCGACCCCGAGCGCCGGGCCCGCGACGCCGAGGGCGTGGCCGACCTGCTGCGCTGGCTCGGCCCGGTCACCACCGACGAGGTCGCCGCCCGCACCGTCGACGGCGGAGCGCCCGCCGAGTGGCTCGCCACGCTGGCCGACGCCCGCCGCGCCGTCGCCGTCCGGATGGCCGGCGAGGAGCGCTGGGCCGCGATCGAGGACGTCGGCCGCCTGCGCGACGGGCTCGGCGTCCCGGTGCCACCCGGCGTCCCCGATGCGTTCACCGAGCCGGTCGACGACCCGCTGGCCGACCTGGTCAGCCGGTTCGCCCGCACCCACGGGCCGTTCACGGTCGCCGACCTGTCCGCACGGCTGGGGCTCGGGGCCGCGGTCGCGCGCCAGACCCTGCAGCGCCTCGGCGGGCAGGGCCGGGTCCTCGAGGGCGAGTTCCGCCCCTCGGGGTCGGGCGCCGAGTGGTGTGACGCCGAGGTGCTGAGGATGCTGCGCCGCCGTTCGCTGGCCCGGCTCCGGCGGGAGGTCGAGCCGGTCGAGCCGGCCGCCATGGGCCGTTTCCTGCTCGCCTGGCAACACGTCAACCGGCCCCAGCGCGGCCGCCCACGCGGCGTCGACGGGCTGCTCCAGGTCGTCGACCAGCTCGCCGGGTACGCCGCTCCCGCCTCGGCCTGGGAGTCGCTGATCCTCCCCGCCCGCCTGCCCGACTACGAGCCCGCCCTGCTCGACGAGCTCACCGCCTCCGGCGAGGTCACGTGGGTCGGACAGGCCGCGCTGCCGGGGTCCGACGGCTGGGTCTCGCTCCACCTCGGCGAGCAGGCACCCCTGACCCTGCCGCTGCCCGAGCCTGGTCCGGAGCAGGAGTGGGGCGAGGTCCACCGGGCGGTCCTCGACGCGCTCGCCCCGGGGGGAGCCTGGTTCTTCCGCCAGCTGGCCTCGGCGACCGACGCGTCCGAGCGGGCGCTGGCCGACGCCCTCTGGGAGCTGGTCTGGGCGGGGCGAGTCACCAACGACACCTTCGCACCGTTGCGCGCACTCACCTCCGGCTCGGGCACCCACCGCACCCGGAGAGCCGCACCCCGGGCCAGGCCGACCCGCCCCGGCCGGACGGGCCTGCGCCCTGCGCCGCCCGCGACGTCGGGTCGCTGGGCCCTGCTGCCCGACGTCGACACCGACCCGACGCGCCGTGCGCACGCCACGGCCGAGCGGATGCTCGAGCGACACGGAGTCGTCACCCGAGGAGCGGTGGTCTCCGAGCGCACCCCAGGTGGCTTCGCCGCCGTCTACAAGGTGTTGTCGGCCTTCGAGGACTCCGGGCGCTGCCGGCGCGGCTACTTCGTGGAGGGCCTCGGGGCGGCCCAGTTCGGCACGGCCGGGGCAGTGGACCGGTTGCGCACCTTCGCCGAGGTCTCGGCCGGCCCGGGCGACGAGTGGCGAGACGAGTCCAAGCCCGAGGCGGTCACCCTGGCGGCGACCGACCCCGCCAACCCGTTCGGCGCAGCCCTCCCCTGGCCCGAGCGTGAGGCCTCGGGCGGCCACCGACCGGGCCGCAAGGCCGGAGCGCTGGTCGTCCTGGTCGACGGTGCGCTGACGCTCTACGTCGAGCGCGGTGGCAAGACCCTGCTCACCTGGTCGGACGACGCGACCCGGCTCGGCCCCGCTGCGCAGACGCTGTCGGAGGCCGGGCGTCGCGGTGCCCTGGGCCGGCTGACGGTGGAGAAGGCCGACGGCGAGCAGATCCTCGGTGGGGGCTCGACGCCGCTGCGCGAGGCGCTCGACGCCGCCGGCTTCGTCTCGACGCCGCGCGGACTGAGGCTGCGTGGCTGACCGTGCCTGAGGGCGACACCGTGTGGCGCGCGGCGCGTCTGCTCGACCGCGCGCTGAGCGGTCACGACCTCGTGGCGACCGACTTCCGGGTGCCCGCCCTTGCGACCTGGGACCTTGCGGGCGCACGGGTGCGCGAGACCGTCTCGCGGGGCAAGCACCTCCTGACCCGCATCGACGCCGACGTGTCGTGGACGCTCCACACCCATCTCAAGATGGAGGGCGGCTGGCGAGTGCTGCAGCCCGGCCGGCGCTGGCCGCGACCGGCCCACACCGCCCGCGTCGTCCTGACCACCGCCGACGCCGTCGCCGTCGGCTTCTCGCTGGGCATCGTCGAGATCGTGCCCCGCGACCGGGAGCCCGACGTGGTCGGTCACCTCGGTCCCGACCTGCTCGGCCCAGACTGGGACCCCGTCGAGGCCGTGAGACGTCTCCGGGAGCAGCCCGACCGCGCCATCAAGGAGGCACTGCTCGACCAGACCCGCCTGGCCGGGATCGGCAACATGTATGCCGCCGAGCTGTGCTTCGTCGCCGGGATCGACCCCGAGACCCCGGTGGCCGAGGTGCGCGACGTGCGCCGCCTGGTCGACCGGGCCCACGTGATGCTCGAGCTCAACAGCCGCCGCGCCCAGCAGAGCACCACCGGCGACCTGGCGCGCGGCCGGCAGTTCTGGGTCTACGACCGCGGGGGTCGGCCGTGCCGGCGCTGCGGGACGACGATCCGGCAGACCCTGCTCGGAGACCCGGGCCGCGAACGCACGACGTTCGCGTGCCCGACCTGCCAGCGCTAGGAACGCCCGCCCGAGGGAGTCCAGAGGCGCATCACGACGTCGACCGTGCGCACGGCGACGAGCAGTCCGGCGGCGACCGCGGCCGCCGCGATCAGCCAGCCGATCTCCTCCTGGGTCAGGCCGGTGCCGTCGTAGAGGGCGTCTCCGAGGCGGTAGTTCCCGGTGGGCACCTTCATGACGTCAGGCGGCGGAGGCGGCCGAGGCCACGACCGGACGACGGGTGGTGATCGGCGTGGGGGCCGAGGAGGCCTCCTCGAGCGCCACCGCGACGGACACGTCGCGGAGCACCTCGGACAGCGGAGCCTCGAGGGCTGTGCACAGCGACGCCAGGAGCTCGGAGGACGCTTCCTTCTGGCCGCGCTCGATCTCGGAGATGTAGCCCAGGCTGACCCGCGCCTCGGCGGAGACCTGGCGCAGGGTCAGTCCTTGCTCGAGACGACGCTCACGGAGGACATCGCCCAGCAGCCGGCGGAACAGCGCCATCTGGGTCCTCCTCGGTGGTCGGTCGGGTCGTGCGCGCGGTCGGAAAAGGTGACTGTGGCGGAAACGCTACCCGAGAGGGGGTTGTTCCCCACGAAGAATCCCACACAGCGCCGACAGCGCCTCTCGACACGCCCGGTCCTGGATCCGGTGCCGGTCGCCGATCAGCTCCATGGTCAGCACCGTCTCGCCCGCCGGCCCGGACAGCCCGACGAACACCGTGCCGACCGGCTTGCCCTCCTGGGAGTCGGGTCCGGCGACCCCCGTCGTGGCCAGCGCGTACGTCGCACCGGTCGCGAGCCGGCAGCCCGCGGCCATCGCGCGAACGCACTCGCCCGACACCACGCCGTACTGCTCGACGACCTCGCTCGGCACCCCCAGCAGCGACTCCTTGAGCTCGGTCGCATAGGTCACGAACCCGCCGAGGTAGCTCGCCGAGGCTCCCGGCACCGAGGTCACCGCCGCCGCCAGTCGTCCGCCGGTCAGCGACTCGGCGGTGGCCAGCGTGCTGTCGGCGGCTCGCAGCAGGGCGAGGGCCTCCGCGGCCTCGTCGTCAGGGGTCGAGCGGCGCTTCATGGCCCGACCCTAGTACCGGGCCGTTACCCTTCCCGCGTGAGCCGCCCGATCGAGGACTACGCGATGATCGGCGACCGGCACACCGCCGCCCTGGTCGGAGTCGACGGCTCCATCGACTGGCTGTGCCTGCCGCGGTTCGACTCCCCGGCCTGCTTCGCGGCGATCCTCGGCGACGCCGAGAACGGGCACTGGCAGCTGTGCCCGATCGGCGACTACGAGGTCGACCGTGCCTACATCGACGACTCGGCAGCGCTGCAGACGACGTTCACGACGGACACCGGGATCGTCACCCTGCTCGACGTGATGCCGACCGGGCGACCGCCGGATCGACCTGGTGCGCCGGGTGACGGGCGTCAAGGGCACCGTCCGGATGCATCACGAGTGGGTGGTGCGGTTCGACTACGGACTGACCAAGCCGTGGGTACGGCGCCGCCACGAGGACCGCGACGAGCCGGTCATCACCGCCGTCGCCGGCCCTGACAAGCTGGTCCTGCGGGGCCCGCGGCTGCCTCACCCCGTCCGACCACCGCCACGTCGACGACTTCGAGGTCCGCGAGGGCAGGTGCTGACCTGGTCGACCACCTGGCTTCCCTCCCACCTGCGCACGCCCGGCCCGCACCGCTACCTGGTCGACGAGACGATCAACGAGTCCGTCGACCTGGGTGTCGCGCTGCGACCTGTCCGGCGTACCGCACGCGGACGTCGTACGCCGCTCGCTGCTGACCCTGCACCTGATGACCCACGTCGAGACCGGCGGGATCGTGGCCGCCCCGACCACGTCGCTGCCCGAGGACTTCGGCGGCGAGCGCAACTGGGACTACCGCTACTGCTGGCTGCGTGACGCCGCGCTGACCATCAACTCGCTGATCCAGGCCGGCGCCACCGACGAGGCGAGGTTCTGGCGCGACTGGCTGCTCCGCGCCGTCGCCGGCGACCCGGCGACCTCCAGATCATGTACGCCGTCGACGGGTCCCGGCGCCTCGCCGAGTGACCTCGACGGACTGCCGGGCTACGCCGGGTCGCGGCCGGTCCGGATCGGCAACGGCGCCGTCGACCAGCAGTCAGACCGACGTGGTGGGTGAGGTCATGCTGGCGCTGGAGGCCGCCCGCGAGTCGTCCCTCGGGCACAGCGACGACGCGTGGGCGCTGCAGCGCGTGCTGGTCGACCACCTCGCCGACACGCTGGCAGGAGCAAGGACAACGGGCTCTGGGAGATCCGTGGCCCGCTCCAGCACTTCACGCACTCCCGCGTGATGGTGTGGGTGGCCTTCGACCGGGCGGTCAAGGCGGTCGAGCGCTACGACCTGCCCGGGCGACCTCGACCGCTGGCGCGAGCTGCGCGACCAGGTCCGCGAGGAGGTGCTCACCCACGGGTACGACGAGGAGCGGGGCACGTTCACCCAGCACTACGCGACCCAGGAGGTCGACGCCTCCCTGCTGATGCTGCCGCTGGTCGGGTTCGTCGAGGGCGACGACCCGCGGATGCTCGGCACGATCCAGGCGATCGAGCAGGACCTGATGCGCGACGGGCTGTTGCTGCGCTACCGCACCCAGACCGGCGTCGACGGGCTCGCGGGCGACGAGCACCCGTTCCTGGCGTGCTCGTTCTGGCTGGTCTCGGCGTACGCCGGCGCTGGCCGGCTCGAGGAGGCCCACGCCCTCTTCGACCGGCTGTGCGACCTGCGCAACGACGTCGGGCTGCTCTCCGAGGAGTACGACCCGCAGCACCGGCGGATGGTCGGGAACTTCCCGCAGGCCTTCAGCCACCTCACCTTGGTGCAGGCCGCCTTCAAGCTGCGGGAGGTCCCCGACTGACCGGCTACTTCGGGTTGCCGTTGGTGACGGTCAGCGTGGTCGTGCCGTAGCTCGCTCTGGTCACCCGGTCACCGAGGTAGAGCACCCGCACGGGCTCGGTCCCGGCCCGCGGGAACGGGCCCACGGTGGCACTCGCGTGACCGTCGACCAGCTGCCGCACGGCGAGCTGCTCACCGCCCACCAGGATCGCCACTGTGCCCGTCGGCGTGGCCTCTGCGGCGGACACCGTGACGTCGATCCGCGTGGTGTCCTTCTTCTTCTTGATCCGGTCGGGCGTCGCGGTCACGGCGACGGAGGACGCCTCCCGGGAGAACGGCGCGCTCAGGCCGACGAGCTCCGGGTTGTGGTCGGAGGCGCGGAACTGGTCGGGCTGGTAGAGCAGCGTGGCGTTGTAGTTGTAGCGGCTGTACTCGAACGCCACCGACTCCTCGGCGTTGATCTGCCACACGTCGCGCCCCGTCACCGCGTCCGCGGCTGCGGGGCTGGCCAGGACGTGGTCGAGCGAGCCGGCGGTTCCCCCGAACTCGTAGCTGACGTCGCGCGGGTCGTCGCTGGGCTGGTTGACGTAGCCCGCGTCGTAGAGGACCTGCATCGGGTCCTCCTGGGTGTAGGAGTTGAAGTCACCGACGAGGAAGACCTTCTGCGTGCCCCGGTCGGCGGCGACCCGGTCGGCGAAGTCGACGAGCGCATGCGCCTGGCGGACGCGGTCGCCGTTGAACGCGCCCTGGATGCCGTTGGCGTTGTCGCCGGTGGCGGGCGGCGTGCTGTCACCCTTCGACTTGAAGTGGTTGACCACCACGAGGAAGCCGTCGGAGTCGAGGGCGCCCTTGCGCTTGAACTCCTGGGCGAGCGGCTCACGGGCGTTGGCGAAGGCCTCGCCCGGGTCGGACTGGTCGGAGAGGACGACGGAGGGCCCGACCGGCTGGACCTTGGCGGGGTTGTAGATGAACGCCGTACGGATGACGTCCTGCTCGGCGGTCGGAGGCAGGTCAGCCGGGTCGGGCGACGGGACGTAGGCCCACCGGGTCGTGCCGGCGGCGTCGTTGAGGGCCGTCACCAGCTGCGCGAGCGCGTGGTCGCGGTCCTGGCCGAACTGGACGGAGTTCTCGATCTCCTCCAGCGACATCACGTCGGCGTCGAGGGTGTTGATCGCCGGGATCTCCTTGGCCAGCTGGCGCTGGAGGTTGGTGTCGTCCCACGCTCCCCGCGGGCCGTTCGGGGTGCACTGGTTGACGGTGATCGGCGTACCGGTGCGGTCGTCGAACGACGTGCAGGCGTTGCCGGGGTCGAGGGCGGTGTAGTCGGCCGCCGAGGTGGGGAAGAAGTTCTCCACGTTGAACGTCGCCAGCCGGAGGTCGCCGCCGACGGCCGAGGCGCCTGGTTGGCGGTGCGGGTGTCGCCGAACGTGGCCACCGCGGTGCCCTCGTCGGTCACCGGGGAGGTCGGCTGGAAGTCCCACTGGCTGTTGCGGAACTCCAGGATCACCGGCTGGTGGAGGGTCGCCGTCGAGCCGATCCGGACCGGGTTGTCGGTGGACAGCCACGGCAGCGGAATGCCCTTGTTGGCGTTGTTGAGGAAGCTGACGCTCGACCCGTCGTCGAGGGTGACCGCACGCCGGGCGTTCTCGGCCTGGACGTCGGCGACGCCCGTCGGGTCGGTGGTGGGGTTGGCCACGTCGGTCGGTTGCACGAGCTGGTGGTCGCCCGTGGCGAGGCCGATCTCGCCGAACGAGTTGGTGTCGAAGTTGTCGGTCACCGTGAAGTCGTCCGTCGGTGCCAGCAGCTCGCCCTCGTGGGCCTCGCGGGCGGCGTCGGTCGTCGGGTAGGCGATCGCGGCCGGCGTGACCGGGTCGTGGGAGTCGGTGAGCTCGGTGACGTGGTCGGCCGTGGCGCCGATCTCCGTCGTACCGGCGAACTCGCTGACCTTGCCCTGCACCGAGACGAAGTCGCCGATGTGCACCTGCGCCGCGGCCGCCGAGCCGAACACGAAGATCGCGTCCGAGGCGCCGGGGGTCGCGTCCGTGCCACCGCCGGTGCCGGCAGTCTGGATGTAGAAGCCGTTGAAGCCCCCCGTGGCGTAGTCGGCGGTGACGACGCCGCGGGTGATCACCGTCTCGCCCAGGTGGGGCGAGGTGTCGGTGTCGGTGCCCTGGATCTGCGCGATCGGGTACTCGGTCGGCGGTGGCGGCGGCGTGCCGGTGCCGGCGTTCTGCGGGGTCGGGGCCGCGAGCACGAAGTCGGCATGGTTGTCGTTGGTGTCGGCCCCGGTCGCGGAGCGGTTCAGGGAGCTGGCCGCCGTGGCCCCGGCGGCGGTGGCCTGGCCCTCGTAGGACGAGGATCCGTTCGCGCCGACCATGTCGATCACTCCCGGCGGCTCCGGCCTGGTCACCGGTCGTGGTGATCGGGCTGGAGCTCGACAGGAGGTACACCTGGCCGCCGGCCGCCGCCAGGCTGAACGCCGGCGTCGCCACCGCGTCGGGCGCCGGCAGCGCGGCACCCGTGGCGCCGACCGCGCCCATCTGGATCAGGTAGTGACCCCCGGCCGGTACCGAGCCGGTCAGAGCGAACGGCGTACCGCCGCTCGTGCCGGTGGCTGCGCGGTAGTGGATGTAGTCGCCGGTGAGACCGACCGCCGAAGCGGTCGGGTTGTAGAGCTCGACGAAGTCGGCGTCGTAGACCGCGCCGCCGTTGCCGCCGGCGCCGTAGACCTCGCTGATGACGAGGCCGGTACCGGACGGGTTCGCCGAGGCCGGCGAGACGGAGGCCGTGCCCGCCAAGGCGAGCCCGAGGCCGGCCGAGACCGACAGGACGAGACGCGCGCGAGCGCGAGAGACGAGGCGCATGGAGTGGGGGGTCCTTCCGAGATCCGAGAGAGCCCGACGAGCCGGGCGGGTGTGCTCCGCGTCACCCTAGTACGACGGGCAGCCGGCGCGCCGACCAGCCGATGGCCGCCGTGTGAATGTCCGGCGAACGCCACGTCGCGAGCTCGCGGGGCCGGGTCGGATCGGTAGGCTCCGACCCGGTCGACGCTCTGTCGCCCACGTCCGAGCCCCGTGGAGGTCCCATGTCGTTCCAGGATGCGGTCAGGGTCTGCCTGAGCAAGTACGCCGACTTCCAGGGTCGCGCCCGTCGCTCGGAGTACTGGTGGTTCGTGGTCTTCACTGCCGTGGTCACGACCATCGGCAGCGTTCTCGACGCCCTCGTCGGGACGGGGTACGGCAGCTACGGGCTGATCGAAGGAGTGGCGGCGCTGGCGCTGCTGCTCCCGAGCCTCGCCGTCGGCGCTCGGCGGCTCCACGACGTCGGCCGGTCCGGCTGGCTGCTTCTCCTCCTCATCATTCCGGTGCTCGGCGCCCTGTTCCTGGTCATCGCCTTCTTCATCCGCGACAGCCAACCGGAGAACCGGTACGGGCCTTCGCCCAAGCCCGCGGGCGCCGAGCCCGCCAGCTGACCGCGGCACCGCCACCGAGGAGGGTCAGGTGGTGCGGAGCACGTGTCGCTGGCGCCACACGTCGCGGAAGAACTCGTAGCCCGACCACATCGTCATCGCGACCGCGACGGCCAGAACGGCCTGGAAGGCGTAGAACAGCACCACGCCGACGTCGTGGAGCGGCGGATGCAGAAGCAGGAGCGGGAGCGACAGAGCGGTCAGAGCCACGGCCTGCAGGACGGTCTTGACCTTGCCGCTGTAGGCGGCCGCCACCACGACCCGCCTGAGGATGGAGAGCCTGAGCAGTGTCACCGTCCACTCGCGCAGGAGCACGAGGATGGTCACCCACCACCAGATGTCGCCCACGATCGAGAGGCCGATGAAGGCCATGCCCGTCATCGCCTTGTCGGCGATCGGATCGGCGATCTTGCCGAAGTTCGTGACCAGGCCGCGAGCCCGGGCGATGTCGCCGTCGACCTTGTCGGTCACCATGGCGACGAAGAACAGGACCGCGGCGACCGTGCGCCAGAGGATCGAGTCGCCGCCGTCCTGCAGCAGCGCG
This sequence comes from uncultured Actinomycetota bacterium, assembly GCA_963797325.1. Taxonomy (GTDB): domain Bacteria; phylum Actinomycetota; class Actinomycetes; order Propionibacteriales; family Nocardioidaceae; genus Nocardioides. Next base: position 78,085 of record CAWCPG010000022.1, read on the forward strand.
ACGCCGTAGAAGGGCACGATCAGGATCCGGATCCCGGTCAGCACGTTGGGGAGGTTCCAGTTCCCGGACGTCCCGACCTCGTCGCTCACGAGCGGACGCCTGCGCCGACGCGGACCGGGGTGGCGACCAGGTCGGCACCCTCGCTGCCGACCACCACCGCGGAGACCAGGTCTCCGATCGCATGGCCACCGGACTCGAGGCGGGTGGTGCCGTCCACCTCGGGGCCCTGGTGGTCAGCGCGGCCCTCGGCCACCCCGTCGGTCACGCTCTCGACCAGCACGACGACGTCCTCGCCGACCCGGTCCTCGGCGCGCTCGCTGGTGAGCTGCTCGACGAGGTCGGTGACGTGCTCGACCCGGGTCCGGATCTCGGCGTCGTCGAGCTTGTCCGGCAGCCCGGCGGCCTCGGTGCCGTCCTCGTCGGAGTAGCCGAAGACGCCCGTCACGTCGAGCCGCGCCGCGACCAGGAAGTCGCAGAGGACCCGGAGGTCGTCGTCCGTCTCGCCGGGGAAGCCCACGATCACGTTGGAACGGACACCGGCCGCCGGCGCCAGGGAGCGGACGCGGTCGAGGAGCCCCAGGAAGCTCTCCGGGTCGCCGAACCGACGCATCCGCCGGAGGACCGTGGCGCTGGCGTGCTGGAACGACAGGTCGAAGTAGGGGCTGACCCCCGGCGTCCCGGCGATCGCCTCCACCAGGCCCGGCCGGGTCTCCGCGGGCTGGAGGTAGGACACCCGGACCCGCTCGATGCCGTCGATCGTCGCCAGCTCGGGCAGGAGCGTCTCGAGCAGGCGCAGGTCGCCGAGGTCCTTGCCGTACGACGTGCTGTTCTCGCTGACCAGGAACACCTCGCGGACGCCCTCGGCGGCCAGCCACCGTGCCTCGGCGACGACCTCGGAGGGGCGCCGGCTCACGAACGACCCACGGAAGCTGGGGATCGCGCAGAACGTGCAGCGCCGGTCACAGCCGCTCGCCAGCTTGAGCGGGGCCATCGGGCCGCCGTCGAGGCGACGGCGCAGGGCGCGCGGGCCGCTGGCGGGAGCGCCCAGCAGCACCTCGTCGGCCGAGCCGGACGCCACCCCGTGGCCCGGGACCGACAGCGTCGAGGCGTCACGGTCGGCGGGGGTGATCGGCAGCAGCCTGCGACGGTCGCGGGGGGTATGGGGGTGCAGCACCTCGCCGGCCAGGATCGAGCGCAGGCGGTCGGCGATGTCGGGATAGTCGTCGAAGCCCAGCACCGCGTCGGCCTCCGGCAGCGACTCGGCGAGATCCTTGCCGTAGCGCTCCGCCAGGCAGCCCACCGCGACCACGGCCCGGGTGTGCCCGCCCTGCTTGAGGTCGGCCGCGGCCAGGAGGGTGTCGACGGAGTCCTTCTTGGCGGCCTCGACGAACCCGCAGGTGTTCACCACGACGGTGTCGGCGTCCTCGGGGTCGTCGACGAGCCGGAAGCCGCCGGCGGCGAGCCGCCCGGCCAGCTCCTCGGAGTCGACGTCGTTCCGGGCGCACCCGAGGGTCACGAGCGCGACCGAGACGTCAGTGTGCGTGGTCATCGACGTCGAGTATGCCGCCCCGACGACGTCAGGACGGATTCGTCGCCCCGCGGGCCCACCTCACCGTCGTACGACGTAGGAGGCAGAGGTCGGCTGACCCGCGGGCCCCATGCGCCCGCGGCTCTGGCCTGCCACCTCCACCCGGACGGCCCCGTCGGTCGACTGCACCCTGACCGGCGGCGACACCTCGAGTCGGTGCGACTGCCCGAGGGCGAGCTCACCGGAGAAGACGACCGTGCCCGTGCCGTTGCGCACGACCACGCGCGCTCCGCCACCGGCCGCCGTCAGGACGACCGGCACCGGCTTCGCCGCCGGCGCCGAGGAGTGGTTCGGGCCGCCGGAGCCGCTCAGCACGGCCTGGTCGTCCACGTGCGCCGGACCACCCGTCACGAGGCGTGCGACGGACCAGCAGAGGATGAGCGCCATCACGGCTGCGACGAGGACCGACCAGTTGGGGCCGCCGCGCGTGGCCCGGATCGAGCCGGCTCCGGCCAGCTCCGCCTCGAAGACCCGACGCGGGTCGATCGGCGCGTCGGCATAGTGCTCGTCGTAGGTCTCCAGGAGCGGCGCGACGTCGAGCCCGAGGACCCGCGCCAGGGTGCGCAGATGACCGCGGGCGTAGAAGTCGCCCCCGCAGGCGCTGAAGTCGTCGACCTCGATCGCCTCGATGACGTGGGGCCGGATCCGGGTGCGCTCGGCGAGCTGGTCGACGCTCAGCGCGAGGCGCCGGCGAGCGGCCGCGAACTGCGGCCCGATCACGGGCTCGGGCGCCGGGTGGGCGGCGTAGGCGTCGATCAGGAGGGCGGCGACCTCGGTCTCGGGCTCGGGCTGGGCGGTCAGGTCGGCCCGCGCCCGGGTCTCGTGCTCGACGGGGTCGAGGCCGGCCCGGGTCTCGTGGCGAATCTCGGCTCGCGCTGCCACGGCCGTCTCACGGGCCGGCTCGGGAGTCGCACTGGCGACGATCTCGGGCGTGGCCTCGACGTCGTGGTCGTCGTCGGGCGTCGGGCGTTCGAAGCGCGCCGCGACGCTGCCGATGAGCAGCGCGATCGCCGGGCGCGGGTCGCGCAGGCGCCGAGGTGTGGGTCGGGCGGGCTCGACACCGTGAGCGGCCAGCACCGCGGCCACGGTCACGGTGTCCGGCTCGACCCGCGGATCCTCGGCCACCGGGATGCCTCCCAGGTCCTCCACCACGGGGGTGCGTCCGTCGGCCAAGGCGGCCAGCGCGGAGGTCAGGTCGGGCTCGGCGCCGAGGACGCGCGTGGCGAGACCGAGCGGGACTGCGAGCGGTGCGTGGTGCAGCCGGCGGTTGAGCCGCGCCGTACGTCGGGCCCTCGGGTCGAGGTCCTCGAGGACGCGCTGGACGTAGTGGGGGCGTACGACGAGCAGCCCGTCGCGCCACCAGCCGCGCTGGGGCCGGTGCTCGACCTCGTGCAGACCGCCCCACGGCAGCCCCACCCAGGAGCGGCCCAGCCGCAGCCGCACTCCCAGGTCGTCGGCGACCAGCAGCGGCGTGCGAGCGTCGAGCAGAGCCGCGAGGTTGACCACGCCGATCGCGCCGAGGACCACGAACAGCACCCAGTCGAGCACTCCCCCGTGGCCCACGGCCCGGGCCAGGTAGGCGATGGCGACCATCGAGGCACCCGCGCCGAGGGCGACGGCGAGCCCCGCCCTGCGGCGTACCTCGACGACGTGGTCGGGCGCGTCGACCTGCTGGCCGATCGGCTCGAGCGGGATCTCCCTGTCGGTGTCCGTGCTCATCTCAGGCCCCCATCTCGCCCTGCAACGTGGCGATCACTGCGTCGATCTCATCGGGTTTGACCAGGACGTCGCGTGCCTTGGAGCCCTCGGAGGGCCCCACGACGCCGCGGCTCTCGAGGATGTCCATCAGGCGCCCGGCCTTGGCGAAGCCGACGCGCAGCTTGCGTTGGAGCATCGAGGTGGAGCCGAACTGCGTGGAGACGACCAGCTCGACGGCCTGGATCACCAGGTCGAGGTCGTCACCGATGTCGTCGTCGAGCTCGCGCTTGCTCTGCTGGGGAGCGGTCACGTCGTCGCGGTACGTCGGCTGGAGCTGCTTCTTGCAGTGGGCCACGACCTGGTGGATCTCCGCCTCGGTGACCCAGGAGCCCTGGACCCGCACGGCCTTGGAGGCCCCCATCGGCAGGAACAGTCCGTCACCCTGGCCGACGAGCTTCTCGGCGCCGGGCTGGTCGAGGATGACCCGGCTGTCGGCCAGGCTCGAGGTCGCGAAGGCCAGCCGCGACGGCACGTTGGCCTTGATCAGCCCGGTGACGACGTCGACGCTCGGCCGCTGCGTCGCGAGCACCAGGTGGATGCCGGCTGCCCGGGCGAGCTGCGTGATCCGGACGATCGCGTCCTCGACGTCGCGCGGGGCGACCATCATCAGGTCGGCGAGCTCGTCGACGACCACGACGAGGTAGGGGTACGGCGCGACCTCGCGCTCGCTGCCCGGCGGCACCGTGACCTTGCCGGCGCGGACGGCCTTGTTGAAGTCGTCGACGTGGCGGAACCCGAAGTTGGCCAGGTCGTCGTAGCGCAGGTCCATCTCGCGCACCACCCAGGCCAGTGCCTCGGCGGCCTTCTTCGGGTTGGTGATGATCGGTGTGATCAGGTGAGGGATGCCCTCGTAGGCGTTGAGCTCGACCCGCTTCGGGTCGACCATGATCATCCGCACCTCGTCCGGCGTGGAGCGCATCAGCAGCGAGGTGATCATGGAGTTGATGAAGCTCGACTTGCCGGAGCCGGTGGCGCCGGCGACCAGCAGGTGGGGCATCTTGGCGAGGTTGGCGACCACGAAGCCGCCCTCGACGTCCTTGCCGAGGCCGACCACGAGCGGGTGGTGGTCGGAGCGGGCGGTGGTGCTGCGGAGCACGTCGCCGAGGGAGACGATCTCCTTGTCGGCGTTGGGGATCTCGATCCCGATCGCCGACTTGCCCGGGATCGGGCTCAGGATCCGGACGTCGGCGCTGGCGACGGCGTAGGCGATGTTCTTCGACAGCGCGGTGACCTTCTCCACCTTCACGGCGGGGCCCACCTCGACCTCGTAGCGGGTCACCGTCGGGCCGCGCGTGTAGCCGGTGACCTGCGCGTCGATCCCGAACTCGTCGAGCACCTGCGTCAACCGCCCGACGACGTCGTCGCTGGCGCGGGACCGGGCCCGGTGGACCGAGCCGGGCTTGAGCACCTCGTTGGCGGGCAGGTGGTAGACCACGTCGCCGGAGAGCTCGAGCTGCTCCATGCGCTGCGGCAACGGCGCATGAGGCGGGGGCACGAGCTCGGTGGACGTGTCGTCGTCGCCCGGGGTCGTGGCGATGGCCTCGGTGGCACTGGTGTCGTCCTCGGTGCCCGCACTGAGCTTGCCGAGCCCTCGCTTGCGCTTGCGCAGCTCGCGGTCGGACAGGACCGGGCTGTCGTAGGCCGGGTCGCCCATGTCGGGGTCAGGGTCGTCGAGCGCGGGCCGGCGGCTGCGCAGCGGCTGGGTGGGCAGGTCGGACTCGTCCTCACCCGCCGGTGTCCGGCCGAGGAGCCGGTCGCGGAACCCGCGCAGCTTCGCCGGCACCTGGTAGACCGGCGTGGAGGTGATCACCAGGATGCCGAAGGCCGACAGCAGCAGGAGCAGTGGCACGACGACGTACGGCGTGCGGAGGAGGTCGAGCAGGAGGCTCGCGACGACGTAGCCCACGGCACCGCCACCGGACTGGAGGTCGCTGGCGTCACCGGCGACCGGCTGCGGGTTGCCGGCGGCGATCTGGACCACCCCGAGCGCGCCGAAGGCCAGGGCCACCCAGCCGACGACCTGGCGTCCGGCCGGGCCGTTGGACTCCGGGTCCCGCAGGTTGCGCCAGCCGACCCAGACGAGGATCAGCGGGACGAGCCAGCCGACCTTGCCGACCGAGCCCGCGACCACCGTGCGCACGCCGTGCATGAGCCCGCCGGGCAGCTGCCACCAGACGGCCGCCGCGGAGACGACCGCCAGCCCGAAGAGGAACAGCCCCACGCCGTCGCGTCGGTGCTCGGGCTCGAGGTCACGGGCGGTCCTGCCGACCCGGCGAGCAGTGGCCCCGACGGCATGGGCGAGACCGAGCCAGAGCGCCACGACCCCGCGGCCGAGCGCACTGAACCCGCGCAGCACCGGACCGCGTCCGGACCGGACCGCGCGCGGGGCCGGCCGCCGGGACGCGGGCTTGCGGGATCGCTTCTTCTTCGTCGTACTCCGGGAGCGCGAGGCCGAGGTGCTGCGCCCCTTCGACGACCGTGAGGACGATCGAGAGGAGGCAGCCTTGCTTCGCGAACCCGGCGGGGAAGACGTACGGGTCGCCATGGTGAGGAATCTAAGCCACTGTCACTCCCGTCACACGGACCACACGCCGCACAGGGCTCCCGCGTTCCCCGCCGTGCAGGAGGGCTCAGCGGCGCTCGAGGAGCCCGCGGACGTAGGCCGCCTGGCCGACGTGCTGGTTCACCTCGTTGACCACGCTCACCAGCCGCACGCCCAGCGTCACCGGAGGATCCCACCGCTCGTCGACCACCACGTCGAGGTCGGCGGGCTGGAGACCGCTCGAGGTAGGCGAGGGTGCGCTCCGAGACCGCGTCGTAGTAGCCCGCCAGCAGATCGGCACCGGCGTGCACCTCAGCGACCTGCTCGGCCGAGTGGCCGTAGCCGTGGTCTCCGACCGGCAACGGCAGCCCGAACCGGTCGGCCCAGCCGTCGTCCACCCAGGCCTGGGTGGTGCCGGCGACGTCGGCGACGTGGTCGTCCTCGATCCGGGTCAGGTGCCAGATCAGCCAGGCGATGGAGTTGGCCTCGGGGTCGGGCCGCCAGGCCAGCTCGTCCTCGCTCAGGCCGCCCACGGCCGCGTGGACCAGGACACGGACGCGACCCAGGGCATCGGTCATCAGCTCGCTCACGTTCATGGGGCCACTGTGGCACCTCGTCCGGACCACGCGCCCTGCTGTCATGCTGCGCGCGTGACCGGCTTCCCGCTCGTGTGGCTGCTGCCCGCCGTCCTCGCGCTCGTCGAGTGGTACGCCGTGTGGCGGCGGGACCGCCGGACGCAGACCTGGGCGAAGCCCGCCGTCCTGGTCGCCCTGATCGTCACGGCGCTGGCGCTCGGCGCCACGGACGACGCGGCCGGGATCTGGCTGCTGGTCGCCCTGGTGTTCGGGCTGGGGGGTGACGTCCTCCTGCTGGGTGAGTCGGACACGCGCTTCCGACTCGGGCTCGCGTCGTTCCTGGTCGGCCATCTCGCCTACGTCGCCTGCTTCATCACCCTGGGTCTCGACCCGCACGGCTGGAACTACCTGTCGTTCCTCGTCCTCGGCGGCTGCCTGCTCGCCACCCGCCAGGTGGCGGCCTCCACCTACCTGCGCGGGGGGCTGGCGCTGGCGGTCCCCGTGGCCGTCTACACGGTCGTGATCGGCGCGATGGTGATCTACGCCTTCGCCACCGGCGTCCCGCTGATCGCCGTCGGCGCGACGGTCTTCGCAGTCAGCGACACCGTGCTCGCCCGGGACCGGTTCGTGCGGCCCTGGGACCGCGCCCAGCTGCTCGTGATGGTGACCTACCACGTCGGCCAGGCACTGATCGTCGCCGGCGTCCTCGCCCAGATCTGACTTCCCGGACCCCCCGGGCGGTCCCGTCCGTTGATAGTGCAGTATCTCACTGTAGTTACTTCACTAACTCGGATGGGAGCACTATTCACATGAGCACATCCTCGCGCATGACGCTGTGCGCCGCGGTGGCGATCACAGCCGCCCTGACGATCGCCCCGGCCACACCCGCGACCGCATCCGGCGGGACGTTGCCCGTCCCGCCGGTGACGGTCACCACCGACCACCTGCGCGACCCCGGTGGAGACATCTTCGTCTCCCCGTTCGGCAAGACCGACACCTACGTCAACGGCGCGGAGATCCTCTCCCCCGACGGCCGTCACGTGGTGTGGTTCCACCCCGCGCCGGCCGGTCAGGAGATCTCCGACTTCCGGACCCAGACGTATCACGGCAAGCGCGTGCTGACGTTCTGGCAGGGCACGGGACTCGGCGGCCTCGCCCAGGGCACGGACTACGTCTACGACGACCACTACCGACAGATCGCCACGGTCCGGGCGGGCCACGGCGAGTCGGCCGACGGGCACGAGTTCCTGATCACGCGCCGCAACACAGCGCTGATCCTGTCCTATGCCACGGCCACCGCCGACCTCACCGACATCGGCGGGCCGGCGCACCAGAAGGTGATCAACGGGATCGTGCAGGAGGTCGACATCCGGACCGGGCGGGTGCTCTTCGAGTGGAACAGCGCCGACCACGTGCCGTACGCCGAGAGCGAGCAGCCGCTCCCCGCCAGCCGCTGACACGCCGTGGGACTGGTTCCACGTGAACGCGGTGAAGGAGGACGGTCGCGGACACCTGCTCATCGACGCCCGCAACACCTGGGCGGCCTACCAGGTCGAGCGCCACAGCGGCGCCGTCGACTGGACGCTCGGCGGCAAGGACAGCTCGTTCACGTTCCAGGCGGCCGACGGACAGGTGCTCGACGACGACGGCAGGATCTTCGCCTGGCAGCACGACGCCGAGGCGCACGGGCACGGGACCTACACGGTCTTCGACAACGAGGCGGCCGGCGCGGCCAACACCGGGACCGGCGTGACCTCCGAGCTGCCCTACAGCCGCGCGGTCACCGTGAAGCTCGATCGACGCGCCGGGGTCGCCACGTTGGTCGACTCCGACGACCAGCCGCAGGCACAGCTCGCGTCGTCCCAGGGCAACACCCAGCTGCTGCGCAACGGTGACCTGTTCACCGGCTGGGGATCCCTGCCGGAGCTCTCGGAGACCGGGCGGCACGGGGAGCTGGTGTTCGACGCCCACTTCCCCGACGGCGTGAACAGCTATCGCGCCTACCGGCTGCCCTGGCACTCGGCCCGCTGACGACCCCGTACGGCCAGGGTGTGTGAGTGCTGCGTCAACGGGGCAGATGACCCGTTGACGCAGCGCTCGGCACCACCCGGTGAGGAGAGCGGATGATGGCCCCATGGTCGACTCGCGTACGACGTTCCTGGCCGCTGCGACTGCCTTCGCGGACCAGGTCGCAGCGCTCCCGCCGGACGGCCTGACCGGGCCCGGCCTCGGTGAGTGGGACCTGCGGGCCCTCGTCGGGCACACCTCCAGGTCGCTGGTCACGGTCGAGACCTACCTCGACCAGCCGACGGCGCAGGTCGCGGTGCCGTCGGCCGCTCACTACTACCTGGCGATCGCGCGGGCCGGCGGCGCGAGCGGCTCCGAGATCGTCGAGCGCGGCCGCCGCGCCGGGCTCGCCCTGGGCGACGACCCGGCGTCGTACGTGGCCGAGCTGGCGGCACGAGTGCGGGAGAAGCTGGCCGGCTTCGACGCGGCGTACGTGCTCACCACGATCGCCGGCGGGATGCGCCTCGACGAGTACCTGCGGACCCGCACCTTCGAGCTGGTCGTCCACGGACTCGACATCGCCGCCGCCTCGGGCGTCGAGCCGGCCCTCGACGACGGACCGTGGGTCGATGCCGCCCTGCTAGCGGCCGAGGTGGCGGCGCGCAGCGGCCGCGCGGCCGATCTGCTGCTCGCCGCGACCGGGCGCCGCCCGCTGCCGCAGGGGTTCACCGTCGTGTGAGCAGCTGTTTCGACACGCCGTGCGCGGGCACGAGTGTGTGGGGCGGGCCTGTGGGGGCCACCCTGGGAGTGACGTTCGCCCTGGGGAGGGAGGAGATCTCGGTGTCTCGGGACCGGTATGTCTGGCGTCCGGCGGCCGCGGTGCGGTGGAGCGAGGCGGTGCTCGGCGCGCTCCTCGCGGCCGTGGCCGTGGTGGCCGCGGTGTCGCGCCCATGGGAGTGGCTGGGGTGGCTGCTGCTGGTGCCGTCGGCCTGGTTGCTGCTCGGAACCCGGCGGGCCTGTCGCCTGCGGGCGGACGACCTCGTCGCCCAGGGTCGGGTGTTCCGCCGCGTGATCCGCCTCGGCGACGTGCGTCAGGCCGGGATCGCGCTCGGCGGCCGCCCGTGGCTGCAGACCCGGGACGGCGCCGTCACGGTGCTGCGGATGGTGCCGCCGCTCGACTACGGCTCCGGGCACCCGGCACCCACCCTCGTCGAGCACGTCCGCGCGGCCGCATCGGACGCCGGCGCCCGGCTCGAGCCACCGCTGCGCTCCCCGGAGCAGCCCCCGACGACGAGGCCGACGCTGCTCGGGATCTGAGGCCGCCTCGCGAGCGAGCGTCGCGCGGTGGGCCGCTCGGACTCCGTCCGATCGGCCCGTCCTTCCTCAGGCCTCGATGACCACCGGGATGATCATCGGGCGACGCCTCAGCTCGCGGTTGACCCAGCGACCGACGACCCGTCGTACGGTCTGCTGGAGCTGGTAGGGATCGCTGACGCCCTCGCGGATCGCCGCGTCGAGGGCGTCGATGATCGGCTGCTTGATCGCCTCGAACCGCTGGTCGTCCTCGGCGAAGCCTCGGGCATGGATCTCGGGTCCGCTGCTGACCTTGCCGCTCACCGAGTCGACCACGACGATCACCGAGACGAACCCCTCCTCGCCGAGGATCCGGCGGTCCTTGAGGTCGGACTCGGTGATGTCGCCGATGTTGGAGCCGTCGACGAAGACGTAGCCGCAGTCGACCTTGCCGGCGATGCTCGCGACGCCGTCGAGGAGGTCGACCACCACACCGTCCTCGGCGATCACGACGTGCTCGACGCCGGTCGCCTTCGCCAGGGCGGCGTTGGCCTTCATGTGGCGGTACTCGCCGTGCACGGGCAGCACGCTCCGCGGCTTGACGATGTTGTAGGCGTAGAGCAGCTCGCCCGCGCTGGCGTGGCCGGAGACGTGGACGTTCGCGTTGCCCTTGTGCACGACGTTCGCGCCGAGGCGGGTCAGCCCGTTGATCACCTTGAAGACGGCGTTCTCGTTGCCCGGGATCAGCGAGCTGGCGAGGATGACGGTGTCGCCCTCCTCGATGTGGACGAAGTGGTGGTTGCGCTGGGCGATCCGGCTCAGCGCGGACATCGGCTCGCCCTGGCTGCCCGTCGAGATCAGCACCTGCCGCTCGGGCGGGAGGTCGGCGAGGTCCTTGGCGTCGACCATCACGCCGGGAGGCACGTGGAGGTAGCCGAGGTCCTGGGCGATGCCCATGTTGCGGACCATCGAGCGGCCGACGTAGCCGACCTTCCGCTTGTGCTTCACAGCGGCGTCGAGGATCTGCTGCACGCGGTGCACGTGGGAGGCGAAGCAGGCGACGATGATCCGCTGGTCGCTGTTCTGGAAGACGGTGTCGAGCACCGGGCCGATGGACTTCTCGGTGGTCGTGAAGCCGGGGACCTCGGCGTTGGTGGAGTCGGTCAGGAAGAGGTCGACGCCCTCCTCGCCGAGCCTGGCGAACGCCCGCAGGTCGGTGATCCGCCCGTCCAGCGGCAGCTGGTCCATCTTGAAGTCGCCGGTGTGGAGCACCAGCGCGGTGCCGGTCCGGATCGCGACGGCGAGCGCGTCGGGGATCGAGTGGTTGACCGCGACGAACTCGAGCTCGAACGGGCCGAGCGTCAGCCGGTCGCCGGCCTTCACCTTGTGGTGGATGGTCTCCCTGAGCCGGTGCTCACGCAGCTTGGAGTCGAGGAAGGCGAGCGTGAGCTCCGAGCCGACGAGCGGGATGTCGCCGCGCTCGCGCAGGAGGTACGGCGTGGCGCCGATGTGGTCCTCGTGGCCGTGGGTCAGGACGAGCGCCTCGACCCGGTCGAGCCGGTCTCGGATCGCGTCGAAGTCGGGGAGGATCAGGTCGACGCCAGGATGGTTCTCCTCGGGGAACAGCACGCCGCAGTCGACGATCAGCAGCCGCTCGTCGTACTCGAAGACGGTCATGTTGCGACCGACCTCGCCGAGCCCGCCGAGCGGGATGATCCGTAAGCCCCCCTTCGGCAGTGCGGCCGGTGCGGAGAGCTCGGGATGTGGGTGGCTCAAAGGGTTTCTCTCTCAGAGGAGGTGTGAGGCCTCGAGGCCGGCGCGGAGCGCGGCGACCTCGTCGTCGGTCAAGGGGACCAGCGGGCCGCGGACGTTGCGGTTGTCGAGGACGCCGAGGAGCTGGAGGGCGGCCTTCGCGGTGGTGGCGCCGTAGTTGGCCACACCCATGATGGCGCGCGTGGCGGGCAGGAGCGTCGTGTAGGCCTTGAGTGCGGCCGCGGTGTTGCCGTCGAGGTAGTCCTCGATCATCGTCTTGATCTGGCGGCCGGCCGCGTGCCCGACGACGCTGATCACGCCGCTGGCGCCGTGGGCGAGCCAGGCGAGGTTGGAGACGTCGTCGCCGCTGTAGACGGCGTACCCGAGCTGACGCAGCTCGACGCCACGGGCGAAGTCACCCACGGCGTCCTTGACGGCCACCACCGTGTCGCCCTTGATCTGCGCGTAGGTCTCCAGGCTGATCTGGGTCGCCGTGCGGCCCGGCACGTCGTAGAGGATCACGGGCGTGTCCGTCGCCCCCACGACCTGCTGGAAGTGGTGGAGCACGCCGGCCTGGCCGGGCTTGTTGTAGTAGGGCGTGACCAGGAGCAGCGCGTCCGCTCCGAGCTTCTCGGCCTGCTGGGCGAGCTCGATGCTGTGGGCGGTCGCGTTGGTGCCGACACCGGCCACGACCTTCGCCCGGTCGCCGACGGCATCCTTCACGGCGCGCAGGATGTCACCGGTCTCGCGCACGCTCGTGGTCGGGCTCTCCCCCGTCGTCCCGCTCACCACCACGCCGTCGTGGCCGTGGTCGACGAGGTGTGCCGCGATCGCCGCCGTCGCGTCGAGGTCCACGGCCCCGTCGTCGGTGAACGCCGTGGCCATGGCCGTGAGCATCCGCCCGAAGGGGGCCTCCGTGGTCATGGGGTCAGGCTACCCGTGACGGCGTCCGGACAGACCAGCGCGACGTCACTTCTGGCTCGTCGTACCGATCGTCCGCTGCTTGGCGTGCATCGCGTGCCCGACGAAGCAGTGTGTGCCGTCGGGCAGGGTCGGGCACTGGAGCGAGTCGTGGTTGGTGCGCACCTTCACGCTGAACGACGGCAGCGCGCCCTGCGGCACCTGGACGTAGCGCTGGGCGTCGAGCGACGCGATCCCCGAGAGTCCGGTCGCGTGGTAGAGCCGGCCGTGCGCGGCCCGCGAGCTCTCGATCTTGGACCCGTGGTGGCAGAAGGACACGTGCCCGGCCGTCGTACCGGCGGTCACGCCGTAGAAGCCGACCCCGAGGTCGATCGGGAAGGTCTTGCACGTGCTGGTGTTCTCCACGCCCTTGCCGAGCGTGTAGGCACTGCTCACCACCTTGGCGCGGCCGGCACTGCGCACGGTGACGTCCATCCAGCCCCAGTCCTGGTCGCCGGTCCGCTTGACGAGGTCGGCCGTCACGTCGACGAGGTAGAAGTCGTACTTGTGGTTCTGGTCGAGGATCTTGTAGCTCGTGAGCGTGAACTTCGCCCTCCCTGAGGCGACCTTGGGGATGCCGGGCCCGGCCTGCTCGCCCTCCTTGCACGACGGGCAGACCCGCGTGTAGGTGATCGAGACATGCTTGATCTGGCGGTTGCGCGCGGACTGGAACGCGGCGACATCGCCGCGTGCCGTGCCGAGTGCGGCCAAGGGGATCAGCAGACCGAGTAGGACGGCGGCCGCCGTCAGCATCCTGCGCATGGTTCCTCCCGAGAGTTCGTGGAGCGCGAGGGCGCCATGCTAACCAGTCACGGCGAGCGGCGAGCGTGGCGAGGCGATTGCCTACGGGCCGACCGCGGCCTACGGTCGAGAGGTGCGCAAGCCCAACCGGAACGTCGTCCTCGCCGTCGTCGCCGTCGAGGCGGCCGCGGCCGCCCTCGCCTACCGTGACCTCGCCGGACGGGACCAGGACCAGGTGCGCGGGCCCAAGACCCTGTGGCGCGTCTTCATCGCCATGAACCCCGGCAACTCGCTGGTCTACTGGCTCGTCGGCCGTCGCCGCGAGGACGCCGCGCTGCCTGCCGTCGATTCCTGAGACCCTCGCGCGTCATCCGGGTAGAGGCCACCACCGGGTGGCCCTGACACCGGAGGTCGTCATGAGCCACCCCATCGTGCACGCCGAGATCCGTTCGAGCGACCCGGACGCGACCCGAGCCTTCTTCGGCGAGCTGTTCGGCTGGACCTACCCGACCGAGGGCGCGTTCCCCGGCTACACGTTCGTGGAGACGGGCGTGCCCGGGGCGCTCTACACCGCGATCAGTCCGCTGCAGGGCGACGACGACCTGGTCACGTTCTTCGTCGGCGTCGACGACCTCGCCTCCGCGATCTCCGACGCGACCCGCCTCGGCGGACGCCTCGTGCAGGAGCCGGTCACCGTGCCCGGCGTCTCGTTCGCGCTGATCGCCGACCCGCAGGATCACGTCGTCGGTCTCGCCCAGCAGCTCTGAGACATCACCTCACCCCCCTCAGCGAAGTCGAGGCATCACCTCGGCGGCCAGCAGGTCGAGGTGGTCGAGGTCGTGCTGGTCGAGGAGCTGGAGATAGACGCGCTGCGCGCCGAGGGCGGCGTAGTCGCTGATCCGGTCGACCACCTCCTGCGGGGTGCCGGCGAGCCCGCTCGCGCGAAGGTCGTCGAGCGAGCTCCCGGTGGCCTCGGCGCGGCGCTGCAGCGTCGCGTCGTCGGAGCCGCAGGCCGTGGTGAGCGCGACCGACAGGACGAGCGACGCCGGGTCGCGGCCTGCCTCCTCGCAGGCGGCCCGTACGCGTCCGAACTGGCGCTCGGCGGTCTCGAGGTCTCCGAACGGGAGGTTGAACTCGTCGGCGTAGCGCGCGGTCAGCGCCGGGGTCCGCTTCGCGCCCTTGCCGCCGATGATGATCGGCGGGTGCGGTCGCTGGACCGGCTTCGGCAGGCCGGGCGAGTCGACGACCGAGTGTGCGGTGCCGTCGTAGGAGAAGGTCTCGCCCTCGGCCGTCGTCCAGAGCCCGGTGAGGATCGCCAGCTGGTCCTCGAGCCGGTCGAAGCGCTCGCCGGTGGGCGGGAACGGGATCGCGTACGCCGTGTGCTCGGCGTCGTACCAGCCGGCCCCGATGCCGAGCTCGACCCGGCCGCCGCTCATCCGGTCGACCTGGGCGACCGCGATCGCGAGCGGCCCCGGGTGGCGGAACGTCGCCGAGGTCATCATCGTGCCGAGACGGATCGTGCTGGTCTCGCGCGCCAGCCCGGCGAGCGTCACCCACGAGTCGGTCGGCCCGGGCAGCCCGTCGCCGCCCATCGCGAGGTAGTGGTCGGACCGGAAGAACGCACCGAACCCGAGCGCCTCGGCCTTCAGCGCGACCGCGAGCTGGTCGTCGTACGTGGCGCCCTGCTGGGGTTCGACGAAGATGCGTAGCTCCATGCGCTCCACCCTGTCACGCCTCGGGACGACCGCCCGTCGTCCGGCACGCGGCCGCGGCGAGGGCATGGCCGTCGCGCAGGCAGACGGCGGGTGAGGCATCGCGGCCGCGGGCTGCGAGGAAACCCGCGGCGAACGCGTCCCCGGCGCCGGTGGTGTCGAGCTCGGGTCGGTCGAGCGGCTCGGCCGCCATCGTCGCTGCGTCACTCCCGTCGCTCCAGGCCGCGTCGCCGGACCCGGCCGTCACCACCACCTGGCGACCGTCGCCGGCGAGGGCCGTCGCGAGCTCCTGCGCGGTGCCCTCGCGACCGGCGAGGACGGCGGCCTCCTTCTCGTTGGCGAAGAGCAGGGCCCGGCTCGGCAGCAGCCTGAGGAACGGCTCGGCCCCCAACAGCTCCAACGGCGCGGCCGACGCCGCGCCGACGGAGACGGTCATCCCGGCCTCGACCGCAGCGGACAGGGCGTGCAGCCCGGCGTCGCGCGAGTCGCGGAGCAGGGCGTAGCCGGAGACGTGGAGGTGGTCACCGGCCGCGAACTCGTCGGTCGGTACGTCGAACTCCTGCAGTGCGAGGTTGGCCCCCGGGTCGGGCACCATGGTCCGCTCCCCCGTCGGCGCGACGAGGACGAGGCAGGTGCCGGTCGGGCGGGTGCGGTCGACCCGGAAGCGCACGTCGACGCCCAGGGCGTGCAGGCTCTCCAGCTGGGACTGGCCGGCCGCGTCGTCACCGATGGCGCCGACGAAGACCGAGTCCACCCCGACGCGCGTCAGCCAGGACGCGGTGTTGGCGGCCGACCCGCCACCGACGTAGGCGATCACCGCCGGGCTGTCGGACCCCTCGGCCAGCGGCCCGAACAGCCGCGCGACGACGTCGACCATCAGGTCGCCGAGGCAGAAGACGGTCACGAGCCCGCCCTCGCGGCGTAGGCCGTCGCCACCTCCGCCGCGAGCCGGGCGTTGGAGCGCACCAGGGCGACGTTGGCCCGTAGGGACTCGCCGTCGCTCTCGCGGTGGAACCAGTCGAGGAGGTACGGCGTGACGTCCTTGCCGTGGACTCCGGCCCGGTCGGCGGCGGCGAGGCCGGACTCGAGCAGCCGGTCGTGGAGCGCGCGGTCGAGCGCGTCGTCGGACGAGATCGGGTTCGCCAGGACCAGGCCGAGGTCCGTCGTACGGACGCGGTCGCGAGCGGCCAGGACGTCGGCCACCTCGGCCAGCCGACTCGACCCGCCAGCCGAGGTCGTGACCGGAGTCGGCGAGGTAGAAGCCGGGGAACCGGTCGGTGCGGTAGCCCAGCACCCCGACCCCGAGGGTCTCGAGGCGCTCGAGCGTGGCGCCGACGTCGAGGATCGACTTCACGCCCGCGCACACCACCAGCACGCCGGTCCGCGACAGCGTGGTCAGGTCGGCGGACTCGTCGAAGGTCTCCTGCGCTCCGCGGTGGACACCCCCGAGGCCGCCGGTGGCGAAGACGGTGATGCCGGCGGCTGCCGCCAGGTGTGCCGTGGAGGCGACGGTCGTGGAGCCCACGCCCCCGCGCGCGGCGATCGCGGCGAGCTCGCGGACGCTGACCTTGGTGGCGTCCTCGTCGTTGGCGAGCCGGTCGAGGGCGGCGTCGTCGAGCCCGATCCGGGCCTGCCCGTCGATCACGGCGACCGTCGCCGGCACCGCACCGCCGTCGCGTACCGCCTGCTCGAACTCGCGGGCCAGGCGTGCGTTGTCGGGCCGCGGCAGGCCGTGGCTGATGATCGTGCTCTCGAGCGCGACCACCGCCTGGCCGGCGGCCAGGGCGTCACGCACCTCGTCGTGCACCAGCACGGGGTCCTCCGGGGTCGGTGTCAGCTGCTCACGGGCCGGTCGAACGCGCGTCGCGCCAGCTCGAGGGCCTCATCCTGCCGGACGCCGAGGGAGCGCATCACGTCGGCATAGCGCGGCGGCGGCCTCCTTGGCCGCACGGTCGCTGCCGTCGCCGTTGACCACCGTGCCGTTGCGCCCGCGCGTCGTCACCACCCCGGAGTGCTCGAGCTCGCGGTAGGCACGCGCCACGGTGTTGGGCGCGATCCCGAGGGTCTCGGCCAGCGCCCGGACCGTCGGCAGCTTCGTGCCCGGCGGCAGCTCGGCCGTCGGCCACCTGGGCCGCGATCTGGGTGCGGATCTGCTCGTACGGCGGCTCGCCGGCCGAGGTGTCGATGGTGATCAGACGACGGCCCCCCTGGTCGGGAGGGGCTGGCCCGGCTGCAGCACCTGGTCACGGCCGAGGCTCGGCCACAACCGGGCCCGGAGATGACGGACGGGGTCTTGGTTCGCACCCACGTCGGCCGCCAGCATCAGACCGAGCGCCGCCGCCACCCCGAGCCCGAGGCCCAGGTCGACGTTGTCCACCCCGGCCACGTGGAGGTCGAGCAGGCTCGGCACGACCCAGAGCAGGTAGAACAGAGCCAAGATCATCAAGGTGGCGGCCATCCGAACGGCGTCGACCCGGAAGCAGTCCTGTAGGTAGAGGTGAGCGGCGTCCACGGCCGGCTCGGGTCGGTGAGCCAGTCGCGCACCAGCGACCTCCACGACGACGGCGCCCAGCAGCATCACCACGGCAGGCACGAGCAGAAGCGGCGCCGACCGATGGACGGCGACCGACACCGTGAGCCCGCACGACCCGACAGACGCCACCCACATCACCACGCGTGTCCGAAGAGGCAGATAGTCGGCGAGCGTCACCTCGCGCAGCCGCGCCACCCGTGGGCCCGGAGGGAGCGACCCACGGACCAGACCCACTCCCTTGCTCAGGACCAGCATGGCCGGCACGACGCCGATGCACAGTCCCCACAGCGCTCCCGAGCGGGGAATGAACTGCGCGGCCACCACGAAGACCATCAGGGTGGCGATGTAGATGCTCCGACCCACCTCGAGACGCCGGTCGACGGCCTCGAGCCACCCCGGCGCGACGAAGGCACGATGACTCCGGGCCCACTTCTCGACCTCGCGAGACCGTCGCGCGCGAGTGCGGAAGAGGAACCAGAGCCCCAGGGCGACCGCGATCCCCACGACTGCTCCGACGGCGTCGCCTACCTGTGCCGAACCCATGACACGATGCTAGACACAAACGTCGCTCTGTCGCAATACATACCTTGCGACAAAATCTACCGGCGCTCCCACCAGACCCACTCGAAGCCGTCGCGCGGCTCGCGGCGGGTCTCCACCCACTCGGCGGGGTCGAACTCCGGGTAGTGCGCGTCGCCCTCGGGCGACTGGTGCACCTCGGTGAGCACCTGGTGGGTGGCCAGCGGCAGGGCCTGCTCGTAGATCTGCGTGCCGCCGACGACGTAGGTCTCCCCCGGCTGCTCGGCGGCCAGGGCCAGCGCGTCGCTCGAGCGTGTGGGCGACCAGCACGCCGTCGGCCGACCAGTCGGGGTTGCGCGTCACCACGATCGTCGTGCGTCCGGGCAGCGGGCGGCCGATCGAGTCGTACGTCGTGCGTCCCATCACCAGGACGCCGCCCATGGTGGTCGCCTTGAAGTGGGCGAAGTCGTCGGGGAGGTGCCACGGGATGCGGCCGTGGTCGCCGATCACGCGGTTGTCGGCGTAGGCGGCGACGAGCGTGAGGTCTCGACTCCGCTCGACCACCGGATCAGACGGCAATGGGGGCCTTGATGCCCGGGTGGGGGTCGTAGCCCTCGACCGCGATGTGCTCGAGGTCGAAGGCGTCGATCTCGGTCACGGACGGGTCGAGCCGGAGCGTCGGCAGCGGACGGGGCTCGCGGGTCAGCTGGAGCTGCGCCTGCTCGACGTGGTTGGTGTAGAGGTGGGCGTCGCCCAGCGTGTGCACGAAGTCGCCGACTCGGAGGCCCACCACCTGGGCGACCATGTGGGTGAGCAGGGCGTAGGAGGCGATGTTGAACGGGACGCCGAGGAAGACGTCGGCCGAGCGCTGGTAGAGCTGGCAGCTCAGCCGGCCGGGGCCGCCGTCGTCGGCCGGGGCGACGTAGAACTGGAACATGGTGTGGCAGGGCGCCAGCGCCATCTCGGGGATGTCGGCGACGTTCCACGCGGAGACGAGGTGGCGCCGGCTGTCGGGGTCGCGGCGGAGCTGGTCGAGGACCAGCGCGATCTGGTCGATGTGGCGCCCGTCGGGAGCCGGCCACGAGCGCCACTGGTAGCCGTAGATCGGGCCGAGGTCGCCGTCGCTGTCTGCCCACTCGTCCCAGATCGTGACGCCGCGGTCCTGCAGCCACTTCACGTTGGTGTCGCCCCGGAGGAACCACAGCAGCTCGGCGAAGATCGAGCGCGTGTGCACCTTCTTGGTGGTCACGAGCGGGAAGCCCTCGGTCAGGTCGAAGCGCAGCTGGTGGCCGAAGACGCTGCGCGTGCCGGTGCCGGTGCGGTCGGACTTCTCGGCCCCGTCGTCGAGGATCCGCTGGAGGAGGTCGAGGTACGCCTGCATGACCTCACCCTAGATCGGGGCACCGACCACCGTCAGGGACGCGCCCGCAGGTACTGCTCGGGCCAGTAGCTGTCGGCCCCCAGAGCCTCGGCGGCGCGCTGCGGCCAGTGCGGGTCGCGGAGCAGCTCGCGGGCCAGGAACACCGCATCGGCCTCGCCGTCACCGACGATCTTCTCGGCCTGCTGCGGATCGGTGATCAGGCCCACCGCGGCCACCGGGAGGCCGGAGGCCTCGCGGATCCGCGTCGCGAACGGCACCTGGTAGCCCGGCTCCAACGGGATCTGCTGGTCGGGCGAGTTGCCTCCGCTGGAGACGTCGACCAGGTCGACGCCGTGCTCGGCCAGCGTCCGCGCGACCTCGGTGGTCTCGTCGAGGTCCAGACCGCCCTCGACCCAGTCCGTGGCGCTGATCCGGACGAGGAGCGGCTTGTCATCGGGCCAGACCTCGCGGACGGCGTCCACCACCGCGAGCAGCAGCCGGCTGCGACCGGCCAGGTCGCCGCCCCACGCGTCGGTACGACGGTTGCGTCAGCGGCGACAGGAACTGGTGCAGCAGGTAGCCGTGAGCCGCGTGGATCTCCGCCACGTCGAAACCGGCCACGAGAGCGCGGCGCGCCGCATCGGCCCACGCACCGGGGTGGGCGACGAGCTCCTCGGCGGTGAGCTCGCGCGGCGCGGGCCAGTCGGCGTACCCGAGCGGCGAGGCGCCGACGGTCTGCCAGCCGCCGTCGGCGGGCGGCACGTAGCCCCGGCCGCGCCACGGCGCACGCGTCGACGCCTTGCGGCCGGCGTGCGCCAGCTGGATCCCGGGGACGGCACCCTGCGAGCGGACGAAGTCCGTGATCCGGCGGTAGTCGGCGGCCTGCTCGTCGTTCCAGATGCCGGCGTCCTGCGGCGAGATCCGACCTTCGGGCGTGACGGCCGTCGCCTCGCTGATCACCAGGCCGGCACCCCCGCGGGCGAAGGAGCCGAGGTGCACGAGGTGCCAGTCGGACGGGCGACCCTCGACCGAGGAGTACTGGCACATCGGCGAGACCCACACGCGGTTGCGGATCATGGTACCGCGCAGGGTCAGGGGCTCGAAGAGGCTGCTCACGTAGGGCTGCAACCCGGCCGCCGGTGGCTTGTTCCGGACCCGGGCGGTGGAACACCTCTGCTCGTCCGAGGTGCCCACGAGATCGGATTGCACACCTCGTTCCACGGTGCGACGAGGCGTCACGGACCGCACCACCCGTCCAGAACGCCGGGCGAGGTCTGCGGCACGACCAGACGCGACTCCCCGCTCGGCGAGCAGCTCGTCGCGCTTCCAGGCATAGCCGACCATCCAGCTCGGGTCGAGGCGGTACATCACGACGTCCCCCCACGTGAGCGGGGACGATCCGTAGTGGGCCGTCCAGTGTCGGTCCACCTCGGCGAGCTCGTCGCCGACGAGCTCGACCACGTGGCCGTGGCTGAAGACGGCGAGCTGCTCGCCGTCGACGTGCGCGACCGACACACCCGGCCGGGCGGCGAGGTGGCGGGCCTTGGCCGCCGAGCGGCTGGTGGAGAAGGTCCAGGTGGCGTGGAGGAAATGCCCGTCCATCGCACTGATCCGCGGCTCACCGTGGGCCGTCACGGTCGCGACCGAGATGACCTTCATGCCGGGGAGCAGAGCCACGATCTGCTCGGCACTGAGCGTGCGGTCGCCGTGGATGATGCCGCGCAGGTGGTCGGTGGCGCCGGCGTGGGACGCGTCGAGCAGGCTCTGGAGACGGGCCAGCTCCTCGGGTGTCTCGAGCATGGGTCGACGGTAGACGCCGGGACCGACCGTCGTCTTGACCGACGTTGCGCGATCACGGGGACCCGAGGTAGCTCTCCAGCTGGTCGGCCAGCTCCGCGGGACGGCTCTTGGCCGCGAGGTGACCGCCGGGCACCACGTCGGGCTCGATGCCGAGCCGGTCGCGCGACACCTGCCGCTGGAACTCCCACGGGAAGAGCCGGTCGTCGCGACCGACGACCACCCGGGTGGCGACGTCGGGCCACCGTTCGATGTCGCACGGCTGGTCCCAGATCGTGTCCGCGGGCGCGCGCGGCTGCGGGTCCCGCTCCATCTGCGCGCGTACGTCGTCGGGCAGGTCGTGGAAGAAGGTCCGCTCGTCGTCGAACTCGGGGTCCCGGCCGGCGGCCTCCTCGGCGGCCCGGCGGGCCGCGTCCGAGCCCGTGGCACCCCACCACGTCCCCGGCGTCTCGCCCGGCAGCGGGGATCATCGCGTTGAGCAGCACGATCATCCGCACCGGGCGACGGCTCACCACCATCGGCGCCGTGAATCCGCCCAGCGACTGCGCCACGAGGATCGTGTCGGGGCGGTCGCCGATCGCTGCGGCGACCAGGTCGGCGTACTCCGGCAGCCCGACGGCCGGGTCGTCCTGGGGGATGTCGACCGGGACGGCCTCGTGGCCCGCGACGCTCGAGCTCGGCGACGAGCTCTCGCCAGTACGACGCGTTCCCACCCGCGCCGGGCACCAGGACGAAGGTGCTCACAGGGCCACCTGTCCCGTGATCGCCGTGGTGACCTCTCCGCCGACCCACACGGTGTCGCCGTCGCGCTCGACGTGGACCCGGCCACGGCGACCCAGGACCGTGCCCTGCGACGCGACGTACGACGCGGGCAGGCGGTCGCCGGCGAGCCACTGGCCGATGCTCGCGTTGAGGCTCCCGGTGACGGGGTCCTCGACCACGCCGATGCTCGGGCAGAACGCGCGCACCTCGACCGCGCACTCCGCGCCTGTCGGATACGGGCCGACCACGCCGACCTCGAGGTCGCCGAACTCCGCCCAGTCGGGTCGCACCGCGAGCACGGCCTCCGCGTCGCTCAGCAGCACGCCGACCCAACCGGGGCCGTTGTCGATCCAGCGCGCGTCCACGACGTCGTCGTCCGAGAGGGCCAGCGCCCGGAGCAGCCGCGCGCGCTCCGCGCCGGTCACCGGCCCCTCGCGCACCACCGGCGGTGCGGCGAACGCGAGACGGCCGCCGCGTCGTACGCGGACCAGTCCGGCCGGGCACTCCTGGACCACCTCGGCGTCGTCGCGCGGCACTCCCCCGGCCTCGAGCCAGGCGTGGGCGCTGCCGAGGGTCGGGTGGCCGGCGAACGACAGCTCCTCGCTGGGCGTGAAGATCCGGACCCGGTAGTCGGCGCCCGGGACCGTGGGCGGGAGCAGGAAGGTGGTCTCGGACAGGTTCGTCCAGTGCGCGAAGCGCTGCATCTCCTCCTCCCCGAGGCCCTCCGCGTCGTGGACCACCGCCAGCGGGTTGCCGAGGTAGGGCTCGGACGAGAACACGTTGACCTGGCTGAACCGGCGCATGGACCGAGGCTAGAGCGCCGGGTGCTCCCCGGTCGCGAACAAATCGGATGAGGTCGGGGGGTGCCGGCTGGTCGAATGGGGCCATGTCTCGTCTCGGGCCGTCGCTGCGCCGGCTGATCCCCCCGACCCCGCTCTCGAAGCGGTTGGCGACCCAGTCGCTGCTGTTCGCGACCGCCGAGGGCACCTTCCTCACCGGCTCCGCGGTGTTCTTCACCCAGGTGGTCGGGCTCCGGGCGGCCCAGGTCGGGCTCGGTCTCACCGTGGCCGGCGTCGCGTCGTTCCTGGTCGCCTACCCGGCCGGCAAGCTCACCGACCGGATCGGGCCGAAGCGGATGTGGTCGGCGGGCGCTTTCGTGGCAGCGCTGATGTTCGCCGCGTGGCCCTTCATCGACGGCTTCACCGGCTACCTCACGATGGTGGTCTGCTTCGAGATCGTCGAGAACGCCGCCGGAGCCGGCCGCAACGCCTACATCCTCGACGTGATGCCCGAGGACGAGCGGGTGGCCACCCAGGCCTACATGTACTCCGCCCTCAACGTCGGCTTCACCCTCGGCGCCATCATCGGTGGGATCGCGCTCGCGTTCGACAACCTGACCGTGATGCGGTGGATGCCGCTGTTCACCCTGGCCATCGGCCTGGCCAACGCGGTCTTCATCTCGCGGCTGCCGCGCGCCCCGCACGACATGCGCGACTCGACGGACCGTACGGCGACGCCGCGGCCCGCGCCGCGGGGGCGGGGACCCCTGCACAACGTCGGGTGGATGCTGTGCAGCCTGTTCAACGGCACGATGTGGACCAACCAGGTCCTGCTCAACGTGGTGATCCCGCTCTGGCTGGTGGAGGCCACCGACGCCCCCCACTGGCTGCTGGCCTGGCTGTTCGGCACCAACACCGTGATGTGCATCTTCCTGCCGCAGTTCACCTCCCGGGGCATCGCGACCCTCTCGGACGCACTCCGGTCGGCGCGCATCTCGGGCGCCTTCTTCGTGCTCTCGTGCCTGATCACGATGGCCACGCACAGCACGGCAGGCCTGCTCACGATCTTCCTGGTCTGGCTGGGACATGTGGCCGTGACCGGGGCAGAGCTCTACATCTCCGGCGCCAGCTGGGCCTTCCAGGCCAAGCTCATGGACCCGCAACGGCGCGGTGAGTACAGCGGCGTGGCCGAGGTCTTCAGCACGCTGGGCGGCCGGTGGGCGCCCGCCCTCTTCACCGTGCTGGCGATGTCGTGGCACCCGGCGGCTCTGCCGAGCGCAGGCTGGCTGGTGATCGCAGGCATCGCGGTCGTGGCCGTGATCGGACTGCACCCGGCGGTCGGGATGGCGGACCGTTTCCTGCAGCGCGAGGGCATCGCGCCCCACGGCGACGCCGTCCTCGAGGACGAGGCACCCTCGCCGTCCCTCGCGTGAGCCGGTGCTGACACGGCGCGTGGTTTCGGCCCTAACCGAACCTGCTCGGTAGACTTTGCCCATGGAGACGGCCACCACCCCCCTGCCCGACCTCGACCGGGTCGAGGTCGTCATACCGGCGCCGGACGCCGGTCCCGGCCACTGGGCCGGGGCCGCCAGCGCGGTGGTCGTGGACGGCCACGTCTACCTCACCTATCGCGTACGCCGCCCCCTCCCCGACGGCCGCGGCGTCTCGACCGTGGTGGCGCGCTCGGTCGACGGGGTGCACTTCGAGACCATCAGCGAGGTCTGGCGCAGGCAGTTCGGTGCGGAGTCCTTCGAGCGCCCGGTCGTCCTGCGGACCCCCGAGGGCACCTGGCGGCTCTACGTCTCCTGCGCGACCCCCGACAGCAAGCACTGGTGGATCGAGGCGATCGACGCCGACAGCCCGGAGGGCTTCGAGACCGGCCGGCGCACCGTCGTCCTGTCCGGCTCCGACACGGTCGCCGTCAAGGACCCCGTGATCATCGTCGACGAGCGCGGCGCCTACCACGCCTGGATCTGCGAGCACCCGCTGACGGAGGCGGGTCACGAGGACCGGATGTCGACCGCCTACCACCACAGCGACGACGGCCTGACCTGGGAGCGACGCGGCACCGTCCTCGCGCCGCGGCCCGATACCTGGGACGCCCGGGGCGCGCGGGTCTCCGACGTGGTCAGCCTCGACCCGCTGGTGGTGCTCTACGACGGTCGCCCCCGCGCCGAGGACAACTGGCACGAGACGACCGGCGTCGCCCGGGCGACGACCCCCGGTGACCCGGGCTCGGCCCTGGTGGCCGACGACGCCGAGCCGCTGCGCTCGCCGTACTCCGACGGCGCCTGCCGCTACGCCGCCTCGGTGACGATGCCCGACGGCACGCTGCGCTACTACCTCGAGCTCGCCCGCGCCGACGGAGCGCACGACCTGGTCACCGTCACGGGCTGAGCGCCGGCGCTACGACTGCGAGCCCGACTTCCGGCTGCCGAAGGTGCTGCCCTCGCGGTAGCCCTTCCAGTCCTCGAACGACTCCCCCGTCACCTCTTCGAGCAGCTCGATGTCGGGCAGGTGCGGCTCGAGCAGCGCCGCGCGCTGCTCCGGCGTGAGCCGCGGCCGGCTCGGGTCGCCGCCGCGCTGGAGCTGGTCGACGAGCGGCTTGCTGACCTTCCGCCAGACCTCCGGCGGGAAGAACTGGGCCACGGTCGCGCCCGTGCGGATCACGGTGCTGATCGCCTTCGTCTTCGGCCCGCTCTGGACGAACGTCCGGGAGTTGTCCTGCGGCACCTCGTCGATCGGGGCCGAGGTGACGCCGAGGAAGGTGCACACCCGGTCGAGGGTGTCGAGCGGCTGGTCGACGAGCTCCTTGTAGCGCAGCAGCAGCACCTGCTCGCGCGGGAAGTGGGCGTAGAGGTCGGCCACCTGGCGGCCGTACATGCCGAGCCCCTGGTAGTGCCAGAACGGCGCCCAGCCGTCGTCGACCCGCTGGGGCTCGCGGCGGATCGCCTCGACGATGTCCTCGCGCGGCTCCAGCCCGTCCATCCACAGGTGCATCCAGTTGCTGTAGGCCCGGTCGACGGGGTCGCGGAGGACCGCGATCAGCTTCGCGTCCGGGTTGTCGGCCGCGATCCGGCGTCGGGCGTCGCGGCTGTAGAGGTAGAACGGCGTGCTCTCGCCCCGCGGCACGCCCTCGGGTGCGCCGTCGAAGAGCGCGAGGTAGCGGGCGCGCTGCCAGATCCACTCCAGGTTGCTGTGGGCGTCCCCCGGACCCCGGTACCCCGGCGGCGGGCTGTCGCCGCACAGGTAGTACTTCGGCTCCTTCACCGGCGAGAGGAAGAGGCCCGGATGGCGGGCGAGCGCGGCGTGCAGGGCGCTCGTGCCGGCCTTGGGGGCACCGATCAGGAAGAAGTCAGGCGGACGGGACATGTCCGAAGTATAGGAAGTCGCTTGACTATCGCCATGACCGGTCCGGGCATGCTGAGGGCATGACGGATCTCCACTCCTGGTCGCAGCAGGTGGCGTCGTGGCGGCGGGAGGTGCATGCCCTCTACGACGCGGTGCGCGCCGAGCCCGACCCCGGGACCGCGCACGCCCACTGGGTCCAGGGGCGCACCGAGCTGTTCGACAGCCACCCCGCGTCGGCCCGCCGGCCCGGGCAGCGCCTCCGCCACGCGTCGTACGACCCTGGCTTCCGGTTCGTGCTGCCGCTCGAGCCGGCCGAGCCGGACGAGTGGCGACCGACCACCGGGAGCGACGGGGAGGTGCCGTTCACGCGCGCGGGCCGGTTCGAGATCCCGCTCGTCGGATCGCTCGACGTCTGGTGGCTCGGCTCCTACGGCAACGGGATCTTCGTCCCGCTCCGCGACGCGACCGCCGGACGCACGACGTACGGCGCGGGCCGCTACCTGCTCGACACCGTCAAGGGCGCCGACCTCGGCCGAGCGGGCGACGCCTGGGTGGTCGACCTCAACTTCTCCTACAACCCGTCCTGCGCCTACGACCCCGACTGGGCCTGCCCGCTCGCGCCCGCCGGCAACCGGCTCACGGCCGAGGTCCCGGTCGGCGAGCTGACCCCGACCGGGGTCGACTGACTCTCCCTCGCCCGTGCGGTCAGGCGCGAAGCGACATCGGGCCGTAGACCACCCGGTCGTGCTCGTAGAGGGTCACCGAGTCGACGCCCGCGGCGGCCAGCTCGGCCCAGATCTCGCCGACCCACGACTCGGCGTCGGCCTGGGAGGCGAACCGCTGGTCGGAGTACTCCTCGGGCGCGCGGGCGTCGCCGCCCAGGACGTCGTGGAGCTGCCACCACCAGGGGCGCTCCGACGGCGTCGGCTGGCGGAAGGTCGCGGGCTGCTCCGGAAGATTCATGGGGTGGAGCTCACGACTCTCGCACCGAGGTGTCGACGAACGGGAACCGGGTGGACCGGAAGATCTCGCGACGCGCTCGGACCTGGACGCCGAGCTCGGCCTCGGGGTCGACGAAGGTCGGCACCAGCGCCATCCCGATGCCCTTCTTCAGGGTCGGCGAGTAGGTGCCGGACGTGATCTCGCACAGGGGTACGTCGGGCGTCAGGCTCACCAGCATGCCGGGGCGTGGGATCCCGCGCTCGAGCGCGAGAAGGCCGCGCAGCCTCCGCTTGGGTCCGGCTTCCTTCTCGGCGAGCAGGGCGTCCTTGCCCCAGAAGGCGTCCTTCTTCCAGCCCACCGCCCAGCCCAGGCCGGCCTGGTTGGGGGTGACGTCGAGGGAGATGTCCTGCCCGTGCAGGGGATAGCCCATCTCGGTGCGGAGGGTGTCGCGGGCGCCGAGGCCGCACGGGAGCATCCCGAACCTCTCACCGGCCGCGAGCAGGCGGTCCCACAGCGCGCCGGCCACCTCGTCGACCGCGATCAGCTCGTAGCCGCGCTCGCCGGTGTAGCCGGTCCGGCAGACGACGACCCCGGTGTCCTCGAACTCCGCCTCGACGAAGGACATGTAGTCGTGCCCGGTCGGGAAGCCGATCGCCTCGAGCACCTCGTCGGACCTCGTGCCCTGCACGGCCAGGACGGCATAGCGGGTGTGGTGGTCGAGCACCTTCACGCCCTCGGGCGCCTGGGCCAGGAGCCGGCGGGCGACCTCGGCGGAGTTCGCGGCGTTCGGCACCAGCAGGACGTGCTCGTCGTCGTGGAAGTAGGCGATCAGGTCGTCGACGATGCCGCCCGTCGCGGCGTCGCAGCACAGCGTGTACTGCGCCTTGCCCGGCGCGACCTTGTGGAGGTCGTTGCTGAGCGTCGCATTGACGTAGGACGCTGCGCCGGGGCCGGTGACCATCACCTTGCCGAGGTGGCTGACGTCGAAGATGCCGACCGACTCGCGCACGGCCGTGTGCTCCTTGACGACGCCCGAGGGGTACTCCAGGGGCATCGACCACCCGCCGAACTCGGCGAACTTCGCCCCCAGCGCGACGTGCCGGTCGTGGAGCGGGGACTGCAGGAGCTCCGGGGACGGCGGTGTCTCGTCGGCCATGTGCGCGAACCTACACCGGCCGACGCCGTGTGCCTCGAGGCACACGGGAGGGTGACTATCCTGCGTCGGTGACCTCCTACCACCTCCGGGGCGCGAGCCCGGCCAAGACGCGTGCCGACGCCGTCGTCGTGGGCGCAGTCCAGAGCTCGAAGGGGGTGGCGCTGGCCGACGGCGCCGACGACGTCGCCGCGGCGTACGGTCGCTCGCTGCGCCCACTCCTGAGCACCCTCGGCTTCACCGGCAAGGCGGGCGAGGTCGCCCGGATCGCCACCCAGGGCAGGCTGAACACCCCCCTCCTCGTGGTCGTCGGGCTCGGCAAGGAGACCGACGACGCACCCGCCCGCCTTCTCGCCGTACGACGTGCGGCCGGGGCCGCGGCCCGGTCGACGGCCAACGCCGCGTCGGTGGCCCTGGCTCTGCCGGCGGACGACGCCGCCCTGGTGCGCAACGTGACCGAGGGCTATCTCCTCGGCGCCTACACCTTCGGCCGCTACCTCTCCCAGTCGCCCGACCAGCGCGCCGGCACGGTCACGGTGCTCAGCCCGGCCGCCCGCCGCCAGGAGGTCGCCACCGCGTTCGAGGAGGCGCAGGTCGTGGCGGCTGCCGTCGGCGCCACCCGCGACTGGGTGAACACACCGGCCAACGACCTGACGCCGCCCCTGTTCGCCGACGAGATCACGGCGGCGGCCAAGGGCACCAAGGTCAAGGTGACGGTCCTCGACGAGGTCGAGCTGGCCGAGCTCGGCTGCGGAGGCCTCCTCGGCGTCGGCGGCGGCTCGAGCGCGCCGCCCCGGCTCGTCGAGCTGCGCTACTCGCCCTCCAAGCCGGTCGCCCACGTCGCGCTCGTCGGCAAGGGGATCACCTTCGACTCGGGCGGCCTGACCATCAAGACCGGCAGCGGCATGGAGACCATGAAGTGCGACATGGCCGGGGCCGCGACGGTCACGCAGGCCACGTTGGCGATCGCCCGGCTCGGGCTGCCGGTCCGGGTGACGGCGTACGCCTGTCTGGCCGAGAACATGGTCTCCGGCAGCTCGATGAGGCCCGGCGACGTGCTGACGATCTACGGCGGCACCACCGTCGAGATGCTCAACGCCGACGCCGAGGGGCGCCTGGTCCTGGCCGACGGCCTCGCCCGTGCGGTCGAGCAGAAGCCCGACCTGATCATCGACGTGGCGACCCTGACCGGGCACATGGTGATGGCGCTCGGGACCAAGGTGTCGGCCGTGTTCGGCAGCGACGACGTCGTCGGCCCGGTCATCGCGGCCGGTCGCGAGTCGGGCGAGAAGCACTGGCCGATGCCCATCCCGCCCGACATCGTCGAGCGGGTCCACGGCAGCAAGATCGCCGACCTGGCCCAGCACGACTGGGTGCGCTGGGGCGGCGGTCTGCTGGCGCGCGGCGTTCCTGCGCGAGTTCACCGACGACCTGCCGTGGGCCCACCTCGACATCGCCGGGCCGGGCTTCAACTCCGGCTCGGCCTCGGGTCACCTCACCGCCGGCGGCACCGGCTTCGGGGTGACCACGCTGGTCGACCACGCGCGTGGCCTCAGCGGCGCTTCTGTCGCTTCTGCCGGCTGATGTACTCACGCATCCGCTGCGGGATGCCGACCACGCCGGCCTCGTAGGCCTTGATGCCGCGGCGCTGGCAGAACTTGTAGGCCCAGTCGGCCGACGGCACCCGGCGGCGCGTGAACTCGCCGTCCCATGCCACGAGCAGCAGCGTCACGTCGCTGACCGCCGTACGGGGTTCGACGAAGCCCTCGACGCCCTCGCGGGTGTCGATGAAGTCCGCGAGGTGTGCCTCGTCCTCGGTGCTGGAGGCGCGCACGGTCGTGGATCCGGTGCGAGCGGTGTCGCCCGCCGGGCGCTTGAAGCGAGCCCCGCGGCGACCGCGGCCAAACAGGTTCACGGGGAACAGTGTGCCAAGTGGGTGGGAGCGGCGGGAGCACCTTGCGAAGGGCCGAGCAAAGAGTGCAAGGATGGGAAAGTGAGTGACGGAGAGTTCGACGTACTCGTTCTCGGGGCCGGATCAGGCGGCTACGCCTGCGCGCTCCGGGCGGCCCAGCTGGGCCTCTCGGTCGGCCTCGTCGAGAAGGACAAGCTGGGTGGCACGTGCCTCCACGTCGGCTGCGTCCCCACCAAGGCCCTCCTCCATGCCGCGGAGGTCGCCGATCTCGCGCGCGGCTCGGAGCAGTTCGGGGTGCGCGCCACCCTCGACGGCATCGACATGCCCGGCGTCGTCGCCTACCAGGACAAGGTGGTCTCGCGGCTCTTCAAGGGCCTGACCGGGCTGATCAAGGGACGAGGCATCACGGTCATCGAGGGCGAGGGCCGGCTGACCGGACCGCACGAGGTCACGGTGGGCGACACGACGTACGCCGGGAAGCACGTGGTCCTGGCCTCCGGCTCCTACAGCAGGTCGCTGCCCGGTCTCGACGTCGACGGCGAACGGGTGCTGACCTCCGAGCACGCCCTCCTGCTCGACCGGGTGCCGGCTTCCGTGGTCGTGCTCGGCGGCGGCGTGATCGGCTGCGAGTTCGCCAGCGTGTGGGCGAGCTTCGGCGCCGAGGTGACGATCGTCGAGGCGCTGCCGCGGCTCGTGGCCGCCGAGGACGAGGCCTCCTCCAAGGCGCTCGAGCGGGCCTTCAAGAAGCGGAAGATCCAGGTCCGCACCGGCACGCCGTTCCAGAGCGTGAAGGTCACCGACGACGGCGTCGCCGTCACCGTCGAGGGCGGTGACGTGATCGAGGCGGAGCTGCTCCTCGTCGCCGTCGGCCGCGGTCCGTCGACCGACGGCCTCGGCTACGACGAGCAGGGCGTGGCCATGGAGCGCGGGTTCGTGCTCACCGACGACCGCTGCCGCACCAACCTCGACGGGGTGTACGCCGTCGGCGACATCGTGCCGGGCCTGCAGCTGGCCCACCGAGGCTTCCAGCAGGGCATCTTCGTCGCCGAGGACATCGCCGGCCTCGACCCGACCCCCATCGACGAGACCGGCATCCCGCGCGTCACCTACAGCCACCCCGAGGTCGCCTCGGTCGGGCTCGACGAGGCCGCGGCCCGGGCGGCGTACGGCGACGACGCGATCCGGACCGTGACCTACGACCTCGGTGGCAACGGCAAGAGCCAGATCCTGATGACGCAGGGCTTCGTCAAGCTCGTCGGCCGGGTCGACGGCCCGGTGGTCGGCGTCCACCTCGTGGGCGACCGG
This sequence comes from uncultured Actinomycetota bacterium, assembly GCA_963797325.1. GTDB lineage: Bacteria > Actinomycetota > Actinomycetes > Propionibacteriales > Nocardioidaceae > Nocardioides. The sequence goes on from CAWCPG010000022.1 coordinate 109,426, forward strand.
GTCGGCGAGCTCGTCGGCGAGGCCCAGCTGATCTACAACTGGGAGGCACACGCCGACGACGTCGCCCCTCTGGTGCACGCACACCCGACCCAGAACGAAGCCCTCGGCGAGGCGCACCTGGCGCTGGCCGGCAAGCCGCTCCACGCCCACACCTGACCCCACGACGACGACCGAGACCGCGACGACAGGAAGATCGACACTCACATGGCCACCGAAGTCAACCTCCCCGAGCTCGGCGAATCCGTCACCGAGGGCACGGTCACCCGCTGGCTGAAGCAGGTCGGCGACGAGGTGGCGGTCGACGAGCCGCTGCTCGAGGTGTCCACCGACAAGGTCGACACGGAGATCCCCTCCCCGGTCGCCGGCACGCTGCTGGAGATCAGGGCCCAGGAGGACGACACCGTCGAGGTGGGCGCCGTGCTCGCCGTGATCGGCGCCGCCGACGAGTCCGCCGGTGACGGCGGCTCCGGCGATGACGAGGGCGGGCAGGCCGAGAGCCAGGAGGGTGAGCCCCAGGCAGCCGCCGACGACCAAGGTGGACAGACTCCGCTCGAGGAGGAGCAGCAGCAGCGCGACGAGGCGCACGAGCAGGCCGAGCGGGCCGACACCCCCGAGGAGCAGCCCGCCGAGGAGCAGCCCACCGAGGAGCAGGCCTCCGACGAGCAGACAGCCGACGAGCCGGCGGCACAGGAGCAGCCGGCCGAGGCTGCGCCGGCGGCCGAAGCGGCTCCCTCGAGCGGTGGCGGCGACAGCACCGTGGTCAGGCTGCCTGAGCTCGGTGAGTCCGTCACCGAGGGCACCGTGACCCGCTGGCTCAAGCAGGTGGGTGACGAGGTCACCGCCGACGAGTCGCTGCTCGAGGTCTCCACCGACAAGGTCGACACCGAGATCCCCTCCCCCGTCTCCGGCACGCTGCTGGAGATCAAGGTCAACGAGGACGAGACCGTCGAGGTCGGGGCCGAGCTGGCCGTGATCGGCTCGGGCGACGCCGGTGGCTCCAGCGGCGGCGAGGCCCCCGCGGCCCCCGCGGAAGAGACGCCGGCGCAGGAGACGCCGGCCGAGGAGTCGCCGGCCGAGGAGTCGCCCGCCGAGGAGACGGCCGAGCAGCCCGCCGCGGCAGCGCCCGCCGAGGAGTCGACGCCGGCGGAGGAACAGGCCCAGCCCGAGCCCGAGCAGCCGGCGGCGGAGGCCGCGGCCGGCGACGGCGGTCGCGACTCGTCGGCGTACGTCACACCCCTGGTCCGCAAGATGGCCGCCCAGCACGGCGTCGACCTGGCCGCGGTCGTCGGCACCGGCGTGGGCGGGCGGATCCGCAAGCAGGACGTCCTCGACGCCGCCGCCCAGGAGGGCACCGACACCACCCCGACCCGCCCGGCAGCGGCCGCAGCAGCGGCAGCTACGCCCGCACCGGCGGCACCGGCCGCTGCGGCCCCGGCCGCCCCGGCCGCCCCCGCCGCCCCGGCACCTGCCGCGAAGGCCGCGGCCGACGCACCCTCGCCGCTGCGCGGCAAGACCGAGCCGATGTCGCGGCTGCGCAAGGTGATCGCGTCGCGGATGGTCGAGTCGCTCCAGACGATGGCCCAGCTGACCACGGTCGTCGAGGTCGACGTCACCTCCATCTCGCGGCTGCGTGACTCCGTCAAGGCAGAGTTCGCCGCGCGTGAGGGCGTGAAGCTGTCCTACATGCCGTTCTTCGCCAAGGCGGCGGTCGACGCGCTCAAGCAGCACCCGAGCCTGAACGCCGCGATCGACACCGAGAAGGGCGAGGTCACCTACTACGACCGCGAGAACCTCGCGATCGCCGTCGACACCGAGCGTGGCCTGCTGACGCCGGTGATCAAGGAGGCGGGCGACCTCTCGATCGCCGGCCTGGCCCGCAAGATCGCCGACGTCGCCGAACGCACGCGGACCAACAAGATCACCCCCGACGAGCTGTCCGGCGGCACCTTCACGATCACCAACACCGGCAGCCGCGGCGCGCTGTTCGACACCCCGATCATCAACCTGCCGCAGGTCGCCATCCTCGGCACGGGGGCGGTGGTGAAGCGCGCGGTCGTGATCGACGACCCGAACCTCGGCGAGACGATCGCCGTACGCCAGATGGTCTATCTCGCGCTGACCTACGACCACCGGCTCGTGGACGGCGCGGACGCCGCGCGGTTCCTGACCGACGTCAGGGCGCGGCTCGAAGCCGGCCAGTTCGAGGTCTGAGCCGTGCAGGTCGTCATCGGGGGCGCCTCCGGCTTCCTCGGGACACATCTGGGCCGCGCGCTCGAGGCGCGCGGTCACACCCTGACCAGGCTCGTACGACGAGAGCCGACCGCCCCGGACGAGTCGCGCTGGGACCCCGCCTCGGGTGAGGTGGACCCCGCGGTGATCGAGGCCGCCGACGTGGTCGTCAACCTCGCCGGCGCCCCCACCGTGGGGAACCCCCACTCGCAGAGGTGGGCCGACAACCTGCGCGAGAGCCGTGTCAGCAGCACGGCGACCCTGGCCCAGGCGGTCGCGGCCGGCAACCGCAAGCCGGCGTTCCTGGCCGGCAACGGCATCTCCGTCTACGGCGACCACGGGTCCGAGCCGCTCACCGAGAGCGCCGACTCGCGCGGCGACGCGCTGCTGACCGACGTGTCGCTGGCGTGGGAGGAGGCTGCCGGTCCGGCGAGCCGAGCCGGCGCGCGGGTGTGCATCCTCCGCACGGCACCGGTGATGGACGTCCGCAGCCAGCCGCTGCAGGCCCTCCGCCTGCTCTTCAAGCTCGGCCTGGGTGGTCGCCTGGGTGACGGGCGGCAGTACTTCCCGATCATCTCGCTGCGCGACTGGGTCGGCGCCGTCGCTCACCTCGCCGAGCACGACGAGGCGAGCGGTGCGTTCAACCTGTGCTGTCCGCAGACACCGACCAACGCCGAGTTCACGCAGGCGCTGGGACGCGCGGTCGGCCGCCCGACGGTGATCCCGGTGCCGGCGTTCGCGATCCGGATCGGCGCCGCGCGCATGGCCCCCGAGCTGCTCGGCTCGCTGAACACCGCGCCCCAGGCGCTGATCGACGCCGGGTACGAGTTCCGCGACCAGGACGTGACGGCGGTGCTCGCAGCCGGCCTGGCTCAGTCGTCGTAGACCTCGGCGACCTGCCAGCCCGCCGACCCGCGTCGTAGCACGATCCGGCGGGTGGCGGACCTGCTGCGCGGGAGCACGACGCGCTCCCCGTGCCCCGCCACCCGTCCCTCCGCCAGCCGGTCGGTGACCAGCAGCGAGAGCGCCCGCGGCCCGTGCCTCAGGACGTGCACGGCCAGCACCTGGCGCTCCATCGTGGTCACCCGGAGGCCACGCCGGTGGTAGGCGGAGAGCATCGCGAGGTCGCGACGTCCGCTGCTCGAGCCGCGCACGTAGAGTGCGCGGAGTGCCGCCGCGTCGTCCGCTGCCCAGGCTGCGGCCCGTCGCCGGTCCCATACCCGGAGCGTCGCGACCGCCCGGCCCGTGGGCGAGGTCGTGCTCGGGACGGCCGTCGGCGGCGCAGCCGTCGGGCGCACGGCGTGCGTCGAGCCGACCACCAGCGTGACGGCGACGACGGCCGACGTCGCCAGCACCGAGAGCAACCACAGCGTCCGCGTGCGCATCCCACCACTGTGACCCCTCCGGCGCGCTCCCGTCGGGCGCTCTCCACAGACCCCTACCCTCGCTCCGTGCACCCGACTCGACGCGCCCTGCTGCTCGGCGCCGCAGGCGCGGTGACCGCGGTCGCCGCCGGCGCCGTCGCCGTCGACGAGGAGTGGCTGCCCGGGAAGTACCGCCTGCGACGCGGCCTGCAGCACCTGATGGGGGACGACACGGGCACCTTCCCCGACGTCCCGCGGAGCCACGTCGCCAGCGGGTCGTTCGTCTCGCGTCACCGACTCGGTGCCGACGTCGGCTGGTCGGTCATCTACCCGGGTGCCCGGCCGGAGCCACTGCCGGTGATGGTCTCGCTGCACGGGCTCGGCGGCGACCACACGACGGCGGTCACCGAGCTCGGCATGGACCGCTTCCTGCCGGCCGCGGTCTCAGCCGGTGTGCCGCGCTTCGCGATCGCCACCGTCGACGGCGGTACGACGTACTGGCACCCGCGCCCCACCGGAGAGGACGCCGGGGCGATGGTCCTCGACGAGCTCCTCCCCGTCCTGGCCGCGCACGGCCTGCGCATCCGGCACCTCGCGTTCCAGGGCTGGTCGATGGGCGGGTACGGCGCCCTCCGCCTGGCGGGGATCCTCGGCGCGCCGCGCGTGCGCGCCGCGGCCGCGCTGAGCCCGGCGCTCTGGACCGACCCAGCCGACGCATCGTCCTCCGGCTTCGCCGACGCCGCGGAGTACGAGCGCTACCGCGTGGTCGGGCGCCAGGCCGACCTCGGTGCGATCCCGGTGCGGGTCGACTGCGGCACCGGCGACCCGTTCTACGCCGCCGACCGGGCCTACGTCGCGGGCTTCGACCGGCCCGTGGTCAGCACGTTCGGACCCGGCGCCCACGACCCCGCCTACTGGACCCGGATGCTGCCCGCCCAGCTCGCCTTCGTCGGCGCCGCGTTGTCGCCCGGGCTATCGTCGGGGACGTGAGCGACGTGGTCTTCCGCGAGGGCGGGTACGGCGACGACGCCGTCGACTACCTCGCCGCCTGGGACACCCAGCGCCGGCTCCACGAGCGGGTCGTGTGCGGGGAGATCCCCGACACCGTGTGGCTGCTCGAGCACCCGCCCGTCTTCACCGCGGGCAAGCGGACCGCGCCGGGCGACCGACCGGCCGACCCCGGCGGCGCCCCGGTCATCGACGTCGACCGCGGCGGGCTGGTGACCTTCCACGGCCCCGGCCAGCTGGTCGGCTACCCGATCGTCCGGCTCCCCGACCACGTCAAGGTCGTCGACTACGTCCGCCGGGTCGAGGAGGCCCTGATCCGCGTCTGCGCTGACCTCGGCGTCGAGACCGCGCGCGTGCCCGGACGCAGCGGCGTGTGGCTGCGCGCCCGCGAGCAGCGGCCGGAGCGCAAGATCGCCGCGCTCGGCATCCGCGTCAGCAGGGGGGTCACGATGCACGGCTTCGCCCTCAACTGCGACGTCGACCTGGGGTGGTACGCCCGGTTCGTCCCCTGCGGGATCTCCGACGCGGGGGTCACCTCGCTGAGCGCCGAGCTGGGGCGCGACGTCACGGTGTCGGAGGTCCTTCCCCTCGTACGCCGACACCTGGCCGACCTGCTCGCGTGGACGTCGTACGTCCCGACACCGGACTACGAGCCCCGCCCCGACCCCGCCCGCACGCCGCGGGTGGCGGTGGTCGGTCTGTCGGGCTGACCCGAGCCGTCCTCTGCTCGGGCTTGGCCCCCGCGTAGCATGGACCGACGTGACCCAAGCCCCGACCGACCCCGACGGCCGCAAGCTGCTGCGCCTGGAGGTCCGCAACGCGCAGACCCCCATCGAGCGCAAGCCGGAGTGGATCAAGACGCGGGCGCGGATGGGTCCGGAATACACCGCGCTCCAGTCGCTGGTGAGGTCCGAAGGTCTGCACACGGTCTGCCAGGAGGCGGGCTGCCCCAACATCTACGAGTGCTGGGAGGACCGCGAGGCGACGTTCCTGATCGGCGGTGACCAGTGCACCCGGCGCTGCGACTTCTGCCAGATCGACACCGGCAAGCCGCAGCCGCTCGACCGCGACGAGCCGCGCCGGGTCGCCGAGAGCGTGCAGAAGATGGAGCTGCGCTACGCCACCATCACCGGCGTCGCGCGTGACGACCTGCCCGACGGTGGGGCGTGGCTCTACGCCGAGACCGTGCGCGCGATCCACGACGTCAACCCCGGCACCGGCGTGGAGAACCTGATCCCCGACTTCAACGGCAAGCCGGACCTGCTGGCCGAGGTCTTCGAGAGCCGGCCCGAGGTGCTCGCCCACAACGTCGAGACCGTGCCGCGCATCTTCAAGCGGATCCGCCCGGCGTTCCGCTACGACCGCTCCCTCGACGTCCTGACGGCCGCCCGCGCGTTCGGGCTGGTCACCAAGTCCAACCTGATCCTGGGCATGGGCGAGACCCGCGAGGAGGTCAGCCAGGCCCTGCGCGACCTCCACGACGCCGGCTGCGAGCTGGTGACGATCACCCAGTACCTCCGACCCTCCCCCCGGCACCACCCGGTCGAGCGGTGGGTCAAGCCCGAGGAGTTCGTCGAGCTGGCGGCCGAGGCCGAGGAGATCGGGTTCTCCGGCGTGCTGTCCGGGCCGCTCGTGCGTTCGTCGTACCGCGCCGGTCGGTTGTACCGTCAGGCCATGTCGGCCCGTACGCCGTCCTGACCACCCATGTCCCTCCCACGTCCCTGAGCACGGAGTAGCACCCGCCATGGCCAAGAGCCCCACGCCTGTCGAGCCCGAGAAGCTCTCCCGGCGCCAGCAGTTCACGCAGACCTACCAGATGGCCTCGCGCAGCGACCCCCGCCTCGGCGTCTGGGTCGCGGGAGCCGGCCTGCTCGCCGGGCTCGTCGGGTTCGGCGTGTTCTTCCTGCTGACCGGTCGCGGCGGTCTCCTCAGCATCGTGCTGTCGGTCATCGGCGGCCTGATGCTCGGCATCCTGGCGGCGCTGATCATCTTCTCCCGTCGCGCGCAGAAGGCCGTCTACAGCCAGATGGAGGGTCAGGTCGGCGCCGCTGCCGGGGCGCTCGGGCTGCTCAAGCGCGGCTGGCAGGTCGACCAGGCGATCGCGTTCACCAAGCAGCAGGACGTCGTCCACCGCGTGATCGGCCCTCCGGGCATCGTGCTCGTGGGCGAGGGCAACCCGGGTCGGGTCAAGACGCTGCTCGCCGCCGAGCGCCGTCGCCACGAGCGCGTCGCCACGGACGCGCCGGTGACCGAGATCGTCGTCGGCGGCGGCGAGGGCCAGGTCCCGCTGCCCAAGCTGTCGCGGCACGTGCAGAAGATGAAGCGACAGGTGAAGCCGGCCGAGATCACCGAGATCCTGGCCCGCCTCAAGGCGATCGATGCCTCGCGCCCGCCGGTGCCGATGCCGAAGGGCCCCGTGCCGACCTCGATGAAGGGCCTCCGCGGCAACATGCGGGGCCGCTGACACCAGGGTCAGAGCCCAGGTCTCGACGGTGGCTCACGCCGCGCCGGGGGGCCTGGTGCGTGAGGTGAGAGCGGAGAGCGGCACGGCGGCCGATCCGCAGACCAGGTCGTGCAGGCCGCGGCCGTCCGGGCGGAAGACCAGCGGCGGGATGACGAGGCAGATCAGCACCTGGCGCAGCAGCGCGCTCAGCAGGCTGAGGGGTCGACCGCTGCCGTCGATCCGGACCACGCGGAGCCGGGTGGCGAGCTGGCCGAAGGAGCCCCCCGAGAGCGCCATCAGGACGGCCGACTCGCCGATGAAGAGCAGCGTGAGGTAGACCGACGGGACGCTGCCGTTGCCGAACCAGTCCTTGCCGTAGATCAGCAGCATCACGCCCCAGCACGCGGCGTAGTCGACGACGAGGGCGAGGATCCGGCGGGCCCACGAGGCGGTCTCGAAGGGCAGCTCGGTGGCGGGCACGCGGTCAGGGTAGCCAGGCGTCGTCGTACGTCGAGGGGCGCCCCGGTCACCTGTTACGTCGGCGAAACAAACCGGATACGGTCAAGAAACTGCCCCCGCCTACGTTCGAGTGGTCCGGCCCGCGACGACGACGTGCGGCGGCGGACCTCACCTGCACACCACCCGCGACACCGCGCACCTGGCCGCGAGACGGCCGAGGAGGATGAATGTTCGCCAACAGCGACGAGCTGCTCAAGTACATCAAGGACGAAGGCGTCGAGATGGTCGACGTGCGCTTCTGTGACCTCCCGGGTGTCATGCAGCACTTCACCGTTCCGGTCTCGTCGTTCGACCAGGCGGTCTTCGACGACGGCCTGAACTTCGACGGCTCGTCGATCCGTGGTTTCCAGGCCATCCACGAGTCCGACATGTCGCTCTTCCCGGACCCGACGACGGCCTACCTCGACCCGTTCCGCTCCGCCAAGACCCTGGTCGTCAACTTCTTCATCCACGACCCGCTCACCGGCGAGGCCTACTCCCGCGACCCGCGCAACATCGCGCGCAAGGCGATGGCGTACCTCGCCAGCACCGGCATCGGGGACACGGCGTACTTCGCGCCCGAGGCGGAGTTCTACGTCTTCGACAACGTGCGCTTCGAGACCAAGCAGAACACCGGCTTCTACGAGATCAACTCCTCCGCCGGCGCCTGGAACACCGGCGACGCGTTCGAGAACGACAACCGCGGCTACAAGGTGAAGTACAAGGGCGGCTACTTCCCGGTGGCCCCGACCGACCACTTCGGCGAGCTGCGCGACGAGATGGTCATCGAGATGGAGAGGTCGGGTCTCCACGTCGAGCGGGCGCACCACGAGGTGGGCACCGCCGGCCAGGCGGAGATCAACTACCGCTTCGACGAGCTGCTCAAGGCCGCCGACGACGTGATGAAGTTCAAGTACATCGTCAAGAACGTCGCCTGGCGCAACGGCAAGACGGCGACGTTCATGCCGAAGCCGATCTTCGGCGACAACGGCTCGGGGATGCACTGCCACCAGTCCATCTGGAACGAGGGCGAGCCGCTCTTCTACGACGAGACCGGGTACGCCGGGCTGTCCGACCTCGCGCGCTTCTACATCGGCGGCATCCTCAAGCACGCGCCGTCGCTGCTGGCCTTCACCAACCCGACCGTGAACTCCTACCACCGCCTGGTCCCCGGGTTCGAGGCACCGATCAGCCTCGTCTACAGCTCTCGCAACCGCTCGGCGTGCGTGCGGATCCCGATCACGGGCTCGAACCCGAAGGCCAAGCGGATCGAGTTCCGCTGCCCCGACCCGTCGGCCAACCCCTACCTGGCGTTCTCGGGCCTGCTCCTGGCCGGGCTCGACGGCATCAAGAACAAGATCGAGCCGCCCGAGCCCGTCGACAAGGACATCTACGAGCTCCCGCCCGACGAGATGGCCGACATCGACCAGGTGCCGACGTCGCTGAACTCCGTGCTCGACTCCCTCGAGTCCGACCACGAGTTCCTGACCGAGGGCGGCGTGTTCACGCCCGACCTGATCGAGACCTGGATCGAGTACAAGCGCACCAACGAGATCCTGCCCGTGCAGATGCGCCCGCACCCGCACGAGTTCGAGCTCTACTACGACATCTAGTCAGCGTGGGCTTCTCTCCCGCTCAGGGTGTCCTAAAGCGGCCCCTGACCTGCGGAAACGTCTTTCAACGTCTTCCATCGTCAGGGGTCGTTCTTCGTTCGTATGCGGCCCCAGTGAGCCCCACGACTCGATGATCGTTGACACCCGTACCCCGTACGCGTACTGAGCCGAACCCTCCGTTGGCGTCCTCCAGGAGTCGCACTGCCGGTGTATTGAACGGGTCAGACGAAGCCGGCCGGGGCGGCGCCGATGGCCGGCAGGGCATCGGAGGTACGCGCCGAGGCCGGTGCAAGGGCGAAGCGAGTAGGAGCCCACCACGCGAGCGAGGTCGATTCTTCCTCCACAGGCACAGCAACGGTGTGTCAGCGGAGCGCAGGACCCACACCCAGGTATGCGTAACGGTCAGCCGACGAGCTGTCGGGCGAGGGCGGCGGCCGCGCCGCGATTGGCGACGCCGAGCTTGGTAAGGATGTTCGACACGTGCACGCTGGCTGTCTTCTCGGTAACGAACAGTTTGGTCGCGATCGTCTTGTTGGTGGCGCCGGTCGCCAGGAGGTCCAGGACCTCGCGTTCGCGAGGCGTCAGCCGGCTCAACGGTCCCTCGCGTGCTGCCACGTGGGGCAGCGGGACCCGGGTGCGGGTAGCGAGGCTGGCGGCGCGTCGTTCGATGTAGCAGGCACCCATGTCGTGGGCGGCACTCCAGCACTCGACGAGCAGCTCGCGGCCCTCGTCGCGTCCGCCGTGGGCGAGCAGCTCGGTGGCGAGGTTCAGGCGTGGCTCGAGGGCGAAGTAGGCGCCGAACGGCTCCGCCAGTGAGGTCGCAATTCGGAACTGGGCGACGGCCGGTTCTCCGGCGTACCTGGCGGCATAGCCCTCGGCGAGCGCGAGCCCGACCCCGTGGTACGTCGGGCGCCATTCGTCGGTAAGCCTGGCCTGTGCCGACGCCAAGTGCCAGGCTGAAAGGTCTCGCAGCTCCTCTGCCAAGACGCCGCGTGTCGAGCGGTCCAGGCAGAGGGCTTGGAAGCCGATCCGTGCGACCGCGGCCGCGCGCAGCGGGGAGTCGGAGTCGTCCATCTGGGCCAGGTAGGACCTCGCGGTCTCGCGGGCGCCGGCAGGCTCGTCGAGCATCGCGGCGAGCCGAATCTCGGCAAGGACATACACGGCGCCCGGACTCCCGCCATCAGTGTCCATGTTCTCGCGTACCAGGGGGATCGCCGCGTCCGCATCACCACGGGCCAGCAGCAGATCCGCGCGATGTGTCGACCATCCGGACTCGCTGAGCTCACCGAGCTCCGCTAGCCGCTGTTCCGCGTCATCGAAGCGGCCGCGCCACACGAGCGCCGTCAGCCCGGCGCTTCCGCATTTGGCCGCTTGGACCGGCAGCCCCAGGGCCAGGCCTTCCTCGAAGCCCTGACGCGCGACGGCCGCGCCGCGATCGACCTGTCCGGCCGCCATGTATCTCATGGCGAGCCGACCGGTGGCCACGACGACGTGGCCGACCATGCCCGCTGTTCGGGCCACAGCTACGGCCCGCTCCTGGCCCGCGAGCGCCTCGCCGGTGTGGCCGAGGAAGGCACGGGAGAGGCATTCCCACCAGAGGGCGTCCAGCTCGGCTTCGACGCAGCCCGCGATCCTGGCTGCGTCGATGGCTCGTTGTGCCGCTTCGAGACTGTAGGTGAAGTGGTTATGCCGGAACAGGTACTGCGACTGGGCGATCAGGGCAAACGCCAGCTCCTCGGTCGGGGCGTGGCCGGCGTATTCGACCGCACGCCGGATCGCCTCCTGCCTTCCGACCATCGCCTCGGGCGCGTCCGCTATGCCGAGCGCGGAGTAGACACGAGAGGCGAGCAACCGGTCGGGGTCGGGTCCGAGCATGTCCACCGCGCTGCGGACCAAGGTGTACCCGCGTTCCTCGTCACCCTGCTCGGTTGCCGCCTCGCCCAGTAGGAGGACGAGCTCGGCCTGCGGGTGGCCGGCAACTGCCTCGGCGTCGGAGACCTGGTCCCACAGCGACAGAGCGCGTTCGAGCTGGGTGACAGCTTCGGCGGCTGCCAGTCGTTTCGCTGCCAGTCCGGCGCGCACCGACGCCGCCAGGGTGCGGGGCAGGTCGTGGGCGGCGTTCCAGTGGAAGGCGAGCCGGCTCAGCGCTGCCACCCCGGGATCGGCTTCGGCGTGGACCCTGGCTTGGAGGATCTCGGCCAACCGGCCATGGATTCGTGTGCGTTCGTCGGGCATCAGGTCGTCGTAGGCCGCCTCACGCAACAAGGGATGCCGAAACTCCAGGGAGTCGCCAGTCTGGCGCAGCACGTTGGCATCCAGCGCGTGCCGCAGACAGTCCTCCATCTGGGCCAGGTCGAGTCCGGCCAGCTCGGCGAGGGTTTCGGTGTCCAGCCGGGTCCCGTTGACCGAGGCCAGGCGGAGCAGCGCCCGCGGGCCTGCCTCGAGGGCGTCGATCCGGGCCAACAGGAGATCCGAGAGGGGACCCGGGACCCCTTTCTGGTTCGCGGCCAAGAGCTCCTCGGCGTACAGCGGGTTGCCCTCGGACCGCGCCAACACAGCACCCACCATCGACGGGTCGGGCGGCCCCTCGGTGTGGGCGGCGACGATTCCCGCGATGCTGTCGCGGTCCAACCCAGCGAGGTCGATCCGTCGGGACCCGGGGGTCCGGCTGATCTCAGTCAAGGTCTTCCGGAACGGGTGGCGGCGATGGAGCTCCTCGCTGCGGAAAGTCAGCACCAACAGCAGTGCCCCACGCGCGGTCCGAGACAGCGTGGCCGCGAAGTCCTGGGTCGAACGGTCCGCCCAGTGCATGTCCTCCAGCACCACCAGCAACGGCCCGGCAGCCGCCGCCTCGAGCACGACCGCGGTGAGGTCGTCCAACACACGCAACGCCGCCAGACTCCGCGGTACCTCCGGATCCAGCAGGGTCAGCATCCGCCGCGCCGCCGGGCGTGCCTGGAGGTCCTCAACCCCACTGAGGAGGGACCGCACCGCTTCGGCTGCCGGGGCGAACGAGATACCTGCCTCGAGGTCGAGACCATGCCCGGTCGCCGCGGTGAACCCGAGTTCACCCGCCCGGCGTTCGAGGTCCGTGACGAGGGTGGTCTTCCCGATCCCGGCGTCGCCACCGATGAGCACGACCTGCGGGACCTTCTGCGCGGCCAACCCGAGAGCCTCGTCCAGCTCTGCGATGTCCTGCTCGCGCCCCAGCAACAGAGCCGCCGTCCCGCTCGGAACAGGCATGGAGTCCACCGCCCTAGGCGTGGGAGGCGCGAAAGTCGCCAGATCGCCATGCTAAGGGCCGCCGAGCGCCTTGGCGACGAGATCGCAGCGGCGGAGGCCCCCCGCCGACCCTCACGGTCGTGCCCCCGCTAGCCGCCCAGGACTAGTAATCCTCCCCATGTGGGAGGCCGGTTCTTAGCGCGAGCGTGGGAACTCCACAGGCCGCACTTTCCGGCCACCGAGCAAGGGGAACCTCATGACCAGGACAATCGTCCACCGACCCACCTCAACAACCAACCACCATCGCACCCTCTCCGCCGCCGCAGCCACCGGTCTGATCGGCACCCTGCTTGCCGTCACGCTCGGCAGCGCGTCGGCCATGCCCGGACGCGGCGACCCACCACCCCCTCCCGCCGTCCACACCCACCACGGCAACGGCCACTACGTCGCGCACGGCTGCTTCATCACGCCCCACAGCTTGAACGAGGCCGAGGCTGAAGAATTGCCGGTCTGCTACACCTACGTCCCCTGATCCGTCATGACCGACCCGAACCCCCACCCGCGACCGTCTACCACACCGGCGGCTCTCGGACATGCGGCCATCGACGGCCCGCGACCGGGGCGAGCCGACGAGGTTCGCCGACGGATCCACATCGGCGGCGGTCGTAGACGTCGTGTCGCTGCCGTGCTCACACCGGTGGTGCTCTCGGCACTGATCCTGGGGTGTCGTGCATCGGGGAACCCGAGCGGCTCCGCGACCCCACCGTCGCCGGCAACGACCGGCCCGCACCCAGCCTCCGGTCTCCTCACACTCGCAGCCCACCCGCTCCTGGCCCAAGAGGAAGGGAACCCGGTCCGGCCTGGGGCCGTGCCTGCCCCCCTGTCCGCGTGCGTGAGCACTCCGCTGACCTGGGGCGCTGCCGAGTCCGACGCAGCCACCTACGGGCCGCCTGGTGAGCCACGGTTCGGAAACGAGTTCGTGCTCCGCTACGACACCGTCGCCAACGCACACAACGCGGTCACCGACGCATGGCGCCTGTTCCACGACTGCCCCACCCCGCGGACGGTAGAGACCTTCCGATGGGGTCTGCCGAGGTGGGGACCTCGGTGGCACCTGAACGAGTACTTCGCCAACCAACGTCAGCGGTTCGCCGCGCCCCTCGACACCCGGCTGCTGCGGAACACCGCCCAGCCTGTAGCCACATACTCGCTCCGGGTTGCCCGGCGCCAGAACGTCGTCGTCGTGGTGGAGGCCAAGGAATCCGACGACCGGGCCGAGTTCATCCTGAGTGTTGCGATGGCCCAGGCCACATCAGACCTGCAGCGCGAACGGGTGATCCTTTCGGAAATCGGCGGCCGCGGCGATTGGTAGCGCTCGTGAGATGAAGGCCGCGGCGTCGCGGCGCGAAGCGAGCTGGTCCGCAGAGGTTGGCGTACGCCTTTCACGGCGACCGCTGGGGGCGGGCTCGGGAAGGAGATCGCTCGTCTTCGCTCGGGTCCCGCGGTCGCGGACCTCCCCGTGGAAACGAGCGCGGGTCGTGCGACCCCCGGCAACCTCGCCTCCCTGGGCTGGGCTGTGGCGCGCTTGGGATGGGCCTCGCAAAACACGGCGTCACGCAAGCGGGACCGCGACACGATTTGGTGACAGGTCGACGTGTCCCATTCCGCCGCCTGTGGCCACGCATCGAGTGCCGCCATCCGACTCAGGAGGCTAGGCAGCGCCGGCTCGCGGCCCGGTTGGCCCAGTCTGAGTCGAGGGCGTATCCCTGCGGATGCGCCGAAAGGGTCTTGGCCGGTGTTGTCGTGGTCAGTGCGGGTGGACGGAGTTAGTCGCTGTGGTGACTTCGGCCAGGGTGGGGGCCGGGATCTCGGGGAATCGGTCGCGGATTCGGGACGCGTCGAAGGTCATGTCCGTGGTGTTCATGACTACGGCGGCCTTGACCTTGCGGGCGAAGTCCGGGTTGATGGCGCGGGCAAGGACTGCCATGGCCCTCAGCGCCGGCAGCGGGACGTGCTGGGGGGCGTCCGGGCGGCCATGAAGCGCGAGCAGATGCTGGGCAATCTCGACAAAGCTGACGTTGACAGGTCCGCCGATGGAGATTTCCTCTCCTATCCGCGGGTCGCCGAGTGCCGCGAGCACAACGAAGGCGGCGACATGGTCGGCAGAGACGAAATTGATCTGGTTTGTGCCTGGTCCGAGCACCATCGCCGGCCCGCCTCCTGCGACCTTGGCACCGATGACGTCCAGCCATGTCTGCATGAACGGCGTTGCCCGGACGGTGACGCCCGTGAGTCCGCTGTTGCGCAGGTCTTGCTCGGCGGCGTACTTCATGCGGTGCAGTGACATCGGATGCTCTGGCCCGGCGCCGACGACCGACCCAAGCACATAGCGTTCGACGCCGGCTCGCTTCGCTGCCGCGATCAGGTGGGAGTTGCCGTCTCGGTCGACTGCTGCGGGGCTGGTCCTCGCGGGCCCGGTGAAGCCGTGCACCAACGATATGACGCACCTGCAGTCCTTGACAACGGTGTCGAGGGGGCCGCGCCGGACGTCGCCGGTCACGATGAGTACACCCGTTGGGAGGCCGGCCGCGCGAGCTGGGTCGCGGGTCAGCACGCGCACCGTTTCGCCTTGGTCGTGCAGCCGTTGGACGACCTTGCGGCCAAGGAGGCCGGTCCCTCCGGCCACGAGGATCATGATCGTGATCCGAGGTCCGGGTCAGTGGTGACGGCGCGGCTCACGGCGTCGTCCACGCTGCCCGAGTCGCGCTCGACCGGCTCCAGGTAGAAGCGGGCCGCCCGGATGAGTCCGTCCTCGATCTCGAAGACGATCACCCCGCGCATCTCGTGCTCGGCTCCGTCACGTCGAGTGCCGGACATGAGCCATTCCGACCACACGGTGCCCCCGTCCACAACCGTGGCGAGCAGCGCCGCCTCGAGGTCGGGTACGCCACCCAAGATCTGGCCCCAGTTGCGCCGAACCTGGTCCCGACCGCGAAAGCCGCGGAGCGGATGGGCCGGAGTCTGGTTGAGGTAGTCCTCGGCGAAGCAGGCAACGATCGCGTCCAGGTCATGGTCGCTCGTCACTCGGGCCAGATGCTCGATGACCTCCAGCGGATTCGATGTCATGGCTGCTCTCCAATGTTTGTTACAGTTGACTGTAACTAAAACGAGTGTGAGCGGGTATATGACCAAAGTCAAGCGAAGTTACGACTCCAGCCGTCGACACGAGCAGGCTCGCCGCAACCGTGACGCGGTCCTGGACGCGGCCGAGCGCCGATTCCTCACCGATGGATACGGCCTCACCACGATCGCGTCCGTGGCCGGCGAAGCGGGGGTGTCGGCCGAGACCGTCTACAAGGCCTTTGGGGGCAAGGCCGGACTGGTCACGGCAATCTGGGAGCGCGGCCTGGAGGGTCGCGGGCCGGTCCCAGCGCCGCAGCGGTCGGACGAGATGAAGGCACGCGAGGACGACCCACGGCAGATCATCCGCAACTGGGGCCAGCTCACCACCGAGGTCGCCCCGCGGGTCGCCCCGATCCTGCTCCTCATCCGCACGGCCGCCGCCAGCGACCCCGAGATGGCACGAATGCTCGCAGCGACCGATCGTCAGCGACTCCGGCGAATGCGACAGAACGCCGAAACCCTGACCGGCCACCTGAAAGAAGGACTCTCCCGCAACGACGCAGCTGAGATCATGTGGACCTACAGCTCACCAGACCTCTACGACCTCCTCGTGATACGACGACGCTGGCCGATCGGTCGCTACGGCCGATTCATTTCCGAGGCCATGATCAACGCACTGTTTGGGTAGCCAGTGCTGAGCACGACTCGGTGTGCCGCTGTGGACACGATCGCGGTGGACACCACCGAAAACGCCCACCTCCACCATACGGACAGCCGCCATCTGCGACACCGAGTGCGTCACTTCGCTGCGAAGCGGCCGTTCCATTCCGCCGCGACAGAAGCGGGTCAGGCAGCAGGAACGTCGGCGATGCTTCCACGCGACGGGACCAGTGCCGGGGCCGTAGCATCGGCGCTGCCACACAGTGGCGCACAGCGGACCGTAGCCCACTGCTGAGGATTCGCCTCTGGAGGCACGCAGACATGACGTCGTACGACGGATTGCTCGACATCCTCGAGATGGAGTTGGCGAACATCGCCGAGACCTTCAGCTCGCTGACAACGTCGCACTGGGGCCGCCCAACCCTGCTCCAGCCCCCACCAGGCTCCTCGCCGTGGACCCTTGCAGAGCTCGCCGGTCACCTGGACGTCTCCATCGGGATCACCTCGATGCTGCTCGAGGATCCCCGGGTTGGCTCGCCGGAGCGGAACGCCGTCGACTTCTTCATCTTCCCCGTCGATGCCGCCGCGGACTTCTACGAGTACGCCTACACGATGGTCGAGGGCAAGGACCAGGCGGACCTACCGTCAGGGTTGCGTCGAACGTTCACCAGCGCGGTCCGCGACGCACGCTCCGCGCCCGCGGCCACCCTTGGTGAGTTCCCCGGATTCGAGCCCTATCCTTTGATTCGGCTCGACGACTGGATCTCCGGCCGTGTGGTTGAGGCAGTCGTGCACGGACTGGACCTGACCGATGCGTTGGGTCGACCGGTGATGGCGACATCCGACGGGATCGCTCACACAGCCCACCTGCTCGACGATCTGGTGCAGCGGCTCACTGACGCGCAGCGGCCAGATGATCTCCACGACGACCTCCGATGGGTCCGCGCTGCAGCAGGTCGCGACCACCACCCCGACCCTCGGCTACCGATCATCCATTGAGGTCCCACTGGACCGAGTCCAGATCCCATTGACGCGCCCCACTCCGCCGGGTGTATGGCCGACGGGCGTCGGGCAGGACGCAGCGCACGAGCCGGGGCGGGGCCTTCGATCCGGGGTCAGGCGACCTCTATCGAGCAGAGCACACCGTGCGGGGCACGTTTGCCGCGCGGCGTCGACTCCATGTGACGTGCGATGGACGGACACGCCTCTATCCTCCAGTCGTGAGTGCGACCGTCGAGTACTACGCGCACGTTCTCTCCGCGTTCCCGGACACCGAGTCCATCACTGTTCTCGTCGCAGCTGACGCGACACGTGACGCGGTCCTGGCGGCCCTCGGCGTGGACCTGTCGGACCCGGCCGAGGACGCGGATGACTTCGATACCCACTCGGCCGCATGGGCGGCCATCGAGGTTCCAGGTGGCGTCCTCGCCGTCGAGCTGTCCGGCTACGGCGACCCTTCAGTCGCAGACCTGGCTTTCCTCTTGAATGCGGCTGCCGCGGCAGTCGTACGCAACAACATCAAGGCCCACCACCGGTTCGGTGCTGCTCGCGCCGGCGAGATCGTATTCGACGACGACGAGTACATCTACGTGCGCGACAGCGACAGAGCGCCGGCCGGGCTCCGTCCGCTGTTCGACGCGGCCTGGGTCGACCCGGACGGCGAGGATGACGACGAGCGGGCGGACCCGCTCGCGACCGGCCTCGCGAGGGCCGAGCTCGTCACCGGGATAGAGCTCTCCGACGCGCAGGTCGCGGCCCTCATCGGGGCGGAGTTCTTCCACGGGCCGTCGCTGCGCTACCCGGACGCCGAACCCACTGACGCGGCACCTGCCGGGCCCCCACCGTGAAGCTCGGTGCAGGCGCGCGGAAGTCCCATACAGACCGCGACTTCTTCTGGGTCGAAGGCGGCTCGTACCCGGTGATGAACGGTTCGGAGTACTCCTTCCACGGCACTGGGCCGCAACATCGTGCGCCAGCAGAGTTCGGCCTCACGGTGGTCACGACGTCCGCTGCCAGCGAATGGGAAGGCGACGGCGTCCAGACGGCGTGGATCGGCCTGCTGGACCGCACCAGCGACCACCAGCAGGTCTCCCTCACCGTGCTGCACGCGAAGACCGAGCCGACCTCGACGCTCGAGAGCCTGCGGGCTGCCTACACACACAAGGCATCCGGTGTCATCACCAAGCGAGAGAACGATCGCCTGGAAGCGATCAGCGACCGACATTTCACCCCCCTCACCGACTTCGCCGGCAGGGCACCCGCCACCCTGACCCTCCATGTATTCGCGCGAGTGGCCAGCGGGCGCGAGGAGCACGTCTTGGTGCTCTTGCCTGCGCGCAGCGACTGAAGCATCTGGCCGGCACGCTGCGGACCGATCACCGTCGGCCAGCGTCTTATCGCCGGATAACGGGTCTGGGCACAGCGTGCTGCCGAGGCCGGCATGAGCGGCTCGCCCATCCCCGAAGTCCGGGGCGTGGGGTCCTTGCCGGTCGTTAGGTCGTAAGCCCGAGATTGCGTGCGAGAGCTACTGCTTGCGTTCGGTTGGATGCTCCGAGTTTGGTCAAGATGTGAGAGACGTGAACCGAAGCGGTCTTGGGTGACATGAAGAGCGCAGATGCGATTTGTTTGTTGCTGCTCCCTCGAGCGAGCAGTTCCAGTACATCCGTTTCGCGTGGGGTCAGTGGGCCGGGTGCGGTCGCACGATCGAGCGGTGTTGCAAGGTTCAGGTGGCCGCGTCTGGCCAGTCCTGAAACCTGGTTGGCGAGAGGTCTGCATCCCAACGACTTGGCGATGGTGGAGCATTCACTCAACGCTGATTCTGCCTGTTGGCTGTCTCCGTGTCGTAGGGCTGTCTCGCCTTGGCGGAGTAGGCAGAGCGCTACGTCGTACTTGTGTCCGCAGTCTCGCCAACGTGTCGCCGCAGCCGACCAGTGTTCTGCGTTGTCGCGCCCTTGGGCGCGTTGGGCGTGCGCGGTGGCTTCTGCCCACCAGGCCGCCCCTCGGGGACCCGGTCTGTTCAGCCCGGAGCCGATGGCGAGTAAGCGCTTGGCATAGTCCGAAGTCTCGGAGTCGATCGAGGACTCATCGATAGCGGCGAGGGTTGTTTCAGCGCGTAGCGCAGCCGACAACGCGAAAGGCAAGAACTCACACTGAAGATCGGGACGTTCGAGCTCCAGCGCTGGACGCATCAACGAGCGACAGCCCCGTAGATCCCCGTGGGCGGCGCTGGCCGTGATGAGTTGGGCTATGAACATGCCGTCTGGGTATGGGCTCTCCCACGGGTGCCCTCCGACAGTCTCCGCGATGTCGTCCACCCAGGGCTGGGCCGCATCGAGCTCTCCGCGGGCGAGCAGGATGGACGTCAGGTGACAACCAAGGTCGGTATTGATCGAGTGGCGGCCGGGGGCGTCGCGCATCGGGACGGGAGGGGCGGCGTCGAGCGCAGATTGCACGACATCTGTGGCCTGATCCCACTCGCCGAGAGCCACCAGAGCGAAGGCAAGGTTCTCCATCAGTTCCAGGTAAGGGACGAAGACAGCTTCCGGGCGGGTCAGTGCGGCGAGTTCTGTCTGGATCGCCTTGACAGCCTCACCGGTTCTTCCCAGCAGCAACAGGTTCCAGGCCAGGTGGACGCCAAACATCCAACGGTCCCTGATGGTGCCATCCCTCACCCTCGGCTGTTGCTCCAACAGCACGTCGACCGCTTGGTCGAAGACACCGCGCTTGACCCCCAGGCTTGAGATGGCGATACACACCCACACCACATCCTGAGGGGTTTCTACCGTTGCCAAGGCCTCGACAAACCGTTGCCGCGCGTCCCACAGCTGGGCATCGTCGGGCGAGGGCCGCCACACCTGGTTCGACATCATGGCAAGACCGTTGATGACCCGGGGATCGGACGCGGGATAGGTCAGCAACTGTTGGAGCGCCATCTGGTCCACGCTGCCGACACGACCGTCCCGGTGGCGCCGCATCATCGAAAGCCGCCACCGCAGCCAGACCTCGCCCAGCGGATCGATCGACGGGTCGAGTCGTTCCAGCTCGGCTTCGCAGCCTCGCACGACCAGTCCGCGGTCCCCCGTCGCAAACC
>CAWCPG010000023.1:0-12438 GCA_963797325.1 uncultured Actinomycetota bacterium
CCGGAGGTCGCCGCGGGCCGGCTCACCGGGCTCTCCGTGCAGGCCGTCACGGCTGACGGGTCGCCCCGGGGACGACAGGCGCTGGCGCTCTGGGAGCCACCGTTCGTGCCGGGCGTCGGGGAGAACGGCGCCCCGGTGCGCCGCTCGGTCGACCAGCGAGGTGGCCGACCTCCTGGCGGACCTGGTGGTGGAGCGGGTGCGCACGCTTGCCTTCGTCCGGTCGCGTCGCGGTGTGGAGACGGTCGCCCTCACCGCCCGTCGGCTGCTCGGCGAGGTGGACGCCTCGCTGGTCGACCAGGTGGCGGCCTACCGCGGTGGCTACCTGCCCGAGGAGCGCCGGGCCCTCGAGGAGGCCCTCCGCTCGGGTCGGCTCCTGGGCCTGGCGGCGACCAACGCCCTCGAGCTGGGCATCGACATCAGCGGGCTCGACGCCGTCCTGCTGGCCGGGTTCCCCGGAACCCGGGCCGCCCTGTGGCAGCAGGTCGGCCGGGCCGGGCGCAGTGGACGCGACGCCCTGGCCGTGCTGGTCGCCCGCGACGACCCGCTCGACACCTACCTGGTCAACCACCCCGAGGCCCTGCTCGGACAGCCGGTGGAGGCCAACGTCTTCGACCCCGACAACCCCTACGTCCTCGGCCCGCACCTGTGCGCGGCGGCCGCCGAGTCGCCGTTGACCGAGGACGACCTGCCCATGTTCGGCCCCGGCGCGGCCGCCGCGGTCGAGGCGCTCACCGCGGGCGGGCTGCTGCGGCGGCGGGCGCACGGGTGGTTCTGGACCGACCGTCGCCGTGCCTGTGACCTCGCCGACATCCGTGGTTCGGGAGGCTCTCCGGTCCGCCTGGTCGAGGACGTCACCGGACGGGTGCTGGGCACCGTCGACGCCCACGCCGCCCACGGCACGGCCCACACCGGGGCGGTCTACCTGCACCAGGGTGAGACCTGGCTGGTGAGCGAGCTCGACCTGGCGGAGTCGGTGGCCGTGGTCGTGCGCGCGGACCCCGACTACTCGACCACGGCCCGGGAGATCACCGACATCGAGATCCTCGACGAGCGGGAGTCGGTCGCCTGGGGGGAGGCGCGACTGAGCCTCGGCTCGGTCCGGGTCACCCACCAGGTCGTCTCCTTCCTCAAGCGCCGGGTGCCCAGCGGTGAGGTGATCGGCGAGGAGCCGCTGGACCTGCCCGAACGGGTCCTCGAGACCACCGCCGTCTGGTGGACCCTGCCCGGGCACGTGCTCGACGAGTCGGGCCTGGCCGCAGCGGACCTGCCCGGAGCAGCGCACGCCGCCGAGCACGCCTCGATCGGCCTGCTCCCCCTCTTCGCCACCTGCGACCGGTGGGACATCGGCGGCGTCTCGACCGCGCTGCACGCCGACACCGGCCGGCTCACGGTCTTCGTGCACGACGGGCACCCCGGTGGGTCCGGCTTCGCCGAGCGGGGATTCCGCTCGGCCGGCGCCTGGCTGCGCGCGACCCGGGCCGCCATCGCCGCCTGCGGGTGCCTCGAGGGCTGCCCCTCCTGCGTCCAGTCGCCCAAGTGCGGCAACCAGAACAGCCCGCTCGACAAGTCCGGCGCCGTGGCGCTGCTCGACCTGCTGCTCTCGGGCGCGCCCACGGTCTAGGGTCGACGCGTGTTCGTCGTCGCGCTGATCCTGCTCATCGTCGCCGCGCTGCTCATCATCGCCGCCGTCTTCGGCGGGAGCGATCCCACCACGATCGACTTCGGCTCGTTCAACCTCGACGTGAGCGCCGCCGGAGTGTTCTTCCTCGGCATGGGCACCCTCCTGCTGCTCGCCCTCAGCCTCGCGTTCCTCCGTGCCGGCGCCCGCCGGGCCAGCGCCCGCCGGGCCGACCGGAAGAAGGTCAGCGAGCTGAGCCAGAAGCTCGACGACTACAAGCGCGACGAGCGCGAGGACGACGAGAACGAGCGCACCGAGGCCTGAACCGGCCCGGCACGGGCACGCGCCGGCAGCTCCACCCGACCGATCGGCAGCCGAGCCGTGGCAACCACCACGACCGAGACGTTCCAGCCCGTCACCTCGCACTGTTGCAGCCGTGCGTGGTTGCGCGCGGCAATGGCCGCGGCACGCGCGCAGCCGTCGCTTCCCTGCTGCACTCCCCCTGCGCCTGCCAGGGCTGCCAGGTCGGCGGCGGACTGGGCGGCACGGTGGGCTCCGACCACGGCGACCCCGCACAGCACCCCGACGGTGAGGGCCAGCAGCAGGCCCGACATCGCAATGGCGAGGACCGTGGCCAGCCCTCGGTCGGACCGGTTCACTGCTCGGGCTCGCGCGCGGAGACCGCCGTGGCGCTGACGTGGACCCCGCCGAGGTGGCCGAGCAGGCGGCCCGGGACCCGGACGGGACTGACCACGGTCGCCACCACGTCGTCCTGGCCCTGACGCACCGAGACGCGGGACCCGTCCGGCGCCACTCGCCTGCCCGAGCCCCACGGCCGCCCCGGCGCCGTCGGAACGGGCAGCCGCCCGGGCGACCTCCCGAGCGGCGTCGAGGGCGCGCAGCTGGGTGAGGCCGACACAGACCAGCCAGGCCATCGTCACGGTGAACAGCACGATGACCGGCAGCACCACCGCCGCCTCGGCGGTGACCGCGCCGCCCTCGCGGCGTACTCGACTGGCAACGATCATCTCAATCGGCTCCTCTCTGGCAGGGGTGTGGTGACCGGCGGGGCGGGCAGCCCCGGCCCGCTCCGCCGGTCGGTCGGGAGGTGACTAGAACGGCAGCAGCGAGCGGATGGCCCGGAAGATCAGGGAGATGAGCTGCTGCCCACCGTCGCTGGTGAGGAACTTGAAGAGGACGGCGGCGAAGCCGACTCCGCACCCGGTGACGGTGGCGTACTCGGCGGTGCTGGCGCCGACCTCGTCACGGACCACGGCGAGCGCGGGTCGGGGCGTGGCCGGCGAGGGGGCCGATGAGTGGGCCGATGAGTGAGCAAGGGCGGTGTGGTGCATGGCTTCTCCTACAGGTCGATGTCCGCGTCGCCAGGACTCGGACGAGATGTGCTGACGCGTCGAGGTTCGCGGCTCGTCCCGGTCACGGCGACCACGAGCTCGCTGGCCGGTGGACAACCCACGTCCGGGCCGCCCTGTGGACGCCAACCGGTCGTCTGGGCGGCTCATCCGAAGAGCTGCATCGAGCCGAACACCCCAGCGACGAGCGGCACCACGCCCAGCAGCACGAAGGCCGGCAGCAGGCACAGCCCCAGGGGCGCCGACGCCTTCACCTCGATGCTGCGGGCCCGGACCTCGACCTCGGCCTGGAGTCCCTCGCGCAGCTCCTCGGAGAGCTGGTGGACCGCGCGGCCCACGGAGGCTCCCGAGTCGTGCGCTCGTCCGACGGCCAGTCCGAGCGGCCCGAGCTGCGGGTGCCGCGCCAGGGCGGCCCAGGTCTGCGCGGGGTCGACGCCGAGCGCGAGCCGGTGGTGCAGGGCGAGGAACTCCTCGCCGACCGGTCCCCCGATCGCGCGGCCGACCGACTCCAACGCCCCGACAGGAGCTGCTCCCGCCTCGAGACAGGAGCCGAGCAGGTCGACCCCGAGCGGGAGGTCCTGGAGCAGCTGGGCGCGGCGGCGCACGACCTCAGGCGGCTCGCCACGGCCGAGCACCACCCACACCGCGACGGCCGCGGCCACGCCGACCACGACGCCGAGAGGCCCTGCGACCATCGCCCAGCCGCCGGCACCGGCAAGCCCGGCGAGTGGCGCGCGCAGCCGTCGCAGGGTGGCCTGCTCCGGCTTCACCGGCGCCAGGTCCGCGTCGTGGACCAGCGCCGGCCGAGACGGCCGGGCAAGAAGCACCGCACAGACCACCAGCGCCGCGGCGAGCACGGCCGTCACGGCGCGAGCACCCGCGCGGCGATGCGCTCGAGCCAGGAGAGCCCGGCGAAGGAGAGCCCGAGGCCCGCGGCCAGCACGACCAGGCCGGGAGTGCTGCGCAGCAGGAAACCCACGGGGTCGCCACCGACGCCCGCACCGAGCAGCAGGATGCCGATCGGCAGCAGGGCCAGCATCCGGGCGGTCGCATGGGCCGCCGCGAGCTCGGTGGCCACCAGTCGGGTGGTGCGCCGCTCGGCGCGGATCGCGTCGCCCGCTGCCCGCATGGCTGCCGCGAGACCTGCTCCGGTGTCGTGGGCGACCTGCCAGGTGGCGGCGACCCTCCGGAGCTGGCCCGCGCCCGGTCGGGCTGCGAGCTCGCGCAGGGCATCCGGCACGTCGGCGCCCATCCTGCTGGCCGCCGCGACCGGGGCGAGCTCCTCCCACTCCCGGGCGGCCCGCTCCAGGGCGGCGGACGGTGGTTGGCCCGCGGTGAGGTCGGAGGCGATCGCCTCGCACACCCCCAGCACCCGTTCGCCCCGTCGCATGGCTGCGCGGGCAGCCCGCCGGTGGCGCAGGATCCGACCCACCCCCGCTGCGGTGAGCAGCGCCAGCACCGAGAGAGCGACGTCGTGCGGGTCCAGCGCGACGAAGCCCGCGAGCAGTCCCGCGACGCACCCCAGCACCACGACCGCTCGGCGGATCACTGGTCGGCGCGGGATCGCGGTGCGCCCGGGCGAGGCACCCGGCACCAGGCCCGCGACCGCGATCCCCGCCAGGACCGCGGTGATCCAGGCCGACGTCACGGCTCCACCAGGGCCGAGAGCAGGTCCAGCGCGGGCCCCGGAAGCAGGGCGCCATCGGCGTCGAAGCGCACCCCGGTGACCACCTCGACCTCGGTCGAGGTCCTGGTCACGACACCGATCTCCTGCACCCGCCGAAGTCCCGCGACGCCGCGCTCGAGATGGATCACGAGGTCGAGCGCTGAGTACAGCTGGCTGTGGGCCGCCTCGCGCGACATCCCGGCCGCCAGGGCCAGGGCCTCGATCCGGCTGGGCACGTCGGCGGCCGAGTTGGCGTGGACCGTGGCGCAGCCGCCCTCGTGGCCGGTGTTCATCGCCGCGAGCATGTCCACCACCTCGGCACCGCGGACCTCGCCGACCACGAGCCGGTCGGGGCGCATCCGCAGGGCCTGCCGGACCAGGGTGCGCAGGGTGATCTCACCTGCGCCCTCGATGTTGGGTGGCCTCGCCTCGAGCGCCACCACGTGGGAGTGCTCCGGTCTCAGCTCGGAGGCGTCCTCGACCAGGACCAGCCGCTCGTCGGCGGCGACGAGCGACAGCAGCGCGTTGAGGAGGGTGGTCTTGCCGCTTCCGGTGCCACCGCTGACCAGGAAGGCCAGGCGTCGCCGTACGACCTGCTCCAGCAGCTCGGCCCCGGCCGCGGCGACGGAGCCCGCCGCGACGAGCTCCCCCAGGGTGAAGACCCGCGAGCGCGGGACGCGCAGCGACAGGACCGTGCCGGGCCGCGACACCGGGGCCAGCACGGCGTGGAACCGCGATCCGTCGGCCAGCCTCAGGTCGACGCACGGGGACGCGTCGTCGAGACGACGGCCGCCCGAGGCAGCCAGCCGCTGGGCAAGACGCCGGACGGCCTGGTCGTCGGGGAACCGGACGCCGGTGCGCTCGAGGCCGGCGCCGCGGTCGACCCACACCTGCTCGGCGCCGTTGACGAGGACGTCGGTCACGCCGTCCAGACGCAGCAGCGGCTCGAGCGGCCCCGCGCCGACGACGTCACGGTGCAGCGCGTCGTGGACGGCGAGCACCGTCGCATCGCCCACGGGACCGCCCTGCTCGCGCAGCGCGCGGGCGACCAGCTGCGGCGTCAACGGCGCGGCGTCGCGAGCGAGCTGCTCGCGGACCCCGTCGAGGAGCCCGAACGGCAGGGCCTCCTCGTGGGCGGGCGTGCTCATGGTGCTCCCGCACCCGGGACAAGCGCCTCGACGGTCTCCCGTGCGGCCCGGGCGAGCGGTCCGCGCCGGATCCGCCCCGGGCCCGCGCCCAGGTCGATCGCCTCATCGAGCCCGCGTTGGTCACCCATCGCGCAGAGCAACCGGATCCCGAGGAGCCGGCTCACCGCGTCGGGGGGCACGCCGCCCGAGCGGCCCCGGGTGACGAGGTGCCGCCGGGCTCCGCACTCCGGCAGCCCCCGGGCCAGCCGTGCGGCCGCGGCCACCCCCGGCACCGTCACCGCGGCGAGCACCACGAGGTGGTCGCAGCGCGCCACGGTCTCCTCGACAAGCGCATCGAGGTGTCGCGGCAGGTCGATGACGACCACTCCGAAACCGCGACGACCGGCCGAGAGCACCTCACGCATCGCGAAGGGCTGCACCGGCGGCGAACGGTCCACCGGCCACGACAGGACCGAGAGCTCCCCGGCGCGGGGCAGCGCCTCGCGCAGCGAGCGTGAGCTGAGCCGCCCGGAGGTGTGCGCCACCGCGTCCCAGCGGATGCCCGCGGCCGACTCCAGCCCCAGCACCCGGTCGATCCCGGCGCCCAGCGGGTCGGCGTCGAGCAGCAGCGCGGAGCCCGCCCTCGCGGCCAGCCGCGCCACGGCGGCCGCGAAGACCGTCGCGCCGGCTCCTCCAGAGCCGCCGATCACCCCGATCGTGACCCCGGGCGCCGCCGCGCCGTCACCGACGTCGGTGAGCAGCTCGACCAGCCATGCCTCCGACTCGGGCAGCCCCGCCACGGTCTCGGCTCCCACCCCGAGGGCCTCCCGGAAGACCGTGTCGGCCGCAGGCGCTCTGCACACGACGTGCACCCGGGAGCGCCGCGGCGGGCGTACGTCGGCGAGGGCCGGCGCCGTGTCGGCCCCCACGAGCACGAGCGGGGCACCGGGCCAGAGCCGCAGTGCGGCCGCGGGATCGCCGGCGACGTCGGGGACCACGCCGGCCGCCGCGGCCAGGCGCTGCACGTCGGCCACGAGCAGCGGATCGGTCGAGACGAGCAGCGGGGCAGCGACATCCATGGGCCGAACCTGCCCCGCCCGACGCCGTCATGCGCCCTCGGAGACACCGCCTGTGGACAACGCCGTGCCGGTGGCAGGCTGTGGACACGAAATGGTCAACCAGCACACCCGATTCGTCCCATCTGCCTACCATCGGGTCATGACCCCGGTGGCTCGCCCGACGGCGGCCTTCTTCGATCTCGACAAGACGATCATCGCCAAGTCGAGCACTCTGGCGTTCAGCCGCGAGTTCCAGGCCGGTGGGTTGATCTCCCGCGGAGCCGTGCTGCGCTCGGCGTACGCCCAGTTCGTCTACCTCGTCGGAGGCGCCGACCACGACCAGATGGAGAAGATGCGGCAGTTCATGTCGCAGCTGTGCGCCGGGTGGAACGTGCAGACGGTCCGGGAGATCGTCGCCGACACCCTGCACAACATCGTCGACCCGCTGGTCTACGACGAGGCGGTCGGCCTGATCGAGGACCACCACCTCGCCGGGCGCGACGTCATCATCGTCTCGACGAGCGGCGCCGAGGTGGTCGAGCCCATCGGCGAGATGCTCGGCGCGGACAAGGTCGTCGCGACGCACATGGAGGTCGTCGACGGCAAGTACACCGGCGGCATCACCTTCTACGCCTACGCCGAGGCCAAGGCCACGGCGATCCGAGAGCTCGCCGACATCCACGGCTACGACCTCGAGAGGTCCTACGCCTACAGCGACTCGGTCACCGACGTGCACATGCTCGAGGCGGTGGGACATCCCTACGCCGTGAACCCGGACAAGGACCTCCGAAGGATCGCCCGCGAACGCGGCTGGCCGATCCTCGTCTTCGACAAGCCGGTGGCCCTGCGCCGTCGGGTGCGGTTCCCAGCGGGCCGTCCGACCCTGGCCACCCTGACGGTCGGCGGGGTCGCTGCCATCGGTGCGGCCGTGTGGTTCAACGCGCGGCGCAGGCGCATGTCGGCCTGAATCGCCGACCCACCTCGCCCTGCCAATGTCAAGAGTTGTGATGCCCCCCGGATCGGCGTACACAGGGAGACAACAACTCCACAGACCACATGGGGCCGGTACCCACGCGGCGACCTACCCTTCCTACAGGGCGCTGTCGCCCCGGGATCGCCGGGGAATCAGTAGTTGGAACTTGCACGCCTGGTAGCCGAGACCCCATGTATCGAGCGGCATCGAGACTGCACAGGACTCCTGTTCAATCCCGGTGCCGCTCACCTGTCCGGGGCCGGTCAGGAGGTCTGGAGCGGACTCGCCTCGGCGCCCCTGGCCTGGGCCTCTGCGGCGTAGAGAAGCCACGAGTGCAGCCCGCCGCGCCCTCCCTCGCGGTAGCCGCGCAGGTTGGACTCGTAGGCGGCCCGCAGCGCCAGGTGCCCCGCCTCGGGTACGACGAGCGAGGCCGGGTCGACGCCCCGGGCCACGAGCACGAGCCGCTCTGCCGCCCGGGCCACGAGGCCGTCGAGCGGGGCGAACGCCGCGGACGCGACCAGGTCGCCGTGCACGACCGCGGCGACCAGCAGGGCCGGGGACCGGGTCTGCAGCAGCGTCTGTGACAGCGACTGGAGTCGCGCGGCGCCCTCGGCCGATCCGGGGGCCCCGCTGCCCCCTGCCAGCACGTGCAGGCGAGCGAAGGCCTGCGCCGGGGAACGGCCCAGGACCGGCGCGAGGGACAGCACCTCGGTGCTGACCCGCACCGCAGCCTGGGCGATCTCGTCGCCGGTCCCTGCTCGCACCTCCTCCCAGGTCGAGGCCGAGCCGGCCAGCACGGCCGAGGCGTGGGCGCCGCGGAGCAGCGACTCGCTCGTCTGCTCGGGCGAGGTCCTGCGCAGTCCTCGGTCGCGCAGCATCGCGTCGATGCCGTCGCGAGTGGCGGCGAATCCCGAGGGCACGCCCTCGAGCTCGCTGCACCATGCCAGCGGGTCCGGCGGGGGGGAGGTCACGCCGGGACCGTATCCGGTAACTTCGAGGGCAGCATGAGCGAGGCGCATCCCCCTTCCACGGCCCGTTCGCGGGATCGAGAGAGAGCGCGGTCCTTTGCCGCGGTCGCCGACGCCTACGACCGCGCCCGACCCTCCTACCCGGACGCCGCGGCGACCTGGCTGACGGGGGGCGCTGCCGCGCGCGGCTCGCTCGTCCTCGAGCTCGGCGCGGGCACCGGCAAGCTCACCGAGGTGCTCGTCCGGGGTGGCCAGGAGCTGGTGGTGACCGAGCCACTGCTCGACATGGTGCGCCACCTCCGCGACCGGCTCCCGGTGAGCCCGGTCGTCGCGACCGCCGAGCGCATCCCGATGTCCCGGAGGTCCGTGGACACCGTGGTGTGCGGGCAGTCCTTCCACTGGTTCGACCACGACGTCGCCCTCGCGGAGATCGCGCAGGTGCTGCGCCCCGGAGGACACCTGGCCGTGGTCTGGAACCGCTACGACACCGACATCCCGTGGGTACGCCGCTTCCAGGACCTCATCGCCCCCGACTTCGGCGATGCCGAGGACGCCGTCAAGCCGCTGATGGAGACGCCCTACTTCGGGTTCGTCGACAAGGCCACCTTCCGGTTCTGGCAGCCGCACAACGCCGCCACCCTGGCCGACCTGACCCGCTCGGTGTCCTACTTCTCGACGTTGGACGAACGGCGGCAGCGCGAGCTCCTGGCCAAGGTCGACGACCTCTACGCGAGCTACGGCCGCGGTCACGACGGCATGCAGGTGCCCTACGTGACCCACTGCTTCAAGGCCGTCGTACGCCACGAGGAGCTGCCGTCGGAGATCCCGGTCGCGCCCGCTGTCGAGGAGCCCGGAGAGGTCGAGAGCGCCTCGCCCGCGGCGAAGAGACCGCCCGAGGATCCCGGGATGCAGCTGATCGACTTCCGGTGAGGGCCGCGGACTGACTCTTCCCAAGGGCGCGCGATGTTCCTATGGTCAAAGGATCAACTCACACTCGGGAGTCCTCATGACGCAGCAATCCACCAACCGTGACTCGGCAGTTGTTCCTCAGCAGCTCCCCGGAGCTCACCTCGCCGATCCGGCTCCGCTTGGCCTCGCCGCCTTCGCCCTCACCACGTTCTTCCTCAGCGCCGTGAATGCCGGCTGGGTGCCGGCCTCGGTCGAGCCGGTCGTCTTCGGCCTCGCCCTCGCCTACGGCGGTGGCGCGCAGCTGCTCGCCGGGATGTGGGAGTTCGCCAAGGGCAACACCTTCGGCGCGACCGCGTTCTCCTCCTACGGCGCGTTCTGGATCTCGTTCTGGTGGCTGACCGCGCACATCGAGGGCTACAAGATCCCGGCGGGTGACGTGGGCAAGGGACTCGGTCTCTACCTGCTGGCGTGGGGCATCTTCACCGCCTACATGACGGTCGCCGCGACCAAGGTCAGTGGCGCCGTGCTCGCCGTCTTCGTCCTGCTGACGCTGACGTTCCTTGTCCTGGCCCTCGGCGACTTCCAGACCTCCGACAACGTGACGAAGATCGGCGGGTACATCGGGCTGCTGACCGCACTTGCAGCGTGGTACGCCTCGTTCGCCGGCGTGACGGCCTTCTCCCACGGCAAGTCCCTGGTGCCGACCGGCACGCGTTGAGCAACCTTTCGGCAACCCGCACCGCTGCAGCATGAGCGCATCCTCACCCAGCAGAAGAGAGACATCGTGAGCAACGAGACCCTGGCCAACCTGTCGCACGAGGAACGCCGGTTCGAACCGCCGAAGGACCTCGCCGAGAACGCCAACGTGAAGGAGTCGGCCTACGACGAGGCCGACGACGACCGGCTGGCGTTCTGGGCCAAGGCGGCCGAGCGGCTCGACTGGGACACCACCTGGGACCAGGTCCTCGACTGGGACGACGCACCGTTCGCCAAGTGGTTCGTCGGGGGCAAGCTCAACGCCGCCCACAACTGCGTCGACCGTCACGTCGAGGCGGGCAACGGCGACAAGGTGGCGATCCACTGGGTGGGCGAGCCGGAGGACGACACCCGCGACCTCACCTACGCCGAGCTCAAGGACCTGGTCTGCCAGGCGGCGAACACGCTGGTCGAGCTCGGCGTGGAGAAGGGCGACCGGATCGCGATCTACATGCCGATGATCCCCGAGACGGTCGTGGCCATGCTGGCCTGCGCCCGCCTCGGAGCGGTGCACACGGTGGTGTTCGGCGGCTTCTCCTCCAACGCGCTGCGCGACCGGATCCAGGACTGCGACGCCCACGTCGTGATCACCGCCGACGGCGGCTACCGGCGCGGTGACCGCCGCGGCGCTGAAGCCGGCCGTGGACAAGGCGCTGCAGGAGTGTCCGGACGTCGAGCACGTGCTGGTCGTGAAGCGCACGGGCCAGGACGTCGACTGGGACGACGAGAAGGACGTGTGGTGGCACGACTCCGTCGAGAAGGCCTCCACGGAGCACGAGGCGGAGGCCTTCGACAGCGAGCACCCGCTCTACGTCATGTACACCTCCGGCACCACCGGCAAGCCGAAGGGGATCCTGCACACCACGGGCGGCTACCTCGTCGGCACGTCGTACACCCACTGGGCGGTCTTCGACCTCAAGGACGACGACGTCTTCTGGACCGCGGCCGACATCGGCTGGGTGACCGGCCACAGCTACATCGTCTACGGGCCGTTGGCCAACGGCGCGACCTCGGTGATGTACGAGGGCACGCCGGACAGCCCGCACAAGGGGCGCTGGTGGGAGATCATCGAGAAGTACAAGGTGACCCTCCTCTACTGCGCGCCGACGGCGATCCGGACCTTCATGAAGTGGGGCCAGGAGATCCCGGAGAAGTTCGACCTCTCCTCGCTGCGGATCCTCGGCTCGGTGGGTGAGCCGATCAACCCGGAGGCCTACGTCTGGTACCGCGAGAACATCGGCGGGGGCTCCTGCCCGGTGATGGACACGTGGTGGCAGACCGAGACCGGCCAGCACATGATCAGCCCGCTGCCCGGCGTCACCAAGGGCAAGCCGGGCTCGGCGATGAAGGCGCTCCCGGGCATCTCCATCGACGTCGTCGACGACGAGGGCAACTCGGTCGGCAACGGCAACGGCGGGTACCTGGTGCTCACCGAGCCGTGGCCGGCGATGCTGCGCGGGATCTACGGCGACGACGAGCGGTACAAGGAGACCTACTGGTCGCGCTACGCCGATAAGGGCTACTACTTCGCCGGCGACGGAGCCAAGCTCGACGACGACGGAGACATCTGGCTGCTCGGGCGCGTCGACGACGTCATGAACGTCTCGGGCCACCGCCTCTCCACCACCGAGATCGAGTCCGCGCTCGTCTCCCACCCCAAGGTCGCGGAGGCGGCCGTCGTCGGCGCCGAGGACCCCGACACCGGCCAGGCGGTGATGGCCTACGTCATCCTGCGCGAGAGCGCGCTCAAGGACGGCGAGGAGGCACCCGAGTCGCTGATCAAGGAGCTGCGCGAGCACGTGGCCGACGAGATCGGCAAGATCGCCCGGCCCAAGTCGATCCTGGTGGTGGCCGAGCTGCCCAAGACCCGCTCCGGCAAGATCATGCGCCGCCTGCTCAAGGACGTCGCCGAGAAGCGCGACGTCGGCGACGTCACCACCCTCGCCGACTCCACCGTGATGGACCAGATCAAGGAGGGCGCCTCGAAGTCCGA
>CAWCPG010000024.1:0-88745 GCA_963797325.1 uncultured Actinomycetota bacterium
GCCAAGCACCAGCCCCTGAAGTACCTCGGTGGCAACGCCCGCTGAGCCGGTCGCACGCCGCCGACGTGGCCGCGGTCGAGGCCCAGCTCGGCCGGCCTCCGCGCGATCCACGAGGTCGGCCACCGATGTCCGTGCGGCCGCCCTTGACGTGGTCACCGAGCCCCGGCTGCCCGACGGGACGCCGTTCCCCACGACGTACTACCTCACGTGCCCGCGCGCCGCTTCCCTGATCGGGACCCTCGAGGGCTCGGGCTTGATGCGGGAGATGCAGTCCCGCCTGGGCGGAGGACCCCGACCTCGCCGCGGCGTACGCCGCCGCCCACCGGGCCTACCTCGCCGCCCGCGGCCGAGCTCGGCGAGCGTCCCCGAGATCGAGGGGATCTCCGCCGGCGGCATGCCCGACCGGGTCAAGTGCCTGCACGTGCTGGCCGGCCAGGCGCTCGCGCAGGGCCGGGGCGTGAACCCCCTCGGCGACGAGGTGCTCGACCTGCTGGGCGCCTGGTGGGAGAGCGGCCCGTGCGTGCGGGTAGCCGCCATCGACTGCGGCACCAACACGATCAAGCTGCTCATCGGACGCTGCCCCGCTGTCGCGTCCGCGAGATGCGGATGGTCCGGCTCGGCCAGGACCTCGACCGGACCGGCCGGATCGCGGACCAGGCGCTGGAGCGCGCGTTCGCCGCGATCGAGGAGTACGCCGGGCTGATCCGGCCCACGACGCGTCGCGAGTGCGCTTCGGCCACGTCGGCGCTCGCGACGCGACCAACGCCTCGGTCTTCGTCGCCGGGGTGCGCGAGCGGCTCGGGGTCGAGCCGGACGTCTGTCGGGGACGTGGAGGCGGCGCTGTCCTTCGACGGCGCCATGCGCGACCTCCGGGGGAGCCGCGCCGCCGGTGCTGGTGGTCGACATCGGCGGCGGGTCGACCGAGCTGGTCCTCGGCGCGGAGACGCCCGACCTCGGACTCGATGGACATCGGCTCGGTGCGGCTCCACGAGCGGCACCTCCACGACGACCCGCCCACGCCCGAGCAGCTCGCCGCCTGCGTGGCCGACATCGACGCCCACCTCGACGCAGGCCCGGTGTCGCCGCGGAGGCGCGCACGGTGGTCGGCACGCCGGCACCGTCAAGACGCTCGCCGCGGTGGCGCTCGACCTGCCGTTCTACGACCGCGACGCCTCGACGGTGCGGTCCTCGGCGCCGCGGCGACGCGCGCGTACGTCGAGCGCCTCCTCGCATGACCGTCGCCGAGCGGCGCGCCATCCCCGCGATGCACCCGGCCGCGCCGACGTCATCGGCGCCGGGGTGCTGATCTGGGCACCGCGTGCTGGCGGCTCCGGCGTCGCGGACTATCGGGTCTCCGACGCCGACATCCTCGACGGGATCGCTTGGTCGCTGGTGGACGAGACGGGACCGCGCTCCCGCACCCGGTCACGGGGCAGCCGTTCGCCAGTCCGGTGCCGCCGGGCACGGGCTGGCCGGACGACCCGGCGACGCCGGCGACGCCGGTGGCGCGCACTCCGGCCGCCGTACGACGGCTGGCCGGCACCGACGACCTGCGCGAGCTCGAGGCGCGGATCAGGGTCTGCGCGGCGTGCCCACGGCTGGTCCGGTGGCGCGAGGACGTGGCCCGCGACAAGCGCGCGTCGTTCGCGGCCCAGCCCTACTGGGGCCGGCCGATCGCGGGCTGGGGCGCACCGACCACCGGGTCGGCGAGGCCCGGGTCGTGATCGTCGGCCTGGCGCCGGCCGCGCACGGCGGCAACCGGACCGGCCGCGTCTTCACCGGCGACTCCTCGGGCGACTGGCTCTTCGCGAGCCTGCACCGCGTCGGCCTGGCGACGCAGGAGCGCAGCGAGCATGCCGGCGACGGGCAGGCGCTCGTGGACGCCCGGATGGTGGCGACCGTCCGCTGCGCGCCGCCGGAGAACAAGCCGACCGTCGCCGAGCGCGACGCCTGCGCCCCCTGGATCAACCGCGAGCTCGCGCTGCTCGCGCCCACCACCCGGGTGGTGGTCGCGCTGGGCGCCTACGGCTGGGACGGCGCCCTGCGAGCGCTGGCCGGCGCGGGGTTCGTCGTACCGAGGCCGAAGCCGCGGTTCGCGCACGGGGCCCGGGCGACGCTCGCCTCCGAGGCCCACGCGGTGACCCTGCTGGGGTGCTACCACCCGTCGCAGCACAACACGTTCACCGGGCGACTCACCCCGGCGATGCTCGACGACGTGCTCGGTGCGGCCCGCGACCTGGCAGGCTGACCGTCGTCGGTCGAGCCGCCGCTCGTCGAGCTGTCGTTCGTCGGTCGAGCGGAGTCTTGACCCTGCGACAATCAGTCCCCGGCCCCTGTATCCCAACCGGTAGAGGAAGCCGCCTTAAAAGCGGTTCAGTCTGGGTTCGACCCCCAGCGGGGGCACCTCACGCCGGCGGAGACGCCACCAGCCCGCGCAGCTCGTCGAGCCAGCCCTCCTCCTTCGGCCAGACCGACCGCATCAGCCAGGTGACGCCGACGGCCTCGAACTCCTCGGCCGCTGTGTCGGGTGCCCACTGCGCGACCAGGTCCCATCCCTCGCGAGGATGCTCGCCGACGTAGGACGCGAGGTCGGCGGGGGACAGGAAGGGTCGGCGATCGGGACGTAGCCGTCCCACCGCTTGGCCCGCGCCAGGGGCCGGGTGTGCGGCGCCCGGCCGGCGACCCAGATCGGGATCCGCGGCCGCTGCACCGGCAGCGGGCGCAGCGAGGCCTCGACGTCGAGGTGGCTGCCGTGGTGGGAGGCGCGGCCGTCGCCGAGCAGGCCCCCGAGCACGGTCAGGGCCTCGTCGGTGATCTCGGCCCGCACGCGGTAGGAGGGCTCGTCGCCGAAGTCGGAGAAGTCGAGGTCGGGCGGGTCGCCGAGCCCGACGCCCAGCACCGCCCGGCCCTGGCTGAGGTGGTCGAGCGTCGTCAGCGTGCTTGGCGACGACCTGCGGACGACGCCGCGACAGCGGCGTGACCATGGTGCCGAGCCGGACCCGCTCGGTCTCCCGGGCGATGGCGCCGAGCAGCACCCACGGGTCGTGGGCGTCGACGACGCCGTCCCACTGGAGGTGGTCCCAGAGGAAGAAGCCGTCCCAGCCGGAGGCC
The DNA here is from genome assembly GCA_963797325.1 of uncultured Actinomycetota bacterium. GTDB lineage: Bacteria > Actinomycetota > Actinomycetes > Propionibacteriales > Nocardioidaceae > Nocardioides. Next base: position 3,112 of record CAWCPG010000024.1, read on the forward strand.
TCCGCGAGGCGGGCCAGCCGCACCACCTCGGCGGGATCGGTGAACGGCGGCACGCTGAGCCCGAATCGCATCCCGCGAACCTAACAGCGGCCGCCGACGGCCCTCGGCGCCCGGATGCCCACCCGCTCCGGTTCCGGGGTACCGATCGGTAGGATCTGCACCAGCGGTCCGTCAGAGCGACGGCCGTGGCGGCCTCCGAGGAGAGACCATGCAGAGCAACAACCCCGTCTTCCGCAACTCCGACGAGTTCAACGGACGCGCGAACGCGTACGGCAACCGGGTGTACGACGGAAGCGGCACCGCCACGCCGGGCTACGGCACCTCCGACCCGTCCACCTGGAGCACCGGCACTCCCACCCACACCGGCGCCGACGCGGGCGTGATGACGATCGACAGCGTGGTCCAGAAGACCGGCCTCACGCTGCTCGTGCTCCTCGTCGCGGCGTTCGCGACCTGGACCCTGACGCCCGCGATCAGCGACACCATGACGCAGGCCCAGATCAACCAGCTCTACGCCGCGATGACGATCGGCGGTCTCGGCGCCTTCGGCCTGTCCATGCTCAACTCCTTCAAGCGCGTGATCAGCCCGGCCTTCGTGCTGGCCTTCGCCGCGCTCGAGGGCGTGGCGCTCGGTGCGTTCAGCAAGTTCTTCGACTACCAGTACGGCGGCGGCATCGTCATCCAGGCGGTGATCGGCACCTTCGCGGCCTTCGCCGGCACCCTGGCGGCGTACCGGTTCTTCCACATCAAGGTCAGCAACAAGTTCCGGATGGGCGTGATCGCGGCCATGTTCGGCATGGTCGGCCTGATGCTGCTGCAGCTGGTCGTGAGCCTGTTCGGCGGCGACCTCGGCTTCAGCAGCCTCACCGGGATCGGGTTCCTCTTCTCGATCCTCGGGCTCGTGCTCGGCGTCCTGATGCTGGTCCTCGACTTCGACTTCGTCGAGAACGGCGTCCGAGCCGGACTGCCCGAGCGCGAGTCGTGGCGGGCGGCCTTCGGCCTGACCGTCAGCCTGGTCTGGATCTACACCAACCTGCTGCGGATCCTGGCCGTCATGCGTCGCTGACGACCTCGTCGTCCGAGGGGGCCTCTGGGACGGAGCGGAGCCGGGCACGCCGGCGTACCTCCACCCAGAGGCCCTTCTTGTCTCCGAGCTCCGTGCCGGGTGTCTGGGCCGACCGCACGGCCGCAGTGGCGACCGGCATCGTGCCCTCGCCCCGGGCCCGCAGCGGCTCGTCCTCGCCGAAGCCCAGCGCGTTGAGGGCGCTCGGGACGAGCACCTCCGCCAGGGCGCGGTAGCCCTCGGCGGAGGGGTGGAACCGGTCGGGGCCGAAGAGCAGCGCGGGTGCGGCCTCGAAGTCGGGACCGAGGATCGAGCCCAGCGAGACCGCCACACCCTCCTCCTCCACGACCGCGATGGCCTGCGCCGCGGCCAGTCGGCGCGACCACGAGCGGGCGACCTGCTTGAGCGGGGGAGGGATCGGCTTGACCGTGCCGAGGTCGGGACAGGTGCCGACCAGGACCTTCGCGCCGGCCTCGCGGAGCCGGCGTACGCCGGCGCCGAGGTGGCGCACCGACTGCGAGGGGCGCACCTGGTGGGTCACGTCGTTGGCGCCGACGAGGATCACCGCGAGGTCGGGATCGGTGGCCAGCGCCCGCTCGATCTGGCCGGCCAGGTCGGACGACTGGGCGCCCACCTTCGCGAACGCGCGCAGGTGGACGCGGCGGTCGGCGCCGGCCGCGATGCCGCTGGCGAGATGGCCCCGGGGGTCTCGACGGCGCGGTCGACGCCGTAGCCGGCGGCGCTGGAGTCGCCGAGGAGGGCGACCTTGATGGCGGGTCCGGGACGGCCGCGGCCGTACCAGCCGGTGGAGTCGGGCGGGGGCTCGTCGCCGGCGTTGCCGATGGCATGTCGCGCCACCGTCGCCTCGGCCCGCAGCACGCCGTAGAGACCCGCGCCCAGCACGGAGAGACCTCCGCCCCCGAACGCGGCGGCGGAGGCCAGCTTGCGTGCCGCAGCGGCCCTTCCCATGAGGCCAACCTAGCGATCGGTCCGGGGGTGGGGGCCGTCGCCCCCAGGGCGGCCGGTCGACGCCCGCGCCGACGGGCGTGACTCGGGTCTCACCGAAAATTGGAACGATCTAACGTGTTCGAAACATTGAACCCGGAGAGTGGAGACGACGGGCCGGCACGCGGCCCGCCTCACGGAAGGAGACGCACCATGAACGGCACCACGATCCGTGGTCTCGGCCGGCAGCTGCTGCGCCGCGCCAACCGCTACACGCTCTGGGCCTTCAACCCGCAGCCGGAGCTGACCAGCCGCTACGAGCGCGGCTGACCCGAGGACGTCGCCGGCCACCTACGGGTGGCCAGGACGAGGTGCGACGGCCGCGGCCGGTCCTGACCGTCGGGGGGCGTCAGACCCAGGCAACGGCGGATCGTCGCACCCTCGTCCTCCGGCCTCACCTCGGTGAAGCCGGACCGGCGCGCGAGCTCGGCGAGCTCCGGGTAGGCGTACGCGCTCACCCAGGGCTCGCCGAGTCGCGCCACCGCCTCCCGCCGCTGCCGCATCAGCGCGGCCGTCTCGGCGGCGTCGTCCACCGGGCGTCGCGTGGTCGAGCACGACCGCTGAGGAGCGCAGGCCACCGATCCGGCCCAGCGTCGACTCGACGGCGGGCCCGGTGAGGTACGGCGTGACGCCGAGCCACCAGAACAGCACCGGCCGGTCCAGGTCGAGGCTCGCGTCGAGGACCTCCCGGAAGTCCTGCTGCTCGAAGTCGACCGCGGCGTGGACGACGGTGTCGGGGATCCCGATGGCGGCCTCGGCCAGGCGTTCGAGCTTCCACGCCCGGGTGGCCGGATGGTCGACCTCGACGACGCGGAGCCCGTCGTAGGGGTTGCGGTAGGCGAACGTGTCGAGGCCCGCCCCCAGGACGACGAGCTGGTCGACGCCGGCCGCGGTCGCCTCGGCGAGCACCTGCTCGGCGAACCTGCTGCGGGCGCACACGAACCAGCGCATCCGGTGGTCGCCGCGCTCCCGCGCTCGGGCCACGAGGTCGTCGGGATCGTCGCCGCACACCCGGACCGCGAGCGGGTCCTCGAGGATCGATCCGCCCTCGAGCAGCTGGTGCACGGCGCGGTGTCGCGCAGCGCCCAACGCCGTACGGCTGGCGGGGCTGTCGGCGTCCACACGGGCCATTCTCGCCGATGTGAAACGAGCTCCGCACCGCGGCTATGTTGACCGCCATGGAGTATGTGGAGTCGCTGCTCGACCTCGTCGGAAACACCCCACTGGTGCGGTTGCGCGGCACGCTCGACCTGCCCGACGGCGGCGGTGACCGGGGCCCGCTGGTGCTCGCCAAGGTGGAGTACCTCAACCCCGGCGGCTCGGTGAAGGACCGGATCGCGACGCGGATGATCGACGCCGCCGAGGCCTCCGGTGAGCTGCAGCCGGGCGGCACGATCGTCGAGCCGACCTCGGGCAACACCGGGGTCGGTCTCGCCATGGTCGCCCAGTCGCGCGGCTACCACTGCGTCTTCGTCTGCCCCGACAAGGTCAGCGAGGACAAGCGCAACGTGCTCAAGGCGTACGGCGCGGACGTCGTCGTCTGCCCGACCGCCGTCGCCCCCGAGCACCCCGACTCCTACTACAACGTCAGCGACCGGCTCTCCAAGGAGCCGGGCGCCTGGAAGCCCGATCAGTACTCCAACCAGAACAACCCGCGGTCCCACTACGAGACGACCGGCCCGGAGATCTGGCGGCAGACCGAGGGGCGGATCACGCACTTCGTCTGCGGCATGGGCACCGGCGGCACGATCAGTGGCGTCGGTCGCTACCTCAAGGAGCAGAACCCCGCGGTCCAGGTGATCGGTGCCGACCCCGCGGGCTCGGTCTACTCCGGCGGCACCGGCCGCCCCTACCTCGTGGAGGGCGTGGGCGAGGACTTCTGGCCCGAGACCTACGACCGCTCGGTCGCCGACCGCGTGATCGAGGTCTCCGACGCCGACTCCTTCTCGTTCACGCGGCGGCTGGCGCGCGAGGAGGCCATGCTCGTGGGGGGGTCGTCCGGGATGGCGGCGTACGCCGCACGCCAGGTGGCCCAGGAGCTCGCCGGCACCCCCGAGGGCGACGGCGCGGTGATCGTCGTACTCCTGCCGGACTCCGGGCGCGGGTACCTGACCAAGGTCTTCAACGACGAGTGGCTGGCGCAGTACGGCTTCGCGAACGGGATGACCTCGAACGACCAGACGGTCGGCGAGGTGCTCCGCGGCAAGTCGGGTCGGCTGCCCGACCTGGTGCACACGCACCCGGCCGAGACCATCGCCGAGGCCGTGGCGATCCTGCAGGAGTACAGCGTCTCCCAGATGCCCGTCGTCCGGGCCGAGCCGCCGATCGTGGCCGCCGAGGTGGCCGGATCGGTGTCGGAGCGCACCCTGCTGGAGGCACTGTTCACCGGCGCCGCCCACCTCGCCGACCCCGTCGAGCACCACATGTCACCGCCGCTGCCGACCATCGGCTCGAGCGAGTCCGCCCACGAGGCCGTCGCGCTCCTCGAGGACGCCGACGCCGTCCTGGTCCACGAGGACGGCAAGCCGGTCGGGGTCCTCACCCGCCAGGACCTCCTGGCCTTCCTCGCCAGCGCCTGACCTCGGCCCACCGCTCTCGAAGCTGGCCCTGGCTTCATCATGTGAGTGGCCGCGGCCAGCGCGCCGGCCAGCGGCAGCGAATGTCTGACTGCGAGCCCTTGCCCAATGCGTTAGTGATCGCTAACGTATTGGGATGACCGACGCGTTCGCAGCAGCAGCGGAGCCGACCAGGCGCCGCATCCTGCAGCTGCTGGCGCGCGGCCCGGAGTACGCCGGTGACATCGCCGGCCACTTCGACGTCACCCGCCCGGCCATCAGCCAGCACCTCGGCGTCCTCGTCGGGGCCGGGCTGGTGACCGCCGAGCAGCAGGGACGGCAGCGCCTCTACCGCATCGACCCCTCGGGGATCGCGCGGCTCCAGGCCGAGATCGCCACCTTCTGGACCCACGAGCTCGACGAGCTCGTCCGCGACGCAGATCGCCTGGCCGGCGGCTCGCGTCGTACCGACACCGCACCCGAGGAGAAACCATGAACGACGTCTTCACCGCCAGCGTCGACCTGCCCGTCGGTCCCGACGAGGCCTTCGCGCTGGTGACCGACCCGGAGCGGCTCCGCCGCTGGACCGCGGTCTGCGCCACCGTCGACCTGCGGGCCGGAGGCTCCTGGAGCTGGCTGGTCACGCCGGGTCCGACCCATCTGGCGGGCGGGACCGTCCGCGAGGTCGAGCCGGGCCGCCGCCTGGTCCTCGGGTGGGGCTGGGAGGGTGACGACGCCCTGCCACCGGACGCCTCCACGGTGACGGTCACCATCGAGGGGACCGAGACCGGCAGCCGCCTGACCCTCGAGCACGCCGGCCTGGTCGGCGAGCAGCTGCAGGGTCACGCGGCGGGCTGGGAGCACTACCTCGACCGGCTCGAGCGGCTCGCGGTCAAGGGCGACGCCGGCCCCGACGAGTGGGCCTGGGCGCCGCAGGACCTCGACCCCATCACCGCCGGGTACGCCGCGCTGGCCACGATCCAGCCCGTCCTGCGCGGCCTCACGGCCGAGGACAAGCCCAAGGCGACGCCGTGCACGGAGCTCAGCTGCCACCAGGTCGCGGTCCACCTGATGAAGTCCGTCACCGACCTCGGCGCCATGGCCGGCGCCACGGTCGAGATGCCCGCCGACGGGTCGCTGGAGAGCAAGGTCTCGCAGATGAGCGACCAGACCCTCCGGGCCTGGCAGGCGCGCGGCCTCGAGGGCACGGTCAGCGATCCGGCCGGGCAGCGACATGCCGGCGGCCTTCAGCCCGGCGATCCTCGCGATCGAGCTGCTGCTGCACGGCTGGGACCTGGCCCAGGGCAGCGGCCAGACGATGGAGGTCTCCGACGAGGTCGTGGCCTACGTCGCGGGGCTCGCCGAGCCGATCATCCCCACCGGTCGCGGGGACGCCTTCGCCGACGAGGTGGAGCCGGCCGCCGGAGCCGGCGCGCTGGACCGGTTCGCGGCGTACTCCGGCCGTCGCCCCGTGGGGGTCGTCTGACCGAGGTTCACTCCCAGGTGAACCTGGGGCGGGCGACTGAAGGACCCCACCGCCGGATCTGCCCAGAACGACGGTGGGGCCCTGGTCCCGGGCGACGGGATGCCCGGGAGTCGGAGGCGCCCGATCGAGGACGCCCTCCGACCCTAGGAAGTCGCGGTGCTTCCGGGCAGGGGCGGAGGGCCTGCGCGAGAGAGAGGACCAAGGTCCCGACATTGCGGGTCACACGGGCTTACCCCGCGCACGAAGCGGGCCACGAGACTGTGCGCGTGGACCCACTTGACCTGGCCCGATGGCAGTTCGGCATCATCACCGTCTACCACTTCCTGTTCGTCCCGATCACGATCGGTCTCTCGGCCATCGTGGCCGGCTACGAGACGGCATGGGTGCGGACGGCAGAACCCGCAGTGGCTCAGGCTGACGAAGTTCTTCGGGAAGCTCTTCCTGATCAACTTCGCGCTCGGGGTCGTGACCGGGATCGTGCAGGAGTTCCAGTTCGGGATGAACTGGAGTGCCTACTCGCGCTTCGTCGGTGACATCTTCGGTGCGCCGCTTGCGGTCGAGGGGCTGCTGGCGTTCTTCCTGGAGTCGACGTTCCTCGGCCTGTGGATCTTCGGCTGGGACCGACTGTCGCCCAAGCTGCACTGCGCCACCATCTGGCTGGCGCACCTCGGCACCGCTGTTCTCGGCGTACTTCATCCTCGCGGCGAACTCGTGGATGCAGCACCCGGTGGGGTACACCTACAACCCGCGGACCGGCCGCGCCGAGCTGCACTACGTTCTTCGCCGTGCTGCTCAACAAGGTCCAGCTGGTCACGTTCCCGCACGTCGTGCTGTCGGCGTACCTCACGGGCGGCGCGTTCGTCGTCGGGGTGTCGATGTGGAGCATGATGCGCAACGAGGGCGCGGTCCGGGAGACGTTCCGACGCAGCGTGCGGGTCGGAGCCTCGGTGCTGCTGGTCGCCGGTATCGGCGTCGCGATCAGCGGTGACGTCTCCGGCAAGATCATGACCGAGGTCCAGCCGATGAAGATGGCGGCCGCGGAAGGCCTCTACACGACCCAGACGCAAGGCGCCGTTCTCGATCCTCACCGTCGGCAGCCTGAACGGGGAGAAGCACCACGCGATCATCGAGGTCCCCGGCCTGCTCTCCTTCCTCGGCACCGGCAGCTTCAACGGGGAGATCAAGGGCATCGACGACCTGCGCGCCGAGTACAAGACGACCTACGGCACCGACCCCGGCAAGGCGTACTACTCGCCGGGCAACTACACGCCGACGATCTGGGCGACCTACTGGAGCTTCCGGCTGATGATCGGGCTCGGCCTGCTCTGTGCGGCCGCGGCGATCGCCATCCTCTATGCAACCCGGAAGGGGCGCGCCCCGACCAGCAGGTGGTGGGCCCGGCTCGCCATCCTGGTCCCGCTGCTGCCCGTCGCGGCCAACTCGTTCGGCTGGCTCTTCACCGAGCTGGGCCGGCAGCCGTGGGCCGTCTTCGGAGTCATGACCACGGCCCACGGCGTGTCACCCAGCGTCGGCGCGGGTCTGGTCGCCACGTCGCTGATCACCTTCACCCTGCTGTACGCCGTCTTGGCGGTGATCGAGGTCAGGCTGCTGCTCAAGGCGATCAGGGCCGGACTGCCCGACGACCCGCCACCCCCCTCGGATGACGTGGACGACGCCGACCGACCTCTCGCCTTCGCGTACTAGGAGACTGCTGTGGAGCTCACCACTGTCTGGTTCGCCCTCATCGCCGTCCTCTGGATCGGCTACTTCACCCTCGAGGGCTTCGACTTCGGAGTCGGCATGCTGCTGCCCGTCCTGGCCAGGGACGAGACGGAGCGCCGGGTCATGATCAACACCATCGGCCCGGTCTGGGACGGCAACGAGGTCTGGCTGCTGGTCGCAGGTGGCGCCACGTTCGCGGCGTTCCCGGAGTGGTACGCCACGCTGTTCAGCGGGTTCTACCTGCCGCTGCTGCTGATCCTGCTGGCGCTGATCGTGCGGGGCGTCGCGTTCGAGTACCGCGCCAAGGGCCAGTACCCCGAGTGGCGGAGCCGCTGGGACGCCGCCATCGTGATCGGCTCCTTCATCCCGTCGCTGCTGTGGGGGGTGGCCTTCGCCAACATCCTGCGTGGCGTCCCGATCGACGCGGCGAAGGAGTACACCGGCGGGTTCTTCAACCTGCTCAACCCCTACGCCCTCATCGGCGGCCTGACCACCCTGTCGCTCTTCCTCACCCACGGGGCCATCTACATCGCGCTGAAGACCGACGGTCCGATCCGCGTCCGGGCCCGTGAGCTGGCCGTCCGGCTCGGCCTCGGTGCCGCCGTCATCGCGGTGGTGTTCCTGCTCTGGACCCAGGTGATGACCGGCAACGTCGGCTCGGCGGTGTTCTTCGTGCTCGCGGCGGCCTCGCTGCTCGGTGGTCTCTTCGCGGTCCTCAAGCCCGCGAGGGCTGGGGGTTCATCGGCACCTTCGTCTGCCTCGCGCTGGCGGTGGCAGGGCTGTTCATCGCCCTGTTCCCCGACGTGATGCCGAGCTCGACCGCAGCGGCCTTCAACCTGACGACCACCAACGCGTCGTCGACGCACTACACGCTGACGGTGATGACGATCGTGGCCGTGATCATGACCCCGATCGTCCTGGCCTACCAGTCCTGGACCTACTGGGTCTTCCGCCAGCGGATCAGCGTGCAGCACATCCCCCAGGAGCGCCTCGAGGCGCCGGTCGGATGAGACCGACCGACCCTCGGCTGGTGCGGCGCCTGGCCCCGGCGCGGCGTCCGCTGGCCGGGGTGATCTCGGGCGGTGTCGTCACGAGCCTGCTCGTCATCGGCCAGGCCTTCCTCGTCACCGGTCTGATCGTGGCCCTCGTCGACCACCACCGCGTCCAGCCCTGGGCGCTCGCGGTGGTCGGCGTGTTCGTGGCGCGCGGCCTGGTCGGACTGCTCACCGACCTGTTCGCCGCGCGCGCGGCCGGCGTCGTCGGCACCGACGTACGGCGTGAGGTGCTGCGGGCGGTCCTCTCGTCGTCGTCCGCCGAGTCGCCGCAGGCGGGCGAGACCGCGGTCCTCGTCACCCGGGGCGTGAGCGCCGCCGAGCCCTACCTCACCCGCTACCTCCCCGCGCTGGTCCTGGCCTCGGTCCTGCCGCTGCTCACGGTGGTGGTGATCGCCACGCAGGACGTCACGAGCGCCGTCATCGTCCTGGCCACCCTGCCCCTGATCCCGGTCTTCGGAGCGCTCGTCGGCCTGGCCACGCGCGACCGGGCCGAGCGCCAGTGGCGGGCTCTGTCGTCGCTCTCGGGCTACTTCCTCGACGTGATGCGCGGCCTCCCCACCCTGGTCGCGTTCCGCCGCGCGGAGGCGCAGACCTCCCGCATCCGCGAGGTCACCGAGCGCTACCGCAGGGCCAGCCTCGACACCCTGAGGATCGCCTTCGCGAGCTCGGCGGTGCTCGAGCTCGTCGCCACCCTCTCGGTCGCGCTGGTCGCGGTGACCGTCGGCGTGCGCCTCGACGGTGGCCACGTGGGGCTCGGCACGGCCCTCGTGGTCCTGCTGCTGGCACCCGAGGCCTACTGGCCCCTGCGCCGCGTCGGAGCGGAGTTCCACGCCGCGGCCGAGGGCGTCGCGACCTTCGAGCGCGTCGACGAGCTGCTCTCTCGCCCGAGCCCCGACCGCGCCCTGAGCGGTGGCGGCGACGGCGACCTCGTGGTCGACGACGTCACCGTCACCTACCCCGGTCGGATCGTGCCCGCGCTCGACCGCTCCACCCTCGTCGTACGCCGGACCGGCATCACCGCCGTCACCGGTCCGTCGGGCGGCGGCAAGTCGACCCTGCTCTCGGTGCTGGCCGGGCTCCGCACTCCCGACACCGGCCGCCTCACCGTGGACGGCGTCCCGGTCGGTGGCGAGGCCTGGCGCTCGCGCGTGGCGCTGCTCCCGCAGCGACCGCTCTTCGTGGCGGGCAGCATCGCCGACAACGTGCGCCTCGGTGCCCCGGACGCCGACGACACCGCCGTCTGGAGCGTGCTCCGCCGGGTGGCGCTCGAGGAGCGGGTCCGGCAGCTGCCGCAGGGTCTCGACACCCCGCTCGGCGAGGACGGCACCACTCTCTCGGCCGGCGAGCGCGCCCGCCTCGCCCTGGCCCGGATCGTGCTCAGCGACCGGCCCTGGGTGCTCCTCGACGAGCCCACGGCCCACCTCGACGCGCTGACCGAGCACGTCGTCGCGGACACCCTCGTCGAGCTCGCGCGTGACCGGGCCGTCGTCGTGGTCGCCCACCGGCCCGCCCTGGTCGCCCTCGCCGACCAGGTGGTCCACGTCGCCGCGCCGACCGCCGCCGTCCTCGAGCACCCAGAGCCGCGCCACACCCCGGCGAGCGCGGTCGTTCCGCTGACCCCGTCGGCGTCGTACCGCAAGACCCGGATGGTGCTGCCGACCGCCCTCGGTGGCCTCGCCTCCGCCGCCGGCGTCGCCCTCACGGCCACGTCGGGCTGGCTCATCGTGCAGGCCTCGAGCCAGCCGGCCGTGCTGACCCTGCTCGTCGCCATCGTCGGCGTCCGGACCTTCGGCCTGGCGCGGCCGGTGCTGCGCTACGCCGAGCGGGTGCTGTCGCACGACTCCGCGCTGGGGATGCTGGCCCGCCGCCGCGCCGAGGTGTACGACGCGCTGGTCCCGCTCACGCCCGGACGCCTCGGGCCGCGTCGCGGCGACGTCCTGGCCTCCGTGGTCGACGACGTCGACAGCGTGCTCGACCGAGAGCTCCGGAGCCGGATGCCGGTCCGCGGGCTGGTCCTCGTCGCGGTCCTGGCGGCCGGCACGGCGGCCTACCTCGATCCCGCCACCGGACTCGTCGTCGCCGGGGCCTGCGCGATCGGAGGCCTGGCCCACCTGGTCGCCCGGATCGGAGCGGCCCGTGCCCAGCGTGGCAGCATCACCGCCCGAGCCCGCCTCTCCGAACGCGTCGTCGAGACCACCCAGATGGCCGACGAGCTCGTCATGTGGCAGGCCGGCGAACGCGCCATCGGCGCGGTCGCCGCGGCCAGCGACGAGGTGGCCGAGGGCACCGTCCGGAGCGCCTGCTGGCTCGGTCTGGGACGCCTGCTCGCGCTCGCCGGTTGCGGCGTCGCCGTCGCGGCGGTCTCGCTCATCGTCGCCCCGCAGGTCGCTTCGGGGGACCTCTCGACGCCCGTCGCGGCCCTGCTCGTGCTGCTGCCGCTGGCGCTCGCCGAGGTCATCCTCCCCGTCGTCGACGCCGGGACCGCCTCGGCGCGGGCCCGGGCCGCGGAGGACCGCCTCGACGCGCTGCTCGACCTGCCGCCGGCTGTCGTGCCGCCGCCGACGCCCGCCCTCGCGCCCGACCACACGGAGGTCGAGCTCACCGGCGTGACCGCCGGCTGGGACGGTCACCCCGCTCTGGCCGACCTCTCGCTCTCGGTGCCGAGCGGTCGCCGGATCGGCGTGGTCGGCCCCTCCGGCTCGGGCAAGAGCACGCTCGCCTCGCTGCTCCTGCGCTTCGTGGACCCCCAGGAGGGGACGGTCAGCCTGGGCGGCGTCGACCTGCCCCGGCTGGCCCTCGACGACGTACGCCGCACGGTCGGGCTGGTCGACGACGACCCCCACGTCTTCGCCACGACCGTCGCCGAGAACATCCGCCTGGCCCGCCCCGACGCCTCGGACGAGGAGATCGACGCAGCCCTCCGCGGGGCCGGCCTCGAGCTCTGGCTGGAGGGACTCGAGGAGGGTCTCGCCACCCGCCTGGGAGACGGTGCCTCGGCCGTCTCGGGAGGTGAGCGCGCGCGCCTGGCCGTGGCCCGGTCGCTGCTGGCCGACCAGCGGGTCCTGGTGCTCGACGAGCCGACGGCCCACCTCGACCACGCCACGGCCGAGCACCTGGCGGCGCAGGTGCTCGCGGGCGGCGGTGGCCGGGCGGTCGTCTGGATCACCCACGAGCCGGTCGGGCTCGACCATGTCGACGAGATCGTGCGCCTCCCCGCCGGGCTCCCTGCTAGACATACCCCATGACCGACGTCGCCACGCCCATCCGGGTCTTCCTGCTCGATGACCACGAGGTCGTCCGACAGGGCCTGCGAGCGCTGCTGGAGTCCAGCGGCGACATCGTGGTCGTCGGCGAGTCCGGGCTCGCCCAGGAGGCCGCCGCCCGCATCCCGGCCCTGCGTCCCGACGTCGCGGTCCTCGACGCGCGCCTCCCCGACGGCTCGGGCATCGAGGTGTGCCGCACGGTCCGCGGCGTCGATCCCTCGATCAAGGCGCTGATCCTCACGTCCTACGACGACGACGAGGCGCTGTTCGCCGCGATCATGGCGGGCGCGGCCGGCTACGTGCTCAAGGAGATCACCGGCCAGGACCTGATCGGAGCGGTCCACCAGGTGGCAGCCGGCAACTCCCTGATCGACCCCGCGCTCACGGCCCGCGTGCTCGAGCGGGTCCGCAACGGGCCCGGCACGGCCCCCGAGCTGGCCGGCCTGACCGAGCAGGAGCTGAAGCTCCTGGCGCTGATCGCCGAGGGCCTCACCAACCGGCAGATCGGCGAGCGGATGTTCCTGGCCGAGAAGACGGTCAAGAACTACGTCTCCAGCATCCTCGCCAAGCTCGGCCTCGAGCGCCGTACGCAGGCCGCGGTGCTCGCCTCCAAGCTGCTCGGGCCCGAGACCCACGCCTGACCCCGGCGCTAGTCCTCCGCGAAGCCCGGCTCCAGCGGCGCGTGCCAGTGGAGCACCAGCCCGTGCGGACGGGCCGGGGTCAGCTCGAGGTCACCGCCCAGCAGGTGGGCACGCTCCCGCGCGTTGCTCAGCCCGCTCTCGCGCACCTGCCCGGTCAGTCCGACCCCGTCGTCGAGGACGGTGAGCCGGAGCGTGTCGTGGTCGATCACGACCTCCACCTCGACCCGGCTCGCGTGCGCATGCCGAGCGACGTTGGACAGTGCCTCGCGCAGCACCGGGAGCAGCTGCTCGCGCAGCACGTCGGGGACGACGGTGTCGAGCGGGCCGCTCGTGCGCACGGTCGGGGTGTAACCGAGGATCGGGACGTACTCCCGCGCCAGGGCCTGCAGGTCGCCGCGCAGGGTCTCGCCGCCCTGGGTCTGCAGCTCGAAGATCGTGGCGCGGATGTCGCGGATCGTGTCGTCGACGTCCTCGACGCTGGCCCGGAGGCGCTCGCCGAGCTCGGGCCCACCGGTGAGGGCCACCGCCTGCAGCTGCATCCCGACCGCGAACAGTCGCTGGATGACGGTGTCGTGAAGGTCGCGGGCGATGCGCTCGCGGTCGGACAGGACGGCCAGCAGCTCCCTGTCGCCGACCGCCAGGGCCCGGTCGAGCGCCAGGGAAGCGTGGTCGGCGAAGCTGATCAGCAGCTCGCGCTCGTCCACGTCGCGCAGCCGAGCAGCCTCGGCGTCGAACAACGCGACCAGCGTGCCGCCCTCGGCCAGCCGCACGCGGAGGGGTAGGACGGAGGCGACGACGTCGGCCACCGCCACGTCGACGGCGTCGACCACGGGTCCGTCGCCGAGCGTCCGGACGGCCTCGTCGACCAGGGCGAGGGCACGCTCGACGTCTCGCGGCTCGCAGGCGAGAGCCCGCACCCCGCCGTCCGATCCCGGGCTGACGACGGCCGTCGCCCAGGCGCCGCCGATGCGGCGGGCCGTCGAGCTGATCTGCTCGAGCGCGAGGTCCCACTCCACCGGCGGCTGGAGCGCGTCGGTGAGCACTGCGGACGCCTCGAGCCACTGACGGCGACGCTCGCTGAGGCCGTAGGCGCGGGCGTTCTCGATGACGAGTCCCGCGGCGTTGGCGAGCGCGACGACGAGCTGCTCGTCGCTGTCGGTGAAGTCGCCGCCACCAGCCTTCTCGGTGAGGTAGAGGTTGCCGAACACCGTGCCGCGGATGTGGACCGGTACCCCGAGGAACGACGTCATCGGCGGGTGGTGCGCGGGGAACCCGTAGGCCGCGGGATGCTGCGTCAGGTCGTGCAGCCGTAGCGGCCGTGGTTCGGTGATCAGCAGCCCGAGGATGCCGCGACCGTGCGGCAGCTCGCCGACCTGCTCGGTCTCCTGGTGGGTGAGCCCGGTCGTGACGAAGTCGCCGAGCGTGTCGTCGCGGCCGAGCACGCCGAGTGCCCCGTAGCGGGCGCCGGTCAGCGCGGTGGCGGACTCGACGATCCGTGCCAGCACGCTGTGCAGGTCGAGGTCCGACGACAGCGCCATCACGGCGTCGAGCAGCATCTGGCTCGAGCCAGGGAGCTCGTCGGGCATGGACGGTCCTTCACAGGTCGGGGAGTGCGACGGGACGCACCCGCGTGGGTCAGTCGGCCTCTCGTAGCCGGCGCGGCACGCCGGCGTCGACGGCCGTGGCGTGGTCGAGGCGGAGCTTCACGTCGACGAGCTCGACACCCTGCGGCGTGGCGATCACGGGGTTGAGGTCGGCCTCGACGAGCTCCGGAACGTCGACCGCCAGCCGGCCGAGCGCCACGATCAGGTCGACCAGCGCCTGCTCGTCGACCGGCTCGCTGCCCCGGAATCCCGCCAGAAGGGTCCAGATCCTCAGCGAGCGCAGGGCACGCGCCGCGTCCTGCGCGGAGACCGGGGCGAGCAGCAGGCAGCGGTCGTCCCAGACCTCCGTGGCGGTGCCACCCGCGGCGACCATGACCAGCGGCCCGAGGCCGGGGTCGCGGACCACTCCGAGCGCCACCTCGATGCCGTGGGCCATCGGCTGCACGAGCACCTCGACCTCGGGGTCCCCCGTCACGACGGCGAGGTCCGTCACTGCGGAACGGACCCGCTCGAGGGTGGGGAGGTCGGCCCGGACCAGCCCACGATCGGTCTTGTGCACGACGCGTGGGTCTGCCACCTTGACCGCGACCGGGAGCCCCACCTCGGCGGCTGCGGCAGCGGCGCCGGCCGGGCCCGTCGCCACGACCCCGGACGGTACGACGTCGTAGGAGGACAGCAGAGCCGCGGCGTCGGCGGGGCCGAGCCACCCGGCCTCCTCGCCCTCGAGATGCTCGTCGATCCAGCGGCGTACGACGGTCCGGCGGGCGGGGTCGGTGACGGGCGCGACGCTGCGCGGCGTGTGCAGCCACGCGCCGTACCCGACAGCGTGGGTCAGGGAGCGGATGGCCGAGTCGACGGACGGCAGGACCGTGATGCCCGGGAGCGGGTCACCCTCGAGCCCGCCGAGGAGCACGCCCACCATCGGCTTGTCGGGGTGGGCGCGCCTGGCCTCGGCGAGCGCGGCCAGCGTGGCCTGGGGGTCGAGGGTGCGCGTGGCGGCGAGCACGAGCAGGACGGCGTCCACCTCGTCGGTCGCGAGGAGCCGTACGGCGATCCGGCCGAGGTCTTCTGCGCCACCGCCGGCACCCGCGTCCACCGGGTTGGCGGTCCCGACGGTTCCCGAGACGTAGCGGGCGATCTGCGACCGGAGGCGCTCGGACAGGACCGGGACCTCCAGGCCGTAGCGGCTCGCCGTGTCGGCCGCCAGCACGCCCAGGCCACCGGCGTTCGCGAGAACGGCGATGCGTGGACCGGTGGGCAGCGACTGCTCGACGAGCAACAACGCGGTCTCCGTGAGCTCCTCGGCGTCCCGGCAGGCGATGACGCCCGCCTGCGCGAAGAGGGCGTCGACGCGGACGGCGGCGGTGGCGGCGGCCGCCGTGTGGGAGGCCCCGGCGCGCTGTCCGCTTCCCGACCGGCCCCCGACCACCCCGAGCAGGGGCTTGGACTCCGCGAAGCGCCGCCCGACCCGGGCGAACTTCGCCGGGTTGCCGAACGACTCCAGGTAGAGCGCTGCCGCCGTGACCTCGGGGTCGTCGGCCCAGGCGGCCAGCAGGTCGTTGCCGGAGACGTCGGCCTTGTTGCCCAGCGACACGAAGTGGCCGACACCGAGCCCGAGGCGGCGGGCCAGGTCGAGGACGACGATGCCGACCCCACCCGACTGGGACGCGATCGCCAAGCCTCCGGTGGGCGGGTCGGCGCCGCCGAAGGTCGCCGAGAGCCGCACGTCCGGCTGGTTGTCGAGGAGGCCCAGGCAGTTGGGGCCGACCACGCGGATCCCGCGCTCCCGGGCGGTGCGGACGAGCTCCCGCTGCAACGCTGCTCCGGCCGGTCCCATCTCGGCGAAGCCGGAGGTGATGACGACAGCCGCCCGGGCGCCGGCGTCCGCCGCCTCCTCGACGCAGCCGATGACCTCGTCCGGGGGCACGGCCACCAGGACGAGGTCAACCGGCCCCGGCGCCTCGGCGAACGAGGGGTACGCCGCCACGCCACGGACCGTCTCGACCGACGGATGGATCGCGACGAGGTCTCCGAGGTAGCCGCCCTGCACGATCGAGTCGAGGACGGACGCTCCCACGCCGGTCCCGTCACGTCGGGCGCCGACGACGGCGACCCGCTGTGGCCGCATCAGGGCGGTCAGCGAGGCGGCCTCCGCCTGCGACTCGCGGCCGTCGGCCGCACGGAGCGCGCTCTCCGAGACCTCGGTGTCCATCTCGACGGTGACCACCCCGCGGTCGAGCTGGCGGGTGATCTCGAAGCCGGCATCGGTGAACACGCGGATCATGGCACCGTTCTCAGCCAGCACCTCGGCGGTGAACCGGCGTACGCCGGCGCTCCGGGCCGCGGCGGCGAGGTGCTCGAGCAGGAGGGTGCCGACCCCGTGGCCGCGCAGCTCGTCGGCGACCAGGAAGGCCACCTCGGCCTCGTCCCCGAGCCGTTCGGCCGTGGCCAGCCCGCCCAGCCGGTGGTGCTGCCACAGCCCCAGGGCGAGGACCTGCCCGGTGTCGTGCTGGGCCAGCAGGTGGTCGACGTAGGCGTGTCCGGCCTCGCGGCTGGGACTGAAGAAGCGCAGCCGGAGGCTCTCCAGCCCGACCTCGTCGTGCAGGGCGAGCAGGGCGTCCCGGTCGGTCAGGCGCAGTGGCCGGATGACGCCCACGGAACCGTCCGACAGCAGGACGTCCGCGGGCGCGGTCGGTGGCGCACCCGGGCGGCCCGGGGGTCTGCGCGGGATACTGCCGGTGACCATGCTTCCTCCCTGGTGCCATGGTCGGTGCCGAGCCCGGCGACGGGGCAGGGTCCTAGGGCCCGGTCCATGAGGCCCTCGTCCCCTGTCAGGGCTGCGTGCCGCAGCGTGTGCTGGGGTGGGACCGGTGCCCGAGGAGGTCGGAACGATGTTGGTACGAGACGTGATGACGACCCAGGTCGTGAGCGTCCGCCCGGAGGCACGGGTCAAGGAGGCGATCCAGCTGCTCGACCACCACCAGATCACCGCGATGCCGGTGGTGGACTCCGAGGGGCGGCTCGTCGGCGTGGTCAGCGAGGCCGATGTGCTCCGCGACGCGCTGATGCCGGACCGGCGTACGCACGAGATCCCCGTGGCGATCGAGGGCCGGACGAAGACCCTCACCGTGAACGACGTGATGACGCACCTGCCGATGAGCGTGACCGCCGACGCCGATCTTTCGATCGCCGCCTCGGTGCTGGTCGACACCTCGATCAAGAGCCTGCCCGTGGTCGACGGCGACCGCGTGGTCGGCATGGTCAGCCGGCGTGACGTGATCGCGGTGCTGGCCAAGCGCGACCCGCTGATCAGGGCCGAGGTCGATGAGCTGCTCCGCTCGGCCGACGTCGAGTGCGACGTCGAGGTGGTCGACGGCGTGGTCCGCCTGGACGGTCCGACCGAGACCCATGCCCGCGAGATCGCACGGGTGCTCGCCTCGACGGTGCCCGGCGTGGTGGGCGTCTCCTTCCGCTGAGACCCCTCGCCCTCGTTCGAAAGCGTCGTACGCCGCTGCCGGCGCCTCAGACGGACCGGCGGACGGGCAGCGTGGACATCGGGTCCCATCCCTGGCCCAGCCGTCGGCCGGTGAGCTCGGTCCAGCGCAGCCGGAGGTAGAGGGTGCGTCCGCCTGCGGCCCAGGCCACCGGGTTCCAGGTCTCCCGGACGTGCTCGAGCTCCGCGGCGTCCACGACGACCTTCGCCCGCCCGCGGGCGACCACGCTCCAGCCCCGGTGGTACTCGTAGTCGAACTGGTCGACCTCCAGGGCGAGCACGGTGCCGCCGGCCTGGCTTCCGAGGAGGCTGTAGGGGGTCGTCCGCATCACGATGGCGTCATCGACCACGGAGTAGTTGACCGGGATGATGTGCGGGCCGTTGGGCGTGCACGCGGCGACGCGTCCGACCATCCCGGCACGCAACAGCTCCTCGCACTCGGTCGTGCTCAGGTCGAACGACTCGTTCATCGCGGACACCTCCCGGGATCGTCACGTCACCTGTGCCATCCATGCTGCGTCGTGGTCGCGCCGAGCAGTCAGGGCCGATGGTCCTGAAGTCCGGGTCCTCTGCGCCTGACGTCGGGAAGCGGCGCGCGGGAGTCTGGAATCGAGCCCTCGGGCACCCCGAGGGTGCGGGTCGAAGGAGGCTTGCGATGCCCACCACTGAGGTCACACCGTTCCCTGCCGGCAGCATCGTCGTCGGCGTCGACGGGTCACCGTCGTCCACGGAGGCGGTCGCCTGGGCGGCGGTCCAGGCCGACCACGACCACCGCCCGCTCGTCCTCGTGCACGCCTACCACCTGGACAACCTGTACTGGCTCGGGAGCGCCGGCATCGACGACGGTGTGCTCATCGAGGAGATGCGGACGGAAGGCACCCGGCTGCTCGAGGCGGCGAAGGCGGCCGCGCTGGAGCTGTCTCCCGAGATCGAGGTGCACGAGGTGCTCTACCGGTGCGATGCCCGCTCGGCCCTCCTCGAGGCAGCCAGGACCGCCTCCATGGTCGTGCTCGGGTCGCGGGGCCGCGGTCGGGTCGCCAGCCTGCTGCTGGGCTCGGTCGGGGTGGCCGTCGTCAACGAGGCGACCTGCCCGGTCGTCGTGCGCCGCCCCGAGGGCGACGTGCCTCGCCGCGGTGTCCTCGTCGGGACCGACCTCACCGAGGCCTCGCGCCCGGCCCTGGAGTACGCCTACGGGTTGGCGTCGACCCGGCACCTGCCGCTGACCGTGCTGGCCTTCCGGGGCGACCAGGCCTGGTGGGGCCGCGACGAGACGAAGCCGCAGGACTGGGCGGAGCGCGAGCGGCTGGCCCGCTGGATGACCGATCTGAGCGCGAAGTTCCCCGATGTGCGCGTCAGCGAGCAGGACGTGCAGGAGCCGGAGGCGCGGGCCCTGGTCACCCGCGGCGCCGAGAAGGAGATCGTGGTGGTGGGCAGTCATCACCACAGCGCCGTCGCCTCCGCGTTCGGCCGGGCGCTGGCGGCGTCTGTGGTCGAGCACGCACCGACCACGGTGGTCGTCGTGCCCGGGCCGCCGGCCGCGTGAGGTGCACGAGTAGCACCGCACGTGGGACCTCGGTCCTCTGACGGCGTGACCTTGCGCCCTGCAGGTGACGGTCAGGGGTGACGGATCCTGGGACGGGCAGGGAAGCACCCCCGATCCCCGCCCATTCCCCCCGGCGACCCGGGCCCCGGTCAGACCACGAACCGGGGCCCGGGTCGTTTCCACGGGTCCGCCGCGTCGGGATCGACCAGCCGGTCGGCTCGCGAGCGCGTCGCGAGGACGAGCGCGGCGTTGACGTCGTCGACCCGCGCGACCCAGGCCTCGGCCTCCGCCGGCGTCTTCCCGTACGCCGTGTGCCGCGCCACGAGCCGCGGCCGCCGCACGGTGTCGGGCACGTCGAGGAACCACACCTCGTCGAGCTCCGCCCGCACCGCCCGCCACTCCGGGCGGTCGAGCAGCAGGTAGTTCCCCTCGGTCACGACCAGCTCGATCTCCGGCCCGATCGCGATCGCACCCGCCAGGGGCTGCTCCAGGTCACGCTCGAAGCCGGGCGCCCACACGGTCTCACCCGCGGTCCGGACTCTCGCCAGCAGCGCGGCGTACCCCCAGCCGTCGAAGGTCTCCGGCGCACCCTTGCGATCGAGCAGCCCGAGGCTGCGCAGCGCCACGTCTGCCAGGTGGAAGCCGTCCATCGGGAGGTGTGCCGCGGGAACGCCCGCATCGGCGACCAGCCGCTCGGCGTACGTCGTCTTGCCGGCGCCCGGCGGCCCGGTGAGGCCGAGGATGCGACGCGGCATGTCCCCAGCATGCCGTGCAACCTGACCGCAACCTGACCAGGTGGGCACGAAGGCCCGAAAACTTTGCGGGCTCTCAGGCCGCTCGGCCAGGGTGAGCGGGTGTCCGTGTCACCGCGCTTCCCCCACCCGCTCGCCGCGAAGGTCCCCGAGATCACGCTCGTGTTCTGGGTGATCAAGGTGCTGACCACCGGCATGGGCGAGACCGCCTCGGACTACTTCGCCCACACCAGCCTGGTCCTCGCCGGGGTCGTGGGCGTCGGGGGACTGGCGGCCGCGCTCTGGTGGCAGCTCAGCACCACGGAGTACCGGCCCGCGGCCTACTGGACGGCGGTCGCGATGGTGGCGGTGACGGGCACCATGGTCGCGGACGCACTGCACCGCTTCGTCGGGCTGTCGTACGCCGTGACCACGCCGTTCTACGCCGTCGTCCTCGCGGTGGTCCTGGCCTGGTGGTGGTTCTCCGAGGGGACCCTGTCGATCCACAGCATCTACACGCGGCGGCGCGAGGCGTTCTACTGGCTGGCCGTGATGGCGAGCTTCGCGCTGGGCACCGCGGCCGGGGACTTCACGGCCGCCACGCTGGGTCTCGGCTACCTCACCTCCGGGCTGCTGTTCGCAGCGATGATGCTGGTGCCACTGGTGGCGTGGCGCCTCGGTCTCAACGCCGTGGTCGCCTTCTGGGCGGCGTACATCCTGACCCGCCCGCTCGGGGCGTCGTTCGCGGACTGGCTCGGCAAGCCCGCCTACCGATCCGGTCTCGGGTACGGCGACGGCACCGTCACCGTGGTCACCCTGCTCGTGATCGTGGGGCTCGTGGCCTGGGTGGCCGCGACCGGACACGGCGTGCAGGCCCGCCGCGAGCCGGAGCTCGAGACCGAGCGCGCCTGACCCGATCCCCGACCAGCAGCCGGTCCGACGGACACGCCCTACGGATCGCATTGCGTGCCGGACTAGCGTGGAAGACGTGAGCACCCCACGACCTGCTTCGTCTCCTCGCCTTCGCTCCTCCACCGAACAACGCCGCAGGGACCCCGCATGACAGACGCACCGACTCCCCGCACGCTCGGCCAGCTCCGCGAGTCCGGCCACGTCCAGAAGCACCTGCGCGACGAGCTGCGCGACAACCTCCTGGCCAAGCTGGCCGCCGGAGAGGACCCGTGGCCGGGCATGCACGGGTTCGACGACACGGTCATCCCCCAGCTCGAGCGGGCCATGCTCGCCGGGCACGACGTCGTACTCCTCGGTGAGCGGGGCCAGGGCAAGACCCGGCTCCTGCGCTCGCTGGTCGGCCTGCTCGACGAGTGGACGCCGGTGATCGGCGAGGCCGAGCTCGGTGAGCACCCCTACGAGCCCATCACGCCGGGGTCGCGACGGCGGGCCGACGAGCTCGGCGACGAGCTCCCGGTCGAGTGGCGTCACCGCGACGAGCGGTACTCCGAGAAGCTCGCCACCCCGGACACGTCGGTCGCCGACCTGATCGGTGACGTCGACCCGATGAAGGTGGCCGAGGGCCGCCACCTCGGCGACCCGGAGACGATCCACTTCGGGCTGATCCCGCGCAGCCACCGCGGCATCGTCGCCATCAACGAGCTGCCCGACCTGGCCGAGCGGATCCAGGTCGCGATGCTCAACGTGATGGAGGAGCGCGACATCCAGATCCGTGGCTACGTGCTGCGCCTCCCGCTCGACACTCTCGTGGTGGCCAGCGCCAACCCGGAGGACTACACCAACCGCGGTCGGATCATCACCCCGCTCAAGGACCGGTTCGGCGCCGAGATCCGGACCCACTACCCCACGGAGCTCGACGACGAGATCGCCGTGATCCGGCAGGAGGCGACCCTCGTCGCCGAGGTGCCCGACCACCTGGTCGAGATCCTGGCCCGCTTCACCCGCAACCTGCGCGAGTCCACGTCGGTCGACCAGCGGTCCGGCGTCAGCGCGCGCTTCGCCATCGCCGGCGCCGAGACGGTCGCCGCGTCGGCCCTGCACCGCGCGACCCGGCAGGGGGAGGACGAGCCGGTGGCGCGCGTCGTCGACCTCGAGACCGCCGTCGAGGTGCTCGGTGGAAAGATCGAGTTCGAGACCGGCGAGGAGGGACGCGAGGGCGAGATCCTCACCCACCTGCTGCGGACGGCCACCGCCGAGACCGTGCGGCACCACTTCCGTGGGCTCGACTTCGCGCTCCTGGTGGACCGGATCGAGGCCGGGCAGATGGTCACGACCGGCGAGCAGGTCACGGCACGCGACTTCCTGACCGGGCTGCCCGTGCTCGGTGAGTCCGAGCTCTACGACGACGTGTGCGAGCGGCTCGACGCGCGCAACGACGGCGAGCGAGCCGGCGCCATCGAGCTGGCCCTCGAGGGTCTCTACCTGGCGCGCAAGATCAGCAAGGAGTCCGGCGGCGGGGAGACCGTCTATGGCTAGCGCCTCGGACTTCGCGGTCACCGCCAGCGCCGGGACCCT
The DNA here is from genome assembly GCA_963797325.1 of uncultured Actinomycetota bacterium. Classification (GTDB taxonomy): domain Bacteria; phylum Actinomycetota; class Actinomycetes; order Propionibacteriales; family Nocardioidaceae; genus Nocardioides. The sequence continues at coordinate 25,760 of CAWCPG010000024.1, forward strand.
CCGCGACGACTCGGCGGTGGGGTGGACGGTCCCGCACGACTGGACGCCCGAGGGCGTGGTGGTCGCGGGGGAGGGCAACGGCGCCGCCGTCCTGCATCTGTCGGTCGCGCTGTGCGTCCTCAACGACACGTTCCGGGAGAGCGAGGCGCTGGGTGTCCCGGTCGCCGGCGTGCGGGTGGTGGCGCAGGGTGCCTTCGACACCGAGAGCTGGGTCTCGCGCGGCATCACCTATGCCGTCGAGCTCGACTCGCCGGCGGCGCCCGACGACCTCGCCCGGGTCGTCATGCGGGTCGACGAGGTCGCGGAGATCCCGCGGGTGCTGCGCGCCGGCATGAGCGTGGAGCGCGCGGATGGCTAGGCACCAGCCCCGCTCCCGCTACACGGCGTACGACGGCGGGCCCGACCCGCTCGCCCCTCCCGTCGACATCGCCGAGGCGCTCGACGCCATCGGCCAGGACGTGATGGCGGGCTACAGCCCGGAGCGCGCGATGCGCGAGTTCCTCCGTCGCGGCAGCCAGGACCAGCGCGGCCTCGACGACCTGGCCCGTCGGATCGCGGAGAAGCGCCGCGAGCTCACGCAGCGGCACCACCTCGACGGCACCCTCCAGGAGGTCCGCGAGCTCCTCGACCGGGCGGTGCTCAACGAGCGCAAGCAGCTGGCCCGCGACATCGACCTCGACGAGGGCGACCGCGCCCTGCGCGAGCTCCAGCTCGACAACCTGCCGCCCTCGACCGCCGCCGCGGTGAGCGAGCTGTCGTCGTACGACTGGAAGAGCCGCGAGGCGCGTGAGGACTTCGAGCGGATCAAGGACCTGCTCGGCCGGGAGATGCTCGACCAGCGGTTCGCCGGCATGAAGGAGGCGCTCGAGAACGCCACGGACGCCGACCGGGCCGCGATCAACGAGATGCTCACCGACCTCAACGACCTGCTCTCCAAGCACCACCGCGGCGAGGACACCGACGAGGACTTCGCCGACTTCATGGACAAGCACGGCGACTTCTTCCCCGAGAACCCACAGAACGTCGACGAGCTGATCGACGCCCTCGCCCAGCGGGCGGCAGCGGCCCAGCGGATGATGAACTCGATGACCGCCGAGCAGCGTGCGGAGCTCATGCAGCTGGCGCAGCAGGCCTTCGGCTCACCCGAGCTGATGCAGCAGCTCTCGCAGCTCGACGCCAACCTCCAGTCGCTGCGCCCGGGCGAGGACTGGGGCGGCTCGGAGCGGTTCGACGGCGAGCAGGGGCTCGGCCTCGGCGACGGCACCGGGGTGCTGCAGGACCTCGCAGACCTCGACGACCTCGCCGAGCAGCTCGCCCAGTCCTACGACGGAGCCCGCCTCGACGACGTCGACCTCGACAAGCTGGCCCGCCAGCTCGGCAACGAGGCTGCCGTCGACGCCCGCACCCTGCAGCGGCTCGAGCAGGCGCTGCGCGACTCCGGCTATCTCAAGCGCACCAGCGACGGCCAGCTCAAGCTGAGCCCGAAGGCGATGCGCCAGCTCGGCAAGGCGCTTCTCAAGGACGTCGCGACCCGGATGAGCGGGCGCCAGGGCCAGCGCGACGTACGCCAGTCCGGCGCGGCGGGCGAGATGTCCGGCGCGACGCGCGAGTGGGCGTTCGGCGACACCGAGCCGTGGGACGTCACCAGGACGATCACCAACGCTGTCCGGCGGGTGGTCGGTGAGGGCGGCTCGGCCCGGGGCGGCGTGCGCCTCCAGGTCGACGACGTGGAGGTGTCCGAGACCGAGGCGCGCACCCAGGCCGCCGTGGCCCTGCTGGTCGACACGTCGTTCTCGATGGCGATGGACGGCCGCTGGGTGCCGATGAAGCGCACGGCCCTGGCGCTGCACACGCTGATCCGGTCGCGGTTCCGGGGCGACGCGCTGCAGCTGATCGGCTTCGGGCGCCATGCGCAGGTGATGGACATCGAGGAGCTGACCGGTCTCGACGCGATGTGGGACAAGGGCACCAACCTCCACCACGCGCTGCTGTTGGCGAACCGGTTCTTCCGCAAGCACCCGAGCGCGCAGCCGGTCCTGCTGATCGTCACCGACGGTGAGCCGACCTCCCACCTCGAGGCCGACGGCGAGGTCTACTTCGAGTACCCGCCCCATCCGCTGACCGTCGCGTACTCCGTGCGCGAGCTCGACAACTCCGGGCGGCTCGGGGCCCAGGTGACGTTCTTCCGGCTCGGCACCGACGCCGGGCTCGCCCGCTTCGTCGACTCCATGGCCCGGCGCGTGGACGGCCGCGTGGTCGCTCCGGAGCTCGATGACCTCGGCGCCGCCGTCGTCGGCTCCTACCTGGGCTCTCGGGCGCCCGGGAGCGCAGGTCAGTACGGCGACTGGTTCGGCAGCCGAGGGTTCTGGGTCGACTGAGCGAGCTCCGACCCGGCGGAGCCGGGGCGGAGCTCGCTCAGGAGGCCGCAGCGAGCTTGCTCGCAAGGCGGCCTGACACCGACCGGCGGAGCCGGGGCGGAGCTCGCTCAGGAGGCCGCAGCGAGCTTGCTCGCAAGGCGGCCTGACACCGACCGGCGGAGCCGGGGCGGAGCTCGCTCAGGAGGCCGCAGCGAGCTTGCTCGCCAGGCGGCCTGACACCGACCGGCGGAGCCGGGGCGGAGCTCGCTCAGGAGGCCGCAGCGAGCTTGCTCGCCAGGCGGCCTGACACCGACCGGGAAGCCGGGCGGAGCTCGCTCGGGAGGCCGCAGCGAGCTTGCTCGCAAGGCGGCCTGACACCGACCAAGTCAGGTCGGGCCGGAAGGCTGGTCACACCAGCACCATGCGTCACTTCTGCCCCACTCCCGGCGCTCAGGTGAACAGCAGGTGAACTGACGGCGTAATAGTCGGTGAACTGCGCCCCGGGGATTTCCCTCGCGGTCACCTTGGCGCCACACTCAGAGCCGTGTCGGCACAGCTGCTCACCCTGGTCCTCGTCGTGATCGTCGCGCTCGGCTTCGACTTCACCAACGGCTTCCACGACACCGGGAACTCGATGGCCACCACCATCGCCACCGGTGCCCTCAAGCCCAAGACGGCCGTCGCCCTGGCCGCGGTCCTCAACCTCGTCGGGGCGTTCCTCTCCGTCGCGGTGGCCCTGACCGTGACCAACGCCGTCGTCTCCATCCAGAACTCCGACGGCACGCCCGACCCGGCCCTGACCGCGGACCACGGGTCGGCCCTGCTGCTGATCATCCTGGCGGGCCTGGTCGGCGGCATCGTGTGGAACCTGACCACCTGGCTGTTCGGCCTGCCGTCGAGCTCCTCGCACGCACTCTTCGGCGGCCTGATCGGGGCCACGATCGCCGGCATCGGCTGGGGCGGCGTCCACTGGACCGGTGACAGCACGAAGCTCGACGGGGTCGTCGGCAAGGTGATCCTGCCGGCGTTCGCCTCGCCGGTGATCGCCGCGCTCGTCTCCGCGGTCGGCACCTGGCTGATCTTCCGCGTCACACGGGTGCTCGGCGAGGGGCTCAACAACGGCGGCTTCCGCTGGGGCCAGATCGGGACCGGCTCGCTGATGGCGCTGGCGCACGGCACCAACGACGCCCAGAAGACGATGGGCGTGATCACCCTGTCGCTGATCGCCTACGGCAGCTGGACCGACACCTCCGCGATCCCGCTGTGGGTCAAGGTCTCCTGCGCCGTCGCGATCGCGCTGGGCACCTACGTCGGCGGCTGGCGGATCATCCGCACCATGGGCAAGGGCATCACCGAGATCGAGGCACGCCAGGGCACCGCCGCCCAGGGCTCCGCCGCTGCGGTGATCCTGGCCTCGAGCCAGCTCGGGTTCGCGCTGTCCACCACCCACGTCGCCACCGGCTCCATCCTCGGCAGCGGCCTCGGCAAGCCCGGGGCCCACGTCCGCTGGCGCGTCGCCGGCCGGATGGCGGTGGCCTGGTTCATCACGCTGCCGATGGCGGCACTCGTCGGCGCGGTCATGTGGAAGATCGGCAACGCGGTGGGCGGTGGCCTGATCGGCGCCCTCGTGATGGTCGCCATCCTGCTCGTCTTCTCCGGCCTCATGTACGCCCGTTCGCGGCGCCACCCGGTCACGGCCGAGAACGTCAACGACGACTGGGAGGACCCCAGCACGGTCCTCGAGCCGTCCGACCCGGTCGCGGCCTGAGGAGGCTCGGATGCTCTCGTTGTTCCTCCACGACATCTGGAAGGTCCTGCTCTACAGCCTGATCCTCGGCGCCGGCCTCCCGGTGGTCTACGCGCTCGGTGTCCGCGCGTCCGCGCTCGGGACCGTCGGGGCCGACGGCGCGGACACGTCCGTCGTACGACGTCGCCAGGTGCTCGGCAGGACCCTTGCCGGACTCTGCTTCGCCGTCGTCCTGGCCGGCATCGGGGTCGGGCTGGCCTACATCTGGGCGTCCGGCCACGGAGACCAGCTCAGCTTCGACCACGTCTTCCCGACCTTCGTCCCGAAGAGCTGACCGGCGATGGCCGAGCAGACCTCCTCGCTGGGCCAGAGCGTGCTCGACTGGCTCCGGGCGGGCTACCCCGACGGCATCCCGCCCCAGGACTACGCGCCGATCCTCGGCGTGCTGCGGCGCCGCCTCACCTCCGAGGAGATCCACGCGATCGCCGACGGGCTCGCCGCGCAGTCCCTCGGGTCCGTCGACCCGATCTCGCGCATCGACATCGAGGCGATGATCGAGCAGACCGTCTACCAGCGCGCGAGCGACATCGACGTCGCGCGCGTCACGGAGCGGCTCGCCGCTGGTGGCTGGCCGCTCGCCGACGCGATCTGAGCGTCCTCAGCTGGTGACGTCCTTGGTGGTGAACCTCGCCCAGGCGGCGGCGAGGAACACCACGGCGTACGACGCGGCGAGCGCGAGACCGGCCACGATGTTGTTCCAGGCGATCGGGTCGCGGAACAGGTCGCCGAAGTCGAGCCAGTGGTGGGTCAGCAGGTAGGGGTGCAGCCAGCCGACCTGCGGGATCGAGTCGAGCACGAACGAGGTCGAGCTGATCATGATCGTGGCGATCATCGCCGCGATCGGTTGCTCGGTCAGGGTCGAGGCGAACAGGCCCACCGCGCCCAGGGCGGCCAGCCCGCAGGCGAGGTACGACGCCGCCAGCAGCACGCGGAGGAGCCCGGCGCCGAAGGAGATCTGGGTACCGGACAGCAGGGTCATCGGGCCGCCCCCGAACAGGATCAGCCCGATGACCATCCCGACCAGGGTGACGACGTACGTCGCGACGAAGGCGCCGACGACGATCGCGGCGTACTTGACCAGCAGCAGCCGGAGCCGGGTCACCGGCGCGACCAGCAGGTAGCGCAGGGTGCCGATGTTGGCCTCGCCGGCGACGCTGTCGCCGGACACGACGGAGACCGCGAGCGGCAGGAACAGCCCGAGCTCGATGGTCAGCGCGGCCAGGGCGACGAAGAGTCCGTTGCCGGTGATCGAGCGGAAGAAGTCGGGTGCGTCCTGACCGGGCTGCGACAGCGTGCTCTTGACCGAGATCGCGATCAGCACGGGCACGGCCGCGAGGACGAGCAGCCCTGCCTGGTTGCGGCGACGCCCGAACATCAGCCGCAGCTCGGAGAGGAAGAAGCGCGGCGACCACGCCGCCCGCGGCGCGCGGAGGACGGTCGTCGACGAGGCGTCAGCCACTGACATCGAAGCCCTCCCCGGTCAGCGAGACGAACAGGTCCTCCAACGAGGGCCGGCCGACCCGGAAGCCCAGCACCGCGACGCCGGCGTGCACGCACGCGGCGACGACCTTCTCCGGCGCCACCTCGCCGAGGTGACCGGTGGCGCTGCTCGCGGTCGTGTGGACCTCGGTCAGGCCGAGCTCTTCCAGCACGCGTGCGGCGTCACCGGGCGAGTCGGTCTCGACGGTCGCCTCGGTGTTGCCCCCGGACCGCAGCTCGGCGCTCGAGCCCTGGGCGACGAGCCTCCCGACGTGCATCACGCCGAGGTGGGTGCACATCTGCTCCACCTCGGCGAGGAGGTGGCTGGACACCAGCACGGTGGTCCCGTCCTCGGCCAGCGACCCGACCAGCTGCCGGACCTCACGGGTGCCCTGCGGGTCGAGGCCGTTGGTCGGCTCGTCGAGGACCAGCAGGTCCTTGGGGGTCAGCAGGGCGCCCGCGATGGCGAGCCGTTGGCGCATGCCGAGCGAGTACGCGCGGAACCGCTTGTCGGCGGCGGCCAGGAGGCCGACCCGGTCGAGTGCGGCATCGACCCGTCGGCGGGCCGTGGACGGGTCCGCCGTGCGGTCGGCGGCGTCGAGGCGGTGCAGGTTGCGCCGGCCGGAGAGATAGGGATGGAAGGCCGGGCCCTCGACGAGCGCGCCGACCGCAGGGAGCACCGCGGCCGCTCGCGCCGGCATCGCCTCACCGAACAGCGCGACGTCGCCGGCCGTGGGCGCCACCAGGGCGAGCAGCATCCGGATGGTGGTGGTCTTCCCCGACCCGTTCGGGCCGAGGAAGCCGTAGACGGCGCCTCTGGGCACCTCGAGGTCGATCGCGTCGACCACGGTCTGCGACCCGAAGCGCTTGGTGAGTCCGCTCGTGCGGACGGCGAGGTCCGTCACTGCCGCGCGAGCGCGTCGTACAGCTGCTGTGGCGCGACCGCCCCGACCGCCACCCGCCCGTCGTCGGTGAGCACCGCGGAGAACAGCGCACTCTTGCAGCAGGTGGCCCGAGCCCCAGGAGCCGGACACCGTCGGCAGCCTGTCGACGATGCCCCGCAGCGGGGACGGCCCGCCGGAGGTCTGGTCGTCGGCCGGCAGCGTGGCGACCAGCACGCTGGTCCAGCCCCGGCCGACGACGGTCGGCGCCCGGCCGCTGGGGGCGCTCTGGGTGCGGTGACCGGAGGGCGTGGGCAGCGTGCCCTGCTTGACCGTCGCGCCCGGGGGAGGGGTGAAGCCGAAGACCGAGGCATCCGGCGTGGCCGTCGAGAACGACGTGAACCCGACCTGGAAGGCCGGCGTCTTCGCGCCCCGCGCGAAGACCTGGACGCGCGTGGGGATGTGGGTGGTGCCGTCGATCGCGATGCGGACCGAGCCGACGAGCGAGCGGGGGTCGCGCGGCACCAGGCTGAGCACGTACGCCGGGCGGCCGGCGACCGTGGCGGTCGGGTCGGTGGACACGCGCGTGGTCGGGTCGATCGCCTTCAAGGCTGTCTCGGCGGCCTGCTGCGGCGTCATCGCCGTCCCGGCCGGCGGCGTCGGTGCGGCCGAGGTGCCGCGAGCGCCGTCGGGGACCGTCCAGTGGGTGGCGGTGTTGCTGCCGCTCGACCAGGCCCACAGGTCGCTGCCGTTGCGGACCAGGTCGGACTCGCCGAGCTGGCCCGAGCAGGGCCAGACGCTGCCGGTCGGGGCCGGCGTACCAGACGCGCATCGTGTGCGAGCCGGAGACCAGGGAGGAGAAGCTGGCTGCGTCGCCCCCGCGCCCGCCGATCGACGGCAGCGCCGGGAGCCCGAGGTCGGTCGTCTCGACGACGGTGCCGGACAGGGCGTGCACCTTCGCGTGGCTGACGTCGACGAGCAGCTGGGCCGCCGTACGCGGGGGAAGCGAGCCGTGGGCGTCGGCGGTGACGGCCTGGACCAGCGGGCCCGCGCCGACGAGGGCGACCACGGCCACGGCGGGCACGGCCCAGCGGGCACGTCGGGAGCGGAGGAGCGGAGGCCATGTCGTCCATCATGGCTCGCGGCCGCTGTGAGTCCGCTGAGAACCTGTGATCGCAGTCAGCCACGGCGGTCGCGGAGCCCGTGCCAAGGTGGGCGCATGCGGCTGCTGGTCGTCGAGGACGAGGCGCGGCTGGCGCGCGCCCTGCAGCGCGGGCTGACCGCCGACGGCTTCACCGTCGACGTGGCGGCCGACGGGGTGTCCGGCCTGGCTCGGGCCCTCGAGGGGCAGTACGACGCCGTGCTGCTCGACGTGATGCTGCCCGGGCTGTCCGGCTACGAGGTGGTGAAGCGGCTGCGGGCCGAGGACAGCTGGGTGCCGGTGATGATGGTCTCGGCCAAGGACGGGCCCTACGACCAGGCCGACGGGCTCGACTACGGCGCGGACGACTACCTCACCAAGCCCTTCGACTACGTCGTCCTGCTGGCCCGGCTGCGCGCGCTGCTGCGACGGCAGAGCGACCCGAGGCCACCGGTGCTGGCCCACGGCGACGTCGCTCTCGACCCGGCGACCCGGCAGGTGACCCTCGGCGGCGAGCCGGTCGCCCTCAGCCGACGCGAGCACGAGCTGCTGGAGTTCTTCCTGCGCCACCCCGACCGGGTCGTCACCAAGACCGAGCTGCTCGACCGGGTCTGGGACGCCCGCGGAGGGGGCTACGAGCCGAACACCGTCGAGGTGTACGTCGGCTACCTGCGGCGCAAGCTCGGGCCCGGACTGATCGAGACGGTGCGCGGCGCCGGCTACCGGCTCGCCCGATGAGCACCGGCCTCGCCGGGCCGGCCGGGTGGTGGCGTCGCCGCTCGCTGCGGGCGCGGCTGATGACGATCGGGCTCCTGGGGCTGGCGGTGGCGCTGGCCGTCGGCAGCGTCGCGCTCTACGTCGCCCTCTCGCTGGCCAACCGGCACGACCTCGACCGGCGCGCGGAGGCCACGGCCGCCCAGGTCGCCGACCTGGTCACCTCGGGCCGGCTGCCCGACCCGATCCCGGTGACCGGGACCGAGTCGGTCCAGGTGATCGACGCGCGCGGGCGCGTGCTGAGTGCCTCGGCGAACGGCGACCGGCTCACCCCGCTGCTGAGCGCCGACGAGCTGAGCCGTGCCGAGACCTCGCCGGTGACGGTGTCGGGGTCGCGGCTCGGGATGAGCTCGACGCTCCGGGTCAGCGCCACGCCCGTCTCGTCGGCCGCGGACGCCCCGGTCGTGGTGGTGGCGGAGCCGGTCGCCGACCTGGCGCGCAGCCAGCACCTGCTCGTCGTGACGCTGCTCGTGACCTACCCGCTCCTGCTGCTCGTCCTCGGCCTGATCGCGTGGCGGGTGATCGGCGCGGCGCTGCGGCCCGTGGAGTCGCTTCGCTCGGCGGCGGAGCGGGTGTCCGGGGCGGGTCAGGACGAGCGGCTGCCGGTGCCCGAGTCGCGTGACGAGATCCACGCCCTGGCCGTGACCCTGAACTCGATGCTCGACCGGCTCGCGGCGGCCCGCGACCGCGAGCACAGCTTCGTCGCGAACGTCGCCCACGAGCTGCGCAGCCCGCTGGCGTCGCTGCGGGTGCAGGTCGACGTCGCCGGGCGGCACGGGGCCACCGACGAGGACCAGGCCGACCTCGGCGCCGAGCTGGTGCGGCTCTCGGCACTGGTCGACGACCTGCTCGTGCTGGCCCGGCTCGACGCGGGCGAGCCGCTGCCGGCTCCGGAGCCGCCGGTCTGTCCGGCGGCCGTCCTGCCGGGGTTCGCGACGACCGAGCCGCCGGCGGTGGCCGTCGGTGACGTGACCGACGGCACCCTGCCGATGAGCCGGCTCGAGCTCGAGCGGGTCGTCGGGAACCTGGTCGCCAACGCCCGTCGCCACGCGCGCTCCCGCGTCGACCTCTCGTTCCGTCGTACGGCGGGGGGAGGCGTGGTCGCGGTCGCGGACGACGGCGACGGGGTCCCGGCGGCCGACCGCGAGCGCGTCTTCGACCGCTTCGCCCGCCTCGACGACGCCCGCGACCGCGACAGCGGCGGCAGCGGGCTCGGGCTGGCGATCGCCCGCGAGCTGGTCCGCCGCCGCGGCGGCGACCTCGGCCTCGGCGACTCGTCGTACGGCGGCCTCCTCGCCGAGCTCCGCTTCCCCGCCGAGCCCCTGATGCCGTTCAGTGGGGCGACCCGGCGGGGGTGAGCAGGGCCAGGACGCGCGCCAGCTCCTCGACGCCGTCGACCAGACGGGTGCCGGGACGGGCCCAGGAGGCGTTGGCGTCGACGGCGTGCACCGGTACGCCGGGTGGCAGCGCGCCGCCCGCGACCAGCTCGTCGGCCAGCCGGCGACAGCCGTCGCGGTCGAAGCCGCACGGCGCCACCACGACCAGGTCGGGCTCGGCCGCGTGGACCTCCTCCCAGGTCACCCGTCGCGACTTCTCGCCGGGCGTCGCCAGCAGTGGCTCGCCGCCCGCGAGCGAGATCATCTCCGGGATCCAGTGCCCGGGAGCGAACGGCGGGTCGGTCCACTCCAGGAACATCACCCGGGGGCGCCGTCGCCCCTCGGTCTCCCGGCGTACGACGTCCAGCCGCCGCCGCTGGTCGGCGACGAGCCGCTCGGCCGCGTCCTCGTGCCCGGTCGCCCGGCCGAGCGTGACGATCGAGCGCCAGGACCTCATCGAGGGTGTGGGGGTCGATCGTCAGCACCTCGGCCGTGCAGCCGAGGTGGGCGAGCGCGTCGTCGACCACGGAGACGTCCACGGCGCACACGGCGCAGAGGTCCTGGGTCACCACGAGGTCGGCGTCGAGGTCGGCCAACGCGCCGGCGTCGAGGTGGTAGAGGTCGTCGCCGCGGGCCATCGCCTCGACCACGAACGCGTCGATCGCAGCCGGCGGCAGGCCCTCGGGCATCGCCGAGGTCGACACGATCCGCCGGCTCCGGGCCTCGGCCGGGAAGTCGCACTCGAAGGTCACCCCGACCACGGCGTCGCCCGCCCCGATCGCGAACAGGATCTCCGTGGTCGAGGGGAGCAACGAGACGATCCGCACCCGACCACCGTAGATGGCTAGGGTCGGCACGCGATGGACGACCACGTGGCAGCACTCTGGGACGAGACGACCCGGCCGAGCCTCGACGAGCCCGCCGGTGCGGCGTACTCGACGCAGCAGGAGGCCTACCACCGGCATCTGGTGGAGATCCACGACCACCTGCGCTCGGAGCTCACCCGGCTGCACGGTCTGGTCGAGGAGGTGCGCCGCGGCGTGCTGACCGCCGGCGAGGCCCGCTCGGAGGTCCACGCGATGTCGCTGCGGCAGAACAACTGGACCCTCGGCGCCTACTGCCAGTCCTACTGCGGCTTCGTCAACGGCCACCACTCCCTCGAGGACACCAGCGTGTTCCCACACCTGCGACGCGCCGAGCCCGACGCCGCGCCGGTGCTGGACCGTCTCTCGGAGGAGCACCTCGTGATCCACCACCTGCTCGACGACGTCGACCGGGTCCTGGTCGGGCTCGTGCAGGACGCCGACGAGGACGCGCTGGATGCCGTGGAGGCGTCGCTGCAGGCCCTCGGCGACCGGTTGCTCAGCCATCTGGCCTACGAGGAGCGCGAGCTGCGCGGTCCACTGGCCCGCCACGGCTTCTACTGACCTCTCCTAGAGTCGCGGCGTGAGTGACCCGTCGACGACCGTGCTGCTCCTCCTGGGGCTGGCCGGGCTCGCGGCGGGGTTCGTGGACGCGGTCGTCGGGGGCGGCGGGCTGATCCAGCTCCCGGCCCTCCTGCTCGGGCTGCCGTCGGCGGCGCCGGTCAACGTCCTGGCCACCAACAAGCTGCAGCTCCATCTGCGGGACGACCGTCAGCAGCACGACGTACTACCGCCGCGTCCGACCCGACCCGCGCACCTTCGGGCCGCTGATGGGGTGTGCCTTCGCCGGCTCGATCGCCGGCGCTGTGGTCGGTTCCCACCTCTCGGCCGCCGCCTTCGACCCGATCGTGCTGGTGGTCCTGATCGTGGTCGGCGGCTACGTCGTGTTCCGGCCCGCGCTGGGGGAGGCGACCGCGCTGCGCTTCCGCGGCCGTCGGCACACCGGGGTCGCGATGGCGACCGGGCTGGTGATCGGCTTCTACGACGGCGCGCTCGGCCCGGGGACCGGCAGCTTCTTCGTGATCTCGCTGGTCGGGCTGCTCGGCTACAGCTTCCTCGAGGCCTCCGCCAAGGCGCGGCTCGCCAACTGGGCGACGAACCTGGCGGCCCTCTGCGTCTTCGTGCCGCAGGGCGCGGTGCTGTGGAAGGTGGGGCTGGTGATGGGTCTGTGCAACCTGCTCGGCGGCTACGTCGGAGCCCGTACGGCGGTCGCACGCGGTGTCGGCTTCGTCCGGGTGTTCTTCATCGTCGTGGTCTCGGCGTTCATCGTCCGGATCGGCGGCGACGTCCTCGGGATCTGGTGATCGGAGAACGCGGGTGCGGCCGGCACCCACTCGGACTAACGTCGACGGCCATGGAACGTACCGAACGCCCCCTCCGCGCCGACGAGGTCACGTCCCTCCGCGGCTTCCTCGACTACCACCGCGACACCTTCAAGATGAAGTGCTCCGGGCTGAGCCAGGCGCAGCTGGCGCAACCGCTGCCGCCCAGCGACATGACGTTGGGCGGGATGATGAAGCACCTCGCCATCGTCGACCAGAGCTGGTTCGAGGACGACTTCGCGGGCCGCGGGTTCATGCCTCCGTTCGACACCGTCGACTGGGACGCCGACCGCGACTGGGAGTGGCACAGCGCGAAGGACGACACGCCCGAGGAGCTCTTTGCGCTCTTCGACGAGGCGGTACGCCGCTCGAACACCGTGCTGGACGAGGCACTGGGGCCCGGCGGAGTGGGCCTCGACGGTCTCTCCGTGCCCGATCCCGAGGGCGACGACGGTCGCTTCAGCCTGCGCTGGATCGTGCTGCACATGATCGAGGAGTACGCCCGCCACAACGGTCACGCCGACCTGATCCGTGAGTCGATCGACGGCCAGACCGGCCAGTGAGACCGGAAACGCGGGTGCGGCACGTCGGGGCGGGTCGCTAGCGTCGCGGCCATGACCCCTGCCACTGCCGACGCACGGATCGACCCGCCGCTGATCGCCGACGAGCTCCCGACCCTCCGTGGCTACCTCGACTTCCACCGCGACACCCTGCGGTGGAAGACCGCCGGGCTCGACCAGCAGCAGCTGGCCACGCCGCACCCGCCGTCGACGATGACGCTGGGCGGCATCATGAAGCACCTCGCGCTCGTCGAGGACCACTGGTTCAGCGTCATCCTCCTGGGCAACGAGCAGGCCGAGCAGTGGCGCGACGTCGACTGGGAGGGCGACCCCGACTGGGAGTGGCGCACCGCGGCCGACGACACCCCGGAGCAGCAGCTCGCCCTCTTCGACGAGGCGTGCGCGGCCAGCGACCGGTGCCTGGAGGAGGCGCTGGCGGCCGGCACCGGCCTCGACACCCCGTCGGTCAAGGAGAGCCGCCGCGAGAAGTCGGCGTTCTCGGCTCGGTGGATCGTCGTCCACATGATCGAGGAGTACGCCCGTCACAACGGCCACGCCGACCTGATCCGCGAGGCGATCGACGGCCAGACCGGCGAGTGACCCGCCGGTGACGCCCGACCCACGGATCCGCGCGGCCACCGCCGACGACTGGCCCCGGATCTGGCCGTTCTTCGCCGAGATCGTCGCCGCGGGGGAGTCCTACGCGTTCCCCGACGACCTCACCGTCGAGTCCGGCAGGGGCTGGTGGATGGAGCGCCCGCCCGGCCGCACGGTGGTGCTCGAGGACGACGGCCGGATCGTGGGCTCGGCCAAGATGGGCCCCAACCGGCCCGGGCGCGGAGACCACGTCGGGACCGCGTCGTTCATGGTCGACCCCGCGACGTCCGGGCGCGGTGTCGGCCGCGCGCTCGCGTCACACGTCGTGGCGTGGCTCCGCGAGCAGGGCTACGCCGCCATCCAGTTCAACGCGGTCGTGGAGACCAACACCGCGGCCGTGCACCTGTGGCAGTCGCTGGGGTTCGAGATCATCGGCACCGTGCCCGGCGCCTTCCGCTCGGCCGCCCACGGCCCGGTGGGCCTGCACGTGATGTATCTGCCGCTGGGCTGAGCGAGTCAGGCCGCGAACCCCGGCAGGTACTCGGTGAGGATCTGCCGGAACGGCGCCTCGGCGCCGAGCTGGCTCAGCACCCCGACGCCACCCAGCCAGGTGCGGTGGATCAGCAGGTAGTCCGGTGGCAGGTTGAGCTTCAGCGCCAGGGTGAAGGTCGGCTCCTTGGGGTTGTTGAGCCGCTGGAACTGCTCCTGCAACCACTCGCGGGAGAAGCGGAAGCGCTCGACCTGGGTCGGCTCGACGAACGGCGCGAGGTAGTCGAGGACCAGCTCGGGGTCGAGCTTCACGCCCGGCTTGATGAAGCCTTCGTTGCGCAGACCCGCGACGAGCTCGTCGGGGTCGCGCAGGCCCGCGATCCGGATCAGCGCCCCCATCGCCTGGGGCAGGGCACGGCCGGGGAGGCGGGCCACGGCACCGTAGTCGAGCACGCCGAGCCGACCCGGGCTGCCGTCGTCGTTCGGCAGGATCCGGAAGTTGCCCGGGTGGGGGTCGGCGTGCAGCATCCCGGTGCGCGCCGGGCCGGAGAAGAGGAAGCGCACGAACAGCTCGCCGTAGTGGTCGCGCTCCTGCTGGGTGCCGCTCTCGATGATCGTCGCGAGCGAGGCCGGGCTGTCGAGCCACTCGGTGACCAGGACGTGCTGACCGACCGCGACCACGTCGGGGACGACGATCTCCGGATCACCGCGGAAGGCGGCGGCGAAGGCCCGCTGCGCCTCGGCCTCGAGGGTGTAGTCGAGCTCGTCGTTGGCCCGGGCCTGCAGCTCGGCGATCAGCGGCTTCACGTCGATGCCGGGAGCCATCGGTCCGATCGTCCTGGCCAGGCGAGCGAGCTGGCGCAGGTCGCTGCGCAGGGCGTCGCCGGCGCCGGGGTACTGCACCTTGACCGCCACCTCGCGTCCGTCGGACCAGCGGCCCAGGTGGACCTGACCGATCGAGGCGGCGGCGGTCGGCCCGCCGTCGAGCCAGACCAGCTCGTCGCGCCAGTGGGCGCCGAGGTCGGCGGCGATCTGGTCGCGCACGGTCTGGGTCGGCATCGGGGGCGCGGAGTCCTGGAGCCGGGTCAGCTCGGCGCGGTAGGGCGCCCCGAGCTCGTCGGGGAGCGCGGCCTCGAGCACCGACATCGCCTGCCCGAACTTCATCGCGCCGCCCTTGAGCTCGCCCAGGGTCCGGAAGAGCTGCTCGGCGGTGCGCTGCTGGATCTCGCCCATCACCACGTCGGCGTTCTTGCCGCCGAGCCGCTTGCCGAACCCGAGGGCGTTCCGCCCGGCGTACCCCAGGGGCAACGCCGCCAGCCGCGCGGTGCGCGCGACGGCCTTCCGGGGCAGCTCGGTCATATCGTCCATCATCCCCGACGGGTGGTGGAGCCGGGCATCCCCGCGGGTCGCGGGGCGCGCCGAGCCGGCCGCGAGCCGGGAGAGCGCGGTGATCCGTGGTCACGAGGTGACTGCGATCGACCGCCGTCCGGGGAGCGGCTCACTCGATCCGGGGCTGCGGCTTGAAGCGGCGTACCTCGTGGGGCCAGCCACACGCCTCGGCGATCTTGGCCGCCCACATCTTCGCGGCCTCGTCATCGGCGACGTCCACCACGGCGAACCCGCCCAGGAACTCCTTGGTCTCGACGTAGGGCCCGTCGGTGACCACGACGGTGCCGCTCGTGGGGTCGGCGCTGTAGACCGGCCCGTCCTCCTCCTCCAGCCCCCCGGCGAAGACGTACACGCCGGCATCCCGCATCTCGTTGACGACCGCCATCGCGAGCGGTCCGCGCGGCCGGTACCACTCCTCGGGGTGGTCGCCGACCCACTGCTGGTTGAAGTACAAGAGGTACTCGGTCATGCGTGCTCCTCGCTCCGGCTGCGGACCCGGTGTCCGCCCTTGTTTCTACTCCACGAACGGCGGACGCCGGATCCGACAGGGTCGCTCAGGCGTCGGCCGGGAACGGCACGCCGGCGTTGGCGTGGCAGCGGTAACCGTGGGGGTGCTTGTCGAGGTACTGCTGGTGGTGGTCCTCGGCGTAGTAGTACGGCGTCTCCGACGCGGGCCGGATCTCGGTGGTGATGTCGCCGTAGCGGCGGCGGGAGAGCTCGTCGCCGTACACCTTGGTCAGCTCCCGCGCCGTCTGCTCCTGCTCGGGTGTCGTGTAGTAGATCGCCGAGCGGTACTGGGTGCCGATGTCGTTGCCCTGGCGCATGCCCTGGGTCGGGTCGTGGACCTCGAAGAAGGTCTTGACCAGGTCGGCGTAGGAGACCACGGACGGGTCGAAGACGATCCGGACCGCCTCGGTGTGACCGGTCCGGCCGCTGCAGACCTCCTCGTACGACGGGTTGGGCGTGGTGCCGCCGGCGTAGCCGACCGACGTCGACCAGACGCCCGGCTTCTGCCAGTAGATCTCCTCGGCCCCCCAGAAGCAGCCGAGGCCGAAGATCGCGACCTCGAAGCCCTCGGGGGCGGTGGGAGTGACGACGGGCGCGTCGAGGACGCGGTGCTTCGGCGCGATCACGAACTGGCTGGTGGCGCGGCCGGGCAGCGCCTCCTCAGCACTCGGCAGGGTGGTCTTGTGGCGGGAGAAGATCGACACGGTTGCTCCTTCTGGCATCCCTGGATGGGACATCCACAGTGTGCAACACCCGGGGCGGTCCGGTCGTTCCCGACAGATCTGACGGAAGAATGACGCCGTCGGGACCGACGCCGCGCCGCACAGGTCGCCCGAGTGCACGACTACGCTCGTCGGGTGACTCAGGACCATCGCAGCAAGTCCGGGTTCGAGACCCGTGCCATCCATGCCGGCTACGAGCCCGACCCCACCACCGGCGCAGTGATCCCGCCGATCTACGCGACCAGCACCTACCAGCAGGACGGCGTCGGCGGCCTGCGCGGCGGCTACGAGTACAGCCGCTCGGCCAACCCGACGCGGACGGCGCTCGAGGGCGCGCTCGCGGCGTTGGAGGAGGGGGAGCGCGGCTTCGCCTTCGCCAGCGGCCTCGCCGCCGAGGACGCGATCCTGCGGGCGTTGACCAGGCCGGGCGACCACGCCGTGATCCCCGACGACGCCTACGGCGGCACGTTCCGGCTCTTCGACAAGGTCGCGCAGCCGTGGGGGCTCGAGCACAGCCCGGCACCGGTCGGCGACGTCGACGCCGTCCGAGCCGCCATCCGACCGGGGCGGACCCGCCTGGTCTGGATCGAGACGCCGACCAACCCGCTGCTGGCCATCGGCGACATCGAGGCGCTGGCGCAGGTGGCCCACGACGCCGGCGCGCTCCTGGTCGTCGACAACACCTTCGCCTCGCCCTACCTCCAGCAGCCGCTCACCCTCGGCGCCGACCTCGTGGTGCACTCGACGACCAAGTACGTCGGTGGGCACAGCGACGTGGTCGGCGGTGCGGTCGTGGTCCGCGACCTCGACCTGGCGGAGGCGATCACCTTCCACCAGAACGCGATGGGCGCCGTACCCGGCCCGTTCGACGCGTTCCTCACCCACCGCGGCCTCAAGACGCTCGGCGTGCGGATGGACCGGCACTGCGACAACGCCGAGCAGGTGGTCGAGTTCCTGACCCGGCACCCGAAGGTCGCCCAGGTCATCTATCCGGGCCTGCCCGAGCACCCCGGGCACGACGTGGCGGCGCGGCAGATGAAGAGGTTCGGGGGCATCGTCAGCCTCCGGCACGCCGACGGCGAGCAGGCCGCCCTCGACACCTGTGCGCGCGCCGAGGTCTTCATCCTCGGCGAGTCGCTCGGCGGGGTCGAGAGCCTGATCGAGCACCCGGGGCGGATGACCCACGCCAGCGTCGCCGGCACCGAGCTCGAGGTTCCCTCCGACCTGATCCGGCTGAGCGTCGGCATCGAGACCGCCGACGACCTGATCGCCGACCTCGACCGTGCCCTCGCCTGACGGGCCTCCGGCGGTCGGCGGCTCCTCGGCGGTCGGCGGCCCCTCGGCGGTCGAGCGGAGTCGAGACCACGTCGTCTGCGTCGACTTCGGCTCGACGTTCACCAAGGCGTCGCTGGTCGACCTGGTCGAGGGTCGCATCGTCGCCGCCGCCGAGCACCGGACGACGATCGACACCGACGTCCTCGACGGGTACGACGCGTGCCTGGGGGCGCTGGCCGGCCAGGACGCGCGCGCGGTGGACGCGTCGACCCTGGCCTGCTCGAGCGCGGGCGGCGGCCTGCGGATCGCGGTGGTCGGCAACGAGGAGCTGGTCACCGCCGAGGCGGGTCGCAGGGTCGCGCTGTCCAGCGGCGGCAAGGTGGTGGCCGTCCTCGCGGCCGGCCGGGACGACGACCTGGGCCGGGTCGGTGAGAGCGAGCCCGACGTCGTCCTGCTGACCGGCGGGACCGACGGCGGCAACCCCGAGCCGATCCTGGCCTGCGCCCGGGCGCTCGCCACGAGCTGGAGCGGGCCCGTGGTGGTCGCCGGGATGGTCGAGGCGCGCGACGAGGTCGCCGCGATCCTGGCCGCGAACCCGCTCGTCGTGGCGCCCAACATCGTTCCCCGGATCGGGGTGCTCGCACCGGAGGGTGCCCGGACCGCGATCCGAGAGCTGTTCCTGTCCCACGTGATCGGGGGCAAGCACCTGAGCAGCCGCGACGACTTCCTGGCCATGGTCCAGGGCGCCACGCCCGACGTCGTCCTCACCGGGGTGGAGCTGCTGGCCGACGCCGCGGGCGACACGGTGGTGGTCGACGTGGGCGGGGCCACGACCGACGTCCACAGCGTCGTGGAGCTCGACCCCGAGGACGCCGGACTCAGCCGTGAGGTCGTCGCCACCACACGGGTGACGCGCACGGTGGAGGGCGACCTCGGCATGCGCTGGTCGGCCGTCACGACCGCCGAGGCGGCCGGTCGGGCCGATCTCGCCGAGGCCGCCCGGCGGCGCCGCCGGGACCCGGGCTTCGTCCCGGTCGACGACGCCGAGGCCGACCTCGACGAGGAGCTCGCTCGCGAGGCCGTGGGGCTCGCCCTGCGTCGCCATGCAGGCCGGAGCAAGGTCGTGGTGAGCCCCGAGGGCCGCGTGATCGAGCGGACCGGCAAGGACCTGCGCGAGGTCGACCTCCTCGTCGGCTCCGGCGGCGTGCTCCGGCACGGCCGGGCGGGAGTGGCCAGGCGGGTCTTCGCAGGCAGCGTCGGCGAGGACGTCCGCGGCGGCTGGCAGCTGCCCCGACGTGCGGACGTGACGGTCGACACCGACTACGTGCTCGCCGCCGTCGGGCTGCTGGCGCCCGAGCATCCGGCGGCGGCCCGCCGCCTCGTCCGCCGCCTGACCGAGCCCGAGGTCGCGTAGGTTGACCTCCGTGAGCAACGCCGCGACGGGTCCCGGTACGCCGGGTGACGAGGGCGCCGGGGAGCGGCTGGCCGGGCGCCTCGCCCACCAGTGGCTGAGACGGGCCGAGCCGCGCCCCCAGGTGGCGATCGAGACCGGACCCTCGAACTTCACGCCGGCCCAGGTGCCCTGGGGGCTCGACCTCGCTGCGGCGTGGGCGTGGCGCCTGATCGTGATCGGCATCGCGACGTACGCCCTGTTCCGTGGCGTGGAGTTCTTCGCCGAGCTGACCATCCCGGTCATCGTCGCGCTCCTGATCTCGGCCCTCGGATCGCCCTTCGTCGACTGGATGGAACGGATCGGCGTCCGCCGCGGCATCGGGGCGGCCATCGTGGTCCTCGGCCTGCTCGCGCTCGTGGCCACCATGCTCGCGCTGGCCGGGCAGCAGGTCGCCAACGGTGCCAACGACCTCGCCACCCAGGTCTCCGACGGCCTGGGGGAGATCAAGAGCTGGCTGAAGACCGGGCCCTTCCACGTCAGCGACTCGCAGATCAACGCCTACATCCAGAAGGCCCAGGACTACCTGTCCCAGAAGGCCGAGAGCGGTGCCTTCCTCAGTCAGGTCACCAACCTCGGGAGCGCCCTCACCCACATCCTCGCCGGGCTCTTCCTGGTGCTGTTCTCGACGTACTTCTTCCTCGCCGACGGCGACCGGATCTGGGCCTGGTTCGTCCGGCTCTCGCCGCGCGCAGCCCGCGCCCGGGTCGACAGCTCGGGCCGGGTGGCGTGGATCTCGCTCACCCAGTTCGTGCGGGCCACCGTGATCGTGGCCGTCACCGATGCCGTCGGCGTGATGATCGCGGCCTCGATCCTCCAGGTGCAGTTCGTCCTCGCGATCGGTGTGCTCGTCTTCCTCGGTGCCTTCATCCCGATCGTGGGTGCGTTCGTCGCCGGCACGGTCGCGGTGCTGGTGGCCCTCGTGGACCACGGCGTGGTCGTGGCCCTGCTGATGCTGGGCGCGGTGGTGCTCGTGCAGCAGATCGAGAGCCACGTGCTCCAGCCGTTCCTGATGGGCCGGTTCGTCTCGATCCACCCGCTCGGCATCATCGTCGCGATCGCGGCCGGCATCCTGCTGGCCGGCATCCCGGGAGCACTGGTCGCCGTCCCGTTCGCAGCGGCCGCCAACGCCGTCGTACAGCACCTGGCGAGCGAGACCTCCGTGGGGGAGGATCCGGAGGCCGCCCTCGAGTCCGACTACGAGGACACCGGGCAGCACGTCGACACCGACGCAGACACCGGAGACGCCGACGACGGGGTCGTCGGTGACACCCAGGACGCCGGCGTGGCCGACCAGTTCGACCGCGACCACACGAGCGACGAGGGGCGCGATGGCTGACGTGGACCGGGTCTCGGTGGACGACATCGAGCGGGCCGCTGAGCTGATCGAGGGCGTCGCCGTCCGGACGCCGATGGAGGAGTCGCGCTGGCTCTCCGCGCTGACCGGCAGCCCGGTGCTCCTCAAGTGCGAGAACCTCCAGCGCACCGGGTCCTTCAAGGTCCGCGGCGCCTACACCCGGATGTCACACCTCACCGAGGAGGAGCGGGCGCGCGGTGTCGTGGCCGCCTCCGCCGGCAACCACGCGCAGGGCGTCGCGCTGGCCGCGCAGTTCCTCGGCATCAAGGCGACGGTGTTCATGCCCGAGGGCGCCCCGATCCCCAAGGAGAAGGCCACCCGTGGGTACGGCGCCGACGTCGTCTTCCACGGGCGCTACCTCGAGGACGCGCTCGCCGCGGCCCGGGAGTTCCAGAAGCAGACCGGCGCGGTGATGATCCACCCGTTCGACAGTGCCGAGGTGGTGGCCGGGCAGGGCACGGTCGGGCTGGAGATCGTCGAGCAGGCGCCCGACGTCGAGACGGTCGTCGTACCGTGCGGCGGGGGCGGCCTCCTCGGCGGTGTCGCGATCGCGGTCAAGGCGAAGCGGCCGGGGGTCACGGTGATCGGTGTCCAGGCCGAGGGCGCCGCGGCGTTCCCCGGCTCCCTGGAGGCGGGCCACCCGGTGCCGCTCGGCTCGATGTCGACGATGGCCGACGGCATCGCGGTGGGCCTGCCCGGGGAGATCAGCTTCGCGGCCGTCCGTGACCACGTCGACGAGGTGATCACGGTCTCCGAGGCCTCGCTCTCGCGTGCCGTGCTGGCGACGCTGGAGCGGGCGAAGATGGTGGTGGAGCCGGCCGGCGCTGCCGCGGTCGCCGCGATCCTCGACGATCCGAGCCGGTTCTCGACCCCCACGGTCGGGGTCCTGTCCGGTGGCAACATCGACCCGCTGCTGCTGAGCAAGGTGATCCAGCACGGCATGGCGGCCGGTGGTCGCTACCTCACCCTGACGCTGCGCATCCCCGACCGGCCCGGTGGCCTGGCCCGGCTGCTGTCGGAGGTCGGGGAGGCCGGGGCGAACGTGATCGAGGTGGCCCACGCCCGGATCAGCGCCGACCTGTCCCTCGACGAGGTGCAGGTCCACCTCCAGCTCGAGACGCGCGGCGAGGCGCACGCCGAGATGCTGCTGGTCCGGCTCCGCGAGCGCGGCTACCGGGTCTTCGAATGACGGCGTCGTGGGTCGTCCGCTTCACCGGCCACTAGGGGTGCTCGTCGGGCGGACGACCACGCGGCGGCTCACCCGGGGAAGGGCACCGCGCTGATGATCTCGATCTTCGCGACCTTGCCGTTGGGCTGCTCGAAGTCGACGGTCTCGCCGGCCTTGTGCCCCTCGAGCGCGGCGCCGAGCGGCGACTGGGGGGAGTAGACCTCGATGTCGTCGCGGTCGTCGGCGATCTCGCGCGCGCCGAGCAGGAACGACTCCTCGTCGTCGCCGGCGAAGCGGTAGGTGACGAGCTTGCCGGCGGTCACGGTCTGGTCGTCGGCGGACGGCTCGGTGGTGGCGTCCTTGAGCTGCTCCTCGAGCTGACGGATGCGGGCCTCGTTGGTGCCCTGCTCGTCCTTCGCGGCGTGGTAGCCGCCGTTCTCCTTCAGGTCACCCTCGTCGCGCGCAGCGCTGATCCGCTCGACGATCTCGGCGCGGCGAGGGCCGCGACGGTCCTCGAGCTCGGCCTCGAGCCGGTCGAAGGTCTGCTGGGTCAGCCAGATCATGCGGATCTCCTCCAGACGCGCGTCGCTGCGCCTGTCGTATGTGTCGGTGGTGTGTGCGCCGCACCGGGACGGAACTGCTGGGTCGTGCTGGTTGCGTCGTCTTGTGGCGCGGCCAGAAGCGACGAGTCTACCAAGAGTCGCCGCGCAAACCCACAAACGCGCAGGTCAGCGTGGGTGATCCTGCCCGTCGGCGATGCAGCCCGGTACGTCGACCGCGGTGGCCTCGCGCTGGGTCCGCACGGTCACCGTGTTGGTCCCCTCGGTGGGATGGAACGTCAGCTCGCCCACGATCGAGTGGTCGCTCGCCAGCGCCTGCACGGTGCACGTCGGATGGGAGCCGGCGTCGTGGATGGTGACGTCGACCCGCGCGGTCGCCGCGTGCGCGTCGACGACCTGCCAGCCGAGCAGGTTCGACTCGACCTTCGGGGTCGCTTGGCCCCAGGTCGCCCACGCCAGCCACGCCAGCGCCACGGCAGCGACCACGACCACCCCGGCGATCGTCAGCGGACGACGCCAGGACGGGGGTGCGGCGTACCGCTCGGACAGGGCCTGCTCCACGTCCCTCATCGTCGCACGCCCGCCGGAGACTCCTAGACTCGCGACCATGTCCTCGCATCCCGTCGACGCGCGCCCCGGCGACGGCCTCCGGCTCATGCACGTGCACGCTCATCCCGACGACGAGTCCAGCAAGGGTGCGGCGAGCACGGCGATGTATGTCGCGCAGGGCGTCGACGTGCACGTCGCGACCTGCACCGGCGGCGAGCGCGGCTCGATCCTGAACCCCAAGATGGACCGGCCCGACATCGCCGCCAACATGGCCGAGGTGCGGCGCCAGGAGATGGAGCGGGCCCGCGACATCCTCGGCATCCGCCAGGACTGGCTCGGCTTCGTCGACTCGGGATGGCCCGAGGGCGACCCGCCGCCGCCGCTGCCCGAGGGCTGCTTCGCGCTGGTGCCGCTCGAGGAGTCCACCGAGCGGCTGGTCGCGCTGATCCGGAGCTTCAAGCCGCACGTGCTGACGACGTACGACGAGAAGGGCGGCTACCCGCACCCCGACCACATCCGTTGCCACGAGATCAGCGTCGCGGCGTTCGAGGCGGCCGGCGACCCCGACCGCTTTCCCGACGCCGGCGAGCCGTGGCAGCCGCTGAAGCTCTACTACCACCACGGCTGGAGCTACGCGAAGCTCACCGCGATCAACGACGCCATGCTGGCCCACGGCCTCGAGTCGCCGTACGCCGAGCGGCTGGAGAAGTGGGAGCGCGACGAGAGCTGGGAGAAGCGGCTCACGACGCGGGTCCCGTGCGCGGACTACTTCGGCGTCCGTGACCAGGCCCTGCTGGCGCATGCCACCCAGATCGACCCCGACGGGCCGTGGTTCGCGATCCCGCACGCGATCCAGGCGCAGGTCTGGCCGACGGAGGACTTCGAGCTCGTCACCAGCCATGTCGAGACCTCCCTGCCCGAGGACGACCTGTTCGCGGGGATCCGCCCTGTCTGATCCGAGCCCGGCCTGAGACACTGGAGCCATGCAGTCGCTCGCCCTCGTGATCCAGGCTCTCGACCCCGTCCCCGACGACAACAGCGTCAAGGCCGGCTGGGGTGCGTTCGGAATCTTCGCGCTGCTGATCATCGCGGTCGCGATCCTGTGCTGGAGCTTCGCCAAGCAGATGCGCAAGGTGGAGGCGGCCGACGAGGCCGGTGTGTACGACGAGCAGCCGGCCGACGGCGCCGACCAGCTCCCGCCGACGCACACCAAGGCCGACTCCTGATCCGGTCGAGGTCCTGATCCGGTCGAGCGGTCCTGATCCGGTGGTCGAGCGGTCCTGATCCGGTGGTCGAGCGGAGTACGAGACCTAAGCAACCCCTCGCGCCCCGGTTGACGGCCCGACCCTCCCGGCCGGATGCTCCGCGGGTGCCCCTCGTCCTGGCGGTGCTGCTGCTACCCGTCGTCGTCTACTGCTCGGTGCGCGCCGTCGCGCCCCGGCTGGGCGGGCGGAGCGCGGAGCACCGACGCGACACCGATGCCTGGCACGCGCTGATGGGTCTCGCGATGGGCGCGATGCTGCTCGGCAGCCTGACCCGGCCCCTGGCCGTCGCCGCGCTGGTGGTGTCGGCGGTCGGCCTCGGCTGGGGGGTGCTGTCGGTCGACCGTCGTACGGGAGGCGCGGCCCACCTCCGCCTCGTGGTCGGCGCGGGCGCGATGGCGGTGATGACCCTGCCCCTGGCGGCTCCCGCGATGGCGGCGGGTCACGACGCGTCGACGGGCCGGATGACGATGACCGGAGCGTCCGCACTGCCGTTGGTGCTCGTGCTGATGATCGGCCTGGTGGGCGTCGCCGCGGTGCGCCTCCCGGCCGTCGTACGCCGCACGCCGGGGGCGGTCGAGCGCCTCGACGCCGGCTGTGACGTGGTGATGGCAGGCGCCATGGCCGCGATGCTGCTGGTCCTGCTCTGACCGTCCGCTCGTGACCCCGACGGCGCCGTTCAGGGCTGGAGACGGGGGGCGCTGGTCGCGACGGACGACCCGGACCAGGGCGTCGTACGCCGTGCGCGTGCTGCCGTCGGGCTGCGTGACCTCACGGGCCACCCGCTCCGCCCGTTCCACGTCGAAGGGTTCGCCGTCCAGGTCGCCGAGCACGTCCTCGGCCGTCATCAGCACGGCGGGATCCTGCGGGCCGCCGACGCCCTCGGTGAGGTTGGTGCTGTCGTGCGCGACCAGCAGGAGCGTGCCTCCCACGCGGACCGAGGCGAAGGCACCGCGCACCGCGGCACGTCGCTCGTCGGCGCGGAGCTGGAGGTACGCGACGACGCAGACGTCGTAGGAGCCGTCGCCGGGCCATGCGGTCGCGTCGGCGCAGACCCATGCGACCGGCAGGTCACCGGCCAGCGTCCGGCCCTTGTCGAGACCGGCCCGCGAGAAGTCGACGGCGGTGACCTGCCAGCCGCGCTCGGCCAGCCAGATCGCGTTGCGCCCTTCACCGGCGGCCAGGTCGAGAGCCCGGCCCGGCGGCAGGCCCGCCAGCTCGGCCTCGACGAACTGGTTGGGCCCACGCGACCAGACCAGCTCACTCTCGCGGTAGCGCGTGTCCCAGGCCTCGGCATCCACGTCGCGATTCAACCACCGCGTCCGACCCCCGGTCAGTGCCCCTCGTCCGATCGAGGCGATGCGGAGCGGATCCGGCTCCTGCAGATTGGGCCGGGATACGCTGCGCGCACGCGAAAGGATGGCCGACGTGAACGTCCTCCTGGCGGCCGGCGTCACCGTGGTCATCACCGCGCTCACCGTGACGGCCATGCTGCTCGTACGTCGACGGGCCCCCGAGGGCAGCTACTTCCAGGACGGCGACCGCGCATCGGGAGTCTTCGGCGTGCTCGCCACCGGCTTCTCGGTGCTGCTCGGCTTCATCATCTTCCTGGCGTTCTCGTCGTACGACGACTCGCGATCGGGCGCCGAGACGGAAGCGACCATCGTCGCCCAGCAGGTGCAGACCGCCCAGTTCCTGCCCAGCCCGGCGTCCGCCGAGCTCACCGGTGAGCTCGACCTGCTACGCCCGGTCCGTCGCCGGGACCGAGTGGGACGCGCAGACGAGCGGCAGGCTGGGGGACTCCGATCAACCCGTGGGGCGTCGCGATGTACCACACGATCTCCCAGGTCCATCCCCGTGGCGACACCGAGCAGTCCGCCTACGACCGGTGGATGGACCAGACCTCCCAGCGGGAGCAGGCACGCATCGACCGCGTGCACGGAGCCGAGGGCATCCTGCCGACGCCGCTGTGGCTGGCGCTGTTCGTGATCTGCGGCGTGATCTTCATCTACATGCTCTTCTTCGCCGACTCCGGGGAGGGCTGGCTGACGCAGGGCATGATGATGGGCAGCGTCACGATCGTGATCTCGCTCCTGATGATGCTGCTGGTCTTCTTCAACCACCCGCACGGTGACGGGATCGGCAAGCTCCAACCGACCGCGATGCAACGGACCATCCGCCTCATCGACGCCGAGGCCAAGGCTGCCGGCATCACCGTGACGGCACCCTGTGACGACCGTGGCGTCCCGCGCTGAGGAGCCGCCGCCGGCCGAGCGGAACCGGCAGGAGCTGGTGGTCACGCTTCTGTTGGTCGTGGCAGCACTGGGCACGTCATGGAGCAGCTACCAGGCGACCCGCTGGAACGGGAGCAGGCCGCCGCCGCGAGCCGCACCAGCGCGGTCCGGATCAGCGCCGCGCGGGCCCAGGGGCTCTCGCAGGCGCAGACCCAGGTCGACGTAGCCACCTTCATCGCCTGGGCGGACGCGAACCGCCAGGGTGACGGCAAGCTGGCCGCGTTCTACGTCGACCGGTTCCGCCCCGAGTTCAAGCCCGCGTTCGTCGCCTGGCGGGCGACGAGGCCGTTCACGAACCCCGACGCTCCGCCGACCCCGTTCGCGATGCCGGAGTACGCGCTGGCCTCCAAGACGGACGCCGCGCAGCTCGACGCGGCGTCCGAGGCCGGGGCCGCACAGGTACGCCTCTACATCCAGCGGTCGAGCAACTACGTGCTGACCGTGGTGCTCTACGCCGTCGTCCTGTTCTTCGCCGGCATGAGCACGCGGCTCAAGAACCAGCGCCTCCGGTGGGTGATGACGCTGGCCGGGTGCGTCGTCCTCGTCGGCGCCCTCGCCTGGATCGCCACCTTCCCGGTGAGTCTCGCGGTCTGACCCCGGTGCGGGGCCGAGACCGTACACGCGCCGTTCACCTCGATCCGAGATGATCCGCTCATGGACCACGCGGATCTGGGCGCGTCTTGACGCTGCTCCGCGCCGAACGGGCCGCGCCACCGAGGACCTTGGTCGACATCCTGCGGAGCACGACCGACGAGCATCCCGACGCCGCCGCCCTCGACAACGGCGCCGAGGTGCTCACCTACACCGAGCTCCTCGAGCGGGCCGGTGAGCTGGCCTCGCTGCTGGGGGAGGCCGGCGTCGGGCGCGGCAGCCGGGTCGGGATCCGGATCCGGTCCGGCACCACCGAGCTGTACGTCGCCATCGCGGCGGTCCTGCTCGCCGGAGCGGCGTACGTCCCCGTGGACGCCGACGACCCCGACGACCGCGCCCGCACGGTGTTCGCCGAGGCCGCCGTCGACGCGGTGATCCGCGACGGGTTCGCGATCGAGCGGGTTGCGGGCGACGGCCGGGCGGTGCCCGCCGAGCCGGACCCGGCCGACGACGCGTGGATCATCTTCACCTCCGGCTCGACCGGCAAGCCGAAGGGCGTCGCCGTCACCCACCGCTCCGCGGCCGCCTTCATCGACGCCGAGGCCCGCCTCTATCTCCAGGACGCACCCCTCGGACCGGGCGACCGGGTGATGGCGGGACTGTCGGTCGGCTTCGACGCCTCGTGCGAGGAGATCTGGCTGGCCTGGGCGTACGGCGCGTGCCTGGTGCCGGCCCCGCGGTCGCTGGTCCGCAGTGGCATGGACCTCGGACCCTGGCTGATGGCCAACGACGTGAACGTGGTCTCCACGGTGCCGACCCTGGTCTCGCTGTGGCCGACGGAGGCGATGGACGAGGTCAGGCTGCTCATCCTCGGCGGCGAGGCCTGCCCGCCGGAGATCGGGGAGCGGCTCGCGACCGGCGACCGTGAGGTGTGGAACACCTACGGACCGACCGAGGCCACGGTGGTCTCCTGCGGCGCCCGCCTCACCGGCGAGGGACCGGTGCGGATCGGGCTGCCCCTCGACGGCTGGGACCTCGCCGTGGTCGACGGCGAGGGGGCTCCGGTGGAGGCGGGTGGCAGCGGCGAGCTGATCATCGGCGGGGTCGGCCTGGCGCGCTACCTCGACCCGGAGCTCGACCGGGAGCGGTTCGCGCCGATGCCCGGGCTGGGCTGGGACCGTGCCTACCGCAGCGGTGACCTGGTCCGCTACGACGCCGAGGGGCTGGTGTTCCTCGGCAGGGCCGACGACCAGGTCAAGCTCGGCGGGCGCCGGATCGAGCTCGGCGAGGTCGACAACGCGCTGCTGGCCCTCCCCGGGGTGACGGGCGCGGCCGCCGCCGTACGTACCACCCGATCCGGGAACAAGATCCTGGTCGGCTACCTCGCCACGGGTCCGGACTTCGACGCCCGGGCCTCCGTGGCGCACCTCCGGGAGACTCTCCCGGCCCCGCTCGTCCCGCGTCTGGTCGTCGTGGACACGGTGCCGACCAAGACCTCCGGCAAGGTCGACCGGGACGCCTTGCCGTGGCCGGCGACCAGTGTCGGCAGCGGCTCCGCGCCGAAGCTGGACGGCACCGCCGCCTGGGTGCACGAGCTCTGGACCGACCTGCTCGGTGCCGAGGTCGAGGACCCGGACGCCGACTTCTTCGACCTCGGAGGCAGCAGCCTGACCGCGGCCCAGCTCGTCTCCCGCCTCCGGAGCCGCTTCCCCGAGGTCACCGTCGCCGATGTCTACGAGTCACCCACCCTGGGTGGGCTGGCGACGGCCCTCGACGCGCTGGCGAGCCCGGCGGCGACCGCGAACCGCACGGTCTCGCCGGTCCCGGTCAAGACGCAGCTGGGGCAGGCCCTCTTCACCGTCCCGCTCCGCACCCTGACCGGGCTGCGCTGGCTCGTGTGGACCGCCGCCGTGGCGAACCTGGCCGGCAGCCTCTGGGGTCTGGACTGGCTGCCGACCACGTCGTGGTGGCTGGTCGGGTCGGGCTGGCTGCTCCTGATCAGCCCTCCGGGGCGACTGCTCGTCGGTGCCGTCGGTGCCCGGGTCGTGCTCCGTGGCGTCGGGCCGGGCACCTACCCGCGGGGCGGCAAGTCCCATCTGCGGATCTGGCTGGCCGAGCGACTCACCGACGAGGCCGGCGTGCTCAACCTCGCGGGCGCACCGGCACTGAAGCTCTACGCGCGGGCGCTCGGTGCCACCGTCGACCGGCACGTCGACCTCCACTCGGTGCCGCCGGTGACCGGCCTGCTCACCCTCGGGAAGGGCAGCTCGGTCGAGGCCGAGGTGGACCTCGCCGGCTACTGGCTGGACGGCGACGTCCTCCACGTCGGCAGCATCACGGTCGGCCGGAACGCCCGGATCGGCACCCGCAGCACGCTCTGCCCGGGAGCGGTGATCGGCGACTCGGCCGAGGTCGGGGCCGGCTCGGCGGTCTTCGGGGAGGTGCCGGCCGGGGAGTACTGGTCGGGCGCACCGGCCGTCCGTGCCGCCGTCGCGCGTGGTCCCTGGTCGGACGTCGTCCCGGAGAACCACGCGCGCTGGGTCGTGGCGTACGCCGCCTCCGCAGTGGGCATCTCGCTCCTGCCGCTGGTGGCGACGGCCTGCGGCCTGCTGGCGGTCTCGCCGTGGCTGCGCGACACGACGTCGGTGGGCGACGCGTTCGGGACCACGGCGGCCGTGCTGCCGCTGGCCACGGTCGTCGGGCTCGCGGTGCTGGCGCTCCTGGTCGTCGTCGGCGTGCGCCTGTGGGCGATCGGGCTCCGCCCCGGCCACCACCCGGTGCACGGACTGCGGGCCTGGCAGGCCTGGTCCACGCTGCGGCTGCTCGACGAGGCACGGGGCTGGCTCTACCCGCTCTACGCGAGCACGCTGACACCCAGCTGGCTGCGGGCGCTCGGAGCCGAGATCGGCGACGAGGTCGAGGCGTCCACGGTGCTGCTGATCCCCAAGCTCACCTCGGTCAACGACGGCGCGTTCCTGGCCGACGACACGCTGCTCGGTGGCTACGAGCTGGGCGGCGGCTGGCTCCGGGTCGACGAGGTGAAGATCGGCAAGCACGCGTTCCTGGGCAACTCGGGGATGGCCGCTCCGGGCCGCAAGGTCCCCAAGCGGGGCCTGGTGGCCGTGCTGTCGGCCGCTCCCCGTCGTACGAAGGCCAAGGCGGGCATGTCGTGGATCGGCAGCCCGCCCACGAAGCTGCGTCGGCCCGCCGGCGACGTGGACGAGACGCGGACCTACCGGCCGCCCACCCGCCTCAAGGTGGCGCGGGCCCTGGTCGAGGTGTGCCGGCTGGTCCCGGTGATGATCCACTTCCTGCTCGTGGCCTCGGTGGCGGCCGCACTGCTGGAGCTGTGGCTCGACGTCGGCTGGTGGGCGGCCGCCCTGCTCAGCGGACTCGTGCTGATGGTGGTCGGCGCCCTCGCCGCCGCGATCGCGACCGCGGCCAAGTGGGCCCTGGTCGGTCGGATCGGGGTGACGGAGCATCCGCTGTGGAGCAGCTTCGTGTGGCGCAACGAGCTGGCCGACACGTTCGTCGAGATGGTGGCCGCGCCGTGGTTCGCCCGCCCGACCACCGGCACCTGGGTCCTCAACGTCTGGCTGCGCTCCCTCGGCGCGCGCGTGGGACGCGGCGTCTGGTGCGAGACCTACTGGCTGCCCGAGGCCGACCTGATCGAGCTGCGGGACGGCGTGACCGTGAACCGGGGGTGCGTTGTGCAGACGCACCTGTTCCATGATCGGATGATGAGCATGGACGTCGTGAGCCTGCGGGCCGGCTCGACCCTCGGACCCAACAGCGTGATCCTCCCCGCGGCCGTGCTGGGCAAGCACGCCACCGTGGGTCCGGTGTCGCTGGTGATGCGGGGCGAGTCCGTGCCCAGCAAGACCCGGTGGATCGGCAACCCGATCGGTCCGTGGGCCGACCCCCAGGACGTCGCCGACGGCAGCGCCCGTTGAGCCAGCGCCCGACCGGACCCGCCGACGACTACGTCCCCGGGCACGGTGACCTCCGCTACGAGGTGCTGTCCTACACCCTGACGCTGCGCTACGGCGTGGAGGACAACCGCCTGACCGGGCGCGCCGTCCTGCGCTGCCGGGTGGCGGAGGACACCGACCGCCTCGCCCTCGACCTGCACCACCTGTCGGTCTCGAAGGTGACCGTCGACGGCCGGCGGCCGGCCAAGTACACCCATCGCGGCGGGCGGCTGGAGATCCGCCTCCAGCGACCGGCCGCGGTCGGCGACGAGCTCACGGTGGCCGTGGGCTACAGCGGCCATCCGGCGCCCGTGGGCGGACCGCTCGGTGACGCCGGCTGGGAGGAGCTCGCCGACGGCGTGATCGTGGCCGCGCAGCCGCACGGCGCCCCGTCGTGGTTCCCGTGCAACGACCGGCCGTCCGACAAGGCGTCGTACGTCGTCGAGCTCACCGCGCCGACGGCCTACCACGTGCTCTGCAACGGTGCGCTCCTCGAGCAGCGCCGCGGTGCGAGCACGACGACCTGGCGCTACGAGCAGTCCGAGCCGATGGCGACCTACCTCGCGACCGCGCAGATCGGCCGCTACACGGTGCGCCGCCTGGCGGACGAGCCGGTGCCGGTCGAGATCGTCTTCCCGGACGCGCTCCGAGACCGCTCGGACGGGCCGTTCGCGCGGCAGGGCGAGATGATGAGCCTCTTCGTGCGGCTGTTCGGCGACTACCCGTTCGCCGCGCCGTACCGGTCGGTGGTGACCGAGGACGACCTGGAGATCCCGCTCGAGGCCCAGGGCCTGTCGATCTTCGGCGCCAACTTCCTCGAGGACGACTGGTCCACCGAGCGGCTGGTGGCCCACGAGCTCTCCCACCAGTGGTTCGGCAACAGCCTGACCATCCGGAGCTGGCGCGACATCTGGATGCACGAGGGCTTCGCCTGCTACAGCGAGTGGCTCTGGTCGGAGGAGTCGGGCCGGGAGTCCGCGGACGCCCAGGCCCGCGAGCACTGGAAGCGGCTCGACGACCTGCCCCAGGACCTGCTCCTCGGCGACCCCGGGGCCGACGACATGTTCGACGACCGCGTCTACAAGCGGGGTGCTCTCCTGCTCCATGCCCTGCGGCTGACGCTGGGTGACGACCGGTTCTTCGAGCTCCTGCGCACCTGGGTGGCGACGCACCGGCACGGCTCCGTCGACCGCGGGGAGCTCACCGAGCTGGTCGTGCAGGTCGGCGGCAGCGCCGGTGCGGAGCTCCTGGCGGCGTGGCTCGACGAGCTCAGCCTGCCCGAGCTCCCGCCGGCCTGATCACGGCGACGGCTCCGACGTACTCCCCGGCCAGGGGCAGGTCCGCGAGCCAGCACCGGTCGGGCTCGGGGAGCCGCTCGTCCCACGAGACGACCCGACGGTCCTCGTCGATCCGGACCTGCCGCGGATCGAGGGCGAGGCCCCAGCCCGTGGCCTTGAGCAGCGCCTCCTTGCGGACCCAGGTCTGCGTCGGCTCGCTGCAGCGCTCCTGCGGATGGAGCGCGACCTCCTCGAAGCCGGGGAAGCGAGCACGGCCGGCGCGCTCGATGTCGACGCCGACCGGTCCCGTCGTACTCACGGCGGCCAGGGCCACGCCGGGTGCGCGGCTGAGGCTGAGGTGTACGACGTCGCCCGCCACGCACGGCTGACCGTGGCTCGTGCTGCCACACCGCCGGCAGCGACGGCCGACCGGTAGGGGCCGACCCACGTGCCAGGTCACCAGGTCGGCGAGCAGCCGGTCGGCGGCCGCGCGCTCGGTGGCCGGCCGCCAGGCGACACGGAGGAGCGGCGGTCGCCGCTCAGCCGACCCGATGCCGCTCACGAGCCCGCACGGAGCTCCGCCAGGCCCGATCGAACTCCCGCGCGGTGTCGCCGGCACGGGCCTCGACCCGCGCATGGAGGAGCCCGTAGGTGAACGCGTTCTCGGCTGCCGCGGCGGCGTGGTCGCCCAGCTCGAGGAGCGCCGCCTGGGCCTCGGTCCGGTCGTGGTGGTCGCCGAGCACGGTCTGGATCTGCTCGTGCGCACGCACCATCCGCGTCGCGTCCTTGCCGTAGAGCGGGACGAGCGACTCCGCCGCGTAGCGGACACGCTTGGCCGCCTTCCGTACGCCGTGCATGAGGTCGGCGTGCGTCGCCCCGGCGTCGGCGGGGGTCGATCGGGAGACGACCCGGACGCGGCCGCGGAGCCGCTTCCAGTCCCGGTCGAGGCTCTGGGGGAGGACTCGCCGGACCTGCTGGTGCGCGAGCTCGGTCCAGGGCGGCTCGTCGGCGAACGCGACGAGACGGTCGACGAGATCGAAGTAGCGGGGCGAGACCAGCCCCATGATCAGTTCTGCCCGGGCCGCGTCGTACTGCGCGCGGACGTCGTGGTCGATGCGGGCCGCGACGGGGCCGCGGACCAGGTCCGGGGGCTCCTCGGCGACCAGGCCCCGGAGCACCTCCCCGAGGACCTCGGCGTCGCGGGGGCCGCCGAGCAGCGCGGCGAGCCAGCCGAGCTCGTCGCGCAGCGGCCCGGCGACGTCGCCGTCGAGGAACGGGCGATAGCTGGCCAGGGCGTGGCGCAGCCGGCGGACCGTGACGCGCATGTCGTGCACGGCCTCGGGGGCATCGTGACGCACCCACGGGTCGAGCCGGCGTAGGGCGCCCACCTGCTCGACGAGCCGGAGCTGGACCACCGCCGAGGCGGGCCCCTTCCTCGTCGGCGTCGGCAGCGCCGGACGCGTCTCGGCGACGAGCCGGTCGCCGAGGGCGCGGGCCAGCTTGGACGGGCTGTCCGAAGGCCGGGCCCCCGCCGCTGTCAGCAGCCCTCCGGCCCGCTCGAGCAGCGAACGGCTGCCGGCCACGAGCTCGACCTCCGCCTCGCGCCAGGTGGTCAGCACCGGTCCGGGTGCCTCCGGGTCGACCGACTCGGCCGACACCCGGTCGTCGCTGACCTCCGCCAGCACGGTCCCCGTCTTGTCGTGCAGCCGGTGCACGACCCGGTCGGTGTGGATCGTCACGACCGCCGACAGCCGCTGGTCTCGCGCGAGCCCGGCCACCACCTGCCGGAGCGCCACCGGGGGAGTGCGGACGGCCCGTCCCAGGGGAACGGTGATCTCCAGCCGCGCCCCGGCCATCGGCAGCTTCACGTGCCAGCCGGCGTCCTCTCCGCCGGTGCGCCGACGCAGCACGACCCCGGCGGTGGCGAGCGCCAGGTCGGGAGTGTCGAAGTAGGTCGCCGCGAGCTCCTGCTCGGCGGTCGAGACGGACCGCACGCGAGGCAGCGCGCAGAAGTCGGGGAGCAGGTGGGAGTGGTCCAGGTCGTACTTGTCCTCGACCTCGCGGTGGTCGGCCGTCATGCGCTGTTCCTACTCGCCGTACGCGAACAGGCCGAGCTCCCGTCGGGTCCTGTCACTGCCTGTGGTCACTGTGCCCGGTGCCGGGGCGTCCAGAGTCACCCGTGGGGGGTGATTCGGAGGAGCTCAGCCGGAGGACGATGGCCGGGGAGTCGCCGCCAGGGGGCGGACGCTCCCAGCGACCCGACGGACAGAGGATCGACACGATGGGACAGGGCATCAGTGCCATCCTGGGCTTCGCCGTCGGCGTGGCGGTCAGCCCGGTGCCGATCATCGCGGTGATCCTGATGCTGTTCTCGCAGCGGGCGCGGGTCAACGGCCCGCTCTTCCTGCTCGGCTGGGTGGTGGCCCTGGTCGTGGTCAGCGGGGTCGCCTACGCAGTGGCCGACGGGAGCGACGCCTCGACGAGCACCACGACGTCCGACTCGATCGCGTGGGGCAAGATCGTCTTCGGCCTCCTCTTCCTCGTGCTGGCCGTCCGGACGTGGCGCAAGCGGCCGGCGCCGGGTGCCGAGGCTGCCATGCCCGCGTGGATGGCCGGTATCGACGGCTTCACGCCCGCCAAGGCGCTCGGCTTCGGCGTCCTCCTCTCGGGCGTGAACCCCAAGAACCTGATGCTCGCGATCGCCGCCGGCACCGCCGTCGCCACCCTCGGACTGCCGACCGGACAGGTCGTCGCCTCCCTCCTGGTGTTCGTGGTCCTGGCCAGCCTGACCATCGCGGCCCCGGTCTGCTACTACCTGTTCGGCGGCCAGAAGGCCGAGCACGCACTGACGGAGCTCAGGACGTGGCTGTCGATCCACAACGACGCGGTGATGACGGTGCTCTTCCTGGTGCTCGGCGTCGACCTGATCGCGAAGGGGCTGCCACCGATCACGTGACGTGGGGCCACCACGTGCGTGGTTGGGTGGGTCGGGTCGCAGGCGAGAGGTGGCGGTGGTGACCAACAGGTTGGCGGACGCGACCAGCCCCTACCTCCTCCAGCACGCCGACAACCCGGTCGACTGGTGGGAGTGGGGCGGCGAGGCGTTCGCGGAGGCGCGTCGGCGCGGCGTACCGGTCTTCCTCTAGCGTCGGGTACGCCGCGTGCCACTGGTGCCATGTGATGGCGCACGAGTCGTTCGAGGACGACGCGACCGCCGCCCAGCTGAACGCGGAGTTCGTCTGCGTCAAGGTCGACCGCGAGGAGCGGCCCGACGTGGATGCCGTCTACATGGATGCCACGGTGTCGATGACCGGGCAGGGCGGCTGGCCGATGACGGTGGTGCTCGACCACGACGGCAGCCCGTTCTTCGCCGGCACCTACTTCCCCGACCGCCCCCGGATGGGGCAGCCGTCGCTGCGCCAGGTGCTGACCGCCCTCACGGAGGCCTGGCGCGAGCGACCCGACGACGTACGCCGGACCGCCGCGTCGGTGCGGGAGCACCTGGCCCGGCAGACCGAGCTCGCGGGCGACGCGCTCACCTCCGACGACCTGGCGGCCGCTGCGACCCTCCTGCGCCGGGACTTCGACACCGCGCACGGCGGCTTCGGCGGCGCGCCCAAGTTCCCGCCCTCGATGGTGCTCGAGTTCCTCCGTCGGCGCCCGGGCGCCGACGAGCGCGCGATGCTCGACGCGAGCCTGGACGCGATGGCCCGCGGGGGGATCCACGACCAGCTGGCCGGCGGCTTCGCCCGCTACAGCGTCGACGACGCCTGGGTCGTGCCCCACTTCGAGAAGATGCTCTACGACAACGCCCAGCTCGTCGGCCTCTACGCGCGGTGGGGCACGCCGCTGGGCGACCGCGTCGCGCGGCTGGCGGCCGAGTTCCTGCTGCGTGAGCTGCGGACGAGCGAGGGCGGCCTCGCCTCCGCGCTCGACGCCGACAGCGAGGGCGAGGAGGGGCGCTTCTACGTCTGGACGCCCGCGCAGCTCACGGAGGCGCTCGGCGCCGACGACGGACGCTGGGCGACCGACCTGTTCGCGGTCACCGGCACCTTCGAGCACGGTACGTCGACCCTGCAGCTGCCTCGCGACCCCGACGACTGGTCGCGCTTCGACGACGTTCGGACCCGTCTGCTCGCTGCCCGCGAGACCCGGGAGCGTCCGGCCCGCGACGACAAGGTGGTCGCCGCCTGGAACGGCCTGGCGATCGCGGGACTGTGCGACGCCGGCCGGCTGCTCGGCCGCGAGGAGTACGTCGACGCGGCGCTCGACGCCGGCCGTCTGCTCGCCGACGTGCACCTCGTCGACGGACGGCTTCGCCGGGTCTCGCGCGACGGCCGGGTCGGGGCGCCCGCCGGCGTGCTCGAGGACCACGGTGCCGTGGCCGGCGGCTTCCTGGCCCTGTGCGGGGTCACCGCCGACGAGCGGTGGCTCGACCGGGCGACCGCGCTGCTCGACTCGGCCCTGGGGCTCTTCCGTGCCGACGACGGCGGCTTCCACGACACGCCGGCCGACGGGGAGCGCCTCGTCGCCCGGCCCCGCGACCCGAGCGACAACGCCAGCCCGTCCGGGACCTCGGCCACGGTGCACGCCCTGCTGGCCGCTCATGCCCTCACCGGCGACGCGCGCTGGCGCGACGCGGCGGAGGAGGCCCTGACGACGGTGGCGACCCTCGGGCGTCGCGTGCCCCGGTTCGCCGGGTGGTCGCTGGCCGCTGCGCAGTCGCTGGTCGACGGCGCACCGGAGATCGCGGTGGTCGGACCGCCGGGCCCGGACCGCGACGCCCTCGAGCGACGGGCCAGGTCGTGGCCCGGGGCGGTGGTGGTCGTCGCCGACGGCGACCGGCCCGGCGTCCCGCTGCTGGAGGGGCGTACGACGGTCGGCGGGCGTCCGGCGGCGTACGTGTGTCGCAACCAGATCTGTGCAGCTCCCGTGACGAGACCGGACGATTTGACCACGGACGGCGGATCGGTGAACTAGTCTGCTGCCGACCGCGATCGGGGGATGCGGCGAAGCAGATCGAGGTTCGGGGTGGGGGATCTGGCAGAGGGCGACGAGCCCTCGCAGCAGGACGGCGCGCTCGAGGCCGTCCCGCAGCACGATGTCGCGCGCATCGCCGACGCCGTGCGTGAGGCGGTCGACGCGGGCGCCGCGCTGATCAGCCGTGTCGTCGACGACGACTGGCTCGAGATCGTCGCCGTGTCCGGTGAGACCACCGGGCCGGACCCGACCGGGACGCGCTGGCCGCGGGCCGACCTGGCGCGCCACCTCGACGATGCAGAGCGCCGCGGCCGCCTCCACGTGACCAGGAGCCGGGCCGTGTCCTACGTCGAGGTCCCCGACGGTGCACCGTTCGCCGAGGGCGACCCGACCGTCCTGCTCGCACCTCTCCACAGCAACGGTGGCGAGCTGGTGGGCGTGCTCACCACGGTGGGCTACGTCGACGTCGACCAGCTCCCGCCCGGTGCCTGCGACCTCGTCGAGCTGTACGCCGACCAGGCGCGGCTGGCGCTCGACCTGCTGCGCGAGCACCACTTGTTCGTCGAGCACCTCCGGCTCTCGGACACCGCCCAGTCACTGCTCTACCTGGCCCTCGAGCAGCCCGACGTGCCGTCCCTGCTGGCCGCCGTCACCGCGCCGGTCGCGGAGATGATGAGCGCGGGCGCGGCCTGGACCTGTGCCGAGATCGCCTCCGGCGCGCACGCCGAGGCCGCGTCGTACCCGGAGGAGGTCGCCGGCCGCCTGGGCGCCGACACGTGCACGCTGATCGAGCCGATGGTCGCGACCTGCTGGACCGACGACACCACCCTGACCGACGAGGACTCCCCGCTGCTGGGCCGGATCGCCGGGCTCGCGC
This sequence comes from uncultured Actinomycetota bacterium, assembly GCA_963797325.1. GTDB lineage: Bacteria > Actinomycetota > Actinomycetes > Propionibacteriales > Nocardioidaceae > Nocardioides. Next base: position 63,695 of record CAWCPG010000024.1, read on the forward strand.
ACCGCGAGCGGGCGCTGCTCGCGGCGATCGGGAGCGGCTCGACCGCGCGTGGCGCACTGCTCGTGCTCAGGGGCGCTTCCGACGACCCCTGGACCCGGCGTGAGCGCGCCGCCCTCGCCGGGCTCGGCCGGCGGCTGGGGTCGGTGGTCGAGCAGCTCGAGGCACGACGCCGCGACCGGCACCTCGTCGCCGAGCTGCGCGAGCTCGACCAGTACCGCCGCGACCTGGTCGCCTCCCTGACCCACGACCTCAAGACGCCGCTCACCGCGATCGCCCTGAACGCCGAGCTGCTGGAGTCGGACCGGCGCCTCGCCGAGGCGGGTGCCCACCCGGTCGCCGCGATCAGGCGCAGCGCGGAGCGGCTGTCCGGCCTCGTCGACGACCTGCTGGCGCTGGCCAGGGCCGAGGAGGGGCTCGGGTCGGCGGGCTCCCGGCGCGAGGCCGACCGAGGGGTCGGTCGGGGCGGACGCGGTGGCGCTGGTGCGCGACGCCTGCCGGCATGCGGAGGTGGAGGCCCAGCAGCGTCGGGCTGCGCTTCGTGCTCGACGTACCGGAGACGATGCCGCTCGGGGTCGACGGCGGTGCGCTGGCCAGGGTCTACGTCAACGTGGTCGACAACGCGGTGAAGTTCAGCCTCCCCGACGGTGAGGTCCGGATCTCCCTGCGCGCGGTGGGCGGTCAGGTCGAGATGCTGTGCGCCGACGACGGCGTCGGGATCTCGGAGGCCGACCAGGCGACGGTCTTCGACATGTTCCGGCGGGCCCGCGAGTCCGGAGCGCGCGGCGTACCCGGCAGCGGGGTCGGGCTCGCCATCTCGCAGCGGATCGTCACCCGCCTCGGCGGGAGCATCGACCTCGAGTCCAAGCTCGGCGAGGGCTCCACGTTCGTGGTCCGGGTCCCGTCGCGCTGACCCGGCAGGTCAGCGCAGGCCGACCTGGGCCACCAGGCGGCCGGCGAAGCTGTCGGCGGGGATGCCGCGGGTGAGCAGGTCGAGGCCGGTGTGGAAGGCGAGGACCACGAGCACGACCGCGGTGACGCCGATCAGCAGCCGTTGGAAGGGCAGCGGGTCGCGGTCGCGGGTGGCGCCGTGCAGGTGGGCGATCCAGCCACCGAGGGCGTTGGTCACCACCGCGCTGATGATGCTGGCCAGGGCAGCACCGAGGATCGTGCCGAGCAGTCCGAGCTGGCTCGACAGCGCGGTCGCGGTCGCCGCAGCGACCGCACCGGCGACGACGGTCGGGTAGTTCAGGGAGTGCGCAGTCTTCTCAGCCATACCTGGGGTGTGACGAGGCAGGGCGCGGGTTTGTTCCCCGACGTGAGCGAGGACACGCGGTCTCAGCGCAGGGAGTACGTCGCCAAGGAGACGCCGACGTAGTGCGAGACGAACGCCAGGATGGTGAACGTGTGGAACACCTCGTGGAAGCCGAACCACTGCGGCCACGGGTTGGGCCGGCGGAACCCGTAGACGACCCCGCCGAGCAGGTAGAGCGCGCCACCGACCGCGATCAGCACCATCACGGCGACGCCGACACCGACCCCGAGCCGCTGGGACCCGGCGGCGAACTCCGGCAGGACCACCACGGCCGCAGCGCCGAACACCATGTAGATCGGTGTGTGCAGCCACCGTGGCGCACCCAGCCAGAACACCCGGAAGGCGATCCCGAGCACGGCACCGGACCAGATCACGGCCAGCATCACGATCCGTGTGGTGCCGCTGAGCAGCAGGAGGCAGAACGGCGTGTAGGTGCCGGCGATCAGCAGGAAGATGTTGGCGTGGTCGGCTCGTCGCAGCACCGCACCGACGCGGGGCGACCACCGGCCCCGGTGGTAGAGCGCCGAGGTGGAGAACAGCAGCACCGCGGAGGCGACGTAGACCGCCGAGCCCCAGCGCGTCTCGGCGGTCGGTGACAAGGCGATGAGCACGATCCCGGCGGCCAGCGTCAGCGGCGCGGTGGCGAGGTGGAGCCAGCCGCGCAGGTGGGGCTTGACCTCAGCGACCTGATCCGCGACCTGATGGGCCAGGGAGTCCAGGCCGGCGCGGATGGAGTCGTTCATGCGACGACACTACGCGTGCCGTGCACACGCCACACCGGAAGTCCCAGGATGCCTCCGGATGGCTACCATCAGTGGGTGGCCGCGATCCCGGAGCTCAAGGAGCGAGTGCGCCGGCTGATCTACCCCGCCTACGAGGCGCGGATGGTCAAGGCACTCCCCAAGGAGCGGATCCCGAAGCACATCGGGGTGATGCTCGACGGCAACCGGCGCTGGGCCAAGGGCGTCGGCGGCGACCCCACCCACGGCTACCGCGCGGGTGCGGCCAACATCGAGCCGCTGCTGCAGTGGAGCGAGGAGGTCGGCGTCGAGGTCGTCACGCTGTGGCTGCTCTCCACCGACAACCTGAACCGTCCGCCCGAGCAGCTCGAGGGGCTGCTCACGGTGATCGGCGACGCGGTCGACGCGCTCGCCGCCCAGCACCGCTGGCGGATCCACCCCGTGGGTGCCCTCGACCTGCTGCCCGCCGCCCTCTCCACACGGCTCAAGGAGGCCGAGGAGGCGACCCGCGACGTCGACGGGCTCCTGGTCAACGTCGCGGTGCCCTACGGCGGTCGCCGCGAGATCGCCGACGCCGTCCGGTCGCTGCTCCAGGAGCACGCCGAGCGCGGCACCAGCCTCGAGGAGCTCGCCGAGGTCATCGACGTCGACCACATCGCCGAGCACCTCTACACCAAGGGCCAGCCCGACCCCGACCTGGTGATCCGGACCTCCGGCGAGCAGCGCCTCGGCGGCTTCCTGCTCTGGCAGAGCGCCCAGAGCGAGTTCTACTTCTGCGAGGCCTACTGGCCCGACTTCCGCAAGGTCGACTTCCTGCGGGCGATCCGCGCCTACGCCCAGCGTGAGCGCCGCTTCGGGGGCTGAGGCGCCACGCGCTCGTCGGTCGGCCGCAGCCGGGGCCGTCCTCGCGATGCACGCTGTTCACCCCGCGTTCTGGCGTGTCGTGCCGGATTCGTCACAGCAGCGGCGTACGTTCGCGGCATCGGCAGGGCGGGGAAGCCCCGGCCGAATCGGGAGGCCCGTTCGTGAGTGTTCACGACCAGTCAGCGCGTCGGGGTCCGGCGCGCGCAGGGGGCCGGCACTCCGGCCTTCGGACACCTTTCCGGTCCATCTGCTAGCGCGTCAGGGCCGGGCGAAGGGTGCGCGCGCGGTCTGGTGAGGGGAACCCGGTGCCGCAGGCCACGCAGGGGACGAAGAAGGCCACGTCCCAGAAGCGCTCCGTCCGAACCTTCGTCCTCGACACCAGCGTGCTGCTGTCCGACCCCGGCGCGCTGCGCCGCTTCGGCGAGCACGAGGTCGTCCTGCCGGTGGTCGTGATCACCGAGCTGGAGGCGAAGCGCCATCACCCGGAGCTCGGCTTCTTCGCCCGGACCGCGTTGCGCGTGCTCGACGAGCTGCGCATCACCCACGGGCGGCTCGACGAGGCGGTCCCGATCGGCGAGGAGGGGGGCACGATCCGCGTCGAGCTCAACCACACCGACGCCGACTCGCTCCCGTCGGGCTTCCGGCTCGGCGACAACGACACCCGGATCCTCGCCGTCGCCCGCAACCTCGCCAACGAGCACCACGACGTCACCCTGGTCTCCAAGGACCTGCCGATGCGGATCAAGGCGTCCGCGGTCGGGCTGCGCGCCGAGGAGTACCACGGCGAGCGCACCGGCGACTCCGACCCCGGCTACAGCGGCATGGCCGAGCTCGAGGTGCCCGCCGCCGTGCTCGACGAGCTGTACGACGACGGCTGGTCCGACATCGAGTCCGCGCGCGACCTGCCGTGCCACACCGGCCTGGTGCTGCTCTCCGAGCGCGGCACCGCGCTGGGCCGGGTCGGCGCCGACAAGCACGTCCACCTCGTCCGCGGTGACCGCGACGCCTTCGGCATCCACGGCCGCTCGGCCGAGCAGCGGATCGCCCTGGAGATGCTGCTCGACCCCGAGGTCGGCATCGTCTCGCTCGGCGGCCGCGCCGGCACCGGCAAGTCGGCGATGGCGCTGTGCGCCGGGCTCGAGGCGGTGCTCGAGCGGCGGCAGCACCAGAAGGTCGTGGTCTTCCGGCCCCTGTTCGCCGTCGGCGGCCAGGAGCTGGGCTACCTGCCCGGCTCCGAGTCCGAGAAGATGTCGCCCTGGGCGCAGGCCGTCTTCGACACCCTCGGCTCGATCACCTCGCGCGAGGTGATCGAGGAGATCCTCGAGCGCGGCATGCTCGAGGTGATGCCGCTGACCCACATCCGCGGTCGCTCCCTCCACGACGCGTTCGTGATCGTCGACGAGGCCCAGTCGCTCGAGCGCAACGTGCTGCTGACCGTGCTCTCCCGGATCGGCGCGAACTCCAAGGTCGTGCTCACCCACGACGTCGCCCAGCGCGACAACCTGCGGGTCGGACGCCACGACGGTGTGGTCGCGGTGGTCGAGAAGCTGAAGGGCCACCCGCTCTTCGCCCACGTCACCCTGACCCGCTCGGAGCGCTCGCCGATCGCCGCCCTGGTCACCGAGATGCTGGAGAACGTCACCCTCTGACGACGGTCGGCGCCGTGACCGTTTCGTGATCGTCGACACCCGCGCCTGGGGCACGAGTCACTCTCTGTGATCTGTGTGACAGGAGAGTTGTAAATTCGGTGTGTCGGAGGGCGGTTTCTGGTGCGTTCGGTTTGCACCGCCCTCCGAAGTCATGCAGGGTGAACGACGAGTCGCTGCCCGGTCGATGAGGTTCGCCCAGAGCCCCGGTCGGTGCGCACCGCCCGTGTCGTCTACCCCCTGAGACCCCTGTGCCCCCTGAACAGTACGTCGGCAAGCACCGGGCTGCGCCTGCCCCGACGCAGCCCGCGGCCCTGACCGGAGCGCCGCGGCACGCCGCGCCGCGCGTCCGCGCGGCCCGCCCGACGCGGGCGGCCCGAGGGGTCCTGCGCAACGCCGTGACCTTCGGTGGTCTCGCCGCGGCCGCGACGGGAGTGGCCGTCGCCGCGGGCGTCCTCCACACCCACGGCACCGTGGTGAACCTCGCCGACTCGCTGAACCCCGTCTCGACGTCCCGCGACGTCGCCGGTGGCGGTGCGGCGGCCGGTGGCGCGGTGGCCCGCGGCTCGTCGTCCGCCGGGCTCGCCGAGGACCTCTCGCAGCGCCGCCGGGAGGTCTCCCGCTCGGCCGACCGCAGCCAGACCCGCGACCCCGCCAAGCAGGCCGCGCTCGGCCTCACCTCCGGTCCCGCCGTCGGGGGCGAGGAGAAGCTCTCGTCCCAGGACCCGCAGGACATCGCCGAGGCGCTGCTCCCGTCGTACGGCTGGTCCTCGTCCCAGATGTCGTGCCTCGTGCCGCTGTGGATGGGCGAGAGCGGTTGGCGGGTGAGCGCCGAGAACGCCTCGTCCGGAGCCTTCGGCATCCCGCAGGCGCTCCCCGGGTCCAAGATGGCCTCGGCCGGCGCCGACTGGCAGACCAACCCGGCCACCCAGATCACCTGGGGCCTGGGCTACATCCAGGAGCGCTACGGGTCGCCGTGCGGCGCCTGGGGCTTCAAGCAGGGCCACGGCTGGTACTGACCGGCCGGCTCGAAAACCGTGCGGTTTGGTCCCCGACCGCACGTTCTGACGCCCGAAACATGCGGTTGGGGACCAAACACCGTGCTCCAGGGACCCACCGCCGGGCGGCCGAGAGGGTCAGGCGACGGCGGGGTCGGCGATCTCGTCCTCGCGCACCTGCGGCGCCCTCGGTCGTACGACGGCCGCCTGCAGCACGCGGCCGACCACGCCCGGGCCGAACAGCGCCGTCGGCGGGTCGACGAGGCCGGCCACCCGCAGGAACCGGCGAGCCACCTCCGGGTCGCGCTCGGCGGCACCGAGCACCCGGGCGACCCACCAGCTGGAGGCGCGCATCGCCAGGGGCCGGGGCCCCTCGACGTCGGGCATCGCCAGGTCGGAGCCGACCGCGAGGCGCCACGCGTTGGTCACCGGGGCGGCCGCCGACCGGAAGAACCGAAGGGCGAGGTCGTGGCCCGACCCGCTCGCCAGGACCGCTCGGAGCGCCAGCGCCTGCTCGGCCGCCACCGTCATGCCCTGACCGTAGATCGGGTTGAACGAGCACATCGCGTCGCCGAAGACCAGCAGCCCGCGTGGGAAGTCGGACAACCGGTCGTAGCGGTGCCGCACGCTGGCCGGGAAGGCATGGGTGGCGACGGGACCCAGGGGCTCCGCCGCGGCCACGGCCTCCGCCGCCCACCGGGGAGCCAGCCGCGTGACCGCCTGGAGCATCTCCTCGCGCGTGGTCGGCGGTGGCGACTGGTCGCTGCCCATCAGGGTCAGTGTCCAGCTGTCACGCTCGCAGCCGAACAACGCCATCCCGAGCGGCCGGGTCGGGGTCCGGCCCTCGATGACCATGTCCTTCGGGTACCGGGCGGGCGGCAGGCGCAGCTGCTGGCTCGCATAGCGGATCCGCACGGTGACCCGCTCCTCCTCCGGACGTCGGTAGCCGAGCATCGGCAGCCAGCGCGGGACGCGGCTGGACCGCCCGGAGGCGTCCACGACGAGCTCGGCCCCGAGGGGTCGTTCGCTGCCGCCGTCACCCGCAGCGGCCACCCGGACCCCGAGCACCGAGACCGCCGAACCGTCGGCCGGGGCGTCGCGGAGCAGCCCGGTCACCACCGTGCCGTCCAGGAGGGTGACGCCGGGCAGGGCCGTGACCCGGCGTCGTACGGCGTGCTCCACGAACGGACGGGACGCGAACAGCATCGGCGCCACCGGCCACGAGTCCTGGGCCAGGACGTGTCCGCCGGGCGCGAAGTGACAGCGGGCGAGGTCGGCGACGACGGCCGCACCCTCCTCGGCCGCCTCCACCACCAGCCCCGGGAACAGCTGGTCGACGATCTCGACGCCCCGTGCCTGGTAGCCGTGGACGTGCCGGCCCTGCGGTACGCCGCGGCGGGGCTCGGCCTCCCTGGGCACGACGTCGCGCTCCACGACGGTCACTCGCTCGAACGACTCGCTCAGCACCCGTGCGGCGAGCAGTCCGGCCATCCCTCCGCCGATCACGACGGCATGGTCACGTTCCGACATCTCTGTTCCCCCTGTGTCGCACCGACCGGTCGCCGATGCTCGGTCAACGGTCGCGTCCACGGCGCTCGCGCGCATGGAGGCGAGGTGGAGAACGCGGGGAGAGCCGGCGCAGGAAGGAGGTTGTCGACCGGCCCACCGACTCGGGACAATGGCTGTTCCGGGAGCCATGGTGTACACCTTCGAGACCTGTCAGCTGGACCCCGCGCGGTTCGAGCTTCACCGTGCAGGGGTGGCGGTGCACGTCGAGCCGCAGGTGTTCGAGGTGCTGGTCTACCTCGTCGCCCACCGGGACCGCGTGGTGCCCAAGACCGAGCTGCTCGACGCCATCTGGGGCGACCGGTTCGTCAGCGACTCGACGCTGACCAGCCGGCTCAAGGCAGCGCGGAAGGCGATCGGCGACGACGGCCAGGGGCAGCGCCTGATCGCCACCGTGCGCGGCGTCGGCTACCGGTTCGTGGCGACGGTGACCGACGAGCACCCGGCCCCGGATGCCGCGACGGCCCACGCCGCCGGCCGGCGCGCCGCCCAGCAGATCCGCTACTGCACCTCACCCGACGGCGTCCGGATCGCCCATGCGTCGACCGGGTCGGGACCGCCCCTGGTCAAGGCCGCGAACTGGCTGACCCACCTCGACCTGGAGTGGGACAGCCCGATCTGGGCGCACTGGATCGACGCGCTGTCGGCACGACACCACCTGATCCGCTACGACGAGCGCGGGTGCGGCATGTCCGACTGGGACGTCCGCGACTTCAGCCTCGATGCCTGGGTGGAGGACCTCGAGCTGGTCGTCGACTCGGTCGGGCTCGAGCGCTTCCCGCTGCTCGGGCTGTCGCAGGGCGGCGCCGTCGCCCTCGCCTACGCGGTCCGCCATCCCGAGCGGGTCAGCCGGGTCGTGCTGGTCGGCGCCTACGCCCGGGGACGGCTGGCCCGGGCGGCCACCCCCGAGGAGCGCGAGGAGGCTGCTCTCGACATGCAGGTCGGACGCGTCGGGTGGCGTCGCGACGACCCGGCCTACCGGCAGGTCTTCGCGTCGCAGTTCCTCCCCGATGCCGACCGCGATCGCTGGAACGCCTTCAACGCCCTGCAGCGGGCCACGACGTCCACCGACAACGTCGTGCGCTTCCTCGACACCTTCGCCAACCTCGACGTCTCGGCGCTGGCGGCGCAGGTCGCCTGCCCGACCCTGATCGTGCACGCCCGCGACGACCGGCGCGTGCCCACCTCGCAGGCCCGCGAGCTCGCTGCCCTGATCCCCGACAGCCGCGTCCATCTCCTCGACAGCGGCAACCACATCGTGATGGCCGACGAACCCGCCTGGCCCGAGCTCGTGCAGGAGCTGGACGAGTTCCTCGACGGGGTCTGACGCTCAGGCCGGGGCGCCGAGGCCCACCAGCCCCGCGCTCACGTCGTACAGCCGCTGGCCGAGTGCGTCGTCACGGGCGAGGGCGGACGGCTCACGGAGCCGGTTGCGGTGGTAGTAGCCACCCGTCTGCCCCTCGACCTCGGGGCTCGTGGCGAGGTAGGCCAGCCGCGAGCCACCGACCTCGGGCGTCTCCATCCGCCAGCGCTTGAGCACCGCGAGCACCGGCCGGGCGAACCACGGCGCGCCGCTCCAGATGTTGGTGGCGATCGCACCGGGGTGCAGCGAGGTCACCGTGACGCCGGTGCCCGCGAGGCGGTCCGCGAGCAGCCGGGCGGTGAGCACGTTGGCCAGCTTGGAGCGAGCGTAGGCCCTCATGATCGAGTACCCGTGCTCGAAGCCGAGGTCGTCGAGGTCCATCGTCGCGGAGTAGTGGGCCTCGGACGACGTGAAGACGACTCGGGCCGGGGCGCTCTCGACGAGCCGGTCCTGGAGCAGGACCGTCAGCAGGAACCCGCCGAGGTGGTTGACCGCGAACGTCGACTCGATGCCGTCGGCGGTCAGGGACCGCCGGGAGAACACGGAGCCGGCGTTGTTGACCAGGACGTCGATGCGGTCGCAGGTCGCGAGCAGGTCGTCGGCCAGCCGTCGTACGGCGGCCTGGTCGGTGAAGTCGCAGAGCAGGAAGTCGACGCGGCACGACGGCTGCTCCGCGCGGAGCCGGCCCACCGCCTTCGCGGTGCGGTCGGGGCTCCGCCCGACCAGCACGATCCGGCACCCGGGATCAGCGGCGGCGACCTGGCCGGCGCACTCGAGGCCGATGCCGTCACTGCCACCCGTGATCACGTACGTCGTGGGGGAGCCGGTCACGAACGTGTCATCCGATCCACGTCGAGGGCCTCGTCGAGCTGGGCCTCGGTGAGCTCGCCGCGCTCGACGTAGCCGAGGTCGAGCACCGTCTGCCGGATGGTGGCGCCGTTCGCGAGGGCCTGCTTGGCGATCGTCGCTGCCGCTTCGTAGCCGAGGTAGGCGTTCAGGGGCGTCACGATGCTCGGGGACGACTCGGCATACGTGCGCATCCGTTCGACGTCGGCGGTGAGGCCGGTGACGCACGCGGCGAGCAGCCGGCTGGCGTTGGCGAGGAGGCGGATCGACTCGAGCAGGTTGCGGGCGATCACCGGGAGCATCACGTTCAGCTCGAAGCTGCCGGAGGCGCCGGCGAAGGTGATCGCCGCGTCGTTGCCGATCACCTGGGCGCAGACCTGGAGGGTGGCCTCCGGAATGACCGGGTTGACCTTGCCGGGCATGATGCTCGACCCGGGCTGGAGGTCCTGGAGATGGATCTCGGCCAGGCCGGCGGTCGGGCCGCTGCCCATCCAGCGCAGGTCGTTGCAGATCTTCACCAACCCCACGGCGTACGTCTTGAGGGCGCCGCTCAGCTCGACCAGGGAGTCCTGGGTGCCTTGTGCCTCGAAGTGGTCGGCTGCCTCGGTGAACTCGCCGCCCTCGATGTCGGCGTTGAGGTGACCGATCGTCTGCTCGGCGAAGTCGGCCGGGGTGTTGATGCCCGTCCCGACCGCGGTGCCGCCGAGGGCCAGCTCGCGGACCCGCGGCAGGGTCGAGACGACCCGGGAGCGGCCGAGTGCGACGGTGCGGGCGTAGCCGCCGAGCTCCTGCCCGAAGGTGACCGGCGTGGCGTCCATCAGGTGGGTCCGCCCCGACTTCACGGCCGTGCGGTACTCCTCCGCCTTCCGCGCCAGGGCATCGTGCAGCACCGCGTTCGCGAGGTGGAGGTCGCGCAGCTCGACGACCGCGGCCACGTGGATGGCGCTGGGGAAGGTGTCGTTGGACGACTGGCTGGCGTTCACCACGTCGTTCGGGTGGCACTCGACGCCGGCCCGAGCGGTGAGCGAGGAGATCACCTCGTTGACGTTCATGTTGGTGCTCGTGCCCGACCCGGTCTGGAAGACGTCGATGGGGAACTGGTCGTCATGGGAGGCCGAGGTGATCTCGTCGACCGCGGCGACGATGGCGTCGCGCTGCTCGGGAGTGACGACGCCGAGGTCGGCGTTGGCGCGGGCGGCGGCGGCCTTGATCCGGGCGAGCGCGTGGATCAGCGACGGCGGCAGCGGCTGACCGCTGATCGGGAAGTTGTCGACCGCGCGTTGGGTCTGCGCGCGCCAGAGGGCCGCGACCGGCACCTCGACGTCGCCCATGGAGTCGTGCTCGGTGCGGGTCTGCGGCGAGGGGCCGGAAGAGCTCATGCGTCCGACGCTACCCGGCCCGATCGTGACGCCCGACGTAGAGCCAGTAGCGGTCGTCGCGGTCCTGGAGCCGGACGTCGTGGCTGCGCTCCTCGGCCCGCCCGAACACGGTCCGGAGGTCGGCCTCGAGCTCCGGCTCCCGAGCGGCGGACCAGACGACGACCGCTCCTCCCGGGGTGAGCCGCTCGCGGACCGAGGCGAGGAACGGCTCGCGGTAGAGCGCCTCGTTCGCCTGGTGCACGAGCTGGCCCGGCCCGTTGTCGACGTCGAGCAGCACCACGTCGTACGACGCGGGGGCGGCCTCGGCGACCGCCGTCGCGACGTCCGCCACGACGATCCGCGCCCGGTCGTCCGCCAGCAGACGCGGGCCGTGAGGGACCGTGCCGTCGCGCATCCACTCGACCAGCGCGGGCTCGATCTCGACCACGTCGCAGCGCTCCACCCGTCGGTCGCCCAGCACGCGGTCGAGGGTGAAGCCGAGACCCAGGCCGCCGACGAGGACGCGCCGCGGTCGCTCGACGAGGCCGAGCGCGGCGTCCGCCAGCGCGACCTCGGAGGCGTGCTCGGCGGTGTCCATCACGAAGACGCCGTTGGCGCGCAGCTCGAGCACGGTCGGGCCGCCGGACTCGGGATGCCGCTCGCGGAGCACGAGCTCACCGCGGTCCGACTCGCTCCTGGCGACCACGGCGTACTCCATCTGCTCACCGTAGGCGACCCGCCGGGGACCGCGAGGAGTTGGCCCCGGAGGCTAAAGTGGAGTAAATAGGTAGAGAAAGAGTCGACGAGGGACCGACCGGAGGATGAGCCATGAGCGAGACAACGTCGACACCGCGCATCGTCGTGGTCGGCGCCGGCGCGGCCGGAAGCCTGACCGCCCTCCACCTCGCCCGCACCGCCAGCCGTCGCGGGACGGCGCTCGACGTCGTCCTGCTCGACCCCGCGGCGTACCGCGCCCGGGGCACCGCCTTCGGGACCACCGACGAACGTCACCTGCTCAACGTGCCGGCCGGCGGCATGAGCGCGCTGCCCGAGGAGCCCGGGCACTTCGTCGCCTGGCGGGCGCGACTCCACCCCGAGCTGCTGCCCGAGCCGGGCGTCTTCGCGCCGCGCGCGGAGTGGGCCCGCTACCTCGACGAGACCCTCACCAGTGCCTACCGCGGCGACGAGCCGCTCTGCGCTCCGCCATCTGCGCGCCCGCGCCGCGGGGCTGCGGCGTGACGGGTCCGGGGTCCTGGTCACCGCCGACGACGCCCAGGCCTACCGCGCCGACGCGGTCGTCCTGGCCACGGGGGAGCGGACGCCGGGGTGTGCGTGGGCTCCTGCCGGCCTGCGCGACTCCGCCTTCTTCGTCCCCGATCCCTGGGCGGCCGGAGCCCTCGACGTCGTACGCCGTGACGCGGCCGGGCCGTCCGACGTGCTGCTGGTCGGCACCGGGCTCACCATGGTCGACGTCGTCGTCTCCCTGACCGGCCCCGACCGGCGCCCCGGACGCCGGATCCACGCCGTCTCCCGCCACGGGAAGCTGCCCGCACGCCACGCCTCGGAGCTCCAGCTCGCGGCGATCCCCGAGATCGACGACTGGGGCAACACCCTGGAGGACTACCGCCGCCGCACGGCCGAGCACCTCGCCCGCGTCGAGCGCGCCACCGGCGACTGGCGACCCGCGATGGACGGACTGCGAACCGTCGTCCAGGCGCTGTGGCAGCGCCTCGACGAGAGCGAGCGTGAGGAGTTCCTCCGCGTCGACGCCAGCGACTGGGGACGCCTGCGCCACCGGATGCCTCCGGAGTCGGCCGATGTGGTCGACGCGCTCGAGCGGGCCGCGGTGCTGACCCGCGCTGCGGGCGAGGTCGTCGACGCCGAGCCGCTGACCGGCGGCGGTCTGCGCGTCACCCTCAGCGACGGCACCGTGCGCGAGGTCGGCTGGGTGGTCAACTGCACGGGCACGAGCAGCACGCTCGCTCCCGGCGCCGACCCGCTCTTCGACGACCTCCTCACCCCGCGCGGCGGCGTGGCGCTGGGCCGGCCGAGCACGGCCGGGATGGGACTGCGCACCGACGCGGGCCGGCTCGTCGACTCCGCCGGGTCGACCGGGGCCCCGATCTGGACGCTGGGCTGCGTCCGCCGCGGCGAGCTGTGGGAGTCGACCGCCATCCCCGAGATCCGGGCGCAGGCCGCCCAGGTGGCGGTGGCGGTGCTCGACGAGATCGCCCCGCTGCCCCGGCGCCTGGCCGACGGCCGGCTGGTCGGCGGCCACCACCCGATCGCCCGGCCGCGCGACCCGCTCGGGCTGCCCCTGTCGACCACGGCCGAGGCCGCCGCGGCCTACAACGCCGGTCTGGAGCGCTTGATGCGCCTGCAGTCCGGCGCGGAGGAGCGACTCCAGGAGGCGACGGCGCTCGACCCCGGCTTCGCTCTCGCACACGCTGCGCTGGCGATGCTCGGGCACGAGGCCGGCGCCGGCGTCGACGTCACGGGCTCCCTCGAGGCGGCCCGCGAGGCGGCTCGGAGCCGCGCCGACGAGCGCGAGCGCAGCCTGGTCGACGTGGTCGGTCGCCGGGTCGAGGACGTACGCCGCTCCGGCGCCACGGCACTGATGAACCACATCGCCCAGCACCCCCGTGACGTCCTGGCCGTCTCCGCCGCGGTGCCGACCATCGCGTTCTCCGGGGTCACCGACCTCCAGCAGGAGGCCTGGGAGCTGGTCGAGGGCCTGGCGCCCGCGTACGGCGACCACTGGTGGTACATCTCCCTGCTGGCCTTCACCCGCCAGGACCAGTCCCGCTTCGACGACGCGGGACTCCTGGCCGAGAGCGCGCTGTCGTGCGAGCCGACGTCCGGGCACGCCGTACACGCGCAGACGCACGTGCTCTACGAGACCGGCAAGCACGACACCGGCCGCGCCTGGCTCGACCACTGGGTCGCGGAGAGCGGGCGGGCGGCGAGCCACCGCGCCCACTTCTCCTGGCACGCCGCGCTGCACGAGCTGGCGCTCGGCGACACCGAGGCCGTCCGGCAGCGCTACTACACCCAGCTCGCGCCGCCGACGGTCACCGGGGTCCGGGCCCTGATCGACTCGGCGTCGCTGCTGTGGCGCTGGTGCGTGACCACCTCCGACTGGGACGCCGCCGCGGGGACGGCGGTGTTCGCGGGCGAGTCGGCGCCGCCGCCGATCGACTGCGTGCTCGAGGCGGCGGGCGTCGATCTCGTCGACCGGCCGGAGACGCCCTTCGTGGCGCTGCACTCCGCGCTGGCGGTCGCCGCGTCGGGTGACCTGGCGAGGCTCGCCGCCCTGCGCGCCTACTGCGAGGCCTCCGGTGAGCTGACCGTGCGGACCACCGTGACAACCGTCTGCGACGCCCTGCTCGCCGCCGGCGAGCGCGACTGGAGCCAGGCGGCTCGGCTGCTCGGCGACGTCCTCCCGGGTCTCCCGAGGGTCGGCGGCTCCGCCGCCCAGCGCGAGATCGTCGAGGAGACGCTGCTGTTCTGCCTGGTCAACGACGGCCAGGCCGAGCGTGCCCTGGCCCTCCTCGACGGCCGCCTCGACCGCCGTACGTCGCCGCTGGACACCCGCCGCCGCAGGTCACTTGCCGGTCCGCTGGTGGGGTCGTCCGCCTGAGAAGCCACGAGGGGTGCCCGTCAGGCGGACGACCTGCCCGAGGCGTCGCCGCTCACTGCGTCCTCACTCGGAGCGGACGCGGATGCCCGAGAGCGGGACCGTGACGGCGCCGGACGGGTCGGTGAAGAAGTCGTTGCCCTTGTCGTCCACCACGATGAACGCCGGGAAGTCCTCGACCTCGATCTTCCAGACCGCCTCCATGCCGAGCTCGGGGTACTCCAGCACCTCGACCGACCTGATGCAGTCCTGCGCCAGGCGGGCGGCGGGGCCACCGATCGAGCCCAGGTAGAAGCCGCCGTGGGCGGCGCAGGCTTCGGTGACGGCCTTCGACCGGTTGCCCTTGGCCAGCATCACCATCGAGCCGCCCGCGGCCTGGAACTGCGCGACGTAGGAGTCCATCCGCCCGGCCGTCGTGGGGCCGAACGAGCCACTCGCGTAGCCCTCGGGGGTCTTGGCAGGGCCGGCGTAGTAGACCGCCATGTCGCGGAGGTACGACGGCATCTCCTCGCCGGCGTCGAGCCGCTCCTTGATCTTGGCGTGCGCGATGTCGCGGGCCACCACGAGTGGCCCGTTGAGGGACAGCCGGGTCTTGACCGGGAACTCCGTGAGCTCCGCCAGGATCTCGGCCATCGGCCGGTTCAGGTCGACGTGCACCACGTCGTCTTCGAGATGCTCGTCGGTCGGTTCGGGGAGGTACGACGCCGGGTCGGTCTCGAGCTGTTCGAGGAACACCCCGTCGGGCGTGATCTTGCCCAGCGCCTGGCGGTCGGCCGAGCACGACACCGCGACCGCCACCGGGCACGAGGCGCCGTGACGCGGCAGCCGGATCACCCGCACGTCATGGCAGAAGTACTTGCCGCCGAACTGGGCGCCGATACCGAAACCTTGAGTGAGCTTGAAGACCTCCTCCTCGAGCTCGAGGTCTCGGAACCCGTGCGCGGACAGGGATCCCGAGGTCGGCAGCTGGTCGAGGTAGTGCGCCGAGGCGTACTTCGCCGTCTTCAGCGCGAACTCCGCGCTGGTCCCGCCGATCACGACGGCGAGGTGGTACGGCGGGCACGCGGCCGTGCCGAGCGAGCGGATCTTCTCGTCCAGGAAGCTGAGCATCCGCGTCGGGTTCAGGACGGCCTTCGTCTCCTGGTAGAGGAACGACTTGTTCGCCGAGCCCCCACCCTTGGCCATGAAGAGGAACCTGTACTCCGGCACCCCGTCGTGGTCGGCCGTCGCGTAGAGCTCGATCTGCGCCGGGAGGTTGGTGCCGGTGTTCTTCTCGTCCCACATGGTGAGGGGCGCGAGCTGGGAGTAGCGCAGGTTGAGCCGGGTGTAGGCGTCGTACACGCCCCGGCTGATCGCCTCGCCGTCGTCGGCGCCGGTGAGCACGCCCTCGGACTTCTTGCCCATCACGATCGCGGTGCCGGTGTCCTGGCACATCGGCAGCACGCCGCCGGCGGAGATGTTCACGTTCTTCAGGAGGTCGAGAGCCACGAAGCGGTCGTTCGCGCTCGACTCGGGGTCGTCGATGATCTTCCGCAGCTGGGCGAGGTGGGCCGGCCGCAGGTAGTGGGCGATGTCGTGCATCGCCTCGGCGGTCAGCCGTCGCAGCGCCTCCGGCTCGACGGTGAGGAAGGTGCGGCCACCGGCCTCGAACGTCGACACGCCCTCGGTCGTGATCAGCCGGTACGGCGTGCCGTCGGCGCCGATCGGCAGCAGGTCGGAGTAGCGGAACTCTGGATCGTTCACGGCAGCAGGCTAGACCCGCGTCGGCTGGTCTCGACGGGCCGCTCGGTCCCTCACTCCGTTCGGCCCGGAGCGGGACCCTCCTCGACCTCCCGCGCCGATCGCCACCCTCGCCGGGTCGGTCGGCGGGGCATGATCAGCGGCCGAGCTGCGGATCGCTGGTGCTGGGCAGCCCGTTGTCGAACCGTCCCGCGAAGGCGCGCTTGAGGTGGGGGTGGCCCACGACCGTGACCAGCACGTCGTACCAGCCGTGGGTGGGGGCCAGGGGGACCCGGACCTCCTTGCTCGCACCCTTCGGCACGCGGACGGTGCGGTCGTCGGCGTAGGCGTCCGCGACCTTCACGTGCAGTGCCTCGCCGGACCGGTTGTGGAGGGTCAGCAGGAGCCTCCCGGCCCGCCGGCGGGCACGCACCTCCAGCACGGGGTGGGCGGTGTTCCCGGCGAAGCGGCGGAAGAACCCGTTGGGTCCGTGGAAGCTGATGTCGTAGGGGCCCTTGGCCTTCAGCGTCGGCGAGAGGTGGTGCCCCGATCCGACCGTGTAGCTGAACGGCGCGCCCTTCACGTCGTGGGAGCGGGCCTGGAGCTGCGCGCCGAGACGTCCGCGGTTGGCGATCGTGAAGTCGAGCCCGGTCGCCGACACGTGCAGGTCGACGAGGAGCTTGTAGCCGAGCGGCCGCGAGGCACGGACGCCCGGCTCCTGCCTGGGCAGCCGCTGGACGGCCGGCGGGGTGGGGACGTAGTCGGGCTGGTGGGTCAGGACCGTCGGCTCGGTGGAGTAGGTGGGCATGGACACGGAGGCCGAGGAGCCCTTGAAGTCGAAGGCCGACGTCAGGTCACCGCAGACCGCGCGCCGCCACGGCGTGATGTTCGGCTCGCGCACCCCGAACCGCGTTTCGATGAACCGGATGATCGAGGTGTGGTCGAAGACCTCGGAGCACACCCAGCCGCCCGTGCTCCACGGCGAGATCACCGTCATCGGGACCCGGACGCCCAGGCCGTAGGGTCCGGGCGCGCCGTCGGCGCCGCCGGGGTAGAGCTCGTGGTCGAGACGGACCGTCGAGGCGCCCCGCAGCGAGCCGACGTTGGGGTACGGCGGCACCACGTGGTCGAAGAACCCGTCGTTCTCGTCGAAGGTCAAGAACAGCGCGGTCCTGGCCCAGACATCGGGGTCGCTGGTCAGCGCATCGAGGACCTGGGAGACGTACCAGGCGCCGTAGTTGGCGGGCCAGTTCGGGTGCTCGCTGTAGGCCTCCGGGGCCACGATCCACGAGACCTGCGGCAGGTTGCCGTGCATGACGTCGTCCGTGAGCTGGTCGAAGAACGTGCCCGAGGTCTTGACCTCGGTGCCCGTCCGGGCGCCGTCGTGGAGCGGGTCACCGGGGTTGGTGGCCGCCTGGTAGTTCTTGAAGTAGAGCAGTGCGTTGTCGCCGTAGTTGCCGATCGAGGGGTCGGCCAGGGTCCACCCCCAGATGTGTGCGGCGTCGAGCCCGTCGCCGATGTCCTGGTAGACCTTCCAGGTCACCCCGGCCTTCTGCAGCCGCTCGGGGTACGTCGACCAGTCGAAGGCCGGGAAGAACGTGTTGCCGACCTCGGGGCCGCCACCCTTGCCGTCGTTGCCGACCCAACCGGTGAACAGGTAGAAGCGATTGGGGTTCGTCGGACCCAGCATGCTGCAGTGGTAGGCGTCGCAGACGGTGAACGCGTCGGCCAGCGCGTAGTGGAACGGCACGTCGGAGCGCTGCAGGTGCGCCATCGTGGTGGCCCCGCCCTTGGCCGCGATCCACCGGTCGTAGCGTCCGCCGTTGAAGGCCTCGTGCCCCGACTCCCACTCGTGGTCGAGGTCCTGGATGAACGCCAGACCGACGTCGTCGAGGTCGGGCCGGAAGGGCAGCACCTCCTTCTTCCCGTGCGGCTGCCGCCACACCGGGGCACCCGTGGACAGCTCGGCCGGGTGCGGCTCGCCGTACCCCCGGACCCCGCGCATGGTGCCGAAGTAGTGGTCGAAGGAGCGGTTCTCCTGCATCAGCACGACGATGTGCTCGACGTCGTCGAGCGAGCCGGACCGGCGGTACGCCGGGATCGACGCCGCGCGGGCGATCGACGGGGTCAAGAGGGACAGCGCAGCACTCCCGCCCGTGAGCTGGAGGAACCTGCGACGGTCGACCTCTGGCATGCGGCACTCCTTCGTGCGAGCCGAGAGTGGGTGGGGCGAGAGCCCGATCCTTGCAAACCGGCCCTAGTCTCGACCACCGTGAGCTCGTACGCCCTGCTCGTGTCGCCCTCGGCCAACCGCGTCTACGCGCGGGCGGCGGCTCCGCTGACCGTCGCCGAGCTCGCGATCCTCGAGGAGACGGTGCTCTCGGGCCGGCTCGGTCGGGCCCGGACCGAGCAGATCGCCGGCGTGGACTACGTGACCTTCGAGGGCGACCTGGACGAGTCGGCTCTGGCCCACCTCGCCAACGTCTCCACCGCGCTCGCTCTCTTCGAGCGCGTCCCGGAGCGAGACCCCGGGGACGGCGCGACGCTGCGGCCGGTCGCGCTGCATCGGCTCGACTGCCTCGACGACGACCTGCTCACGATCTTGAAGTACCAGGGGAAGACCAACGAGCTGTTCACCAAGCTGCTGCTCAACGTGACCGTGCTCGCCTCCGCGGCCGCCGACCGCATGCTCACAGACCGGCTCCACGTCCTCGACCCGCTGTGTGGCCGCGGTACGACGCTCAACCAGGCCCTGATGTACGGCTGGCACGCCGCGGGGGTCGACCTCGACGAGCGCGACGTCGAGGCCTACGCCGCCTTCCTGCCGCGCTGGCTGAAGGAGAAGCGGCTCAAGCACACGGCCGGGACGAGCCGGCTGCGGCGCGACGGGCGGACCCTCGGGCGGCGGTTCGACGCGGAGCTCGCCGTCGACAAGGACGCGTGGGCGGCCGGTGACACGATCACGGTCAGCGTGGCGCAGGCCGACACGCTGGAGACACCCACGATCTACCGGGCCGCCGGGGTCGACGCGATCGTCACCGACGCGCCGTACGGCGTGCAGCACGGCAGCCGGTCGGGCGGCGCACTGCGGCGCAGCCCGCTCGACCTGCTGGCCGCGGCAGTGCCGGGCTGGACGACCGTGCTCCGACCGGGCGGCGCGATCGGGATCGCGGTCAACGTCCGCACGAGCCCGCGCGACGACACGTGCGCGGTGCTCGCCGACGCCGGACTCGTGCCGGTCGACACCCCCGCCTACCGCGGCCTCGAGCACCGTGTCGACCAGGCCATCGTGCGCGACGTCGTGGTCGCGACCAAGCCCCGATGAGGGGTGCCGGGTCCCGCTTCGCCGTGGCGGGCGCCCGCCGCGGACGCCGACTACCCTGAGCCCCATGGACACGCCGGACCCGTCGCAGCTGCGGATCTCCGACCAGGACCGTCACCAGGTGGCGGAGGTGCTGCGCGAGGCCGCGGGCGAGGGCCGGATCGACCTCGACGAGCTCGACCAGCGCCTCGACGCGACGTACGCCGCCCGTACCTACGCCGACCTGGTGCCGATCACGCTCGACCTCCCGACCACACCGGCGAGCCACCTGCCGAGCCGACCGGCCGCGGCGACGCCGTCGTCGGTCGTCCCCGGTCCGGCGGAGGAGCGCCACCTCGCCATCCTCGGCGGGCTCGAGCGCAAGGGCGTGTGGGTCGTGCCGCAGCACCTGCACGTCGCCGCCTTCATGGGAGGTGCCGACCTCGACCTGCGTCAGGCGCAGTTCGCGGCTCGCGAGGTCACGATCACGATCAACGCGGTCATGGGCGGGGCCGACATCAAGGTCAACCCCCAGACCCACGTGATCATGGAGGGTGTGGGGATCCTGGGCGGCTACTCCGGCCCGTCGGACGACGTGCCCGCCGAGCTCACCGCGGACAGCCCCGTCGTCCGGATCAAGGGCTTCGCGATCATGGGCGGGGTCAGCGTGAGCCGCAAGCCCGTCCGCGGCAAGGGTCTGCGCCGGCAGGACTAGGCGCGCTCGAGCCGGACCAGCGTCACCGTCTCCGGGCGACGGCGCGGGATCCAGAACCCGCGCGTCCCGAGCACCTCGCCGGTCACCTCCACCCCACCCGTCGGGCCGATCTCGGGCAGCGGCGCCGACATGCTGACGGCGGAACGGGTGACCGGGCCCTCCCAGCTCAGCCGGTAGGCCGCGTCGGGGTCGAGCCCGGGCACCCGGACGGCGACACCCCGGTTGTGGGCGCTCTCGTCGAGCGCCACGTGCGCCAGCAGCGCCACCGAGCGGTCGGCGGCCACGACGCCGTGCAGCAGCACGGCGGGGTCGGGCGACTCCGGTCGTACGACGCGCCCGGAGTGCAGCAGCGGGCGGAGTGCCCGGTGCCGGCGGACCCAGGCGGTGACCCGGTCGAGGTCCTGGTCGCTGGCCTCGGTGAGGTCCCACTCGATGCCGAAGGCGCCGAAGAGCGCCGTGGCGCACCGGAAGTCGAGCTCGAGGGTGCGGCCCGTGGTGTGGGAGGTGGGCGACGAGACGTGCGCCCCGAGGTACTCCGGCGCCACCAGCTGCGTGGTCCAGCGCTGGATCTGCTGGCGAGCCAGGGCGTCGGTCATGTCGGAGGTCCAGACCCGCTCGACCCGCTCGAGAACGCCGAGGTCGATGCGGCCACCGCCGGACGCGCACGACTCCCAGGCGACCTGTGGGAACGCCGTACGCAGCCGGTCGAGCAGCCGGTAGAACGCCAGGGTCTGCTGGTGCACGGCCGGGGTGCCGTCCAGGCGGCCGGTGCCGGCCTCGAGCAGGTCGCGGTTGTGGTCCCACTTCACGTAGTCGATCGGATGGGTCGCCAGGATCGAGGAGACCTGCTCGTAGAGGAAGGCGAAGACCTCCGGCCGGGTCAGGTCGAGGACCTGCTGCTGCCGCTGCTCGCGCGGTGCCCGGAACGCGCCGGCGGCGAGGATCCAGTCGGGGTGCGTCCGCAGCAGCTCGGAGTCGGGGTTGACCATCTCGGGCTCGAACCACAGCCCGAACTCCATGCCCAGCCCCCGCACGTGCTCGATCAGGGGCATCAGCCCGTCGGGCCAGACGCTCTCGTCGATCCACCAGTCGCCGAGCCCGGCGGTGTCGTCGCGCCGGCGGTGGAACCACCCGTCGTCGAGCACGAACCTCTCCACCCCGACCCGCGCCGCCCGGTCGGCGATGCCCAGCAGGCGCTGGAGGTCGTGGTCGAAGTAGACCGCCTCCCAGACGTTGAGCACCACCGGCTGCACCCTCGGGTGCGCGGGCAGCGACCGCTGCCAGGTGTGCCAGGCGGCCGCGAGACCGTCGAGCCCGTCGTCGGCGGTCGCCACGTGGACCCACGGCGTCGCATAGCTCTCGTCGCGACCGAGCACGACCTCGCCCGGCAGCAGGAGCTCACCCCCGCCGACCGTCGTACCGGTGGCCGCGTCGCGCTCGACGCGGAGCACGCTGTTGCCGCTCCACGCGACGTGGACGCCCATCACCTCGCCGGTCGTCGTACCGAAGCCCGGGGTGCCCAGCACGACCATGGTGGCCGCGTCGAGACCGGGCCGGCCGTCGCGGCCCTCGCGCAGCCACAGGCCGTCGGTGACGGGTCGGCGCTGGGGGGTGCGCTCGCGCTCGTGGCGTCCGGTGAAGTCGAGCGACTCGGTGAGGTGGTCGGCGACCGGCAGCACGACCTCGAGCCCGTCCAGGACGTACGGCGAGTCGCCGACGTTGGTCAGTGTCCAACGGCCGCGCAGCGACCCGCCGACCAGCGCCTCGAGCTCCAGGACGATCTCGAGCTCGGCGTGCTTGTCGGTCGCCCGCAGGAGGAGGGCGTCGGGGGTGGCCTCGAGCGACTGGGTCTCGAAGCTCGTCGTCCAGGCCCGTCCCGCGCCACCTCCGGCCCGTAGGCGATGGCCGCGCAGGTGCGGGCGCGTGTAGCGACCCCCGGCGTGCTCGCCGAGCAGCGGCATGCCGGGGCGCCCGGGCATGGGGACGTCGCCCGCGGACGCCGGGCCGCGCGCGGCGTGGCCGGCCCACGTCACCAGGGGCAGTCCGGCCTGCGCCACGTCGAGCTCGAGGCAGGTGCGTGGGCCCGGTGCGGGTCACCGGACGGGAAGAGCATCGAGGACGTCCTGAGGTCGTGGGCGGCGGGCCGGGTCTCGGCGCAGGACGCCCGGGCAGCGATGGGCTGCCCGGGCGTCGATGCACGTCGGCTGCGGTCAGCCCTTGACGGCTCCCGCGGTGAGGCCGCGGATGAAGAACCGCTGGAGGGACAAGAACACGATGATCGGCACGATCATGACCAGGAAGCCACCGGCCGTGGTGACCTCCCAGCCCTGTCCCAAGGTCGTCTTCAGGTGCGTCAGGCTCACCGTCAGCGGCTCGTTGTCTCCGGGCCCGATGAAGACCAGGGCCACCAGCAGGTCGTTCCAGACCCAGAGGAACTGGAAGATCGCGAACGACGCCAGCGCCGGCACCGACATCGGGAGCACCAGACGGAAGAACGTCTGGTAGTGGCTGGCTCCGTCGATCTTCGCCGACTCGATCACCGTCTTGGGCAGCGTGGCCATGTAGTTGCGCAGGATGTAGATCGCCAACGACATGCCGAAGCCGATATGGGCCAACCAGACGGCCGGGAACGTGCCGTTCAGCCCGAAGTTCCGGTAGAGCTTGAGGATCGGGATGAAGGCCACGTAGTTGGGGACGACCAGCATGCTGACGATCGTCAGGAACAGGACGTCACGGCCCGGGAACTCCATGAACGTGAACGCGTAGGCCGCGAAGGCCGCGATCAGGATCGGGATGAACGTCGCGGGCAGGGCGATCGCGATGCTGTTGATGAACGCCCGGCCCATGTGGGCGTTGCCGAACAGGGCCTCGTGGTAGTTGTGGAGCGTCAGGTCCATGGTGAACGGATGACGGAAGACCGTCCACCAGCCGCTGTTGTTGACCGCGTCGAGCGTGCGGAACGACGTGATGAACGTGCCGAGGATCGGGATCATCCACAGCAGGCAGATCAGGCCCAGGATCAGCTTGGTGAGCCAGCCGGCCTTGGCGGGGTTCTTGTCGAAGGCGGTCGCCTTCTTCCTCGGCTTGCTGCCCGGGGTCGCGGCGGCCTGGGTGCTGGCGGTGTCGGTCATGCTGCCTCCTCGGCCCGGAAGTGCCTTACCTGGTACCACATGATCGGGATGACGGCGATCATCAAGATGACGACGATCGCCGAGGCGGCGCCGTAGTTCACGAACGTGCTGATCTCGTTGTAGAACTGGTTGCCGAGCACGTTGGTGTTGAAGTTGCCGTTGGTGTTGACGTAGACGATGTCGAAGATCTTCATCGTGGTGATGGTGACGGTGATGAACACCGTGATGAGGGTGCCCTTGATCTGGGGGATCGACGACCCTGAAGAAGATCTGACGCTCGTCGGCGCCGTCGATCCGGGCGGCCTCGAGGGTGTCGACCGGGACGCCCTTGACGGCCGCCGACAGCAGCACCATCGAGAAGCCGACCTGGGCCCACATCAAGATGATCATCAGCATGATGCTGTTGAGGTGGAAGTTGCTGTTCTGCAGCCAGGCGACCGGGCCCCAGTTGAAGATCCCGATGAAGGCGTTGAGGATGCCGATCTGGGGCTGACCCTTGGGCTCGGCGTCGTAGACGAACCGCCAGATGGTGGCGGCGCCGATGAGGCTGATCGCCATCGGCAGGAAGATCATGGTCTTGGTGAGCTTCTCGCCCCGCGCGCTCAGACGGTCGGTCAGGACCGCGACCATCAGGCCCAGGATCACCGTCACGATCGGGACGATGATGATCCACAGCAGCGTGTTGAACAGCGTCTGTCTGAACGCCGGATCGTGGAAGAGGTCGGTGTAGTTCCTCGTGCCGACCCACTGCCGGGACAGGTTGTCCTTGAAGCTGTTGATGAAGGTCAGGACCGCGGGGTAGATGAGATAGAGGGAGATCGCGGCGAACGCCGGGAGGATGTAGAGGTAGGGCTTGATCCGGTCCTCCCACCGTCCCGGCAGGAGCTCGGCGATCTTGTTGAGGATCCAGTAGAGCAGCAGGGCCGCACCGATACCGGCGATGACGGTGATCAGGGCAGTCAGGGTTTTACCAAACACGGGTGGTCTCCCTTTCGGCTCGGGGTGCGGCGAGGAGAGCTGGAACCCGAGCCGGGGACGCGGGCGCCGCGCCCGCGCCCCCGGTCTCGTCAGGCCTCGACTACGAGCTCGGCCAGCTCGCGTCGATGTTCTTCAGCGCAGTGTTGATGTCCTCCTGGCCACTGATCCAGGCGGTCATCTCCTTCCAGAACGAGCCCGTGCCGACCTGCGCCGGCATGGAGTCGGACCCGTCGAACAGGAACGTCGACGCGCCGTAGAGGTACTTCGCGATCGTCTTGGTCACCTCGTTGGGGTAGAGGCTGATGTCGAAGTCCTTGTGCGGCGAGATGAACGAGCTGCTCGGGGCCGCGTCGTTGCCGATCGAGGTCTCCGACAGGTCCTTGACGACCGTCTTCACGTTGTCCGAGTCGTTGAGCATCGTCATCAGGTCGCCACCACCCTCGACCGGGTTCTCGCCACCTGCGGTGGCCGGCGGGAAGCCGAACACGCCGACGTTGGCGTCGAGGTTCTTCTGGGTGCTCTTCGGGAAGAACCCGGTGATGAAGGAGCCCTGCATGTACATGTAGCACTTGGGCGGGTCCTGGAACATCGGGTTACCGGCGGTGCCGAAGTTGTTGCTCGGGATGGCCTTCTGCCCCCCGAGCGTGTTGCCGGAGGTGAAGAGCAGCTTGCTGAACTCAGCAGCGGCCTGCTGGACCTGGGGCGAGCTGAACGGCACCTTGTGCTGCACCCACTGGTTGTACACGTCCGCGCCGTTCTGCTTCATGATCAGCGTCTCGAACCAGTCGGTGGCCGGCCAGCCGGTGGCGGTGTCGGACTCGATGCCCATGCACCACGGGGTGTGTCCGTCGGACTTGATCTGGTCGGTCAGCTGCTC